>NC_007798.1:0-600000 GCF_000013165.1 Neorickettsia sennetsu str. Miyayama | reverse complement strand
TGAACTAGCTCTTGGAAGGAATTTGGTGGTGGCTTTTCTCTCGTGGCGTGGCTACAACTTTGAGGATTCCGTTGTCATTTCAAGTAATGTTGTCCGTGATGATCTTTTCACTTCAGTGCATTTAGAAGGTTTTGAATGTGTTGTTCGCGATACAAGGTTAGGTCCTGAGGAAATAACAAGGGATGTTTCTGGTGTGGCAGAAGAGTTTTTACACTGTCTTGATGAGTTTGGCATAGCATGTGTTGGGGCAAACGTCGAGGCTGGAGATGTTCTGGTAGGAAAGGTGACGCCTAAAAGTAGTTCACCTGTGACACCCGAAGAAAAGTTGCTTCGTGCTATATTTGGAGAGAAAGCGATTGATGTGAAAGATTCGTCTCTGTACTTACCACCTGGTGTATCTGGTTGTGTAGTGGATGTAAAAGTACTGCAGCGTCGGGGTATAGAAAAGGTTGGTAGGGCATTGTTAATAGAGAAACAGGCGATCGATGCCGAAAAAACGAGGCGTGACCATGAGCTTGCGGTGTTGACGAACTATATTTACTCGCTCCTGAAGGAGATGCTGGTTGGTAAGGTTGCTCTTAGTACTTTAGCACCAATCTCAAAGGGTGATTTGATTACAGAAGAGGCTCTTGAAAAGATAGATAGGGAGAATTGGTGGAAGATTAGTGTTGATGGAATCTCTTCGATAAAGCTTTTGAGGCAAAGGTTTGTTGATCGCTTTGACGAAATTAACAAGACCTATGAGGAGAATTTCGAAAAAATTCGAGGTGATGATGATTTGGCGCAGGGTGTCCTGATGGTGGTAAAGGTTTTTGTCGCTGTGAAGCATACCCTTCAACCAGGTGATAAGATGTCTGGTAGGCATGGAAATAAGGGTGTTATTTCCAGGATAGTCCCAGCTGAGGATATGCCTTACTTAGCTGATGGTACGCCTGTGGATATCATACTTAACCCTTTGGGTGTGCCTTCAAGAATGAATGTGGGTCAAATTCTCGAGACACATCTTGGTTGGGCTGCATACAATTTGGGTAAGAAAATCTCGAAATTGCTTGATGAAGGTAACTACTCTGAGGTGAAGTCATTGGTTCTTGAGATTTACAAGAACGATAGGAAAATGATGGCAAGACTTAATGAGATGACGGATGCTGAAATAGTCGAGTATTCGCGTTCTTTGAGAGGCGGAGTTCCTGTTGCGGCTTCGGTTTTTGAAGGTCCTAAAACAGACGAGATAGAAAGGCTGTTAGTTCTCGCAGGAAAAGATCCTTCGGGTCAGGAAGTCTTGTATGATGGTGTAACTGGAGAGAAGTTTGATAGGAAGGTCACTGTTGGGTGTAAGTATATGCTGAAGTTACATCACTTAGTGAATGATAAGATTCATGCGCGTTCTATCGGTTCCTACAGTTTGATAACGCAGCAACCACTCGGAGGAAAATCACATTTTGGTGGACAGCGTTTTGGTGAGATGGAATGCTGGGCGTTGCAAGCTTATGGTGCAACATTTGCATTACAGGAGATGCTTACTATCAAATCTGACGATGTGGTAGGTCGCGTCAATGTATATGATTCGATAGTGCGTGGTGATAATGATTTTTATTATGGTGTTCCCGAGTCCTTTAATGTAATGATGAATGAGTTAAGGGCCTTATGTTTGAACGTGGAGTTTTGTTCCGATTTGGAAAAAAAGAAAGATTTTGGTGATCTTGCATTAGCAGCATCGGGACAATAGGTGGTTAAAAAGAATATTTGCTTTCGGTTTCTATAGGGGTGGTCCTTTTTGTTTATGGGAGATTTTAGGAGTTTTCGCCAGAATGGGGGCAGCTCGGTTGATTTTGATGGTATCAAGATTTCCCTTGCGAGTGCTGATAAGATACGGTCTCTTTCTTATGGGGAGGTCACTAAGCCCGAGACTATCAATTACAGGACATTCAAGCCAGAAAAAAATGGTCTTTTCTGCGCAAAAATTTTTGGTCCTACAAAGAGTTACGAGTGTCTTTGTGGGAAATATAAAAAGATTAAGTACAGTGGGGTAATTTGCGAGAGGTGTGGTGTAGAGGTTACTTCCTCAAGAGTACGCCGTGAGCGTATGGGGCATATAGAGCTGGCTAGTCCTGTTGCACATATATGGTTTTTAAAATCTCTTCCATCGAAGATTTGCATTTTGCTGGACTTGACGCTTAAAAATGTGGAGAAAGTGCTCTACTTTGAGTTGTATATAGTAATCGATCCGGGTGTTACTACATTTACTAAAAACGAGCTCATCACTGATGAAGCCTATATGAATGCAGTTCGTGAATACGGTCCCGACTCGTTTACTGCGATGATAGGTGCCGAGGCTATTAGACATATGCTTGCTTCACTGGATCTGGAAAAGATGGCAGTGAAATTACGCTCTCAGGCAGCTGCAACGAATTCTGAAGTAAAGAAAAAAAAGATCATTAAGACGCTCCGTCTAGTAGAACAATTTCTTGGATCAGACAGTAGGCCGGTTGATATGATTTTAGATGTCATACCAGTAATGCCACCTGATCTTAGGCCGCTTGTTATGTTGGATGGTGGAAGGTTTGCGACCTCTGATTTGAATGCGTTGTACAGATCAGTGATCAACCGGAACAATAGATTGAAGAGTCTGATCTATCTGAAAGCGCCCAATATTATCATAAATAACGAAAGACGGATGTTACAGGAAGCTGTAGATGCACTTTTCGATAATGGGCGTCGTGCAAAAGTTATTAAGGGTAGTAACAAGCGACCTTACAAATCCATTAGTGATATGCTTAAGGGGAAACAAGGTAGGTTCCGGCAGAATCTCCTTGGCAAACGCGTAGACTATTCTGGGAGATCCGTGATAGTTGTTGGTCCGGCCCTAGAGCTTCATCAGTGTGGGCTGCCTAAAAAAATTGCGCTGGAGTTGTTCAAACCTTTCATATATTCCAAACTGGAACTTTATGGAATTGCTCCGACGATCAAGACTGCTCGGAGGATGGTACAAAATGAACAGCCAGAAGTCTGGGATGTACTTGCTAAGGTTATTCATCAGCACCCTGTTTTCTTGAATAGAGCACCTACCCTTCATAGGCTGAGTGTCCAAGCGTTCGAGCCAGTTCTTATTGAAGGTAAAGCAATACAATTGCATCCGTTAGTTTGCACTGCATTCAACGCTGATTTTGACGGTGATCAGATGTCTGTGCACGTTCCTTTGTCTATTGAGGCACAAGTTGAAGCTAGGTTGCTTGTTATGTCGACGAATAATGTCCTCAATCCAGCCAATTCACGCCCGATTATTGTCCCATCTAAGGACATAGTTTTAGGCGTGTATTATCTTAGCCTCGAGGAGAAAGGGGGCGTTGTCCATCCGGTGACTTTTTGTGCTACATGGGAGGCTGAGCATGCTTTCGCAAATGGTGATATTGGGCTTCATACTAAGATCAGATGCGGAATTGAGCTAGAAGATGGGGTAAAAGTTTATACAACGACTTTTGGTAGATTACAGTTGCTCAAAATTCTTCCAAAGGGTGTGCCGTTTGAAAGTATAAACATGGTGCTTACGGTTAGAGATATAAGCAATCTTGTTGATTTGGTATATAAGACTTGCGGTCATGGTAAAACTGTTGAGTTTGCAGATGGCATCATGGAATTGGGTTTTAGGTATGCGACGCTCTCGGGTATTTCCTTTGGGAAAGATGATATGGTTGTACCTCCAACAAAATCGGAGCATGTGAGAAGAGCAAACGAAGAGGTTAAGGAGTACGAATTTCAGTATCAAGAGGGTTTGATCACCAAACACGAAAAATACAATAAGGTTGTTGATGCGTGGCAGAAATGTACGGACCTTGTCGCAAAAGACATGATGGATGGAATTTCTGGGTATGAAAGCGTTGCGGAGATGAATTCCATCTTTATGATGGCACAATCTGGTGCTAGGGGTTCCGCCGCGCAGATAAAGCAGCTTGCTGGAATGCGGGGGCTGATGGCGAAGCCATCCGGTGAGATTATCCCGAATCCAATCATATCAAATTTAAGGGAAGGACAGGGCGTTTTAGAGTACTTTAACTCTACGCATGGCGCACGTAAGGGACTTGCAGATACAGCATTAAAAACTGCGAACTCTGGTTATCTGACTCGTAGGCTAGTTGATGTAGCACAGGATTCTATTATCGTTGAAGAGGATTGCGGCTCCTCCAATGGGTTAGTGGTTCGCGCCACCGTTGAGGGTGGTGTGGTGATTATACCGCTCAGTGATAGTATATTTAGTAGAGTTTCTGCGACTGATATTATAGACCCATCGGATGGTTCCGTGATAGTGCGTGCAGGAGAGATGTTCGATGATAAGTCCATTGAAAGAATAGAGTCGCTTGGTATAGATTCGGTTCGGATTCGTTCGGTTCTCACATGCAAAAGTAAACACGGTATATGTCGCAAGTGCTATGGTGCGGATCTTTCAAATAGGAAGTTGGTTGCCCTTGGTGAAGCAGTAGGTGTAATTGCTGCCCAGTCGGTGGGTGAACCTGGCACACAGCTCACAATGAGGACATTCCACGTTGGTGGTGCAGCGACGCGCAGAGTGGAAAACTCGAGTATGGTTGCGTTTTGTGGGGGTAAGGTTAAGTTTACGAACGCGAACTTGATTACGGACCGTGATGGCAACTATGTTGTCTTGAGTAGGTCGTTTGAGATCTTGCTTGTTGATTCTCTTGGTATAGAGCACTTTCAAGGTAGGGTGCAGTATGGTGGGACCGTATATGTCAAAGAGGGTGAAGTTGTTCCAATTGGGAAGAAGTTAGCAGACTGGGATTTGTACACTGTACCTATAGTAGCAGAGGCGTCTGGCACGGTATCTTATGCGGATATGATAGAAGGTGTCTCGTACAATGAGGTTCATGATGAAAGTACCGGCATTCTAAATAGAATGGTTGTTGATTGGCGTCAAGCAGAGTCCTCTTCGGGGTTGCGTCCACGTGTTGAGATACTCGATGAGAGTGGTTCAGTTGCAAAGTGTCAGTACTCTAAAGATGCGGTTTATCTACTGCCGCTTGGAGCGATACTCAATGTGTCGAACGGCGATGTTGTTAAAGCTGGGGATGTGATTGCGAAGATCACGAAAGAGTCAACAACTACCCGTGATATTACTGGTGGTCTGCCTCGCGTGATCGAGCTGTTTGAAGCAAGGAAAGCTAAAGTTAACGCAGTGATTAGTGAAATTGATGGCTACGTTGAATTCGCAAAGGATTACTATAAATCAAAAAGAAAAGTTATTGTCAGGTCGCGTGAAGATAAGGAACGGATTTATGAGTACCTTGTACCAAAAGGTAGACATTTGATTGTTAGTGAGGGGGATTTTATTAGAAGGGGTGAGCCCCTTATGGATGGTGATCCAGATTTGCACGAGATTCTCAGGGTGCTTGGTTTGGAGGCCCTTGCGGAGTATATGATTAGCGAGATACAACGCGTCTACAGGTTGCAGGGGGTTAAAATCAATAATAAACACATAGAAGTTATAATTCGTAAGATGCTGCAAAAAGTTGAGATCACTGATGCTGGTGATACAACTTTCCTTATTGGGGAGCAGATTGATAAGTCTCGTGTAGAGCGGATCAATGAGGTTATGGCGTCACAGGGGTTGAGATGCTGTTCTTATGTACCGGTCCTGTTAGGTATTACAAGGGCAAGTTTGCAGACAGAGTCGTTTATTTCAGCAGCCTCATTCCAGGAAACTACTAAGGTGTTAACTGAGGCTGCGGTTGCCGGTAAGGTTGACAGACTAAGAGGTCTGAAAGAGAATATTATAGCAGGCAGGTTGTTACCTGTTGGCGCTGGGTATTTTATCGATAAATTAAAGCGCGAGTTTACTGGCGAACGGCAAGGTAAACAAGTGTCTGTTGGCGTAGGTGGTGATTTGACCTCCACCTAGTGAGCTGTTTATTGTTTTTCGAGGTGTAGTTGAATATGAGTAAAGGTGCTTTCCATGTTTTGAGTCCTAGTCCTTGGCCTATTTTTACAGCTGCTTCTTCTTTTGGGATGCTTGCATCGGCTGCGTTTTTCATGCATTCGTTCCCCTATAGCCAATTTGCGCTTTTTTCTTGCACGGTGCTCCTTTTGGCTTGTATGTTTTATTGGTGGCGTGATGTTATAGCTGAAGGTGTCACAGGTAAAGCGCATACCTCCGTTGTTCGGAGAGGATTGAGGATAGGAATGGTGTTGTTCCTCTTTACGGAGGTGATGTTCTTTTTTACGTTTTTCTGGTCGATATTCAAGGCTTGGCTTGACCCAGCGTATGTTATGGATGGTCCGTGGCCGGGAGTCAGATTAACTTGGCCTCCCGAAGGTATAGTAGCTGTTAATCCATGGAATTTACCACTTCTCAACACGATGGTTCTTCTTCTCTCAGGTGCTTCTATGACGTGGGCGCATCATTCTGTACTTAAGGGTGATAACGATGGTGTGGTCAAAGGGCTCTTGTACACTGTGGTGCTTGGTTTGATTTTTACTTGCCTGCAGGGCTACGAGTATTACCATTCTGCTTTTGCCCTTGCTGAGGAAGGTTATAAGGCGATTTACTCATCTAACTTCTATATAGCTACCGGTTTTCATGGTCTTCATGTGATTATTGGTACGATCTTCCTTGCAGTTTGCTACTTTCGTGCTAGAGATGGGCAGTTCACTGCTCAGAATCATTTAGGGCTCGAGTTTGCTGCTTGGTATTGGCACTTTGTTGACGTAGTCTGGCTTTTTCTCTTTGTCTTTTTGTACTGGCTGAGTGTCGCTTTTTAGTCTGCACTGATGGATCAGGCGCTGTATACGTGTTCTCTAGTTCATCCTCCTTGCCCTCCCTGTTGTGGGGCTTGGCTTCTTTCGAGTTTTAAGTCCTCCAGTTCTCCGAGGTTTGGTCCGTGTTTCAGCTCTACTAAGAGTGGGATTCCGTGAGATTCTTCCATTATTCGCTTTATTTTTTTTGCTAGTTGTTGGATTACGTCTGTTTCAAGCTCGAATACAAGTTCGTCGTGTACTTGCATTACCATATGTGAGAGTAGTTCTTTTTCTTGTGCCATCCTAACCATTGCTGTGCGTATTATATCCGCGGCAGTACCCTGTATAGGAGCATTTATAGCAGACCTCTCTGCTACGAGTGAAATCGTACGATTATTGCTATTTATATTTTGAATAGGGCATTTACGGTTCATCATCGTTTTAACATAAGTATCTTTTCTTGCTTGGTTCCTTATGTGATTCATATAGATTTTGATTTCTGGGTACTCATCGAAATATTTTTGTATGTATGAGGCTGCCTCCTCTTTTGAGATCGCGAGCTGTTTTGATAATCCGAAGTTTGTTATTCCATAGACTATGCCGAAATTAACTGCCTTGGCTTTGTTGCGCAAATCTGGTGTAATTTTATCCGTTTTAAAAATCTGACTTGCTGTAAGTGTGTGCAGATCTGTGCCACTGGCAAGAGCGCATTTCAAACGCTCTACGTTTGCTATGTATGCAAGAATCCTTAGTTCAATTTGAGAGTAATCTGCACATAAAAAATGATGTCCTTCTTTTGCTGTAAAAATTTTTCGTATTTCTTTTTCTCTTGGTATGTTTTGAAGATTTGGATTGGACGAGCTCAGCCTGCCAGTGAGTGTAAGTGTTGCAGAATAAGTAGTGGAAATACGATGTTTTTCTTCGTTGGGATTTACCTTCAGAAGAAGTGGATCTATGTACGCAGTTTTCAGTTTAATATAATGTCTCCACGAGAGAAGGTAATCTGCTATCTCATATCCCTGAATGCTCAGGCTGGTTAACACTTCGTTGTCTGTACTGGACAAACCACTTTTTAGCTTTTTCTGCACAGGTATTTGCATTTCTTCGAATAACACCTTCCCGAGTTGCTTCGGTGATTGCAGAGAAAAAGTCTTTCCGGCAATATCAAAAATCTTGCTTTCTATCTCCTCTAATTTACCTGATATTTGCGTAGATAGTGAGAGGAGTTGTTCTACGTCCAGGGATATGCCATTTTTTTCCATGTGTTTTATGGCATTAATCAGAGGTTTGTCCACCTTATAGTAGAGGGTCAATACCTTTTCTGTGAACATTGCGTTGCATAGTTTTTCATAGAGCTCATTTAGTCTTTTATGGAACGCTTCTCGGGAAGTTTCTCCAAGGTAGTGTGAGAACAAGTACTCAAGATCCGTGTTCAAGGTATTCAGAGGATAAGCGATTACCTTTAGATCCTCAAAAGAGTCATTTGTAGGGTCGGGATGTGGTATGTTGTCGCTATGAAAAATTTTCTTTATTGATCGATCTGTAAATAGATCTTGGAGCATGTTTAGGTCACCTATGATTGAGGCTTCTCGCGTACTAAAAATGGTTTTCTCACCATTTTTATAAATGGTTATCTGGCCTTCATATTTGGCACTAAGACTAAAATCATTAATTTTATTTGTTGATTTTGTAATATGTAGTAACTGTTTAGGAGTACTTTTGACTAGCTTTGGAATAAGGTTTTTAAAGCCATATTTTTCTAGAAAGGCTAATAGTTTTGTACCGTCTTGTTGCTGATAGCGTATGCAATCGAGGGAACACTGAATGTTTATATCATCTACAAGCGAGACCAGTCTCTTTGATAGTGTAAGCTGATCGTGATGTCTAAGAAGACTTTCTTTAATTCTTGCTGGGGAAATTTCGTTAAGTCTGAAGTTTTCTATTGCACCGAACGTGTTAAGAAGTTTTGCAGCTGTTTTTACACCAATTCCAGGCACTCCTGGAATATTATCAGATGTGTCACCAACAAGGGAGAGAAAATCTGTCATTTGTGTTGGAAATACACCAAATTTTTCCTTAACTTCGTTAACCCCTATGATCCTGTTCTTTATTGGGTTTATGACATGTACATTCTCATTGACAAGTTGCATAAGATCCTTGTCGGTTGAAAGTATTTTTATTTTTAGGTCACTTTTAGAAAACTTTCTTACCAGAGTTGCTATGACATCATCAGCTTCAAAGCCTTCAATTTCGAGTGGATTAAGATTTAAAACGTCTACACATTCCCTAAGAAGAGCGAACTGTGGGGTCAGGTTTCCAGGAACTGGAGGTCTGTTTGCTTTGTAGTTGTTGTATATAGTCTCCCTAAATGTCGATTTGCCATGATCCAGCGCAACCACTAAATATTCTGGTTTGGTTCGAAGGTGTTTTAGCAATATGTTTAGGAAACCGTATACTGCTCCTACGGGCAGTTCATTATGTGTAAGGTTTGGTAGAGCAAAGTACGCACTAAAAAGGAAGTTATATGCGTCTATTATCATCAAGGTTTCAGACATTGAGTACCTTTCCCTAGTATCAGAGTGTGAATTGTACTACATATGGATGGTTAGTCACGTTTTATATTGTATAGGATTCTCGGCTTGTACTGTTGGCTCCTCACTTGATGGAATTGCCTCAATTTTAGGAAGGTTTTCTTAGTTTCTTAATTAATTTGATTCTTCGTTGTGATGAACTGCGTGTGGTTTTCAAGATTTGCTGTGTTCTCAAGTTACTGCATTTTTTTATAAAAAAAATAGCATCTTTATATGAAACCTCGATGTTCTCAAGATTATTTGATGCTATAATTCCGCGAGTAGCCCTGGGTTTATATGAATAACAAGACTCTAAACATAGCCGTAATTGCTCACGTGGATCACGGAAAAACAACGTTAACTAATAATCTGCTTAGGCAGGCCAATGTTTTGGATGAGGTCGGCATGGACAGAAATCCATTGGAACAGAAACGTGGTATTACAATGTTCTCGAAGGTTGCTTCTGTATCTTATGGGAATGTGAAAATCAATCTTATAGATACACCAGGACACTCGGATTTTGGAGGTGAGGTAGAGCGCATCCTGTCAATGGTAGACTCTGTTATGTTACTTGTTGATAGTGCAGAAGGTGTTATGCCGCAAACAAAATTTGTCCTCTCAAAGGCGCTTAAGGTAGGATTGAGGCCTATAGTGATAATAAACAAAGTTGATCGTCCAGATAGGAGAATTGAAGAGGTCATCAATGAAATATCTGACCTTTTTCTTGCTCTGGAAGCGAATGATGAGCAACTAGATTTTCCTGTTCTGTATGCCTCCGGTAGAGATGGTTGGTGTGTCCGTGATCTCAATGATCAGCGAGAAAGCCTCGTACCACTGTTGGAAACAATAATAGGGTACACTCCTGTCCGGAAATATGATAGAGAAGCACCTTTTTCAATGCTCGTTACGATGCTCGAAAATGACAATTTCCTTGGAAGAATTTTAATTGGAAAGATAGAGCAGGGTTCTATTTCAGTGAATGCACACGTAAAGGCAATAAATTTAAGTGGGGAATTGTTAGAGAATTCCCGCATAACTAAGTTGCAAATTTTTGACGGTATGGTGAAGAAGGTTGTTGAGAATGCAGAAGCAGGCGAAATAATTGCTATCGCTGGTTTAGCAGATACATCGGTCACTGATACTGTATGCGATCCATCGGTGAATACACCAATTGATGCTATTCCAATTGATCCCGCTACTATCTCTATCAACATTTCCGTTAATACTTCCCCTTTCACTGGTAAAGAGGGGAATAAACTAACTTCTCGTATGATTTTGGCGCGCCTCCTACAAGAGGTGAAGACAAATGTTTCCATAAAAATGGAAGAAAGAGGAGAAGGACAATTTGAAGTGATGGGACGTGGAGAATTACAGCTCGGTGTTCTGATCGAGAACATGAGAAAAGAGGGCTTTGAATTATCTGTTTCACGGCCAAAGGTAGTGATAAAAATCGACGAGAATGGTCAAAAAATGGAGCCGATCGAAGAGCTTACAATCGATATGGATGAAGAATACGCAGGGATAGTAATGGAGACCCTAAACACAAGGAAAGGGATCATGCAATCTATGGAAAACTACCCGGGAGGAAGGGTAAGGTTGGTATATCATATTCCTGCACGTTCGTTGATTGGATATCATGGGAAGTTCTACTCAGATACCAGAGGAAGTGGTATACTGAATAAAGTATTTTATGGCTACGCACCATACTCTGGGAAGATAGATAGTAGATCGAATGGTGTTTTGGTATCGAATGGACAAGGGGAAGCTGTTGCTTATGCACTCTTCAATTTACAGGATAGAGGCATAATGTTTGTAAAGCCACAGGATCCGGTCTACTGTGGAATGATAGTAGGTGAACACAGCAGGGGTAATGACCTTGATGTAAATGTCCTCAAGGGTAAGCAGCTCACAAATATTCGTGCTGCTGGTAGTGATGAGGCAGTCAGGCTTAGTCCACCCTTGCTAATGACGTTAGAAGAAATGATGGCTTATATTAATGATGATGAACTTGTTGAAGTGACACCGTTGTCTTTGAGGTTGCGTAAAAAGGTATTGGATTCCAACATGAGGAAAAAACAGAACGTCTAAAAATGAAGTGTACAAAGGGCAAGAAAAACGTACGGACTAAGTATTGTGGAGTGTTCGTAGAAGTCCTACTTATAGCAATATTGAGGGGCGCAGCCATGGCCTTAAGCATGGTTCGGGGGCAAAAGAAAGTTACTTATATACTCCTGGTAACGAGCATTTTGCTGCAGGTTTTTATTTCTTTTTCTGTACTATACGTAAGTTATACAAGAAGTAGCACGTGTAATAATATAAAAACTGCATACGAAAAAGCTTGTATAATTTTGTCTTCCTCAGAAGATAGCGGTATTCCATCTAAAAAGCTAAACAAATTCACTCAACCTACTTTCGTTGCTGAAGTAGCGGCTCAGGTGGCCAGTACTGTTGGTGTTACAGTTGTTACCTTTTTTTACAAAGAGGGAAGGCTTGCAGTCCCCGGCTACGCTACCTTAATGGTTTTTTTCTTTATTTTAGGATCATTTTCTTCTTTCCCTTCGGTTGTGGACCGTAGAGAGTCGTTGTTCTACGCTACCAAACTGAATTCAGTTCTAGACAATGTGCTCGCTAGCCAAAGTTCTGTAACGGAAACACTTTCTACGATGACAGATAGAGGAGAAATTGCTCTACGACACGCAACGAACAAACGCACGCCAGGCGAGTGGATTATAAAACAAACATATACCAGGTAATTCTGACCTGGAATGATTAGAAATGTATTGGCTTGAAAAATGCTCCTAGAGCGGCTTCTTTCATTGCTTCGTTTAGGTCTGGGTGAGAGTGGCAGGTTCTCGCGATATCCTCCGCTGAAGCACCATATTCCATTGCCAGGACGGCTTCGGCTATAAGTGAAGAAGCAGATGGTCCGACTATGTGCACACCGAGTACGGTGTCGTGCTCATCAACTAACATCTTTACAAAACCTCCTGTGTCGTTAGTCGTTTTAGCCCGACTATTAGCTGCAAACGGAAATTTGGAGGCTTTGTATTTTATACCTATGACTTTCAATTCTTCCTCGGTTTTTCCTACACTTGCAACTTCTGGGTGAGTATATATTACAGATGGAATCCATCCAATGTGGCCTGTCCTACCTGCTAGGATTTCTGCTACAGCTACCCCTTCTTCCTCGGCTTTGTGAGCTAGCATTACCCCCGGAATTGTGTCCCCTATGGCATATACTCCAGGAACGCTGGTTTGGAAATTTTTATCTACCTTTATGAAACCAGACGGGTTCCTCTCCAGCTCAACACCAATATTGGCTGAGTATGGACGCCTGCCAACGGCGACTAGAATTTTTTCTGCTGATATACTTCCTATTTTTTCATCTTTCTCAAAGGTTGCAGAAAGAAGCTTTCCTTTTTTTATCTCTGTAATCCTACTGGAGAGATGGAACTTTATACCTTGTTTTGTTAGTGATTTCAGAAGATAGTCGCTGACTTCACCATCTGAGGCTGCTGCGATTCTGTCCGCGTATTCCATAAGGGTGACCTCAGTGCCAAGTCTTGACCAAATGGAAGCCATTTCCAGTCCTATTGCTCCCCCTCCAATGATAATCATGCTTTTAGGGACAGCGTCCAGCTCTAATGCGCCACGTGATGATAAGATGCTTTTCTCATCACACTTCGCGAACGGAAGCTCAGCTGCCTCGGAACCAGTTGCAAGAACAACATACTTTGTGTGTATGGTCTCAGTTTTGTCAATAATGACGGATTTTTTTTTTGTATCACCATTGGCTAGTATGCTGCCCGTTCCAGTAAACCGAGTAACCTTATTTTTCTTGAATAAAAACTCGATGCCTTGGGATAATTCCATCACTATTCTGGATTTATTTCCCATCATTTTTGTTAGGTTCAACTTTACATCAGAGCATTCTACTCCGAGAACATCAAAGCACTTTTTAGCAGAATAGTAAGCGTAGGATGAGTGGAGTAACGCCTTGGAAGGGATACATCCTTCGTTCAGACATGTCCCACCGAGAGAAGGGCGTTTTTCTACACATGCAACCTTCATACCGAGTTGTGCCGCTTTTATACTACACACGTATCCAGCGGGGCCGCCGCCTATGACAACTACATCAAACTCTTTCTCGGACATTCTCACAAAAAAGTGACACAAGCCTAAATGGTATTACAAAAATTTTGTGCTGGAAATCTTTTTCTATTCTTTATTATGCCGAAATTACTTTTTGGGTAGTTCTCTGCTGCGCAGACTTGCTCTAACAATGGCAAAATCCCTGGTAGGGAAACTTGTGTACCATCCCTTTTATTGAGTATTTTGGTCCAGGGGAAATCCATGATTTGTGTACTCTTAGAGGATTTTGGTGTAGAATCACGGCGCTTGCTTTTATTTTGTTGGCATAATATTTGTCTTTGGGAGGGTACAAGATGAGAAAGTTACCTATCACTAGGGAGGGGTATTGTAAACTTCAGGAGGAACTAGAAAAGCTTGTCAAAGTGGTGAAGCCGTCAGTTGTAGCCGCAGTTGCTCAGGCTAGAGAATTAGGTGATCTTTCTGAGAATGCTGAATACCATGAAGCACGAAAAGAGCAAAGTTTTGTTGAAGGGAAAATACGGGAATTGCAGTTATGTCTTTCAGAGGCAGAAGTGATAGATGTTTCTCAATTTACAGGCGAAAGGGTAAAATTTGGTGCCTCCGTGACGCTAGAAAATATGGAAAGTAAGAGCGTGCTAATCTACCAAATTGTAGGTAACCTCGAGTCTGATATAAAGGAAGGAAAAATATCTGTGTCCTCACCAATCGGAAAGGCAGTAATGAATAAGGAAGTTGGTGAAATCGTGGAAATAGATCTCCCGAGTGGTAAGAAAACCTATAAAATCTTGGGTGTGGAATTTAGACAAAGTTGAAGCGTCTCTTCGATACAAGAGCTATAATTGCTCGCAGGAAGCGTTTTGCGGGGGTGGATGCGTCCCATTATTATCTTTTACTGGAGATATATGCCCTTCTGCTTGAGAAGATAAGTGGTAGCTTCAGTGACGTGCTCAATTTTGGTGCCCACAGGGGAGAACTTCTTGTCAGTTTGAAAGAATTTGAGGATCTTTCTTTTGCAAATGTTGTTCACCTGGACGTGTGTCACGAAATGCTAGCGTCCGTATCTGGTAAGAAAATTGTCGTCGAAGATGATAGTTTTGAGCTTGGGGAGAATAATTTTGATCTTGTCATAAGTGGCATGTTTATGCACCATGTGAACGATTTGATAGGCGCCTTTTCAGCTATATACAGGTCTTTGAAGGTTGGGGGTATGTGTCTTGTTAGTCTTTTTGGTCCTGAGACATTGATAGAACTCAAACAAGCTATCTTCAATGCAGAGGGTGGGGATGGTTTTGTGCCTAGAGTTTCTCCTTTTATTCACATTAAGGATGCAGGAAGACTTATACAAAGAGCTGGGTTTGTGCTTCCCATTGTGACAAGTGAAAAAGTAGTCGTCGAATACTCGAGTGTATATAAGCTTTTCACTGACATACATGCTACTGCGCAAAGTAGTGCAATCTCAGGGATCAATTATGGTATGACTACCATGGGCACTCTCAAGAGAATCATAACGGAATATGAGAGACTTTGTCTTGATGGAATCAAAGCCACATTTGAAGTACTAGTGCTTGTCGCAATGAAAGGTGCCTGAATGTCTGCTTTCATTACTTGCCCTGTTACAGGTGTGGGTCATACGGGTGATCTAATCAAAATAGGACACAATGTGTTAGGATAGTGCAGAAATAGATAGCGTCAGTGCTGTTGTCGAATTAGACACGTAGTTCAATCCGAATGGGCTACATATATTTAGAATTTAGACAGCGCAAAAAAGGATAGTGTATAGACTGCTGTTGTTGAGCTAGATGAATAATAATTCTAGCCCGAATGTGCTGCTCATTTGTTGAGACACCATGGGATGGAGGATAGTATGTTCATTTCAAACGATATTTTGTCAGTGCTGAAAAAGCTATGTACTTGTTATGGTGTGGGTGAGTTATCAAGTTATGCACATGAAAAAGGATAATTCGATATCATTGTTCATTCCGAGTTGATAAGATATTGACGATCTAGGGTTTTAAGTATGGAAGAATACGTGATATACACCGACGGTGCATGTTTAGGTAATCCAGGTCCTGGTGGTTGGGCTGCAGTGATAATTCAGAGAGGTACCAACGAAAAGATAATTTCCGGGAGAGAGGCAGATAGTACAAATAACAAAATGGAGTTGCTTGCAGTAATAAAAGCTCTGGAGTCGTTTGAACAAAAAGGAAAAAGAGTCACTGTATACACCGATAGTACTTATGTCTACAAAGGTATCACTGCTTGGATAGAGAGTTGGATGAAAAATAAGTGGCGTAACTCATCAGGAGGAGCTGTAAAAAACAAGGAAATGTGGGTCAGGCTACATGGAATTGCAGCCGCACATACTGTACGATGGTTGTGGGTTAAGGCTCATAATGGTGATCATTATAACGAAATTGTTGATAGAGTAGCACGAAAAGAAGCTGCCTCTTTTACGAATTGCGAACCTGAATAAAGTTTTTGTTGTGTTAAGTGTGTCGTTGGTAATTAATTTCTTCTAATGTAGAGACTACGGCGCCCTATTGGGACTTTCCAGTGTTCAGAATTGCAGTCTGATTTTATGTGGTGTGGATGATGAAACGGTCTTTTAATACTATCTCTGCGTAGTCTTTGAATGGGGCAAGGTTTCAATAAGCAAAGTGTGCAAGCTATATGAATTAGATGTCTATAAATGGTGTAAAGCAGTAGAAAGGATTTGACGACCTATGATTGCTACGGATGGTTAGTTTACGTGATTGGAACTCGCCCAAAAGCTATTTTGCTTTTCCAATGGTTTGTTAATATGAAGTTTTGTAAGCAGTTGTATATAATTCTCGATTTGTTCTTGTTTTTCGCGCACGCATGGTGCTAAACTGCCTCCTGGTTCTATTTTATTAGTCTTGAGATGGGTTTTAGTCTCCGTGATAAGCGCATACTGGTCACCGGGGCATCTGGAGGTATAGGAGAAGCTTTAATTAGGTATCTTCATGCCTTGGGAGCCAGACTTGTTATTTCGGGCACTAAAGAGGCGAAATTGCACGCCCTGAACGCAAGTATTGATTGCGGAGCACATGTTATTGTGCAGGACCTTTCAGATTTGGAGAATGTGCACCTGCTCATAGAAGGCTGTAAGGAAAAACTAGGTGGTCTGGACGGCTTAGTTTGTAATGCTGGAATCACGGATGATAAATTGTCCTTACGTATGGGGCTAGATTCGTGGCAGAAGGTTATCAATGTCAATTTAACGTCAAGTTTTATACTCAATAAAAATGCTGCAGTGCTGATGATGCGTCAAAAATATGGGAGAATAGTGAACATTTCTTCAGTCGTTGCGGTTATGGGTAACTCAGGTCAGGTGAACTATTGTGCCGCAAAAGCTGGGATCATAGGTATGTCAAAAAGTTTTGCTCGTGAGTTTGCATCTAAAGGGGTACTGGTGAATTGCATTGCGCCTGGCTTCATCAAGACTAACATGACGGATAAGCTCACCGAAGAGCAACTTGCACAAGTACTTCCTACCATTCCGATGAAGCGGGTTGGATTACCTGAGGAACTATGTGGTATTGTCGCTCTTCTACTCAGTGATATGGCAAGTTATATTACAGGGCAGACTTTCCACGTGAATGGCGGAATGTTGATGGTATAGTTCTGTGTGCCCCTGAGGACTTTCGCTGTTTAATCCAAGTTGTGCATTAAGTCTGGCTTCCCTCGCCGTCTGTGCTGGCTTTTTCTAATAGAAAGTTACCTGTTGTTTTCTTGGGAAATTGTTTTTATTACGAGTGGTTTTGGATGATATTATCGTGTATACTTCCACCTATCTTTAAATGTCCCTTGTGTGATGCGTAAGCTTCATTTTTTATTCGTAGCTTTTTTACTGTCTGCTAATTCAGCGCTTGCCGATCTAAAGATTGCAGTGGCCGATATAAATGTCATCTTCGAAAGCTCTTCGGAAGCGTCGGCACTTATGGAAAGCATAAAGGCGAAGCAGCGCGTTGTCAGGGAAAAGTTTATTTCTACTAGGGCTGCAATAGAGGAAAAATATAAAGAGCTTGAGAAACAGAAAGATGTCCTTTCAAAGGAGGCATTTGATGAGAAGGCAAAGGCTCTTTCAGACGAGGTTTCTTCAGCTGAAAAGGATGCTGCCAAAAGCGCTTCCGATATTGAGAATGAGTATATGTCACGTATAGAGGACATAGGAAAGAAAGTGAAGCTATTTGTGGATGACTATGCTGTCAAAGAGAAATTCGACCTGATCTTGAGTGCAAATCAGGTGTTATACCATTCTGGTGCAATTGCTGATATCACAGGTGAGCTTGTTGCAAAACTTGATGCGAAGAAAGCTGATGAGGGCGGTGTGAAATCTAGCTCTGCACCTTCTGATATAAAATCCGATGTCAAAGGCAGTCCCTCTGAGCAGGCTGATTCAGGAACGAAGTCAGCTAAATCTAAGAAAAAGTAGACTGTGATGGGTGCTGGGGATGTCTTGTTATCTCGTGAGGAGATAAAAAAGAGGATCCCTCATAGGGATCCTTTCCTTTTTTTGGACGAAGTAGTTAAAATTGACAGGGAGTCTCAGTCTATAGTTTGTCGTTGGAAGCCTGCTTCTAATGCTTGGTTTTTTCAAGGGCACTTTCCTGGTTTCCCAATCACCCCGGGTGTATTGCTCATTGAGGCGCTTGCTCAGGCTGCTGGTGTATACGCTATGATGACTGTCGAGGAGAAATACCATAAGAAGCCGTTCTTTTTTGCCTCCATTGAGAAAGCGAAGTTCAAGAAGCCTGTTTTGCCGGACACTCAACTTCTCCTAAATGCAACTTTATTAAAGAAATCAATGAATTTCTGGAAGTTTGAAGCTGGGGCTTATATAGCTGATGAGCTCTGTGTAGAGGCGACAATTATGGCGACAATCCAGTCAGAATGATGAATGCAATAAATTGTTCGTTCTCTTAATTTATTTGAACAAACAGGTATGTTATTCAGGTGCGCTTCTTCGTTTGAGCGAGCTTTTCACAAGTGTCTGACTGTGGTTTTCCTTTAGCTATCTTCTTGCTAAAGATGTGCAGATTTTACTGTGAGAGCATTATTTTCCTGACTTAAGCAGGAAAGAGCGCTGTGTTAGAGTTTTGAGGAGTGCTACACTGGAGAAGCTGATTGAACGTTTTTTATTAGCACGAATTTTTTCTTCTAACTGTAATGTCTTTTGGGCGCAATCTTCCAAAGGTTGATGAACTGTATGATACCGAAAGATTGGCAGTGCTACATGCGAAATTCTTATCTTCACTTAAGAAGCCAGTGGGAGATACAGTTTTACTTGCATCTGCTTTAGAAGCCTTTATAGTGAAACTCTTCTGTATAGAAGAGACATTTGAAGAAAAATCTAATTCCATAAAAAGAGCGAATGTAATACATCTCTGCAAGCGAAGTTTTATTGAGAGGATCGCTTTAAGAGAATATACAAAAACAATACCTTTTCCTACAGTAAAACAAAAACTAAAAACTATTCTAAACGTACCCAAGTTTGATGGACTCTTGTATGCAGAAAAAGCACTTGAATGGCTTAGGGAGCGAGAAAAATATTCAGTAGAGTTGAATCTTGCTGCTCAGTATGCACTCTATATGGTCGAAGCCGTAGACAACGCAGATGGTGCTTTCTGTGCTCTAGGGGAAACTTGCCAGTGCCACGGTACTGTATCTCTATCAAACTGTTCTTCCAGAGAATATTGTGGTGCTCTATTTCATTTGCCTAAAAAACTTAATTGCGAATCGCTTATACAATTCGAGCGTGCTGAAAGGGATGGATTAGTTATTCTAGAAAAGAGAGGGTATCAACCACGTGATGGTTTCCAGCTAATTGATGCTGGATTGGATGAGGTGTCCAGTGTGGATCAAGCTTGTTATTGCTTAATATGTCATTTCCGTAAAAAGGATACCTGTAGGAGCGGATTTTCTTTGCCAGAAGTAGGATATAAAAAGTCGGCATTTGGAATAATACAAAAAGGATGCCCGCTGGGACAAAGAATTTCTGAGATGAACAAATTATACTCAGAAGGTAAGATTATAGCTGCGTTGGCTGTTGTAACGCTCGATAATCCGATGTGTGCTGCTACTGGACACAGGATCTGTAACGATTGTATGCGTTCATGCATTTACCAGAAACAGGAGCCAGTTAATATTCCAGGAATAGAAACTGCAATTCTGGATGCTGTTCTGGAGTTACCATTCGGTTTTGAAATCTATAGCCTTCTAACAAGGTGGAATCCTTTACGTCCTGAAAACCAGTTTCCAAAGAAGCTCTCGGGTAGGAAAGTACTTATCTCTGGCTCTGGTCCAGCTGGTTTCACTCTAGCGCATTATCTCATTAATGAGGGACACACAGTAGTTTTAGTAGATGGTGTCAAAATAGAGTCTTTACCATCAAAGTATACAGGAAGGTCGGGTTGTGAATGCAAAAGTTCTTGTTCAGGTAAGTGTTCTGGGCATGCTTTAGCAGGGCTATGCACACTAGATTATACTGAAGATCTTACTACAGCAGGGAAAGATTTGTGTTCAGCAGGGGTTTTTCCTATTACAGATGGGTGCTCGGTCAAAAATAAGAAGGATTTTGCACTAATTAGGGACATTAATGAACTCTACGAAAATCTTGATGAAAGAGTTGTTCAAGGGTTTGGTGGCGTTATGGAGTATGGCATCACGGTTAGATGGAATAAAAATTACCTAAAATTGATAAGGTTACTCCTTGAGAGAAGAGAAAACTTTCATGTTTTTGGTGGAGTGAGATTTGGGTCTAACCTTACCATTGAAGACTGTCACAGGCTAGGATTTGGGCATATAGCACTGTGTGTTGGTAGTGGTAGTCCCAATATTCCTAATATAACTAATGTTCTTGTTAGAGGTGTACGGTTTGCCTCAGATTTTTTAATGACACTTCACCTTGGGGGAGCATTTAAAAAGGATTCGATGACCTGCTTGCAGATGCGTATGCCCGTAGTTGTTGTAGGTGGGGGGCTTACTGCTGTGGATTCTGCAACAGAGGCTCTCGTTTACTATAAGGTTCAGGTCGAGAAATTTCTACAAAGATATGATTACTTAATCAGTACATACGGTGTTCTAGAAATAGAAAAAAATTGGAACGAAGAGGAAAAGCTAATAGCATACGAATTTCTCTCACATGCTAGAAAGCTTAGAACAACACAAAATAAGACACAATTTCTTAAATCGCTTGGCGGTGTGAAGATAGTTTACCGTAAGCGAATACAGGATAGTCCAGCATATCGTATAAATTTCGAGGAACTAGATAACGCACTACGTGAAGGTGTAGAATTCATCGAAGAAGTTGAGCCATTAGAAATTCTCCTGGATGAGTATGCGTCTGCAAAGGAAGTAATGTGTCTTAAAGATGGTAAGAGAATTATAATAAAAGCAAGGAGCGTTATTATAGCGACGGGGACTAAGGCCAGTACAGCTCTGAAGGACACATTTCCCTCATGGTACAACAACTTGGAGGGTAATATCAGTTTTTTTGGTGATCTAGATCAGAATTATGCTGGGAGCGTTGTTGGTGCGATGGCTAGTGCAAAAGATAAGTACCGCCTCATAACAGAGAAGCTGCTGAAAACTCCTCTCTCAGAAATATGTGAAAATTTCTCCGCTTACTATGAATCCAGTGTTAAGTATAGCAATGGTGAGGCCTCTAGTGAGTCAAGAGCGAGTGATACACGTTGTCATGGATCAACAGGTTCCATGATAGGATCTTGCACTGTACATAAATCTAGTGATGTCAGTGTGGGTGGTTCGGATATTACTTTGCACGTCCCAAATACCAAGGGAGGCGATGAAAATCAAGGTGAGCTTAAGATTACCGAAAACGATAGCGCTCTAGGTTGCGGTGAGGCCGATAACTATCGTGTAGTCCCTGCAAAAGAGCCTACTTTCCACAGGCACATTGTTAATGATTACTCTCCCGAGATTGCTAATAGAAGATTTCTACGGATGATGGAGCAGCTGCTAAAGGCAGAGGTGCTGGAAGTAATAGCTCTCACAAATAATATTTATGAGCTTCGTATTTGTGCGCCACTTGCTGCTAGGAATTTCATGCCCGGACAGTTCTATAAACTGCAAAACTTTCACTCTCCTTTCCAGATAGAAGCTATTGCTTTAACAGGATCTTGTGTTGACAAAAATAATGGTGTTATCTCGCTTATTGTTATAGAGGTAGGTGTATCTTCCTATCTATGTAAGTTTCTGAAAGTAGGGGAAAGGGTTGTTCTTACCGGTCCACTTGGCACGCCTACTGAGATTCCAGTAAATGAAAATGTTCTTCTGATCGGAGGGGGAGTTGGTAATGCGGTGCTGTTCTCCGTAGCTGAGGCAATGAAAAAAAATGGCTGTAACGTGCTTTATTTTTCTGGTTACAAAAAGCTGAACGATCGTTTCAAAGCGGATATGATTGAGGCTTTTTCAGACTGTGTTGTCTGGGTTTGCGATGAAGGGAAATTTCCTTCTAACAGGACTTGTGATGTTTCTCTTATGGGTAACATGATAATGGCTCTCGAAAAGTATATCAGAGGAGAAATATTACTTCCCATAAAAGCTGGAGCGCTTGATCGTATTGTTACTATAGGTTCGGATTCTTTAATGTCTGCTGTACAAAGATTTATTGATAAGCATAGACATATCCTCAAACCCAACCTAAAAGCGATTGCATCAATTAATTCGCCGATGCAATGTATGATGCAAGGCATATGCGCTCAGTGTATACAGAGGAGACACGTCAATGGGAAAGAAGAATACGTATACAGTTGTGTCAATCAAGATCAGAATATGGAGATTACGGACTTTTATTTTCTCTCTCAAAGACTAAAACAGAACTCCCTAACAGAAAAATTAAACTACTTGTATTGTAAGTCCCAGATGGAACAAAAATAATGTGGTGCTTCCGTTGTGTAACCTATACAAAATGCGGAAATTCACATTATAAGGCTCGGGTGGAACAAAATAGTGCGTATGTTCCCGCTTCAGAACTTATTAAACCCAAAATGATTTGTGCACAATAGTGCATGGCGATGTGTTAGTGGAGATAGATCGGTTGTTCAAAATTTTCTTGTCTTTCTCATTTACATAAGAGGTGGTCACTTATTTTTCTCACTTACACTTTGGTAAGAGGTAACAGCTTTGATCTTCTTTTTATTTGTACGCAGTGAGAGATAGCTTATCTCTCCCATTTACCAGATCAATGAGAGAGGATAATTGCGGTTTGTTTCTACATGCTATACGTTCTAGAGTGTAGTTCTTAGAGATGTTTAGCGCAAAAGGTGGACGTATTTAGGAGATTTTTCATTGTCACTATGGTAAAATTTGCACGAGCGTTTTCGACGATTTAGTTAAGGATTATGGAAGGTTCAGATGGCGGTGGCATGGGTGCAGTGCAACAAGCGATGCTCCAATCCAAGATGGCTAAAGAAAGTGGCGGTGGAGGTGTCGTAAACCTTGTTGAGCCAGTAAAGGGTGTCAACACGAGTGTTCTTTCCGCACAAACTGGTAACGTAGAGCAAGTTGGGCAGCAGCTCGGCGGTGCAATGGGCCTTTTATCAGGAAACTTTTGTGAAGGGATATTAAAACTTTCCGATCTGAACCCATTTGGTTTGCCAGATGTAGTTAACCAAGCTCGAGAGTTGCAATCAGAATTGGCTCAGCAAGCTGGCAGGGTGGCCGGTGTATTAAGACTTGAGGGCGTTTCTCCGCCTTCCCCTCAGAGTGAGAGTATGATTTTATCACCTGATTCTACACCTAGTATGGGACAGAGCGCGAGTCGAGGTATTGATCATTAACTCGGCGAAGATCTGAGTCCTGTAAACTATGAGTGGTTTGCTTCATTTCCGTAACCTTCGGCAGTATGTTTGCTATCTCGCGAAGATTTCCAACTGGGAAATTATCGCGGTAGGGGATCACCTTATTGTTTACAACGGTGTCAAGGATTCTTTGTTTAACTATGTATTCTGTTCAAGTGCAATAACAGAATCTGAGTTCGTAACGATCCTGGCGAAGCTCAATGAGCGTGGTTGGAACATGTCCTGGGCTGTTGAGCCGGGTATGAGCGTCCTAAAAATGTACCTAGGTAAGTATAATATCGGGCGCACAAGTAATCCGAAAAAAGCTTTCCTAGATCTTTCAAGATATACAATACCCTCAAGTAAGATTGATACTTCTGTAAAATTTAAGCAAATCTTCACACTCGAAGAAGTACAACTATTTGATGATTTATCGTCGAGAATTTTCTGGCACAGGCCCGGAGTATTGGTTCCGTCATTTCGAGGTATAGGAGAAGCTGATCCTAATAGGCTTCGATTTTTTCTCGCTTCTTTGGATGGCAAAATCGTGGGTGTGTGTGGCTTCTATCTTGATGAGCGCGTGGCATGTTTTTATGCTGATGGTGTGCTTCAGGAGTATAGGGAACGTGGTATAGGAATGCAATTAATACTACAGCGGCTTGCCTTAGTTAAGGAGCTAGGTTGCGATGCAGCAATTGCTCATTGTATCAATCCAATTTCTGAGAGCTTATACAGGAAAATGGGTTTCAAGATGCTTGGCGGGCTAGGATTGTACTACTCAGAGTGTGCCTGAATCCATGTTTTTCTGATGGATTTGTAGCTGTTTTTCCTGTTTTATGGCCCTGAACGCTGTATTTTTAGAAGCGCAGGCGGGAGTGATCTCCAACTAGGCATCATTGAGCATATATCGACTGTGTGAGCGCTTTCTCATTGTGTAATGTCAAGAACTGTATTTTTAGAAAGGTGAAGGGACGCGTTTGTGACTGGATCCCATTAGGTAAACAGAAACCGACGCGTCTTTTTCATATGATGCTAACAGAAATATTTCTAGGGAAGTGGTGAGGGACGCTGCAATCAGGTATCAATAAGTATACATCAATGAGATTGACAAATGAGGTGCATCCATGGTCTCGTACTTTCCATCAACTGTACTATGAACAGTAGGATGTAGTATGTCAATTCTTGGCGTTTTCATGTGACTCCACCGCCACGATTTTTATCCTGATCTGCCGCGTGTTTCTCCGTGTCACTTGCCGATAATTTTGACCCTGGTGCTGTGGCAGATGGATTTGTGCATGCAGCAGAAAGAGGTTCTTTGCTCTGAGGAAAAGGTCCAAAAGGGTTAGTAGGGCGCAGTGCACTTCTAACTTTTTGCAGGTATAGCAATGGACCTTTTGTATCTGCTGCGGGAGCGGTGTTGCTTCCTCCGGAACCTCCACCAGCTGCTCCTTCTCTCATATCATTTGATTGATCTTGTCCACCCTGTGGTTCAGATGTTTGGTTTTTCTCTGACTCTTCATCACTATTTGAAGAACTCGTAAGTCCTTCAGGTAGGAAGTCTTTTAATGTTGTTGGTTTTAGGTGTCTTGGATGTGGCATGCGTAACTGTTCTGATAAAACAGTCTCATTGTAGATTTGATTTATTAAAAAATTGTCTATTTTCTTACTATTTTTTTACTTGATACGACTAGGAACATTCTCCAGTGAGTCACGATCTGGATACCTTAGAGCTACTTACCACTCTGAATGATAAGGTGTTAACTACTTAGTTATTTTTTCATTTGCCATAATAAGAAGCATTCAAAACGATTTGCACTACCCAAAATATATTGATTATTGAATTACATAGTTGGAGTCAGGCGGAGTAGCTTTTTAATTGTTAGAGTGGTCTAGCGTCCCACTCTTGAGGAGTCTCTTCCGGTTCGGGATAGGCAATATTTCCCTGTTGTGATTACCCGGCTTTTGTATGTCAATTCCCCATTCTATAATCCAGCACGTGTATAAAAAGCAGAGCAATGTGGAAAGTGGGAATAGCAAAAGATGTAAACCAATCTCCACATTCCCAGGAGACTTAATTCCGTGTCCTTGACCTAGTTCTCTCAAATCCCGAGTACGTATGGTCCGACTTGGGAAAGGACGAGATCATGTGATGCAATAAAAAGCACACACAAGGTGTGAGCAGGGCAGTAAAAGCAATGATAAAGTGGGCAAGTACATTTGGGTCAGCTGTGATACCTATATCAGTTGTTTCCACTAGATTTAGAGCTGTGGCACCTTCGTTTTCAGGTGTATCTTGCGTAGGAGTATACTCGTTTTCCTATATGCCTGTACGTACTTCCTGCGTATTCGCTTCATCTTCTGACGCGCTTACATTAAGATGGTCACCAGGATCCCATATTGACGTTACGCTTAGTGCTTAGCTAAAATCCCGGCCTTCAGTATGTTCTTCTGGTTCCGGATCATCAAGTGTACCAGTAAGTGATCCTTCTCCTGAGAGAAGATTATCCTCACGCTGTCCTGCATCTGCTCCTCCACTCCCTAGAAGCATTCTAAGTCGATTGCCCGGTGCTCCAAGTAAACCTACTGCTCCCGTTACAAGTGCTACTAAAAAATATAAGAACCAACCCAGCACAATCACGTAGAGGGGACCAATTTGTGGTAGCGGGCTTTCTTTTGGTTCGTGCCTTTCTTGGTAGCCTCCACTTTGTTCTCTGGCATGATCCCTTATTTTAATAAGAGATGACCGAAGAAAATAATTTAAACAAAATGCAACAACAAGGAGTATAAAAACGTACTGAAGTTGTCTTCCTTCAGCGCCTTCTGGTTCGTCATCCCATTGTTCCACGCCGTCCGTTTGGCGGGCACCTCCTCCTACGTTACTAGTCTCTCTATCACTACTTTCATCCTGACCCCCCCGCTCTCACGCGTCTACGTCTCCTTCTGCCTCTTATAGGTGCTTGTTGGCCCCTACCTTGTGTCGGGTTGTTACCTTGATCTGGGTTATTACCATCATTTCCTGTATCTCCACTTTTGTTAGTGCAGGCACCTCCACCCCTTGAGTTTAACATATTTACTTTACATTTAATAAATCAACAGCAGACCCTAATTAAAACTTCAATCGCGCCCGCGCCGTCGTCTTGTTTAATCTATACTTGATGCCGTAAGCCTTCTCGGATTCCCCCCACCATTTCCTTGTATCACGACCGTTTTGATTGGGGTCTTTATCATTTGTGTTTAACATATTGATTGCTTTCTATTTTTCTAAATTTATTAAGTAAACGTTCAACTTGTCAAGTAAATATTTAACTTATTAGGCAAACATTAGCTAAAATTTTAATTATGATTTCGTCCTCCTTGATCTATCCTACCTACCCTGGCTTCGTTAAGTCCTCCGTGAGGGGGTGGTTGCTGTCCATTTTCATCATGATCTTCAAAAACACCTATCGCATCCAACATGAGGTACACTATGCACCAGAGACACATTTTAACTATCGTGTACATGGCCATGAACATACCAAACAGTATTGACAGCATATCGAACACAAATCTTGGATCTGTCATGAATCTCTCTAATACTCTTCTCTGAGCAGCTCTTTCTCTTGGGAATATCCAGTCAAACCGACCCGTTCTTAGTAGATGTCTGCGGAAAAATATTCGCGTTTGTGGATCAATAGCATATGCAAATCCTGCAGCACAGATGATCTGAAAAGGAGTACATTTTCTTGGAACATCGGTTAGTCCTGTCAGCAGGCGAGCCAGTTCCTGTGATGGTGATGGCTCTTGGTTGCCGAGTTGTGGTGCACCTCCTACAGCGCCTTGCTCTTCTTCAGGTGGTTGTGGAGCATCTTGCTGAGCACCTGTTCCACCTGTGGCGCCTTCTGCTTCTTGAAAGATCTCTTCCTCGCCGTTACTACTGGACTCTCCTGCTTCAGCATCTTGCTGGGCATCCACACCTCCTACAGCGCCTTGCTCTCCTTCAGGTGGTTGTGGAGCATCTTGCTGGGCACCTGCTCCACCTGTGGCGCCTTCTGCTTCTTGAAAGACCTCTCCCTCGCCGTTACTACTGGCTGCTTCTGCATTGTTACCTTGTTGGGTCTGATTGTTTTGTTCTTCGTCAACGTGTTCAGGTGGGTCACCCTGCTTGCCAGTTGGATTGTCCATTTACTTAAACCTTTGTTAAAGGTAAATAATAATTAAATTGTTAATGAGTTTTAGCGGTGAAAGCAAGATTGACCGAGTGCCTTAATTCTCTCTAAACAGCGAGTGACTCTTGCTCCTGTGAAGCTTATTCTTATTGTTAGTGCAAAAGTTTGCTAAAGGAGAGTTCTTTTTCCTGCATTATTTGGCGGGCTCACAACACCTTCCTCTTCCATCTTTTCAACGAGTTTTGCAGCCTTGTTATATCCAAGTGAGAGTCGTCTTTGGATGTAACTGATTGAGACCTTATTATCTTTCCTTACTATTTCTATTGCCTGCGCGTAGAGAGAATTGAAATCATCACCACCAGCAACACTGACTGCTGTATCTTCATCTGATTCCTCTTCAAGCACGATATTTTCGTTGTACTGCGGACTCCCAGATTTTTTTAAATATTCTGCAATTTTCTCTACTTCGGGATCGCTCACATATGGTCCGTGTATTCTCACAGGTGCTTGGCCAGCAGCCATATATAACATGTCACCACGTCCAAGAAGTTGCTCTGCTCCCTGTTCACCAAGGATAGTCCTACTATCAATTTTTGAGGTAACTGCGAAACTGATTCTAGTTGGGAAGTTTGCCTTAATAACACCAGTGATGATGTCCACCGACGGACGCTGTGTTGCCATTATTATATGGATTCCCGAAGCTCTAGCCATTTGCGCTAGTCTTTGTATTGATGTTTCAATTTCCTTCCCTGCAACGAGCATTAAATCTGCCATCTCATCAACTACAACTACGATAAAGGGTAACTTCTCGAGTTCAATGCTTTGTGTACGAGTGAGTTTCTCTTTTGTTGTGGGATCTATTCCAATTGTTTCTTCATATTCAAAAAGCTTGCCTCGCTTTATAAACTCCTCAGCTTTTTTGTTGTAGCTCTCAATATTCCTCACAGAGAGTTTTGTCATGAGTCGGTAGCGTTCTTCCATTTCCTTGACTACCCACTTTAGTGCGACCACAGCCTTTTTAGGGTCTGTTACAACAGGCGAAAGCAAATGAGGAATATCATTGTAAATGGACAGCTCAAGCATTTTTGGGTCTATCATTATGAGCTTGCATTTGTCGGGTTCAAGTTTGTATATCAATGAGAGGATCATTGTGTTTATTGCCACGGATTTCCCGGATCCTGTTGTGCCTGCAACTAAAAGATGCGGCATCTTTGCGAGGTCGACGACTACTGGTTCACCGCTAATACTTTTGCCAAGTGCTATTGGGAGAACCTTATCAGCTGCTTGATACTCGCCCGATTCTAAAATTTCTCGCAAAAGCACAACTTCCCTGTGCTTATTTGGAAGCTCTACCCCAATTACGCTTCGTCCTGGTATGATCGAGATTCTTGCTGAGATGGCACTCATTGTTCTTGCAACATCTGCTGAAAGTGCAATGATTGAGGATGATTTTATGCCAGCTGCCGGCTGTAGTTCGTACAGCGTCACTACAGGTCCAACTGTGATCTCGACCATTTTGCACTCTATTTTAAAGTCTTCTAGTACTTTTCTTAGATTCTCACCTTCTTTTTGTGTATCTTCTAGTTGTTTGGGCTCAGGGCTACGTTCCTTAAGTAGCTCCAGCGGGGGTATTGTGTTTGTCTCGATAGCAAAAGTACCGGATTTGAATTTCTTCCTGATTTCATGAGACGTAAACTTTCTCATGATGGAGCTTTCTTTGAGAGAGGAAGACTTGCTTGTTTTTTCGGTTTCGATACGTTCTTCATGAGCCGGAATAGAGTCCTTCTGTGAAAATGATTTTGTACCTGATGACTCCATCCTCTCCTTGAGTGATGGCTTTTTCTTGGGTTTAATTGTAGGTGTTAAAACTTCATGGGAAGCTTTTTTATTTATTTCAGAGAAGGTTTGGCCTTTATCTTCTTCATTTACATGTGGTTCCTTCTCTTTGATGAAATTGTATGTGCACTTTATAGGAAGGTCTTCTTCCGGTGTCTCATTATGTATGTGGCCTTTTTGTGTAACCGCGTTGCCCTTATCATCGTGCGACTTGGATTTTAATTTCTTCTTCAGGAGTAACAGCGGTAACGAGGCAAGCACTTTCACAGTGCAAAATGCTTTTCTTATAGCTTTTTTTATCTTCCTTATCGTGAGGAAATTGAAAATCCATAAGCTTAGAATGATTGTCAGCGCTATCAAAAAGTGTGACGCGTGTGGGTGGTCCAAATAACTCGCGAGTAATGAACCCATGATTCCTCCGTATGAGCCGAATAGCCATTCATCAGACGGTGGGACCTTTGATAACAACGTGATCAATATAAGAATTAACACGCTTAAAAGAATGACTTTTTCTCTGGAAAGAATGAAACTGCACACAAGTAGCGTACAGAGTGGGTAGAATCCAAGTCCAATTAGAGTCATTAGATAAGTTGCTGCTGACCGACCGAAAAATATAAATTTGCTGCTATGTAACTCTGCTGCAGTAGTAAAGGAAGGTATCTCCTCACCACTTTTTAAGCTGCAAACCATTAGGAAAAGCAATACAAGTCTACACGTGATTGATGAAAGTATGTAAAGAAAGTTTTTGATTTTTTGTGCCATCCTCACCGAGCTCTTTCTTTGATACTGGGCAGTGTAGCATTGATTGAAGAGCACTTTAAGAGAGTGAAATACCGAAAGAGGCATCGGTAAAAGCCCTTAGCGCAACTATGGACGTGGGTTATTGTGTGAATTACGATGATACTGCCGGGATAGAGGTGCGCTACTTTTGATCGTTATTTTTGTGTTGTGTCAGGCCTAGACATTGGATTTTTATAGGAACATGCTTTACTCTATACATTGCCTAACTTGCTATATAAATGTTTTCCACTGTAGAAGAGGTAATACACCAGCTTAAAGAAAGGAATAAGCCTTTTGTTCTTGTTGACTCCAGTGATAGAGAGAATGAGGGTGATATAGTGGTACCAGTTCAAATACTGACAAGTGAGATCATGAATTTTGTAGTCACACATTGTCGTGGTCTTCCATGTGTCTGTGTAACTAAAAGTTTGTGTGAAAAGCTCGGCTTAGATCTTATCAAGCGGTCTGATTCGTGTGAGTCTTCCAATGTTGCTAGATTTGTCACTACCATAGAGGCAAAGGAAGGTGTGAGTACGGGAATATCTGTTCGTGACCGTGTGCGCACTATGCGCCTGTTGGCGAATGATAATGTCGATAAGGATAGCTTTGTTTCACCTGGACATGTTTTTCCGTTAATGATAGAGGAAGGAGGGTTGATGGTGCGCTCTGGGCACACTGAGGGTGCTGCAACTTTTGCTCGTTTAGCTGGTTTTAAATCAGAGTCCATGCTGTGCGAGATACTTGATGAGGCTGGTGATGCAGCTAGATTACCCTATTTAACGGACTTCGCTAGGAAATATGATCTTTGCCTTACTAGCATAGATCTTTTAATTACTTATCTGAAAGAGAAAGGTACTAGCATTCTCTTTTAACGAGTCAGACGATATGGATTCTTTATGAAACTTCTTAGGTGGCGTCTTTCTCTTGTTATGGGGTTTCTTTGTTTGTCTGTGATCGCTTGCTTTTCTAGTAGTGCAGCCTTTTTTGAAAAGCTGGTTCGACCCTAGTGATATATGTGTTTTACGTTCTGGGGAGTTGCAGTTGATGTAGCACTGTTATAGTGCTCTACTTCAGTTTCCTTCTGCGCAGCAGATTCTCTGCTGTTGCATGTGCGTTGCAATTTTTTTACTTATTTTACTATGCCATTGTATGTTAGTTTCTTGTTTTTGTGGAAAAGAAAGTAGCTGAAGAAATTGTCAATGAGATAAAGCGTTCTATCAGAGAAGCATTAGCAAGCTTCGATGGTGCGGATTCTCGGTACTATCAAAGAGCCTACAGATACTTTTACGAACAGCAAAAGAAGATTGCTAAGATATCTGGTCTTCCACTACGCATTATCGAGGAGATAGTTATGCTTGTGGGCAAGAAAAGGGTTCTGCCGATCGGCAAAGAGTTATTTGAAGAGGATGTCCAGTATATTATCGAGAATCTAAATCCTTCAGATACAAGAGAGAGGGACCAGCTTAGAATTAGAGAAAAAGAACAAGAAGAGGAAAAGAAGGAAGAACAGGAAAGAGAAGACGAAATCGAAGAAGAACTTGGAACCGATTTGCTTGCGAAGCTATCTAAAAGAAAGCAGAAGCAAGATGCAAAGGAAATTTTAAAGAGACTGCTCATTTGCATGATTGCGGCGAGGATGGACCCAAGACGTAGGGCTGGTGAAAGCATAGAGTCGAATGCCCGAAGCGCAAAGACATACGGAAGGGAAGGGCAAGTTTCACTCAAAGATCTCGTGAAGGCAGGTGTTGTTAGTGCAGCCGTTTTATTGAGGTTAAATGCTCAAGGCATTTCTGGTAATGCAAGTCTTTCGGTGAGTAAAATTCAGTCGTTTGTTGCTAGTCAGTTTGAATCTATTATTAATCTGATTAGGAGAGAAGATTTCGGACGACTTGCAACAAGAGTTCCAAATAAGTCTCAAGGATTGCTTACCTTAGCTAAGGTGAATAATAGTCTTGGTATTTTGACTGAGAAAGCTTCCAGTATCGCTGTTGGAAGCAATATCTGTGCTGGGTTCACACCTTTTGTTGATAGGAAATCTAAGGAAAGTGACCGGGGTAGGTAAGTTTGTGATTGGGTTCTATAAAAGGCTAAATCCCGTTCATTGTATATGAATGTAAACGCATAAGAAGGTGTTTCTTAGATTTTTCTCCCCGTGTCGAGCAGTACTTCTAATCGAATAAGTAGTACTGATCTTCTACTTTGGTTGGTGCTTTAGTGTGGAGAAATTTCCTAGGTTTCACTTTTTAAGTCTGGGTTTTGCAGTTCTGTGTTATCTGAAAAATGGGATTAATTTACTTGTTTCCTAATTGCCATCAAAAGGAGCTCGTTTTTACTGAGGACACAACTACTTTCTCTCCATAGATATTCTAATTGCTTCAATTTCTTTCCTATCTCGGGTCCGGTGTAACCCAGCGGTATAAGATCCCTACCCATTACCGGAAAAATTGGTCTTTCAGAATTATTTGTGACCAACATAAAATCTTTGCGTTGTATGTCAGACAGTTTATTTTCTGCATACAGGATGTTAATCAGTTTTCTTGTGAGCTCATTGCCGAGCTTTGCCAGGGTCTTTTTTGGACAGTGCATTTCTTTTTCTTCTGAAAGAATTGAAATAGCCTTTTGTACCTTTTTCGAGATTCTCCATCGTGAATACAGCCATTGTAGGTTATAGCTATTCTCTGTATTCCTTATGAGTAGCGTCAAAGCCGCGATATGATCTTGTATAAGCCGACTTTTTTCATAATCTAATCCTGAGAAGGACACTTTCGCACCTAGAACTTCGTCTATTATTTTTGCTTCCTGCATTGTGAAAACTGTGCTAAGGAAGTTCACATAAGAAAGCAGTTTAAACATTTCTCCTTGGATCCTCTCACCCGAAAGTGAAGAGATTTTTTTTCTGTACTTTGTGCAAGCATGAAGGATTTCTTCCGAGAGCGGTGTCTTGCAAATAGATGCCTGGAAGCGAAATGCTCTCAATATGCGTAGATAATCTTCTTCGATTCGCTGATGAGGTTCTCCGACAAATTTTAATCGTCTGTTCTGTAAATCTTCCAATCCGGAAAAATAATCATGAATATTACCCTCGATGTCTATATACATTGCATTGAATGTGAAATCCCGTCTTTGAGCATCTTCTTTCCAGCTATCTGTGAATGAAACAGTTGCGTGACGCCCATCGCAGTGTAGATCCTGCCTTAGTGTTGTTATCTCAATTGGTCTTGAATTGACTAGAACAGTGAAGGTACCGTGCTTAAGCCCAGTGGGAATAGTTACTAAGCCGTTTGTTTTGAGTGCCCTTATCGCTTCTTCTGGTTTGAGGGTTGTAGCCAGATCAATATCGCTAATTTTTCTTCCTAAGAGCTGGTCCCGCACGCAGCCGCCAACGAATCTTGCTTCTCCGCCATTATTACGTATTATTTGAACGAGGGTTCTTAAGTCCTCAGTCCAGCTTGTTTCGACCTTCATTGACTATGCGACTAAAGAAGCTTTTCTCTCCAAAATGGTTAATCCTTGTACTCCTGATTCTAGCACTCTTGGTTACTGCAATAAACGCGTCCATTACGGGTAGCAGGTCTGACGTGGTCGCTTCGGTTGGAAGGGAGAAAATCCTGGTTGACGATTTTGTTTCTGAGTACAAGAAGCACGAGCGCTATTTTCAAAGTATGTTTGACTTTAGGCTCACAGATACCCAGCTTAAAGATATCGGAGTTGGCAGGATTGTTCTCACGACTTTAATCCAAGACAAGGTGATAGAACAGCTCTTTAAGCAGATGGGTCTCCATATTGATACCTCGATCGCAATTGACAAGATAAAGAAAAATCCTGTTTTTAATGAAAATGGAAAATTTGATCGAGCTAAGCTTGATGATTTCCTCGATCGTAACGATCTTACGGAAAGAGAATACATAAGAAAAGTGAAGCGTGAAATCGGTAAAGACTTTGTTTTTGGTCCGTTTTTTAATATTCAAGGTGAGTATGGGAAGTTGGCTGAACTTTTCTACAATTTTGAGTACGGACTAAAAGAGGTCAGTATTGCGAAAGTAGATAAAAATGCGTTGCCTACTCCTCCTGTACCAACCGAGAGTGAGCTCGTATCTTTCTATGAAGAAAATAAGGATAAGTTTTTCAGTGATGAGTACAGAGCTGCTGCGTGTATTCTTATTTCGGAGGATAATGTAAAGCCCGAGTTGGTCGAGGTAGCAGATGAAGATGTACAGAAAAGCTTTGAGAGTCTGCAATTAGGAAAAAGGTATTACATCAATTACGTGGAGTTTGACTCACGTGACGAAGCGGAGCGCATGAAGAGATCTATTTCTGCAAACCCAGAGTTCTACGCAAATGATCTAACTCGGATAGAGGGTTCAGTTAAGACAGATTTGCCAGCTTTTCTTCCGAAAAATATCCAATGGGATGGAAATAAATGGCTCCTCGCAAAGTATATGGGCAAGTTTTACATTTACACAGTTGTGAAAATAGTTTCTGTTTCTCCAGAGGAGAAAGAGAAAAATTTAAATGAGCTCCGGAAGTTCATGCGTTTGAACAAACTAAATCAGATAGTCGATGAAATAAGAGATAAGGTTCATTTAGGTGAAGATTGGAAAGTAATAGTAGGAAAATACGGTGGAGAAATAGATTACCTTACTCCCATGAGTCGACTTTCCTTGGATAAGGATGGGAAGAAAGTTAAAGTAAGTGAAGAGCTATTAGAGCAGGTTTTTTCAAGTAGCGAAGGTGCTATAAGCGAAGTTATCACTGGCAAGAATGAGTTTATACTGTTTCGTGTTACTTCCGTTGAACCAGTGGCTAAGCAACCTTTCAGTAAAGTTAGAAGCAAAGTGATGGAAGCATTGTCTAAAAAAAGACAAATGCAAGTTGCGCTTGAGCTTCTACAAAAGCAGCAGGAAAGGGGAGAAAAAACAGAAAAGGTGGCTCTGTACCGGCCAGGGATTGCGAAGCGTAAAGGGCTGAACTACCACTATCCTGATGAATTCATAGCAGAAGTATTCCAGATTGATTCCGGGGGCACAACAAAAGTTTTTGAGTCGGATGTGGAATTCTTTTCTGGCAAGGTTCTGGGTAACAGAAATCCTGAGCTAGATAAGTCAATAGTTGCCGAAATTGAGGCTAAGCTGCGCGAAGAGATTGGGTTTTCAATGCTAAGTGAGCTAACTCAAGCTGCGATGAAGCAGTTTAAGGTAAAGGTAAATTCGGATCTTATAAAAGACCTTTTGTAATGTGTAGCATAAACGCTTTCCTGTTCAGCGATTTGGCTTCAAAGCGGATTTTCCTTTTTGAGGGTCAGCTCGAGTTGATCTATCTGGCCTATGTCAAGGAAATACAGGAAATCTTCAAGAGGAGCGGGCAGTTATTGGTAGAACACGTTTATTTTAAGGACTGTTCGCATACACTTTTGTTGGAGAAATTGCACTCCCCCTCTTGTTTTGGAAGAGTATTTTTCACTTATGATGATCCAAAACTTTCTCTAGAAAAGATAGGAAAAATAGAAAATTACCTCTGTTTGTATTCTCGAGATGGCTTTAAGGTTCATCCACAAAGGGACGATCTAGTAAGGATAGCATTTTCAGACGCAACACTAGAAGAGTTAGTCATATATTATTCAAATAAGTATTGTTTGAATTTCGGTGGAGAGGCGATCAAAGTTTTTGTTCAACATCTCAAAAGGAACGCCTTTGCAATAGATACGGAAATGTTAAAGTTCAAGCACTACTTTGGTGCGCGCGATATCACTGTGGATGATATGCTTACTCTATGTGAGCCTGCATCACCTTCGGTTAATAGGTTTTGTCGCAGTATTTTTGCACTGGAGGTGCATGACTTTTACGATAGTATAGCTCAGTTCTCGGAGGCTGAAGGGATGTTAATGATTCGCAGTTTGATGAAGTGCTGCGATGCGATTCTTGATGTTCTTACGAGCGCCGTACGTGGCATCCCAAAAAATGAAATTATTAAAGACTTGCGCAAAAAGCAATTCTATGACCTGGAAATTATTGATCAGGCACTGAAAAATGTTTTTTATCAAGATAGGGCCAAGATAATGCTACTTGCGCTGCCAAAATTAGAAGCACAGTATAAGCTTTTTCCCGAGAGAAGGTTCACTCTACTTGTGGCAGGATTATCAAGTCTGTTTGCTCAAATGAAACAATCCGTTTGTTCGTAGCGAAATAACTCATTTATCGAAAATAGGACTTGGCAGATTCATATGTACATGTGATGTAGGTCTTGAAAAATATCACAGCGATTACGATATTTGATTCTGTAGGTCATTAGAATGGTTAATCGAGATTGATAGGAGAGAAGATACTTATGAAAGTTGGATTAAAGATGTTACATGATCAGGTCCTTATTAGGCCTCATGAAGAAAAGGATGGTGCTGGTGGGATATATATTCCTGATTCAGCAAAGAAGAAGCCAACAATGGGTCTTGTTGTAGCTGTTGGAGCAGGTGCGAAAAACTCAAACGGCACTTTTCAGCCTGTGTGTGTCAAAGAGGGAGATATTGTTCTTTACAGAAAATGGGCAGGCAGTGAAGTGGAGCATGACGGTGTTGAGTACGTCGTGATGAAGGAGACTGATATTATTGCTATTAAGGAGGGTAAATAATGGCGAACGAAGTAATAAGTGGTGAACAGTTGCAGAGAGTTATCCGTGATGCAGCTGACTTGGTTGTATCAAGTGCTGGTGTAACACTTGGGCCTGAGGGTAGACCAGTCATAATGAGTAAGTCTTATGGTGGCCCGGAAGTAACCAAGGATGGTTATAAGGTGATGAATCAGCTTAAACCGGAAGATGAGAAGGTTGCAAAGATAGTCGAGCTATTAAACCAGGCTACCTCACAGGCGAATGAAAAAGCTGGAGATGGGACTACTACTGCTACTATCTTGGTGGGCAACATGATCAAAAATGCTCACAAACACATTGCTGCTCAAAGGTCCCGGATGAAGCTTAAATCCGGTATGAAACGTGCACGCGACGAGGTCGTGAAGTATATTCAATCAGTTGCCAAGAAGATAAATTCGGAAGAAGAGATAGCACAAGTTGGTTCAATTTCTGCTAACGGCAATAGTGAGATTGGTGGCAAGATTGCCGAAGCTATGAATAAAGTTGGTAAAGAGGGTGTTATTACTGTCGAAGAAGGTAAAGGATTAGATGAGTTTTCTGTATCCGTTGTGCAAGGTATGGTCTTCGACAGAGGATACGTTTCTCCTTATTTTATAACAAACCCGGAGAAAATGATTGTTGAGTTTGACAATCCTTATGTCCTTCTCGCGAATAAAAAACTCTCTAGCATACAACCAATGGTTCCTCTTTTGGAAACGATTGTTCGTTCGAACAGAGCAGTCGTCATAATCGCTGAGGATGTTGAGGGTGAAGCTCTTACTTCTCTTGTTCTTAGCAAAATGAGGGGTAGCTTGAAAGCTTGCGCTGTTAAAGCTCCAGGCTTCGGTGATCGCAGATCTGAGATGCTCGAAGACATTAGGATACTTACCGGTGCTAAAACACTAGTAAGTGACGATTTGGGCGTGACAGTTGAGAGCCTTACTGTTGAAGATCTTGGTACTGCAAAGAGCATCATTATATCTAAGGATTCCACGACTATAGTAGATGGTGGTGGCGAAAAAACAGCAATTGAAGCGAGGGTCAAGCAGATTAAGACACAAATAGACAAGACTACTTCTGATTACGACAAGGAGAAACTTCAGGAGAGACTTGCTAAACTTGCTGGTGGTGTTGCTGTCCTCAAGGTTGGTGGTGCTACAGAAGTTGAGGTTAAAGAACGCAAAGATCGTGTAGAAGATGCTCTACATGCTACACGTGCCGCAGTTGAGGAAGGTATAGTTCCTGGTGGTGGTGCTACATTGCTTAGTGCAATCGCTGTTTTGGAAAAGCTCTCTTCTGATGATGATGATGAGCAGGCTGGTATTAACATCGTAAAGACGGCACTCAAGGCGCCTATTTCTCAGATTGTTGAAAATGCCGGTGAAGATGCTTCTGTGATCACATACAATCTTCTGGAATCAAAGGATCCTAACAGGATCTTCGATGCACGCGAGCTTAAGTATGTAGATGCCTTCAAGGCAGGCATTATAGATCCAGCGAAGGTAGTGCGTGTCGCACTGGAAAGTGCTGTTTCTGTTGCTAGTGTTCTAGTGACTACCGAAGCCCTAATAGTTGATTTGCCGACTAAAGATAACGGTTCTTCTTCAATGATGCCTGGTGGTGGCATGGGTGGAATGGGCGGTTTCTAATTGCTTGTTGGGAGGGGTACTCTGGGCCCCTCCTGCTTATCCCTTGTGTTATTTGATCCAGGTAGTCTTCGTTCTGGATGGGGTTGGTTCAGGTGTCTCATTCATGTGACGTATCAGCGCCCCCATTTTATTATTCAGGGTTGCCCTACTTGATTTATTTCTCTGATTGCCGCTCTGTGAGTATGGAAGTGTAGACGCGCTGGACATCGTCATCTTCCTCGAGAGCATCTACCAATTTTTCTAAACGGACGTGCACCTCAGGCGGTACTTCTTGATGTGTCTTTGCCCTCCATACCAGTCCCGAATGTTCATACTCTCCGAGCTTCTTTCTCAGTTCTAAGGAAGTTGCAGCGAAACTCTCCCTGCTACAATAGACATCAAAGTGGTTCTTTTCAGTCTTAATGTCCAATGCGCTAGCTTCAAGAGCGACCTCCATTAGCTTGTCGAAATCTGTAGATTTCGGGTACGAAAAAACCCCGAAACTCTCAAACATAAAAGAAACGTCGGCTAAAACCAAACCAGATTTAGAAAGAATATGCTTAACATTCGAGGCAGTCCTGTTCTTATTATCCGTCAGTGCAGTCACAACGACTGCAAAACCACTAGGCCACATGCCACCAGAACTAGCAGCCATATAGCACACTTCTTGATAATCACCTTCCGTTTTGTCAGTTGAACTCTTAATCGCAGACTCGATTTTATCCTTCGGAAGGCCAAAACGCCGTGCATTTGCAAGAGCGGACCGCAAACGCGGGTTAAATTCAGGATCTGGAAGGCCAGAACGCGCTGCAACGAGAATCTCTCTTCTCAACTTGGTAAACTTCCTTGCCCGCTTCGCATCTTGAGCGTTTTTCCTATGCTTTATATTGGCATACTGAGAATGACCAGCCATAACTCAGATGAGACACTATCTGGATGCAAGATAGCTAAAACTAACTTCCAGACCTGAGATCACCTTTCACAACACTGCTTATAGTGAACTTCACTCTTTCAGTTTCAGCTTGCCTCACCATCTGCTTGGTCTTAGGGTCACAATAAGTAGTTGCTTTTTTCTTAACCACTGAGAGAGTTCCAATCTTTGGAATTCTAATAGACTTCCTGCGTTTGAGCGATTCATATATGTACTCATACAATGCGTTTATAGCACGCTTGGCATGGCCTTTAGAAATCGAAGCACCTTCAGCAACAACATTGATCAAGTCAACATTTTTCACTACTTCTTTTGTCATCAAAAGCTCTCTGAAACAATCAAAACTGCAGATTATGATATAAACCCGAATAAATCAAGAGGAAATGCGAATATCGAGGCGCAACTTCAGGAAATTTCGAGTTGTGCATTAAGAATTTCACAATCAATAAACTTTACTCTTCTTGCAGTAGTTCCTCTTGAAAAGAAAATTGACCAAAACTGCCTTCTAATCCATCAAGAATATATCTTTGTGGGATGATGCTGTGAAGAATTTCTGAGACTTTGCTGCATCTATTCATTTGGAATCAGAGCTCATTGCCTGCATGTCCTTACGACATGAGCAATGGGGTGTAAGAGAAATTTTAGTTACAGTTTTCTTTCATTTTCGTATACGCTTTTGCGAAGCCCCTTAGTGAATAAAAGTTAGTTGAACAGCCATGCTGGCTCGACTTTGCTACTACGACTGCGTAAAGACCTGCATTCATTGAGCGCACGGCATTTTCATCGTTTTCGACATTCTTAAACCAGGCCCTTTCGCCTTCAATCAGGTCGAAGATATACGCGTCGTATGGTTTTCCTTTGTTGCAATTACCCGTTCTTGCGCCATCTATCATCGTCTGTCTGTGCTCAAAAAATTCATCTCTCCTTCTGTAGGTTGCGAGTTGGGGCAATGAGCTGTCTCCATAGTCGTGACCGGAAGTAATACTAACTTCATCGATGTTTGCACTGATGTGTCTCACCCAGAGATACGAAGCCCCATGATCAGTTTGGTATCCTGCAACAAAGAATGGTTTAGAAGCAATAAAACATGTAGTTTTCCCATCTTCAACCTGGGTGTAGAAAGTCCAACGCTCAAAAGTCCATATCTTAGTCAGCGTACCATCAGCTAAAGTTAAAAAGGGCACGAAGAGGAACAACAATACGCATAGCGCTCTTTCCATTACCGCGGAACTATGTGGGGTGAAGGAATGTTACATCGAAAGTCTCTAAGTTTCAAATGCACAAGGTTGGCGATGTTTCAATCTTAGAGACTTCCTGGTATATGTATTTTTTATCTGTTTTCCACTCTTTTTGGGTTGGAAATTGTACCTGTGTATGTAGTACTGAGGGGTGGACTGTGTTACCGGCCTGAGTTTAGTACCTAAGTTGCTTTGAATTGCACCTATTTCCTTTCGCTCTTGTACTTAGTAGAAAAATTGTTTGTGCATGTATTTGTTCTTTAGGGTATTCAGAATAGCGTATTTTGTCTTTTACGCGTATTTTGAGCTCCTGTACAGGAAAAATTATTCTGTTCTGGTTTCTGAAGTGGAGAAGATGGGTCCAGCATTCATCAAATTTGGACAGTTTTTCTCCAGTATGGGTGATTTTATCTGCTCCGATTTATCTACCGAATTAAGGAAGCTGTGTGATAACGTGAAGCCCGTTTCTTACGTAGAGGTAAAGGCATCTATTGAAAAGGAATTTTCAAAAGGAATAGACAGGCTCTTCAAGTGGATAGATGAGAGGCCAACGGCTTCTGCATCGATTGCGCAAGTGCATAAGGCAATTACGCTATCAGGTGAAGTTGTGGCTGTAAAGATTCTGAAACCAGGAGTAAAAAAGATCTTTAAGCGAGATATCAAAATCGCCTTTTCGATCGTGTACATTTTATCGTTTTTTCTCCCGAAACGCTTTAACCTAATCACGATTTTGAAGAAATTTTCTGCTTCCACAAAAAACGAGCTGGACCTCAAAATGGAGGCAGCTGCATTGTCAGAGATGAAGGACAAGCTTCTTACCAATAAAACAGTTGTGATACCTGAAGTTTATTGGGGCCTAACGACTAATGAAATTCTCACTATGTCTTGGCTTGAAGGGGTGCCACTGACACACTGCAAGTTATGTGATCCACAGTTTGCACGAAGACTTGTTGAGACATTTTTCGTGCAAGTCTATGTAAATGGCTTTTTTCATGGGGATATGCATCTGGGAAATATATTTCTCATTTCTGGACACAAAGTTGGATTAGTAGACTTTGGAATAATTGGAAGGATTGATGAGCAAACAAAGGTTTACGTTTTGGAACTGATTAAGGGGTTCTTAGAAAGAGACTACGACCGCGTGGCAGAATTACATTATTCAGCTGGATACGTAGAAAGGTCCCGAACAGATTTTGCTTCTGCGTGTCGTGCTCTCGCTGAGCCTATAGTAGACAAACCGCTGAAGGAGGTCTCACTATCTCGTCTTCTGGGTGATTTCTTTAAGCTTTCTAGGGATTTCCGTATCGAGATTAACCCAAATCTTATTTTGATGCAAAAGAATTTAATTTTTCTCGAGGCAAACTGTGCGAAACTTGATCCAGAGATAAACGTATGGCGAATAATAGAACCAATGATAAGGAGGTGGTATAAAGACAGGATGTGTCCAACAGTGCTAGTGAGGGAGAAAATCCATAAGATAGCGGTTGTTTTAAAAGAGGCCTTCGAGGACAATAAGGAGAGTAAGTATCGTGCGGTTACTGCGTCACGATGTGAGGTGTTTTTCTGGATCTGTCTTGCCTCAATTATCAATTTCCTTGCCATACTTGCTTGCAGGTTTTTTTAGTTTTGCTTTTCATGAAAAAACGTATTGCTCATGCATCAATTCAACCGGACAAATTCTGCTTTAGTGAAGAGAATTCACGAGAGGTAGCTAGAATCCTTGCTAAATATCCCGCTTCCCGTAAGAGGAGTGCTGTCCTTCCGTTGCTACACCTTGTCCAAAGACAGCATGAAAACTGGATTCCTATCGCTGCAATGGATCATGTTGCACAGTTACTTGGACTACCGGTTATTAAAGTGTATGAAGTGGCGTCTTTCTACAGTATGTTTAATACTGCCCCGGTGGGGAAGCATACCATACGTGTCTGCAGAACCACGCCATGTTGGTTGAGAGGTTCCGATTGTCTAATTGAAGCTGCGAAACGAGAATTAGGGATCAAAGTGGGCCATAAAACCGAAGACAACAAATTTTCTTTAGATGAAGTAGAGTGTCTTGGGGCCTGTGTTAGCGCGCCAGTCGTACAGATTAACGACGACTATTTTGAAAATTTGGACGAAAGGTCTTTTCTCGAGCTTTTATCCAGGCTTAAGTAACTGACTATTTTTGAGTCCTAGCGATATTTTAATTACTTAATGTTACAATGAAAGCATGAGGGGGTCCCTCTAGGAGGAGGTTCCTTTTGGTTTTTAAAATAGTTATATTATTTACATAATAGAGCATAGATATCTTTCTAGAATAATGCTATTATTATCACAGTTGATATAGTAACCATCTGGCAATTTAGGCGTGTCCTTTATTTGAGGGCGGTCTTCTTGCTAGAGGTGGCCTTGGAGCTGTGATGGGTAATTTAAAAAAGGGTCACACTTTCCTCAGGAATGTTGTTTCTCGTCTTTCTCGTAAAAAGAAAGATGGAAGGTCTGCTGCTGTACGTAGTCTACTATCTATTCCGGGTGATGCTGAAGTTTCACCCGTAGTTGATGGGTCTGTATGTGACTCTGGTCAGTTTTCTGGCTCTAGTGGGAGTAGCGTTGTTGGTAGTTATAGTAGCGATTTTGTAGCTTTTGATCTGATTCAATCTCCTAAAAAGGAGAAGTCTTCAGGGAATCTACACAGAAAAAAGAATGAGAAAAAGGTCATTTTAGGTAAAAAGCAGTCGATGTTCAGTAATATCAAAGGTACATTGCAGTCTAGTAATGAGCTAGTTAATACTTTTGTTTCTCCAGGATTCTTGTCGGCTCTTTTAACTTCGATTGGAGAAGAGGGAGGATTACACGTCCATTTTATCGCAGAACTAGTCTCATGTTTCAGAGCAGTTGAAGAGATGCTGTACCCTGTCAGGGATGGCAGGGCTGCTCAAGACCTCGTGAAGATCCGAAAGAATGTTGTATGTTCCCTTGAGAGCGTAGTAACTATGCTTTCACCTTTTGCAACACTCCCAAGTGACGAGAGCGGTTCTATTAAGTCTTGTCCTACTGCCGCCGCTTCTGCCCCATCAGAGATCGCTCTGGCACGTATTTTGTTTTTTTATGTCAGTGCTTTGTTGGACGAGGTAAGAGGGATAGATGAGGCAAGATCAAGTAGGTCACAGCAAATCGCTGAAGACGCTATTAATAAGTGTCGTAGGTATGTTTGTGCGCTTTCCCTATATCCTGTCTTTAGGAGTGGTAGTGCTACATTAAGAGAGATATTTGGCGATGCTAGTGCTTTCCTAGATAGTTTATCTACTGCTGTTACAGGTATTTCTGCCTCTTGTGGGGTGGGTCTTTCGCTTGAAGATTTACATGCTTTAAGAGGTCTAGCAGAGGATCCAACTAATGCGGCTGACGCTGGTGAAATTCATGCTGTAATTGGCGCATGTGGTACTGGTGATCTTGCGGCTGCAAGAGCAGCTGCAGATAAGATAAGCGATGCGCGTGTCAGAGAAGAAGCTGTAAGATGCATAGAAAAGGTACGGCGGATACGCTCGACTATAACTAGCCTTCCTGAAAATGTCAGCAATACCTCCAACAGTATATTCACTCTCGTTACAGGTATTTCTGCCTCTTGTGGGGTGGGTCTTTCGCTTGAAGATTTACATGCTTTAAGAGGTCTAGCAGAGGATCCAACTAATGCGGCTGACGCTGGTGAAATTCATGCTGTAATTGGCGCATGTGGCAGGGGTGATCTTGCGGCTGCAAGAGCAGCTGCAGATAAGATAAGCGATGCGCGTGTCAGAGAAGAAGTTACAAGATGCATAGAAAGAGTACGACAATTGCGCGCATCAATAAGACGGATTCCAGCTGATGTCGCTAGTGCTACCGGTGAAGTGTGCAAAGTAATTGAGCAATCTAAGGGTTTTGTGCGGAGTCTAAGAGAGACCCTTGGTCTTAACGGGTTTGTAGAGGATTTGATCTCATCTACCAGTAATCTATATGCTGCTCTATTGGATGTAGGGGGAGAGTCTTCAAGATCAACTGCCTCAATTACTTTACTTCTTGGAAGAATGCAAGAATATGCTGCTTGCGTGCCTATTCAGCTCGCGATTGCTGCAAGTAATCCAAATGTCGTTGCTTCCTGCACTGTGTCTGGGCGAGAGAGTGGCCCTTTAGACGATGGTAGCTCAAGTCGGCAGGTTGTAGAGTCTGTTCTTGGAGCTGCTTTTGCGTCTCTGTTTGGAGGTGTGTATTCGAGTCCGCATCAGCCTGTCAAGAGTTTGAGCGCTGTTTATTCACTGGTCACTGTACTAGAAAATTCTGCAAGCACCACACGTACAGAGATTTCTGATGCGGTGTCTGCTGCGTGCTCAGAAGTGCTCGATTTTATGTACGCACTAAACGTCCTTAAGGAAAAGCATTTTAACACAGCAGCTGAGGGTGTGCGTAATGCTGTTAATACAAGCGCTAAAGCCGATCATGTCATGAAAAAAGTTGTTTCGTGCTTTGGGCCAAGGGTTATCTTTTTCTTCTCTATAGTTTTAGGGATGGTTTTAGTTGCTCTTGCGTCTATTGAAATCCCTTGCTTTAAGGATTTCAGCGCTGGTGGAGTGGCATCAATGATTATGCTTTGTGCTGGGATAGTCCTTCTTGGGGTCGCTTTCACTCAAACTTATAGGCGGGCTCCTAAAGATTCTAAGCGATCTAGGTCAGCCGAGCTTTGTCGCGGCGTTTTTTGTGCTTTAATACCGGGGCTTATATTTTGTGCAGCAGCTTTTGTATCCTTGCTGAGGTTAGTTAGAGAAGACCCCTTGGGCATACCTAATCTTTCAGAAACACTAACCTTAGAAAGAGTTTGTATTGTTGCTGGAATTCTTTTCTCACTAATATCCGCTCTTGTGCTTGCATGTTTTGATGTTGTTCAGTGCAAAATTGATTCCTTTTCTTCATTAAGCGCGTCTTTTAAAGGTATAAAAGCCGGTCATCGTCCTGCTTCTGGAGAGTGTGCTCCACTCTTGGATTCTGCCTCAGTCTCTTCCGTATCAGAGGAAGATCCAGCTTCTCTCGCTGTTTGAGGAATAACATAGTGTTGTTGTTCTAACGTGTCCAATGTTCAGTTTATCTTTGCACTTTCAAGTTGTTGAACCATTTGTTTAATAGAATTGCAATTTCTGGTAGGATTTTTTTTGCTCTTACTAACGGTAAAGATATTGTTAAATTTTTGCTCTCGTACAGTGTTCTCTACTTAAAGAGGAGACTCTTGTTTTGAAGTGCACCGCGTAATATAATTCCCTCAGCGTGAAAACTTATTAGCTCTGTTATGCCTGTTCCCAAAAGGAAGACCAGCCCGTCCAGGCGCGGTAAAAGACGTTCCCATGATGGCCTTCGGCCTGAGAATGTTATTGTGAATAAAACTACGGGGGAGTTTCAACGGTCGCACCATGTGTCGTTGGATGGTTTTTACAATGGTAGACGGGTTCTTTCTCCAAAGGGAAAAGCAGGTTCTAGTTGATTCTCTCAATTGGGGGCTCTTGCTGTGGCGGTACCGGTTTATGTGATGGATCAGGTAGGGCGTAAGGTTGTAGTTGCCCTTGATACTATGGGCGGGGATAGGGCACCTGATGAAATTCTTCTTGGTGCCTCTGTGTATCTTCGGCAGAATCCATCTTCGGTTTTCTTCAGGCTTTTTGGCAACTCTTCATCTATCGAGCGCTGTTTATCATCTAAGGCTAACGTTCATTTACTGGAGAGTTGCGAAATCATCCATGCTGGCGATGTTGTGATGTCTGATGACAAGCTCTCTTCTGCAGTGAGAAAGAAGGGCTCGAGCATGTATAAAGCTGTTCAGGATGTGAGAGAAAAGGCTTCTCAGTGTGTTGTGTCTGCTGGAAACACAGGGGCGTTTATGGGGATATCGAAGATACTGTTAGGGATGCTGGAGAACATATACAGACCGGCTATTGTTACAACTCTTCCAACGAAAAAGGGTGAGGTGGTGGTTTTAGATCTTGGTGCGAATCTGGACTGCAGCTCGGATGTTTTGTATCAATTTGCCTTTATGGGTTCTGCTTTCGCAAAGGCAGCGTTGGGAGTAAAAAATCCCAGAGTGGCACTTTTAAATGTTGGTGTTGAAGAAAACAAGGGTACTGATGCGGTGAAAGAAGCTTTTCATTTACTTAATGAAAGGACTGATGAGGACTTCACTTTTATAGGTTATGCGGAGCCTTCTGATGTACTTGGGGGCGAAGTGGATGTTGTTGTCAGTGATGGCTTTACTGGGAATGTAATGCTCAAGACGGCCGAGAGTATTTTTCGTTTGCTCAGGGATGATATTGTTGGTGCGACTAGGACTTCATTGCTCTCTAGATTAGCTGGGTTAGTCCTAGCAAAAAGCTTGAAGAAATCAATATCTAGGTTTAATCCTGATCTCAGGAATGGGGCGATGTTAATAGGAGTGAATGGAGTTGCGGTAAAGGCTCATGGAGGTTCTGATAGTGTTGCCTTCGCAAACGCAATAGGAGCTGCTGTGAAACTCGTAGCAAATAATCTTAATTCCAAGATTATTGACAGTATTTGCACGATTGATTAAAAAGCACCATTTTTTGTCGGTTTTACTCTAATAGCTTACATCAGGATCTTGTCATAAAAGGGCATGGAATGTGTGTTAGGTAGGGGTCTGTGTTTCAATTTGATATTCTGTTGGTGGTGTGTATTCTATGAGCTATTGGGTGATTCATGTAAGCAAAGTTTCTACAATATTTGTCAGACCTGACGGTAAGTAGTTGTATTCTCCAGAAAGGGGTGGTAGGGGAGAATGCGAGTCTCATTCTATTGACCAAGGGTTGTGAAAAAGGGATTTGCTGTACCTGTACGCTCTTCTTATACTTTACGGTATGTTGTTTTTACTGAGTTAGACGTGCACTTTCTTGTACCTTGTTGTAAATTTTATCCACCTCTGGAAGAGAAGTAGTATTCTACATGTATTCATAGAGTTTTACACAGGATTATAATGAAGAAAACTAATTTCTTGAGTTTTGGTTGCTATCTACCAAAAAAAGTGCTTACTAATTTTGACCTTGAGGAGTTGGTTGATACATCTGATGAATGGATTCTCAGGCGTACTGGGATTAAAACCAGGTATATAGCCGAGGAAGAGGACGTATGTGAGCTTGCTTTTAGAGCGTCTTTGAACTGTCTTGAGAGGGCAATGCATTTTTCCCAAAAAGAGGTTGATGCGATAATCGTTGCGACCTGTACTGCTAATAAAAGGTTACCTGCAGTTGCAAATATGTTGCAGGCAAGATTAGGCATAGGGAGACACATTCTGTCCTTTGATGTCAATGCTGCATGTACTGGATTTCTATATGCTCTCTCAATTGTTGATGCAATGATCGTGTCCGGTAAAGTTTCTACAGTACTTTTAGTTGGAGCAGAAGCGATGTCCACAATTATTGATTGGAATGATCGAAATACTTGTGTTCTCTTTGGTGATGGTGCAGGTGCCGTATTGGTTTCGGCTGGTGATTCTGGTGGGGTCTTATATGAACACATGGCTTGTGACTCTTCCCTTGGAGAGGCACTCTTAGCAGAGGTTGGTGGAACGCTTAAAATGGATGGTCGAAGTGTATTTGAGGCAGCTATCAAAAGGTTGACTCTTGCCATAGGTGAGGCGCTCAAAACAACTGGTATTAGTGTTGAAGAACTGGACTATTTTATAATGCACCAGGCAAATATAAGAATTATAGAACTGATAGGTGAGAAGATAGGGATAGATCGCTCTAAAATCATTGTCACTGTGGATCGTTATGCAAATACCTCTGCTGCATCCATACCAATTACACTAGCTTATATGGATTCTCATGGATCGATAAGAAAGGGTGCTAAGATACTTTTCGCAGCTATGGGTGCTGGATTTACCTATGGTGTAACAATTTTTGAGTACTAAAAGAATAGCTGTTCATGTTAGGATGGCTTTCTTACTACTGTATTATGGGTAAGATCTCTTATTTATTACTAGAGGATTGTATATCGAGAGGGTAACCGCGTAATTACAGTGAAAATTAAGCAAGATTAGTAGTGAGAGTCTAAGCAAAATAAAAAGATTGATCGAGGCAAGCAGGTTACAGAATCATTTTCGTTAGTACGCGTGCAAGCACACACTCGGGAAAGTCAAAGAGGTAGCTCCTTAACATATGGATAAGGCAGAACCCTATCCGGAAAACACTAAACTAGTGATCCCGGTGCGATTCGAACACACGACACACAGATTAGGAATCTGTTGCTCTATCCTACTGAGCTACGGGACCCAAGCCTAAAGTATAAAGGAAACTTATGTTTTGTAAAACCAAGAAGAGAGGCATTACAGTGATTGTTTTTCCTCTATAACGGATTTAGTTAGAGTGTTTGTTGACTTCTTTGAGTGGAACGCATGGGTTATCTTTATTTTTAAGCGTAAATGCCAATTTAAGGAGGAAGAGGGACTCTACGAATGACGACTGTAAATAAAAAGGAAATAGAAAAGTTTGCCGCTCTTGCTGATGAGTGGCACATCGCGAATGGCAGTTTCGAGATGCTTCACAAAATGAATAAAGTGCGAGTGCGATATATACTAGGCCACGAAGACATAGTAGCGAAAAAGATACTCGATATAGGCTGTGGGGGCGGAATTCTTTCTGAAAATCTAGCAAGCCTTGGAGGAATTGTGACAGCAATAGATCCATGTAGCAAGAGCATAAGAGTTGCTGAGGATCATGGTCGAGGTGAAGTAAAATATTTTGCTACGTCATTAGAGGATTATGTGAAGCAAAATAATAATGATAAATTTGATGTTATATGTATCATGGAAGTAATAGAGCATATTGATAATCTCAAGGAGTTTATGCACCTTTGTGCAGAAATTTTGCTCCCAGGAGGAAAAATCTTTTTTTCTACACTGAATAAAACCGTGAAATCCTTTTTACTCGGTATTCTTACAGCGGAATATATCCTCAGACTTGTTCCAAAGCATACTCATTCCTGGAAAAAGTTTTTATGTCCTTCTGTATTGAACAAGTTTTTTGAATGTTCCGGCTTGGAAATAAGAGGTATCAAAGGGCTAACTTATAGTATTCTATCCGACTCTTGGAGATTAGGCAGTGATGTTTCAATGAACTATGTAGGTCTTGCGATGCACAAAAAATAAAGTATGATCCTATCACTCAGGTTATTGGGAATTTTCAAACTTCTAGAACTCCTGTATGTGTATTGCGTGGACGAAAGTTGGGGTACGATTTGATTCTCTTTAGTGCAATGTTAGATACTTAGAATTCCCTTGTTGGGAAAGTATACACATCCGATCGAGAGACCGTCGCGACTTTGCTACTGCTTATGGAAAGGTGGACCGTTACCGATGAAAACCAAACGAGCTCATAAGAAGTCCGTGGTCATAACCTCAAGAGAATCGCCATGACATGGCCAGCCAAGATCCTACCTAGATGGTTTCTTGGGTAACACAAATACTTCTAACAATACTCTTGTCACAAAAATTGATGAAAAAACTGAAGTGATGATTCCGAGGGAAAGTGTAACGGCAAAGCTTCTGATTGGACCAGAACCAATGAAAATCATCATAAGCGCAGCAAGTATTGTGGTAATATTCGCGTCAAAAATTGTTGCCTTTGCATGTTCAAAGCCATTCATTAATGAATTTCTCAGGACACCTGTCCTTTTGAATTCTTCGCGCATACGCTCAAAAATAAGTACGTTTGCATCGACTGCCATGCCTATTGTTAGTATCAACCCAGCGATTCCTGGAAGAGTGAGTGTCGCTTCGAGTAATGTCAAACTTGCTACCAGTAGTGTCAGATTTACTATTAATGCTATAGTTGCAGCTACGCCATACCAACCGTACCCAAATAACATGAATGTTACTACCAATAGCATTGCAAGGAGGCTAGCTCTTTTCCCCAAAAGTATTGCCTCTGCGCCTAGTGAAGGTCCAATGGCTCTCTGTTCTATTACCGTAAGTTCTGCAGGTAAAGAACCAGATTTGAGCAGTAGTGCAAGTTCTTTTGCTTCCTTAACATCGAAATTGCCGGATATTTCACCCCGGCCATTAATTATTGGATCACGAATCACCGGTGCAGTCAAAATAAGATCATCCAGTACTATTGCCATAGCTCTCCCTACATTAGCCTTTGATAGTTGTTCTAGTTTTTTTGTGCCATAGGCATTGAATTTAAATCGCACTACTGGCACACCCCTTTGACTAAATGCAACACTAGCGTCGTCCAGGAGATCCCCAGTAAGAGAGGGAGTCCTTTCAAGGGGTAGGTTCCTGCCAAGTTTATCTTTCAAAAAGAATTTGCCCAGGATAGTTGCAGTATCATTTACAACCATATGGAAACTCAGTTTCGCTGTTTTACCAAGCAATGTCACTAACTCTTCTGGATCATGCAAACCCGGGACTTCTATTGCAATACGGTCCCCACCGAGCGAATAAATCAATGTTTCCCTTACACCAAACTCATCTACTCGTCTCCTAAGGTTATTTATGGAATCTTCAAGCAATTTCTTATCTATTTCGTTAAGGTAGCGCTCGGAGTACGAAAGTTGCATATATGCACGTTTCTGATCGATGCTATCAAATACTATTTCGTCAGAAGTTTTAAAAAAATCCCTTATAACCGCAATATTGTTTTCTTCCGACTGTTCAAGTGAGATTGAAATTATTTGGTTTGACTCATCAATCCCAATTTTTTTTATTTTAATACCTTTCTCTTTTGCAAATTCTAGGATTTCAGAAACAAGTCTGCGCAGTTTTTCTTGAATGTACCCGGTGCGATTTATAGACATTATAATGCTTACACCCCCGCGCAAATCTAATCCAGGATTAATTTTCTTATTTGATCCAGAAGAAAAATTACCCCAAACAACGAAGGCAGAAACCAGAAAAAGAAACAACAGAAAAAAACACTTTACGCGCAACGAACGCATTGGATTAATACAACAAAAGCGATAACAACCTGGTTATTATAATATGAGAAATCCATTTAGGATGTGCCATCATTACTTACCTGCTTAATATCCTTCCAAATGCGTTTGTTCGAAACCCATGAGAGTACTAGTAATATCGAAAGGAATCCCATCACTTTTAACCCAAGTCTCTTGCGATGTTCCATCTCGTATTCGGATGCCCACTGAAGAAAATTCACCACGTCAAAAGCCATTTGTTCAACCGTAGCCGGGGTACCGTCCTCGTAGGACACGATATCTTCAGACAGAGGCGGCGCCATGGCAATTTTACCGGTGGAAAAGTACGGATTACTGTATAAACCTTCAGGCGCTTCATCGTCTGTAAATCCAATCAAAAGAGAATACAAATAATTCGCTCCACCAATTCTACCTCGCGCAATTAGAGATAAATCCGGCGGATACGCAGCATTGTTTGCTGCTTCTGCTGCTTTTCTGTTCGCATAAGGAGGAACAAAATAGTCTGAGAGCATGCCCGGGCGTTCATAATATTCACCATCATCATTAGGGCCATCCTTCACCTGATACTCCGATGCTATCAACTTGGCTTCTTCGGGCGTAAAACCGGCACCTAGAAGATGGCGGAACGATATTCTATTAAGTGAATGGCAAGCCGCACAAACCTGTTGATAGACTTTCAGGCCACGCTTTATGGCCTGTTTATCAAAGGTACCGAGCGGTCCCTCAAACGACCAAGACATTTTAACGAGCTCTTTTGGTTCAAAGCTTCCTTCACTCGCAAGTGCAGAAACTTGGCAGAGCAAAAGAGCAATAAAAAAATACTTTTTCATATCACAGACCTACTCTTTGTTGCTCTCCTTGAGGCTTTCCTCAATACTTTTTGGTAGCGGTAGCGTTTTCTCAAGCTTCCCTAAGATAGGCAGCACAACCATGAAATAACCGAAGTAGTATAACGTCGCTACTCTACTCATACTTATGTATGGTTCCACAGCTTCTCTACCTCCTAACCAAAGCAAAAATAGAAAATTCACTAAGAAGACAAAGAAGAACTTTTTAAAAAGCGGACGGTACCTACCACTTTTAACTTTTGAAGTATCCAACCATGGTACTGCTATCAGTATTAGAACTGAGGAAAGCAATGCTACCACTCCTCCAAGTTTATTTGGAATTGCACGTAAGATTGCATAAAAAGGGAGGAAATACCACTCCGGCACTATATGACTTGGTGTAACCAATGGGTCTGCCTCAATAAAATTATCTGGGTGCCCTAAGTAGTCAGGTGCAAAAAATACAAACCCTGAGAATACAAGGAAAAACAGCACAACTGTTACAAAGTCCTTAGCAGTATAATACGGATGAAAAGGCACGGTTTCTCTTGTAGAGGCTACTTCTATCCCAGACGGATTATTCGAACCAAACCTATGTAATGCAATCATGTGCAGACAAGCCAGTGCAACTATGATGAATGGAAAAAGGTAATGTAAGGCAAAAAACTTATTCAAGGTAGGATTTCCCACAGCAAATCCACCCCAAATCCACTGTGCTATTGACTCTCCAAAAACAGGGATTGCTGAAAAAAAATTAGTTATCACAGTTGCTGCCCAAAAACTCATCTGTCCCCATGGGAGGACATATCCAAGGAAGCTAGTGGCCATCATGCATAAGTATATTACGATTCCGATTATCCACAGTAGTTCGCGCGGGTTTTTATATGATCCATAATACAGTCCCCTGAAGATATGAATGTATACCACGGCGAAAAACATCGATGCTCCAACCTGATGTGAGTATCTAAGTAGCCATCCAAAATTAACATCCCTAGTTATATGTTCCACACTCGCGAACGCATTAGCAGCATTTGGATCGTAATGCATAGCCAGAAATATCCCTGTCAGAAGCTGAATCCCCAGTGACAGCGCAGCTAATATACCGAAATTCCAAAAAATATTCAGGTTCTTTGGTGCCCTATAATCGACAAAAAACCCCTTTAAAAACGAGAAGATGGGCAACCTATGTTCTATCCATCCTACAACACCAGAATTCCCCTTTAGAGTAGCTTCAGTATCAGACATTTTTTTCCTTTGCTCCTACCACAACTGTTGTATCGTTGATGAAATAATAATCCGGCACAACAAGATTAGTCGGCGCTGGACCGGAAACAACCCTGCCGGAAGTATCATAGTGCGACCCGTGGCAAGGACAGAAGAAAGTACCATCAGTATTACTAAGGGGCACACACCCAAGGTGCGTACATACACCGACCACCACAAGCCAGTTCTCCTTGTTCGGTTTTACACGCGCAGCGTCGCGTTCAGGATCCTTAAGAGAGGTAAGATCAGCGTTCCGCGCCATCCTTATCTCTTCTTCTGTCCTGTTTCTTATGTAGACGGGTTTTCCCTGCCATAAAACCTTAACACCCTGACCAGGCTTCACATTGCTTATATCCACTTCTCTTGTAGCTGTCGCGAGTACATCCGCAGAGGGACCAAACGACTTCAACAAGGGCCAGGTAGCAGCAACAGCACCACCAGCACCGAAGGCAACCGTAGTTGTAACTATGAAATCTCTTCTTTTTTTATCTACCATCTGTCTACAGAAAATTAAATAAGCATACCCAAAGCCGTGGACAAAGCTGCATCAAGAATGAATACTCCAAAAAGCAGGAATAAGTATAACACGGAATAATAGAATAACTTCATACATTTCTTCTCGTCTAGATAAACATTAATTGCATAATACAAAAAGACAAGCCCGAGTATGAAGGCCACGATCATATAGGTTCCACCGGAGAACCTTAAGAGGTATGGTAGGATTGAAGTTATAAATAGGAGGACAGAATAACACAATATCTGCATTTTTGTTGCCTTGACTCCGGAAGTAACTGGTAACATAGGGATCCCAGCAGCCTCATATTCTCCTGAATTTTTTAATGCTAATGCCCAGAAATGCGGGGGAGTCCAGAGGAATATTATCAGAAAAAGAACTAAGCTTTCCACGCCTATATGATTAGCCACGGCTGCCCATCCGATCATGGGTGGAAATGCTCCAGCACCACCTCCTACGACGATATTTTGAGGTGTACGTCTCTTCAAATAGACCGTATAAATCACAGAATAGTAGAATACCGCTACGGATAAAAGAACCGCGGACAAGTGATTCACTGCCAATTCCATTAGTAGTACGGACAACGCAAAAAGTACCAACCCGAAGACCAATGCCGCTTCTGGTGAGATCTTTCCTTGTGGGATAGGCCTTTTGCTGGTACGGCTCATGATCGCGTCTATGTCACGATCATAATACATATTTAGTGCACCGGCCGCACCAGAACCCACAGCAATGCAAAAAATAGCAGTGAATACTGAAAAAAAAGGTGCATGATACCCAGAAAAATATGCAAGCACAGCACCGGTCACTGCCGTAAAAGTGACCAAACTGACAACACGAGGCTTGAGGAGGGCAAAGTACGCCCTCACGGTCAGCCAATCAGTCTTGGATACAACCTGAAACACCTTGCAATGCTATTCTACCACAGGTTGCTTTTCAAACGAATGGAACGGAGGAGGGGATGACAAAGTCCATTCTAGAGTCTTTCCACCCCAAGGATTAGCTTCACATTTTTTCCCCTTACAGAGTGTATGAAAGACTATAAACACAAAAAATAACGCCGATCCAAACGAAAGTGCTGCGCCAAAGGAAGAGACATAGTTCCATGGAATGAAGGCATCCGGATAGTCGGGTATTCTTCTTGGCATACCTGCTAAACCTAAAAAGTGCTGTGGTAGGAATGTTATATTTACGCTAACGAGCGTAATCCAAAAATGGATTTTAGCAAAGCACTCGTTGTACTGTTTCCCTGAAATTTTACCAATCCAGTAATAGAAAGCGCTGTATACAACAAACAGCGCTGCGATCGACATCACATAGTGAAAGTGTCCAACAACATAGTATGTGTCGTGTAGAGCCTTATCTAGCGCAGAATTCGAAAGTGCAATACCCGTAACGCCACCGACCACAAACAAGAACATGAAGCCTATAGCAAAAAGCATAGGTGCTTTAAGATCTATAGAACCACCCCACATTGTTGCTATCCAACTAAAGACTTTTATGCCTGTTGGAACGCCAACTAGCATTGTTGCAACGGTGAAATAGGCAAGAGCATTGAAGTTAATACCAGTAATAAACATGTGGTGAGCCCACACGAAACAACCGATTATGCCGATTATTGCCATTGCAGCAACCATACCTTTGTACCCAAAAACCGGCTTTTGCGAGAAGGTAGACACAACTTCACTAACAATACCAAAGGCAGGAAGGATGATAATATAAACTTCAGGGTGACCAAAGAACCAGAACAAGTGTTGAAAAAGAAGTGGATCACCACCACCTGCGACTTCAAAAAAAGCTGTACCCAAATTACGGTCGGTGAGCAGCATCATAAGAGCGCCAGCCAGAACCGGCATTACTATAAGGACCAGTATAGATGTCACAAAAATAGACCATACAAAAAGTGGCATCTTGAACAATGTCATACCAGGTGCGCGCATGTTCAATATAGTTGCGACAAAGTTAATGGCCCCGAGAATTGATGAAATACCAGCCAAATGTAAACCGAAAATTGCTAAATCAATGGATACATCAGGATGAAAATGAATTCCCGCGAGTGGCGGATAGAACGTCCAACCTGTACCAGGTCCTTCGCCAATAAGCGCGGACATGACGATAATCACCAGAGAGAAGAAAAGTATCCAAAAGCTGATGTTATTGAGCCTCGGAAAACACATGTCTGGTGCTCCTATCATAAGTGGAACGAACCAGTTTCCAAATCCAGCTATGAGTGCTGGCATAAGCATGAAGAACACCATAACCGCCGCATGAGCAGTTATAGATACATTGTAGAGTTGATAGTTGCCCATAAAGACATCTAGGTGTGCAAGTTGTGCACGTAGCATCAACGAGAAAAGGCCACCTACAATTCCCCCAGCTACAGAAAGAATAATGTACAAAGTGCCTATGTCTTTATGATTTGTTGAAAAAAGCCAACGCCTTATGCCGCTAGGGACCTCTGAATGTTTATTCATAATAATTAACCTTAACTAATCTCCAAAACTAAAAACTGTCTTTCGCTTGAGTAACCCATTCTTTAAATGCTTCTTTACTTACGGCAGTCACAGCTATAGGCATAAACCCGTGCAGTATACCACAAAGCTCAGAGCACTGTCCGTAGTAAGTGCCTTCCTTGTCAATACGAACCCAGGTTTCATTTAGTCTACCTGGGATCGCATCCTTTTTTATTCCAAGCGACGGCACCGCCCAGCTATGTATTACATCATCGGAAGTAATTTGAATTCTTACTGTCGTATCAACAGGTAAGACGAGATTATTGTCTACAGCCAGCAATCGAGGTTCGCCCTCATCCAAGTCGTGCTTTAAATTGCTGTCGAAGGTAATTTCACCATGATCCGGGTAGTTGTACGTCCAATACCATTGATGCCCGATAACTTTGACTGTCATGTCTGCATCTGGAACATGCTCCTCGTATTTTAGCACCTTTAATGAAGGGAAAGAGATGCCTACCACGATAAGCACTGGTATCACTGTCCAAATAATTTCCAGCAAAGTATTGTGCGATGTCCCAGAAGGAGATGGATTCCTCTTCTTGTTAAACCGGATAACAGTATATAGGAGAAGAGCATTAACCCCAGCGGCAATGCAAATCATGATTATCAGCATTAGATTGTGGAAGTCATTGATATAGTCCATCACAGGACTAGCTGATCGCTGAAATCCAAGCTGCCATTCATAGGGTTGTCCAAGTTGTTCGCTAAAACCGAAGACCGGCAACAGAAAGATGAGTATTAAAACAAGCTTCCGCATAAAACGACGTCGATCCTAAAGAGTTGATCAATTATACAACACGAATAGAAGATCTTTAATACCACAAACATACTAGCAAGCGCAATGCTCGCAGATAAGTTGAATGAAAGTAAGATTAACGAAACAATAACCCTATTTTCTTAATTTAAAATATTATAAACTCATCCTTATTCTACCTTGCTCCTGCATAAGGGCCAAGGCCCACACACGACTTAGAGGGTTATTTTTTATTATTCGATAGGTAAGCTCTTTTTAGTAATTTTTTCAATGCCGCTACCAGCTCAAGCTTGAGGTTTTCCGAAAGGTTCAAACGACATATTTCATCAATCTTTTTCTCCAGTGATAGGAGTCTATCTTTCACCTGATTCACACCCGTAATGTTCCCATCAAACTGCAACAGGGTTGTTATCTCATCAATATCTTCAAAGGCCTTTTTAATGATTTCAGACAAAACGATTCCTCATCTAAAAAGTATGCTGCTTCGTTCTGTATAGAGCAGAACACTTGTCTGCACGAAGCCTTACGCTTTATCTTCTGTTGAATATATGAACGCCAAACAAGAAAACAAGTCAAAGCGACTGGGTGGTACTGGACTCGAACCAACAACCTCTTACACGTCAAGCAAGTGCTCTAACCAATTGAGCTAACCACCCAGATGAACCCTAATAATACGTAAAATTTTCATTGTAGGAAAGTCCAAGCAAGTAGGGTTTAATTCGATGGCTATTTAGCTATATATGATGAAGGCAAGTTCTTGATGTATAAATTGAAACTGTGATGGATCAATCAACTGGGCAGTAAAAAGGTAATTTCTTACGGTGCCACCAACGCAATTATTTAAAGGATGTAATTAGGTAAAAGAGCCTGCAATGGAGCTAATTAGCTCCATTACTTTGCAGTGTGCCTCTTTTAGCGCTTTCTCAGAGATGCAGTAAGGCGGCATTAAGTAAATCGTGTTTCCGAGTGGTCTTATTAGCAGTCCCTCTTTCATGAATATCTCTCTTAGTTTTACTGCAATCGTGTGATTGTAATTGCATTCCTCTGAAAAGAGATTAAATGCCACAATGGTTCCACAAACCCTTTCTGCTTTAATTATTTCTGGTAACGTAAGTTTCAGATCACAAATGAAACTTCTATGTAGTTGTTCAATCTTAGCAATTTTGTCGAGTGTGCTTGTACTTTTAAGTAATTCTAATGAGGCAATAGCAGCTGCGCAGCCAAGGGGATTTCCGGTGTATGAGTGACTATGAATTAGCGCACTACTAAAGTTGTCAGATAAGAATGCGTTGTACACTCTCTCAGTCGTAATCGTGAGCGATAGTGGTAAAAAGCCGCCTGTTAATCCTTTTGAGAGACATAAAATATCTGGTTTGCTAAGGATATAATCCGAGGCGAACATTTTGCCTGTACGGTAAAAACCAGTCATGATTTCATCAAATATGGTCAGTATGCCATATTCTTTAAATAACTTTACACACTGTTCGAGGTACTTGTATCGACACATCCGCATACCTCCAGCTCCCTGGACTAATGGTTCAGCTATGAAACCTGCTACTCGGTTTAAATTTTGTTCTAGAAAGTTTTGGATTGTATTTAGTGAAGCCTCCTCCTTTATCTCTACATCTGGATCGTTTTCCCAGGTTGCAGGAAAAGGCACATGCACTGTCTCGAATAGAATTTTCTTGTATTGGTCGAAAAAGCCAGATGATGCACCCAAGCTCATTGCTCCAACGGTGTCTCCGTGATACCCCTTATCAAATGAAATAAAGATATCCCGCTGTTTCTCACCTGAGTTTTTCCAGAACTGCAATGCGATTTTCAATGCTACCTCAACTGATGTAGACCCGTTATCAGAGAAAAAAAATCTTGTAAGGTTTTCAGGCAATTCTACTTTGAGGTTTTCGCATAATTGGATGGCTTGATCGTGCGTAAAACCTGCGAAAATTACTTGTTCAAGTTTTAGTGCCTGCTCATATATCGCATGTGCGATTGCTGGATTAGCATGACCGTGTAAGTTTACCCACCAACTCGATATAAGGTCCAAGTATTTTTTGTTTTGCTCATCATAGAGGTACTCACCTTCTCCCCTAATTATCGCGATTGATGGAGAAGAGGTTTTTTCTTGTGTAAGTGGGTGCCAAATTAGGCTCTTATCCCTCACAGACAGGTTAACTGTTTTATTATGTTGATACATCTCTCCTATAGCCGCGTAGGTGTTTTTATGCGGATTCTACTATTACCCGTGTTGTAACACAAGTTAAATTAATATCTTTATAATAGCGCTGAACAGACTTTTCTGTTTTTCAAAGAAGTTGAAATTTGTCAGCTCGAAATAATAACTCCATAGCTCAATTTTGTATGACGTATACAGAAATATCTTGCTCCAAGAATCACTAGAGCAGCGAATTTTTGCATTTTAGTGTGGATTCCAGTAGTGCTTTCATTGAATCACCCATCTGTACGCTGAGGATGCTATCTCTGGTTACTTCCTTTAGGTATGGAAAAGTGGCTAAGATCTCGGTCGAACCGTATTCTGCTATTGCTTTTGAATTGTAGTCCAGAAAGTCCTCGCACATTGAGTTTATCACTATGCCGAGAACTTTTATTTCTCTTGCCTGTAGTGCTTCGAGTGTAAGTAAAGTGTGGTTAATTGCGCCTAGAGTAGAGCGCGATACAATTATCACCGGTACGTTCAGGTGTTGAATCAGATCCACCATTTTAGTCCCGTTTTCCTGGAGGGGCACAAGGACACCGCCAGCACCCTCGATAACAATTTTGTTATTTTCTTTTTCCCAATACTTTGTTTGAGTAGTTGCGCTGATGAACTTACTTCGCCCGTGTTCTGTGGTCGGAATAGAGTTTATTTTGTTGCTAAGGCTTTTCCTATATTCAGGTAGTTGAATTTTGAGAATATCAATTGAGCTTCCACTCATCTTAGCTGCAACATGTGGTGCAATTGGATCAGGGAAGGAAAAGACCGAATCATAGGCTGGCACACCAGTGGTACTGGAAACGAAATCGCTGTCACTATTACCTCCGGTTTGTATTGGCTTAAAATAACCCCAACCCAAGTGCAAGCATATCCAAGTGCTTATTATTGTTTTGCCGACATTTGTGTCTGTTCCAGTGATAAAGATGGCCATGTTCTACTCAGCCAATACGGAGGGTTGCTTGTTTATATAAATCACACTGCGTTAGTACTTCAAGATGTGCTTGCTTGTAATTCGCTAAGGCTGTTTTAGATGTATCTATCTTGTCCAGCATCGTATAGTTGATGCGGAAACATGTGAGGCTTCGTAGATCCATATTATGCACTCGAAAGCGATTTAGTAGTTGCTTGCGCCCTTTTGAATTTGCTAATCGTTTGATTCCATAAGTGATTTTGCGTTTAAGATACGAGTGTGAGAGATGCATGGTAATGTGTTTGATGCAATGCTAATTGGCTAATAATTGTGATAAGTGAGTTGTGTTTCTCTGCATTGGAGCCATTTTACCTAGCTGTACGGCCCGTAATTGGTGTATGTAAGATGAAGGAATTCATTGAGTTTATACACAGGGTTCACTGTTACTGCCGTGTGTGGTGTTTTTTCAGCTGCATAGAAAACGCATCAGGATGATATGATTGTATACGCTACTTATTGATTGTAGATGCCAGATATAAATAACGATGTAGTAGCGGCAAATTTTAGTAGAGCAAGTTGCTCTTACGACCTCGTGGCAAAAATACAAAAAGAGTGTTGTTATAAGTTGGTTGCGATGATACGAGAGAGGCTTCCACACTTTATACCGGCATCTGTCCTGGATATTGGGGCTGGAACTGGTTACTTGACAAAATTATTGCTCTCAGAATTTCCTGATGCTAGTTTCACAATGAACGATATATCCTATGCAATGCTCAGCCGTGCTAAGGAGATAGTAGGAAAAAATGTATCCACGATCTTAGGTGATATGTCGAAAGTTAAATTTCCCGTATCTGACCTCATTGTGTCCAGTATGGCTATACACTGGAGTTCAAACCCTGTAACAGTTTTAAAGAGGGTGTGTAGGTCAAGTAAAGTGTTTGCATTTTCAATACTTGTTCAGCCTTCCTTATATGAATGGAATAGGTTATTTCATGAGCTTTCTTTGCCATCGCCAGGATTACACTATATTTCATCCGAAGAAGTAGAGTTAGCAATGTTGGATACTTCTCCGACATTATTTACTTGGGAAGTGTGCAATTTCGATATGCGGTTTGCCTCACCAAGGGAGTTTATAAGGTATATGAGACAGCTTGGCTCTAACTATTCGCCAGATGGGTTCAATGCATATCATGTGAGGAAAGTTTTAAAACATGCGCCTGGTGAATTTTTTTCAAAATACTCAGTAATGTTTGGGGTGGTTTCATGGCCATATTCTTAATTTTTTCTAAATACGCGAATGAATGGGATCTAACTTTCCACTTTACTCAGGTATTGCAACTGTCATAGGAGTTAGCAATTCGACGATGCAGTTTTAAGAGCAAAATCGATGTCAAATTTGCAAAAATCTCTCTATCAAGCCATAGATTGAAAAAGGTAGTGAGCCTACTAGGTTGTGTCCGCCTCCTTCAAAAAGTACTACTTCGTGGTTGGGGAAATTGTCATATAGAATTTCTATCGGTACGATACGGTCCGAGGTACTACCGAGAATAAGTGTGGGTATTTCCGGTACTGGAACAGGCGATTTTAAATTCTCCAAGTCGGTAAGAAGTTTTTGTGTATCCATTTTACCGCTTGGAAGTTGCTTTTGAATGTCTTTAGCACCTTCGAGGCTTCTCATATGGAAATTTTGCAATGTCCCATGTGGATCGTATCTAAACGCTTTAAGCATTTTCGTGAGCTCATGTGTTCTCTTATTTTGTAACTTGGGGTTTTTTCCTAAGAAGTTTACAAAACCGTTTATGCTGATGATGCGGTTGAGTCTGTCTCCGAAAAACAGGATAAGCTTCGCCATGCCAAGCGAATGACCTATTCCTACGTAATTCGTATCTGCTTCTATTACTTGGTTAGTGATCTCAGTTCCGAAATACCCTAAATCAAGTAGTTTGACATCATCTTTTGCAAAAAGTTGTATTATCGGTGACCAGAATTTTTGATCGAAACCCCAACCATGACATAAGAGTATCACTTTCCTATTCATGCAGTGTCTTCGGTTAGGTTTTTGGTGCTTTTGATGTTTTGTAGAAGGTGGGCAATGTCGTGTTTAGTGTGAAATGCACACAATGCTATACGAATTCTTGATGTGTTCACAGGTACAGTTGGTGGACGCACAGCAGAGACAATTATTCCTTTTCCGAGAAGTTTTTGCTTCAATGTGAGAACTTTTTCTTCCTCTCCAAGTATGATGGGAATTATATGATTGGTTGAATTGCCGATATTGTACCCTTCCTGGCTAAGAAATTTTCTTGCTTTACTTGCCATTTCTAGCAGTGTTTTTCTTTCTTTGCTTAAGAGCGCTACCGTTTCCCATGCTTTTGCTATTGCACCTAGCAGAATAGGTGGGAGTGCGGTCGAGTATATCAAACCAGGGCATTTGTTGATCAGGTAATTTTTTATCAATGTAGAAGATGCGATATAGCTTCCAAAGACCCCAATTGCCTTGCTAAATGTTCCCATGATTACATGTGTGATCCCTGAAAGGTCAAAGTTAGTTGAGAGACCATACCCACTCTTTCCAAGAATGCCTGTAGCATGTGCTTCATCCAGATACAGCACTGCCTTATGTTGATGTGCTAAAGTAGCTATACGCTCCATGTCTTGTACATCGCCATCCATTCCGAATAATGTCTCCGTTACTATGAATTTTGGACGTCTATCCGCAGAGTATTTTTCCATTAATCGGGAAAGATCTTCCATATCACAGTGTCTATAACGGACCATTTCTGCACCAGCAAGAAGTATTGCGTGGTACAGGCTGGAGTGATTCAACCTATCGAAGAACACAATTGCTCTTTGGCCAAGGACAGATCTATCAAGAAGAGTGGAAAGTACCGTTATGTTTGTCTGAAAACCCGAACCCATTACTAAGGCAGCTTCGGTATTTTTGTCTTTTGCGATTTGTTGTTCGAGTTCTTTAAAAATTGTGTTGTTTCCTGAGAGAAGTCTCGATCCAGTCGCCCCAATCCCGCTCTTTAAACCATATGAATAGGCAGCTTCTAATGTCTCCCTAGATTTACTTAAGCCAAGGTAATCATTTGACGAGAAATTAATGCAACTTCTTTCATTCAGGCACGTCTCGAGTTGACGATAGAGATTCTTTGCGCTTCTTTGTGTGAGAAAATCTGCATAGCAAGATGTATTTTCCGAAGCTTCTTCCATAAAGAATCAGAGATTTTTAAGTGATCCAGATGATCTTGATTTTATAGTTGTTTCTTAAAAAATGTTACTTCTATTCACGCTCGTATGAGGCAACGCGACTTATTTTTGTGAGATGCAATTTCTCGTGGTGGCACAAAGCTAGTAGTGTTATAGCGGTGCGTTTAAAAAATGGTCTACCTCATTTGAGATAAAAATGCACAGTTTGCAAATTCACCTCTTTAGAAAAGAAACACATGTAAGCTGTATTGCGATTAATAATGGGAAGTATTCTTGGTGTTATGTGGGACGGTCGGGCATTTGTAATCCTTTATCAGACAAAATATTGGTGACTACAGCTCGAGTAGTGTGGATCTGGGGTGGATGCTAGTGTAGTTTTTAAGAATTGTGGTTAGAGTGATACCGAATTCAAGCGAGTTAATTTCTTAGATAGTTCAAACTTGGCCTTTGTATAGAAGACTGACTTGCATAAGGGGAGATTAGGTCTGGAAATGTTGAATGAGGTATCGATACGTTATTGGATAGGAAGATTCATTTCTCTTAACCAGGGTGGTACAATGGCACCGGTTCCAGCAGGTATTATGGCGAAAGTTTGGCAATTCTCTGAGGCTGAGGAGTTATTCCACCTTCCTTTTTTAGATCTTCTTTATTCTGCTCAACATGTGCATAGGGAAAATTTTCCACATAATGAGGTGCAGCTCGCTATGTTGCTCAGTGTTAAGACTGGTGGGTGTCCGGAAAATTGCTCCTACTGTCCACAGTCTGCACACTATGACACAGGACTGAGAAAGGAACCCGTAATGCATGTCGAAAAGGTACTTGAGGCAGCGAAGAGAGCTGTTGAGCTTGGTGCCACGAGATTCTGTATTGGTGCTGCCTGGCGCGGACCGCGTGGGAAAGATTTGGATATAGTCTGTGAAATGATTTCCAGAATCAAGAAGCTCGGATTAGAAACTTGCGCTTCGCTGGGCCTTCTCTCTTACGAACAAGCTGTTTCCCTGAAAGCAGCTGGTTTGGATTTTTACAACCACAATATTGATACCTCACAGGAATATTATTCTAAAATAATAACTACCAGAAGGTTCAGCGACAGGATAGAAACCCTAGAGAATGTTGCGAAAGCTGGTTTAAAAATCTGCTCTGGAGGTATTTTAGGGATGGGTGAGAGTAATGAAGACCGCATAAAGATGCTTGTTGAGCTTTCTCACCTGAGTTTTCCACCCGAATCAATACCCATAAATAAGCTCATTCCGATTCCGGGGACTCCACTAGCGGAAAAAAATGCTGTTGATCCTTTAGATTTCGTAAGGATTATCGCGCTTGCGAGGATTATGTTTCCTAAATCCTATGTGAGGCTTTCTGCAGGTAGGGAAAGCATGTCAGATGAATTACAAACTTTATGTTTTATTGCCGGTGCTAATTCCATTTTCTATGGTGAGAAGCTTCTTACATCTGCCAACTCTGACCCAGAGAGCGACGAGAAACTCTTATTGAAATTAGGTCTTCTGAGAGAGAAAAGTAAAACAGCTGTTGATTGTTCCATTAATTTGGGATCATAGAGAAAGCAGCTTGCCTAAGGATTTTTTTCTGGGATGTGTAATACCTCTGTGTGTCTGTTTAAGTCATACAAGAAATAAATCCGTTCTAAAGGAATGGTAGTGATACCGCTTAGGGGAGGCTGTTTTTTTGCATAGCTTTTTCTTTTTGAGAATCTTATAGTACACATCCAATTTTGGTTAAGTATAATTTCGGATTCTTCTGCGCTTGCGTCACTATAGCAGATGATCGTCTGCTAAGTTTTTTTGGGTGTTCAAGAACGGAGGAATAACTTTTCAATCTCTTTTCTAGGTAGACGAATGTGAGTGGGGCGGCCGTGATTACACTGACCTGTGTGTGGAATATCCTCCATCAGTGTTAATAGCTCCTCTATCTCTTCTCTTGTGAGATTATGGTTTGCCTTTATAGCTCTTTTGCATGCTATATTTGCGTGTATTCTTTCGAGGAGTGTTTTTGGTTCGATTTCTTCTTCCAGCAGGGAAGCTATGTCTTCTATTAGTTCGTTCGTAGGTACATTTTTAAATGCTTCTGGTAGCGAATTCACCATGACGGCACAATGACTAACACGCTCTACTACCAAACCGATTTCCTTGAGCTTTTCTACGTTGAAAGAAAGTATCTCGACAGCTTTTTCGCTAAGTGGTACGAACTCTGCTGTTAATAAGTTTTGTCCAGGTGAAGTAATGCTCTTTTTCATCTGTTCATACAGTATACGTTCGTGTGCTGCGTGCTGATCTATTATAATCATTTCGTTCTCCGTTTCTGTGATTATAAAAGTTCCGTGTACCTGGCACTTGAACTTTCCAAAAGTCTCGAAGTGTTTCTCATTTTGCAGGTGTTCGCAATGGTTTATCTTCCTCAGTTGTTGCTGCAAGAACGAGGTGTCTCGATTGTCATGTAGAAAAATTGAAGGGCTCTGTTGCTTTTCTAGTGGAAGTTTGTTTGAGTAATCCTCAGAAGTTTTTTTGTGACTCATCAAGGGGAGTGCTTCTTCAGATTGGTCTGTTGAAAAGTGAAACGGGCCGTTGTTGTTTTGCATCTGATCAAAATCCAGATTTCTTTTGCCCTCAAATTGTTTCGCATATTCTTGCGATTGATCTATCGCTTTTTTTGCTTTAGGTGACTGAAAAAAACCACTTTCTGTTGTTTTTGAAACGGTTTCCTTGCGAAAGGCAGTTTGCTTTTTGAGTAATTGATTGAATTGTTCAACCGCACGATCTGCAACAGTTGTAGAGGTACTACGGCCACATTGTAAGAGGCTCCTACTGCTCACTGAAAGGAGAAATCTTCTAATTACTTGAGGGTCACGGAACTTTACTTCAGACTTATTGGGATGAATATTGACATCCACTTCGTTGTTATGAACCCTAATGAAAATAACAGCAATCGGATATGTATTTTTGGGGATGTAGTCATTATATGCATGCCTCATTACCGACGAAATAACGCTGTCTTTTACTGGTCTCCCGTTTACGAAAATAAGACAGTTGTTCCTCTTTTGAGTGAGAGTGGGTAGCCCTAAAAATAGTTCACCGAAGATACCGTCGTTTGTGTGCTTCACATGTATCATATTCTCGACAAATTCCTTGCCCAAGACTTTCAGCTGTTCCATCCGTTTTAGTTGGGTTGCAGTCTGGTAATCGAATACCTGCCTACCATTTGAGATGAGTTCAAACGCAATATTAGGGTTTACTAGAGCCAGCCTATTTAAGAGTTCAATTATGGATGAGAGTTCTGTCTTTTCGCTTCTCAAGAAACGGAGTTTATTTGGTATGTTGTGAAAAAGTTTCCTTACTTCAACTAGCGTACCGCACTTTATATGGTGAGGCTTTACTTCTTTCGTCTGAGCATCAATTACGTATCCCTCTCCATTGAAACAGGAGGCGATCTTCATTTCGGAAGTGATAGCAATTGAATGTAAGGCTTCTCCCCGAAAACCTAGGTAACTGATATCGTAAAGATCCTTTGTATTCAGTTTTGATGTTGCATGTTTCTCTATTGCTAAAGGTAAGTCCTCTCTTGAAATTCCTACGCCATTATCAGTGACACGAATAAGATTTCTGCCTACCTCCTCCAGCTCGACTTTGATGCTGGTCGAGCCTGCATCTATAGCATTTTCAACGAGTTCCTTAACAGCATTGGCAGGCTTCTCAAGGATTTCACCCGCAGCGATCTTATTTATTATCTCTATTGGAAGTATATGTATCTTCACTGCATTTATGAAAGTGCGTTTTATAATTTCGAGGGAATAACCGTACCCTTATTTTAAACGTTATTATTCATACTAGTACAGAAATAGTTTTTCTACTGCTTTGTGTGTCGGATATTTTGCTGGTTTATATGGTATTTCAATGAAAATATACTTTGGTTGTGTTAGCTATTTTCTACCAGTTTGTGTAGTCTTTAGATGGGGACCCGATCTTATTGAACGATCTGCGAATCTGTATTGTTTATGGGGTAGACAACGTGTGTGTGGTCATGTGCCACACCAGTTATTGGAGGCGAATAACTCGCCTCCAATGCATCCAAAATCAGCGTTGAGGTGCTTCGGGCTTTTGATCAGCTCCTCCAGCTCCAGGCCCTTTGACTGAGCCTTCTGGCACTGTTCCCTGTGATTGGACGCCTTGCAAACCCACGGCCGCTTCAGTTAGTTGCCCCATTGGGATATCTTCCGGCTTTGGTGAAGGAGATCTAGGATCTACTTTAGCGTCTCCGGAAGTTGCCTGAGACTCCCTCTGTTCGAGTACACCTTTAAGCTGCGCCATCATCGCTTCTCGTGGGGTAGGTTCTGTCTTACTTTTTTCAACTGCCTTAGCTGAAGGAGTACGATCTCTTGATGGTTTTAGTCCACCTCCTGATTGAAGTCGTGCTGACAGCTCGCTTAACATAGCTTCAGCAGGTGATGGAGGCTTAGGCCCCGCCTTCTTTGGTCCACTAGGTGCAACTGCCTTAGGTGCTGCTTTAGCGGGTGGTTCAGGTAATGGTGGTGCTGGAGGAGGGAGAGGTTTATCATCTGGACTCTTTGTAGTTGATGCAACTGCTGACTGCTCACTCCCGGAGGGGTGCCTACTTCCCGTAGTTGTAGTTTGTGTGGCAGTTCCCGTTTTTTTAGTAGGTGTGCTTGGACTTCCATCTCCTAGTGTTCTTTCTAAAGTTTCACGCAGTGCTTGCATTTTTGGTGTAAGTATTTTGCGACCATGACCAGCAGTGGACGGTGTATCTCTCCCGCTTTCATGCTCGAACGTCCTAGGTGGTTTAACAGGTGCTACACCACTCCCTGCAGCATGATCCTGTTGCTCCAGAGGTGTTTGTGTAGCAGCATCACGTACTTCCCCTCCACGCAGTCGGTACATATCTTGAATGGCTAGACCCGGATCAGAATACCTACGTGGGCGTGCGCCTTCTTGTCCTTGTTCCACATCAGGAGAGCTTAAACCTTGCTCAGAAGTACTACGTTTCTGTAGCCCGTCAGCTCCGTCATGTGCACGCCTGCTTTGAAAGATTTCCCTGAAACTACGGCTCTCGAAGGGTGCCCCTATCATCGAACTCAAGGTCTCTAGAACACCCTGGACTAAGATAAGAAACCTTTGGAACAATGTATTTAAAGTGCCAGGTTCTTGTCGCTGTGTTTTGTCTTGTTTTTCCTCTTCTCTACTTTCTTCCGGAGGAAGTGGTGTACGTTTTGAAGTAGATTTTTTCTTTTTTTCTGCAGACTCTTTCTCTTCTCCTGAGTCATGTCCTGTTCCTCTTTCTTCCGGCGCAAATTCTTGTTCTGCAGAGGAGAATATTTCTTCTACCTCGAGATCCTCAGATGTTGAAGATTCTGGAGATGGTTCTGGCTCTTGCTGCGGAGTATCTGGGGCTGCTGGTGCAGCTGCTTGGGCTCCTGCAGGTCCCTCGCCGCCTACAGAAATGTCTTCCTCAGACCCTTCAAGTGGAGGCATCTCTGGATCCGTACTAATGGAATCTTCTGTCACATCAGACAAAAGTTCTTCCTCTTCCCCTGGTTCTGTATGTTCTGCTTCTTCTGTTAGCACTCCTGTTGACACTTCAGCGGTTTGTGCTTGGTTTGGGTCTACGCATGCAGCCTGAATAGTACTAGATAACGTGCTACCTGTTGCAGCTGCAACCAGCTGGATTAGACTGCAGAGCTTCTCTCTTTCCACTTCGAAACCCTTGCCTTCTTGGGGTTTTACACCTGGAACACCTGTTATTTCTTCCTCTAGGGCAAATGCAAATTGACCTGAATAAGTTGCCTCAATTCCCCTACGGGCAGAAGCTGCAGCAGACTGTGCTGCTTGCGCCAACCCGCCAGGTTCTGTTGCCCCTGTAGCCGATAGCATATTGTCTGCATATTGATCGAGTAGTGCGCTTAATACACGAGATGCTGAAGCGGGTAAATTAGGAGCAGCACTCCCCAAGAGCCCTGAGAGAGCTTTGCAGGCTTTTGCCAGGCCACCTGCTGCTTTTAGTCCCTTGTCACGTGGAATAGCGGTGTCGTTGTGTCCATCTGTGTCTACATACTTTATAACCCTTTCCGCACACCGAAGAATTTTGTCACGACATTTAATAACATCCTGCTTGTCAGGAGCATCTATCTCTTTGAGTCTAGCCTGTTCATTCCCGAAAATAGTGAAGACATCGAGTGCCGCAGCGAGCAGCGTTTTCCTTTCCTTGTGAGATGCTCCCTGTTGTTGTGTACCTTGAACTATGATAGAGCCCAGTTTTCCTATTGCCTCAATTGCGGAGACGACATCGTGAGTTATAAAAGGTGCATAACGAAGTGGGAGCATTCTACATTCAGATATAGTAAATTTCCTAACAGATTAAGATAAAACTCTTAACAAAAGATGTAATATCCCAATACGGATATTTACTAATTTATTTGAATGTTAATTGGCTACAGGCACGCAAAAGGCTTATATGAGGAGAAAACGTGCTTTCATCTATTCATGCAAACCCTTCCCAAAGTTGAACTTCCTAAACCAGAACCATTGATTACCTGTGGCTCTGTGTAGTTTCTATTACCTTCTTTGTGTCAGAAATAACAATGTTACTCCCTGTCTGGCTTGAGGCATCTCTTTTCTGTTGGACGATATTCTCTGTTTGAGTTGAAGCATCTTTTTTCTGTTGGACAACGTTGTTAGTTTTTGGCGTAAAAGTTTCTTTTTTTAACATATCAAAAGATAATTTTTTCTGATTTTTTAAAATGCCATTGTTACTCAGTTTCGTCATAGCTGTTTTTCCTATGGAAGGCTTTTTTTCTGGTACGGTGGGAGATGATTTTCTTTTCTCCTTAATGGTATTCTTGCTTTCTGGTGTGGTTTTAGTTGATTCTTCGAATTGCTTTTTTAGCACGCTAGAATAGGGGTTTTCTCCTTTAGTTGGCTTGTCATTTATGGGGATATTCTTTTTTGCATTACCGACTTTTTCTTTAAATTGAATAATCTTTTTCATAACAAGGTTGAATAACCGTTGTGACTTACCTTTATCCTTTCTTTGTTTTAATTTAGCTGGATCTACTGGCTCAACTGAGAACCTTGCTTTTATCTTGATAAGTCCTGCGATGTGTTGTACCAGGCTTGTTCTGACTAAATCCCTAACTTGCTCTATTGATTTTAATACACTTTTTCCCAGTTCTTTTTCTGATTCTCCTTCTTTAGCATATTTTTTGGCATGTTCTCCTAGAATCTGAATCGTTCTTTCCACTGCTGTTGTCTCACTCTTGATTGTATCTTCGATAAGCTTTATGAGTGCTTCACTTTCAAGTGTGGGATTTGCCTGAGTAAGCGTTTCCGTTACCATTTTCCTATAGGCCTGAGGTGCTGTAATTGCCGTAAAAGAGTTGACGCGATTAGTCTGGGCTTTGTTTTCGTACTCTTCATAGGTTGCCTCTTGCTGTTCTCTACCTGATTTTTCTAAGACATCCACTACAAGTGTTGTTGCATCTTGAAATATTTTGTATATGTATTCGGTAGCTTTCTCATGCGTGGGAATCTCATTGTATAGATGCAGTTTACTTATGGTGCTAAGAAATTTCTTGTGCGTCTCTCTTAGCCGTATAGTAATGTTTTCCCTGTATTTCGTTGGGAGCATAGGGTCTCTGGTTTTGTTAGGGTTTGCAAACAACACAATTGCCTGGAGTGTGTCTAGAAGGGAACTCATCGCACCTTGTATGAGTTTTTCGGATTCATTTGCCATTCCCATTGCAGAATTCAACCCTTCATTGAATGAATTTTCTGCTTCTTGTAATAGCATCTTCATAGAGTTTAGTTTCTCTTGCTGATTTTTTAGGGATAGATTCAGCTCTAGTACTGTATCTAAAGCAAAAATATCGGTTTGGATTAAGGTTTCCACAAGATTTTTAAATTTATTGTCCAGCATGCGTAGATAAGTATATAAAGAAATATTATCTATATCTTTTAATTAGAATATTATTAAATATCTATGCTAACTATAGTGGGATATACTCATTACATACTAGCCAATAGATGCGGCTTACCTGATTGCAAGCGCCATTAAGAGATGTATGGGCTCGAGTTTTGTAAGCGTGGGTTCAGGTGAGTGAGTTGTGCGGAACCAGAGTAACCTCTAGAAGATGAATCTTCAGGAATTGTTAGATATGGTAGCGATAATAAAAGAGTCCAGATCACCATCAAGAACCGAGGTGATGTTTCCTACTTCGTGTCCAGTACGAAGGTCTTTTATCATCTGATATGGGTGCAGCACGTATGATCTAATCTGGTAACCCCAGCCAATGGAGTCTTCCACATTACGTGCAGCGTTGAGTTTTTCTTCTTTTTTGCGGAGTTCTATCTCGTATAACCTGGACTTTAGCATTTGCATTGCCTCTGCTTTGTTCTGGTGCTGTGATCTGCTGCTTTGCGATTGTACAACTATTTTACTCGGCAAATGAGTAATTCTGATGGCGCTTTCAGTCTTGTTTACGTGCTGTCCACCTGCGCCCGAAGCTCTATATGTATCAATCTTGAGGTCTTTTTCATCAATGCTGATGTTGATCTCACCTTCTATACATGGTGAAACGAAAATTTTGGCAAAACTTGTGTGGCGCTTTGCATTCGCGTCAAACGGGGAAATTCTTACCAACCTATGTACTCCAGTTTCCGTTCTAGCCCAGCCGTAAGCATTCTTTCCCATTACCTTGAGCGTGCAGGATTTTATTCCAGTCTCCTCTCCTTCAACTTTGTCTACAATCTGAACTTGGAATTTGTGATAAATTTCTGCCCATCTCGTATACATCCTCAGTAACATCATTGCCCAATCATTGCTCTCTGTTCCGCCTGCGCCGGATTGTATTTCTAGAAGACAATCGTTACCGTCTGCCTCACCTGAAAAAAGGCATTCTATCTCTTTTTTTTGGATTTTCTCCTTGAGCAATAAAAGCTCTCTTTCAAGATCTTTCATTGTTTCTTCTTCGTGGTCCTTCGACGCAAGCTCAATCATTTCGATTAGGTCATCGAGCTGAATCGAAAGTTCTTTGAATTCTTTTAGGCTTGTCTCTATTTGTGATTTCTCTTTGAGCAAGAGCTGTGCCCTGGATTGATCTTCCCAGAGTGTGGGAGAATCAACTAGAGCTTGGATCTCTTCCAAACGACTGTGCTTCTTCTCGATGTCAAAGCTGCCTCCTGATTACTTCGACAGACTTCTTCAAATTATGCAGTACTACTTGTGTTTCAAAATCCATTGCTTTTATTTATCATACGAGGTGATTGTACTTCAGGTGTTCTTTAAGTCAAAGGACGGGTTTATCGTGTGTTATTTTCTCCAAACTATTTCACCCTAGGAGGGATATACTTACGTCTTTCTATTTTCCACACATGCTGTCAAGTCACGAGCTCTGTGTTTAAAGAGAGCTTTCGCTCAAGAAATATGCACTGTTTTGAGAGCACTCCATTAGTTACGGAAGAAGGTGATTTAATAGTTCTATTTTCTTGGATAACATGAAAGAAAGATAGGTAAGTTCAAGGCAATGGCAAAGCTGGAAAGCAGGTACAACTTTTCTCAGATCGAATATAAATGTAAGACTAGGTGGAAGGAGAGCCAAGTATATAAATTTTCTCCGCAATTTAGGGATATTTTCTCGATAGATACGCCTCCACCTACTATTTCTGGCTCTCTACATATTGGGCATGTATTTAGCTATTGCCATACCGATTTTATAGCTCGATACCAAAGAATGCGTGGTAAAAATGTATTTTATTCTTTGGGATTCGATAATAATGGTCTTCCAACGGAGAGACTTGTTGAAAAGTCCTGTAAAGTTAAAGCTAGCAGATCTGATAGAGCAGAATTCGTAGCTCTGTGTGAGGAAATTTCGGCGGAAAAAATTGAAGAATTCAAAGATCTTTTTAATAGCATAGGCCTAAGTATCGACTGGGATTTTAGTTATCAAACAAACAGTGAAGATTGTAAGCGTCTATCACAGGAGTCCTTTCTGTACCTGTACAAGAAGGGACTGCTCTACAGGAAGAAGATGCCCATACTTTGGGATGTAATAGATCAGACGGCAATTGCTCAGGCTGAGGTCGAGGAGAAAGAATTTGATTCCAAGATGAACTACATTATTTTCTTATATGAGGAGAATGAGGATGTTAATATAGAAACCGATATTCAGGGTAAGTACGAGGTTGCAACTAAAATTTCGGAGAAGACAAGTGGTAATGTTTCTGTTGTCGTTGGTAATCCTAATGACAATAGTTTAGAAGCCGATAGAGTATGCGAAGATGATTTTACAGGAGCTAATTTTCCCGAGCAGTGGTGGTCTAGTGGGCTGTCATCGTGTACAAATTTGAGAAAACTTGAGGTTGGTACAACAAGACCGGAACTTCTTCCCGCATGTGTAGCGCTTCTCTATAATCCTTCTGACGAGCGCTACAAAAATCTTGAAGGCAAGTATGCTATCACCCCAATCTTCAGCAAAAGAGTTCCTATTATTCCTGATCCAGACGTTATCGTTGAAAAGGGAACGGGTCTTGTAATGTGCTGCACTTTTGGTGATGAGATGGATATCAAGTGGTGGCAAAAATATGATCTTCCCTTACTCGAGGTAATTGATAGATACGGTAGAATAGAACTACTTAATGGTAAAAAAGTCGAAGATGCGCGTGGGTATGTGTTGGAAAAGTTAAGGGAAAAGGGACTTTTGACAAGGCAGGAAGCTATCACGCATCGTGTTAAGTGCGCAGAAAGGTCGGGTGGAAAGTTGGAGATTATCTCGACATATCAGTGGTATATCGAAATCCTCAAGCATAAAGAAGATCTGAAAAGTAAGGTTCAGGAGATTTGTTGGTTGCCTGAGAAGATGCGAATCAAAATAGAGCAGTGGATTGATGGGCTCAAATGGGATTGGTGTATTTCCAGGCAGAGGTATCTTGGGGTGCGGGTTCCAGTTTATTACGAAAAAGAAACAGGAAGTATACTGCTACCCGAATTGTCTGAATTGCCTGTGGAAAGTAATGTGATTTTCAGAGATGGGAAAACATATATACAGGATAAAGATGTCTTGGACACGTGGGCAACTAGCTCTCTTTCACCGCAGATTAATTACTTGCTACTTATGAAGAGTGTGTATAATTCCAGGGTAGTAGAGCAAATGGATGCTGATCCAGTCACCGGCATAAGTCCTAACTTACTGGATGAAGAACGGCTACAGTTTCAGCCAATGTCGCTTAGGCCACAAGCACACGAAATAATACGCACTTGGGCTTTCTATACAATTCTCCGATCGTTGTTAGAGTACCAAACAGTTCCTTGGAGAAGAGTTATGGTTAGTGGTTGGTGCCTTGCAAGTGACAAAAGTAAGATGAGCAAGTCCAAGGGTAATACGGTTGATCCAGTAAAACTTATTGCCGAATATGGTGCTGACGTCGTTCGGTACTGGAGTGCAAGTGCAGGACTTGGCTGCGATACGTGTTTTAGTGAGAACGTTCTCCTTATAGGTAAAAAGCTCGTTAATAAGATATGGAGCGCTGCTAGGTTCATTGAGCAGTTCCTTGTAAGTGATCCGGAACTACTCAAAGTGGATTATGTAACTGATTTATGGATTCTTAGCAGGTTATCTGAGGTAGTGAAGGATACGGAACTTGCGCTTGAGAACTGTGATTATTTTCACGCAAAAGCCTTAATGGAAAGGTTCTTCCTACACGAGTACTGCGATAATTACTTGGAGCTTGTCAAGTCCAGGGCATACAATGATGTCCCCGGGAGAGAAAGTGTTCTGCATTCCTTAAGCATATCCCTAGCAGTAATTTTAAAACTTTTTGCCCCTTTTCTCCCATATGTGACAGATGAAATATATTCGGCACTTTTTCCGAATTCTGTATCCTTGCATGGCGGTTTTACTTGGCCTAGTGAAATTCATTTAGCTCGTGGAATAACTTTTTCTGGTAACGATTTTATAAAGATTCTCGCAAAAGTTAGAGGGTTTAAATCAGAACACTCTATTTCCATGAAGAAAGAGGTCAGCTTGGTTGAGATAAAAACAGCTGCACTTGAGATGCTGGAGGCAGAATATGACATTAAGGCGGCTACCAATAGTGCACGTATTGTATGGGAAATAGACGATAATGTGCCAAATGGACTGGAAGTGAGAGTCTTTCTATAGCCCGCTTTTCTATCTTGCGTGTGGCTTGTTGAATCATCATGTTTTACGGACTGCGAGTCCTTTTTTGGTCTGTGTATTTATAGGGGTATAGCAATTGTGCTGGCGCGGTTTTCTATATAGTCATGTAAGTTTTATTTGTTGATCACAACCCAGATCATGTAAAGTAGATCTCTTATGTCTCTTTGAAGTTGGTTTGTGTATCGATTATTCTTCTACGCAAAGTGCTCGAGGGATGTATTATTGGCGGGTTTTAATAAGAACAGATGAGATCTTATATAGAGAATTTTATTAGAGGAAATGGATCTATCTCATTCTCAAAATTTATTGAGTTGAGCATGTACCATCCGAGCAAAGGGTACTATATGACAAGAAACCCAATAGGTAAAAGTGGGGATTACATTACTGCACCAGAGATCTCGTCTCTTTTTGGAAAGACGATTGCAGTGTGGATCCTTGAACAGTGGGAAAAGTTAGGAAAACCAGGTGAAATTGTACTAGCAGAACTTGGTCCTGGGAGCGGAATGATGATGTTTGATATTCTTAATACCATAAGGAATATTGAGCCTTTCTATGATGCAGTTACTGTTCATATGGTAGAGATAAGCCCGTTTCTCAGAGGTGTACAGATGGAAAATTTACGTCCTCATAGCTGTAAGACTCGGTGGTGTAAGAGTGTAGATGAGCTTCCGAACGGTAAACTGCTTGTTCTGGCAAACGAGTTTTTTGATGCACTTCCAATAGACCAATTTATTTTTTGGGGTGGAAATTTTTTTGAACGGAAAATAACGGAGGATTTTCAAGTAGAGGAAGAAAAAACTCAAAAAAAATTTAGTGGAGAATTTAAAGATGGAGATATAGTTGAGATAAGTTTGCTTGGGAAGCAGATCGCCTCGTCAATACTTGCTAGAATTGCGAAAGACGGGGGAGGTGGACTCATAATAGATTATGGGCACGCTACCCGCACACGAAGAAGTACAGTACAGGCAGTTAAGGGACATAGATTTATCGATATTTTTGAAAGTATAGGCGAATCAGATATAACCCATGAAATTGATTTTTCTTACTTATTTCCGAGGGCCAAATTAATGACACAAGGAGATTTTTTATCCCTCTACGGTATATTTGAGTTTGCGAAGAGGTTTTCCGCTACCGACACTGGAATACTTGAGCAAACTTTATCTAGGCTTGTAGATAAGGGAAAAATGGGCAGATTATTTAAGTGTGCAATAATTTAAATTGAATCAATGGCTCTCATGTAAGCTTCAGTTCGCTAGTTGCGGTAGCTCTGGGGGAGTAGTCATCAGCCTCACACGGAGAGTCTATCTGAAGTCAAAATCAGAAGACGACCGTGATTCCGCCTATCAGTACTTCAAGATCCTAGTAGGTTATACGGGTTTCATCGAACCTACTTATTTAGTGCTTTTGTTCTAGAAAAGATTCTTTGAGCACGTACTTTAGTATATTACCAACTTTTACATAATTCATCTCTTTCTCCGTTGTAACCATTAGGATAAGCCTTAGAGGAAGTGTTACACCTGTTTCTTTGATAAGTTGACACTTTATTTTGCACATCGGTGAAAGGTTGTCTTCCAACTCTATAGTAACAATTTCCCTGCCAGTAAGTTCTAAGCGACTGTATTCTTTAGGATCAGAATAAACAAGCGGAAGAACGCCCATGCCAACTAGGTTGCTTCTATGGATGCGTTCGAAACTTTCTGCTATCACCGCCTTGATGCCAAGCAAGTACGTGCCCTTTGCAGCCCAATCGCGACTTGAGCCAGTACCATATTCCTTACCTGCAAAAATAACAAGATTGGTTCCAGAGGATTTGTAACGCATTGCTGCTTCATAGATACTAACGATTTCCTCTCTACCATCACGGCTGAAATGAGTCGTATATCCTCCCTCGACATTCTCAAGTATCTTATTTTTGATCCTTGTGTTCGCGAAGGTGCCACGTATCATGACCTCATGATTACCTCGCCGGGCTCCATAAGAATTGAATTGCTGTGGAGTTACACCTAATGTCTTCAGGTACTCCCCTGCTGGGCTCTCTACAGGAATCGTCCCAGCCGGAGAGATGTGGTCAGTTGTGATAGTATCCCCGAAGATGGCAAGTATTCGTGCATTCCTCACTGATATATCAAATTTCGCAGGGTGGTGATCTACTTTTTCATTGATCTTAGAAGTTATATCCTGAAGGCTGACCTGATCATCACTCCTAAAAAATGGGGGACTTTTAATATAGGTACAGTTTTCGTCCCATTTGTAAGTGACTGAGCTAGTACACTCTAATTGTTGCCAGTTCTTGTCGCCTAAGAAAACATCCTGATATTTTGACAAGAATATCTCCCTTCTGAGGACGCGACGAACATAAGCATCAATTTCATCATCTGAGGGGGTGATATCTCTTAGGTATATTGCTTTACCGCTTTTATCATACCCAAGAGGTTGAGACTCTAGGTTTACGTTTATATTGCCCGCAATAGCATAAGTAACCACGAGCATGGGCGAAGCTAGGTAATTTGCTTTTACTTTTGAATGAATTCTGCCTTCAAAGTTACGGTTACCGGAAAGTACAGATACTACTACTAGATCTTTCTCATCGATTTCCTCAGAGATTTCCTCTTTCAATTCACCCGAATTACCTATACAAGTCGTGCAACCAAAACCCACGATGTTAAAACCCAGCTTGTCCAGATAGTCCTGTAGTCCAGACTGCTTCAAATATTCTGAGACAACTTGGGATCCAGGTGCAAGAGATGTCTTCACCCAGTTCTTTACGCGTAGCCCAGATTGTACAGCTCTTTTTGCCAACAGGCCTGCTGCAATCATCCCAGATGGGTTAGAAGTATTTGTACAACTCGTGATTGCGGCAATCACTATGGACCCATTTTGAAGCTTGGGCGAATCTGCCAATCTATCTACAGAAGTTTGCGGTACTTGAATACATTCTTCATCAGGTGCGGAAGAAGTTTCCACCTTTTCTTCAGAACGAATACATACCTTATTAAAGTTCTCTGGTACCAAGTGGAGAGGTATCTTGTCTTGTGGTCTTTTTGGTCCTGCAAGGGTCGTACGAACCTCACAGAGATCCAGCTCAATCACGTCTACGAAGTCTGTTGCACGTGCGTAATCTGCCCACATTGTTTGACTCTTTGTATAGTCTTCTACTAGGTCGATTTGTTCCTGTGTTTTCCCTGTGAGGTCGAGATAATCTAGTGTCTTTTGATCCGGAGCAAAGAAATTGCAAGTCGAACCGCATTCAGGTGCCATGTTTGCTATTGTTGCTCGATCTGCGACAGAAAGGTTCCTGACTCCATCACCAAAGACTTCAACGAATTTTCCTACTACTTTGTGTTTTCGAAGTAGGTGAGTAATGTGTAGAACCAGATCAGTTGCAGTAAGACCAGCTTTTAATTTTCCTTCAAGTTTTAATCCAATTACTTCAGGAATTACCATCGAAATAGGTTCACCCAACACCACTGATTCGGCCTCTATTCCACCGACACCCCACCCAAGCACGGAGAGACCACCGCTCATAGTAGTATGACTGTCTGTACCTACGAGGGTATCTGGATATGCTAATACTTCTGTTTCTTGCCGTTCTGTGCGGACAACCTGTGCCAGGTACTCTAGATTGACTTGATGGCAAATACCAGTTCCTGGTGGAACTACTCGAAAATTCTGAAAGGACCTTTGGGCCCATTTTAAGAATTTGTATCTCTCTATGTTTTTTTGAAATTCTATTGTTTTATTTTCGGTGGCCGAGCTTGCCTTGCCATAAGAATCAACCTGAATCGAGTGGTCTATAACAAGGTCCACCGGGATTTTTGGGTTTACGCTTCTGGGGTCTCCTTGTGCTTTAGAAACGGTGTCACGTAGGGCTGCTAAATCTACTATAGCAGGTACGCCAGTAAAATCCTGCATTAGCACGCGAGAGGGATAGTAATCCACAGTGAGGTTTCCAATATGCCGTTTGTAATTGCATAATGCCCTCACAACTGAATCTTTTTCTCCATTTCTCAGTGCATTCTCTACCAGTATCTTAATTACACAGGGAAGATTAGGGACCCCTTTCTCGAGCTTTATATCGAAGTAGCTTATTTCGGATTTTAGTTTCTTCTTCATTTTGTGTATATTTCTGAGTCCAGACTAGCCTGTAAAACTAAAGGAAAAGTATCATGCAAGGAAGTAACTTTTATTCTCTGCATGTGTGCTTGAAATGCAAGGCAGCTTTTGCCCCAATTGTTCCTCACTATGTGCACTCAACTTTTTCACGTGAAAGTGCTAGGTATCCGAGTAATGCTGTAAATAGTTGAGCCACGGCGGGATTAGGTCTGCTAATTGTTTTGTGGTACCTTTAGAGTAGTTTGGGTTTTCGTTAACGGGTTGGTAACCGAAAAATCCAGATTCCAAGCATGCTTCTAATACTCCAGATGAAGTGATACTTCTAGGACATAAGTATCTTGACGCAGCCATGTAAGTTTTGTGTCGTGCGCTTTTCCATATTGTTGATCTTAGTCGATACTAGCCATGCGTTTTGAGGATTCATGGGCTGAAGAATACATCATTTCCAAGTTACCGGTCGAATGTCAGTTGATGAAGAAAATTAGGGAGGAAACTTTTTCTGATGAGAGGCGATTTATCCAAATTGGGCAGATAGAATCGGCGATTCTAGCATTTCTGATAAGGATGAATAATGTAAAGACCATCGTTGAGGTTGGAACATTAGTTGGCTACTCGGCGATTTGCATGGCAAAGGCTGTTGGGAATGGTGGTAAAGTATACACGATTGAAAAGAATCCTGAATATGCGCAAATTGCACTAAGAAACTTCTCCACTTTTCCACAAATAGAGCTTTTCACAGGTGATGCAAAGGTTAAGCTCTCGGAGCTTAGCTTCTTTGGTCCTTTTGATATGCTGTTTATTGATGCAGAAAAGTCCGGTTATCCAACTTATCTTGAATGGGGAGAAGTCAATGTAAGGGTTGGGGGACTCATTGTTGCTGATAACACACTTAGTTTTGGAAAAAATAATCCTTCCAGTAATAGTAGGGCCTGGCAATTTATGGAGCGGTTTAACACAATGATTAGCGATTCAGATAAATATGATTCAATTATCTTGCCAACTGCTAATGGCCTTACTGTTGCAATAAAGAGGTAATTTTATAGAGGTGGAAAAGTGGATGTGTTCATAGCCTTCGTAGCTGTGGTCTGGTCTACCGTTTTTATTCTTACCACTGCTGACAAAAGGGGTGCCTTATTTTTCTAGTGTTGCGCTCTTCTGTATCTGAGCAGGAGAAAAGTCTTGCCGAAATCGGAGTTATTTCCTGAACTGCTCCTACTACTAAGGTCTAGTTGTTTGTTCTTTTTCATTTGAAAGGCTTCAGTCTTCTTATTCGGCAAAACAATATCAATTAACGCATAATTAGTAATACTTTACTTTAAATCTGAGTAACTGTCATATATAGCATATCGCTAATTATAGACAGAGTATTTTGTTTCTATTGTTTGAGAAGTAAGAGTGTTATGCATAGTGGAGCAGTTGTTGAGGAAGAAGTAGGTAATTCCGAGTTTGTGCTTGTTTATCAACCTTTTTACGAAGGTATTATGAAAGGTATTCGTAACCTGTTGTTTTTGGATAAAACTAATCCTGCGTATTTGGTAACCCAGCTCTGGAGTGCTGGTGCAGCGTCCATAGAACCTTATAGTGCGGCGATAAAAGAGAGAGTTGCGGTAAATGGGAGCTTATATAAAGGCGCTGCTAGAAGGAGTTCGTTTGAGAACAGAAAGATTAGGGATGCAAACCAGTTAATGTGCAGTCTCTGCATTGTAGATGAACGAAGCAGGGACCTTTTTCTTGATCTTTTTGAATATGCGCTCTGCGAATTTATTTCAGACTGCAAAAAACGCGATTTACCAGTGGGATCAAGCAGCATAGCGACGGTGTTAGAGGGGTTTAGAGAGTTTTTCAATAAGCGTCCCATCTATATGAGTATAAATACGATAAAGGGTGCAGGTGCAATAAAGCTTGGTGCACCGAAAGAAGGCTACCTTGATGGTGATTCAGGTGGTTCGTGTATGCGTTTTCACCCCGTTTTCTTTCGTTTTAAAAAAGAAACTTCGCAAAAGGAAGAGGTTAACACAACAATACTGCTCTTGTTCTTATCATCTTTAATAGACTTTTTTTCTATCCTGGTTGTAAATAAGGAGAGCCTCTTTAGGCGGGGAGGTGTAAAGGTATTTTATGAGGGCTTGCGCATCACAGAACGCGGTATTTCAGCTAGCGACGCCCATGCAGCAGAGTGTAAAAAGGAAAGAATGTTGTATATTGCCAATGAATTTTTGGCTAGTAATAAAGCAAGAAGGTGGGATTTTGCTCTTGAGGGTGTCGAGTTTCTTAGTCATGATGAACTTACTTATCTTCCTAAACGTGTTTTAGGTTCAGGCACAGTTGAGTGGGCAAAATGTCAGGCACACTTGTCTCCAGATAATCTTTGTCATGACGGGAAAGAGGTTAGTGTAGAGGAAGTTTGTCAACGTTTGTATGGGTCTCGTCTGCTCAATGCTTCATCGGATGGGGTCATGCATCCGGGTATGAGTGGACAATCGAAAATACTGTCGGAGGTGATTTCTCATACAGGGAGTTCTGCCGTTCTTCCTCTTGGAAATAATTCAACGCATTTGAGTGCAGGTAATTATGTAGTTTTTGATCCTGTTACAACTGCTTCTGCTGCCTCTATTTCTAGCGGCATTCCGAGTATGCTAGAAGAGCCTGCGGTTGTTGAATCCCCTGCAACCATTTCTTCTTTTCTGGAGCGTGCTTAGGTTTTTGAGCACCGTATTAGGTTAGTTTTCTCGTTTGGGACGCCTCCTTGTTGGTTGTTCCATTCGAGCGGTTTTGCTTTTACAGCAACTCTATCGTGCTGTAGGTGTAGAGGTTCATTTTTGTTCAGGGATGAGGCTCAGTTGTTTTTCAGAACTATACTTGCCGAATTGTTCGGGGTAGCTTATCTCTTTATTGAAGCACTACGTTGTTTCTGAGTTTTTGTTATTTTCGTTCATAGAAAGTCTCTGAGAGATGAATGTCCTCATAGTAGAATCACCCACTAAAGGTAAGGCTATTGCTCAATATTTGGGTAAAGACTTTAGGGTACTGTCGTCCTTTGGTCATGTGCGAGCGCTTCCCAATAAAAAGGGCTCTGTTGATGTGACGGAGTCGTTCGAGATGCTCTATAAACTTACCGATACCGGTGAGACAGTCGTGCCTCAGTTAATTAAGGATGTAAAAAAGGCGACAGCCCTCTATCTTGCTACAGACCCTGATAGAGAAGGGGAAGCTATTTCTTGGCACCTTGTTGAGGTGTTTAAGGAGAATGATGTGCTTCCCAAAGACGTACACAGGGTTGTGTTTCATGAAATTACAAAAACCGCTGTGCAAAATGCCATCGCTTCTCCAAGAAAGATAGATGAGAATCTTGTTCGCGCACAAAGGCTAAGACAGGCACTTGACTATCTTGTTGGGTTTAGTATTTCTCCAGTGCTATGGAAGAAATTACCTGGAAGTAAATCTGCTGGGAGAGTTCAATCTGTTGCCCTCAGGATCTTGTGCGATAGGGAAAACGAGATAGGTCTGTTTACACCAGAGGAATATTGGACGGTAACTGTGAATATGACCGATGGCGAAGCTCTTGTCCTTCCTACTCAACTTTCACACATGAATGGTGAAAAACTCGAGAGAATGTCTATAAGAAGAGCAGAGGAAGCTGAAAAGATTGTTGAGGAGATCAGTGGACTTCCATTTCTTGTTGAAGAAATCAAAAAGAAGGAACTTAAGCAGAAGCCTAGTCCCCCATTTATCACGTCCACTATGCAGCAAACGGCATCAACCATACTTGGGTTTAGTGTAAAAAAAACTATGAGTCTAGCGCAAAAGCTGTATGAGGGTATCGAGATAGGTGGTGTGATTGAGGGCCTCATCACGTATATGAGGACAGATGCTACTCATCTTTCTGTTGAGAGTGTTGATGCTATAAGAGAGTTTATCCAAGAAAAATTTGGGCAAGAGTATTTGCCTGCATCTCCTGTTTTATTTAAGAAAAAAGTGAAAAACGCTCAGGAAGCACACGAAGCTATTCGTCCAACAAGCATTTTTCGTACACCTGAAGAAATTGAATCTTATCTCACACCAGATCAGTATAAGTTGTACAGGCTTATATGGGAGAGAGCACTTGCCTGTCAAATGAGTGATGCTATTACGAGTAGTCAGAACATCGTATTTGTTTCTCAAGACAAGAAGTTCAAAACTTCTGCGTCGGCATCACTGCTTATTTTTGATGGTTTCAATGCTGCTTTTTCGCATGGTAAAAACAAAAATAAAAATCAGGATGTTATAGATTTTATAAAGAAGCATAAGGAAGGTGCTCAGGTAAAAGTAGGTGATGTATTGCTTACACAAAACTTTACTGAGCCCCCACATCGCTACTCGGAAGCAGGGTTGGTCAAACATCTTGAGGAGTTGGGTATAGGGCGCCCTTCAACTTACGCTACTGTGGTTTCTGTTCTGCAGGAGAGGGGATATGCATCTATTGTCAACAAGTCGTTTATTCCAGAAAGCAGGGGAAGGCTAGTTTCTGAGTTTTTGGTACATTTTTTTAGCAAATATGTTGAGTATCATTTTACTGCTGAATTGGAAGATAGACTGGACAAAGTCGCAGATGGAACAATTTTTTGGCTAGATGTAATTCAGGATTTCTGGGACAGCTTTCATTCTAATGTAGAAGAGGTGGAAAAAGTTCCGATCACTGAGGTTCTAGCATTTGTAAATGGTGCCCTTGCAAGACAAAAGCTTGTTTCGGCTGAGGTAAAGGTTGGTGACAAGTGTCCAAAATGTGAAAAAGGGTATATGCATTTAAATGTAAGTCGTTATGGAGTTTTCCTTGGCTGCACAGATTATCCGGTTTGTAGGTTTATAGTGAATAGTTATAGTACTGATAATGATACTGAATATCCTAAGCAAATTGCTCAGGATATTAGCCTCCACAAGGGTCCTTATGGTATCTACCTTAAATGCAAGGGCAAAAATAGTAGCATACCAAAAGATGTTGATCCCGTTTCTATAGATGAAGAGTTTGCTCATAAAATCGCTTCCTTACCAAAAATTCTTGGTAAACACCCGATAGATGGTAAAGAAATCAAGATGGGTCTGGGCCCATATGGTCTGTATCTTTTTTGGAATGCAAAATATTACAACTTGCAGTTTTCCCAAATGGATGAAATGACACTAGACCAAGCTGTTCAGTTCATGGAGGACTATGTTAGTCATGACAAGAGTTTGCTCCGTGTGCTTGGATCCCATGAAGGTGAAGAGATACAAATTCGTGATGGGAGATACGGTCCGTACATTAAGTATAGTAAGATGAATGTTCCTATACCGAAGGGGGAAAGTCCGGAGTCGTTGTCCCTTGAAACGGCGATTCTTCTCATTGAGAAAAAGAAAAATACCTCTAAGTCCGCAAGGAAAGTAACAACAAAGAGAAAGGTCTTCACAAAAGAGAAGAAATAACGCTTTCAATATGCATTTCAAGGTTGATAAGAAAATGGATACAGCAACTTCGAGAGCGAAGAGGGGGTTTATCTTTTTTCAGTTTCCTTGAAAGTATCTTGGTCCGCTTACATTACCTATTTCCGCGTGTTTAATAACTTGTTATGCTGTGCTTTCCCGATATTGTAGTGAGATACCTCATAAAGGGAGCATTGGATTCGTGTCACTTGGTATTCGTACAAGGAATACTTCGTAGTTCGCGTGAGTTTAATCGTGTTGCTTATTTATTAATTGGATAAGAGTCAATTTGCCCAATCTCTGGATTTCGGGTAATCTTCCTGGGGCGTGTCTGTGATGAGTAATTAATATGTTGCATTCGTATATTTTGGAGTTTTTATCTGTGGCGCAGAAAACAGCAATTTCTTGCTACGATATGGCTGGCCTGGGTGATAGTAAAGAGGCGGATCGTGTCGCTGTAGAGACGATGCGGAATGCTCTGAATGAGATCAATGCAACTACTAATGTTATGATAGGCGAAGGCGAAAGAGATTGTGCGCCAATGTTACGTGTAGGAGAAGTGCTGGGCAAGGGAGGGCCACTCTTAGATCTAGCTGTGGATCCATTAGAGGGAACAGATATTTGTGCATCCTTTATGGATGGTTCGCTAGTTGTACTTGGCTTTGGTGAGTCCGGAAGCATAATTTCTGCTCCGGACGTTTATATGGAAAAGATATACACACCTTATGACTGTGATATAGGTTTTGGTAACACGGTTGCTGAAAACTTGAAAAAGATTGCTTCTGCTAAGGGGGTTAAAGGGCCCGAAGAGCTTATTGTTGTAATTCTAAGGCGAGAACGTAATCAACAACTCATTGCTGAAGTTAGGGATGTTGGTGCAAGGGTCCAACTGGTGACGGATGGAGATATATCAGCTATTGTCTCAATGGTTATTGGGAATGCCGGAGATGCGTATATGGGCAGTGGTGGCGCTCCAGAAGGTGTCTTGTCAGCTATGGCTGTACGTAATCTCGGAGGACGAATGGTAGGTAAATTCCTTTTTAAGAGCGATGAGCAGAGGGAGCGTGCACGAAAAGTTGGGATCACAGATTTTGAGAGGTCTTATTCACATGATGAACTCGTAAAGGGGAATGTAATACTTATTTTAACTGGCGTTACGGAGGGGAAGTTGTTGGATGGTGTCAGAAAGGATAAGCTTGAACACCTAACTTATTGTGAATCACTAGTTATATTGCCAGGGTCGTTTAACAAGGTGTGTTCCACTATTCGAGGCTCGCATGTAGGATAACTAAAAAGAGTTTTCGGGCAGCGATAGCAGGTCGTACAGATGTAGGCCTTATCGCTCCGCACGAAATATGTGACTTATGATGGAGCCCTTACATAAGTAAGTCCTTTACTAATTTTCCTCTTCACTCTGATCACCTTGGACATTTTCTATTATCGGGTCAGTCGAGTATATGACTGTGCTGGCGCATTCGTTTTTGCAAAATGGCAGACCTGGCAGAATTTTTGCTAAGGCTTCACCGCTTTTAAGGGTATGCTTTGCACAACTACTCTGAGTGGCTTGGACCGCCTTACTTTTTTCTATAGGAGGGATGCTCTTCTGAACTTCTTCTTTTACTTCATTGGTTTCACTGCAACAGGAGCACTCACATGGATCTACAGTAAGATTGTTCTGCTGAGACACGTTTTCCTCTGCAGAAAGTGTATCGTTTTGGCTTTCTTCTTCTGTTTCATCGATTCCATCACAAGTACAAACGAAAGGACTATCTTGTTGCGTCACACTTCCGTCTTGTTCTTCCTGAACTGCTTCCCTTTTTTGGTCATCCACGCTTTCTGAGTGGGATGATTCAGTGAAACTCGAATCTTCTATTTTTGTGTTCAGCGTAGAGTCATTCTGCCAAGTCAAATTTCCGTATTGATTATCTTTAGCCGTTCTGCTTTTTTGATCATTTTCACTTCCCGATTGAGATGGGTCACTGGAACCTGAATCTTCTGCACCTGGTGTTGCGGTTTCGTGGTCGGTTTTCTCAGGATTAAGCTCCTCTGTCGGACGGCTGTTATCACGATTTTTTAGATCAGAATTTTCTTCCTTATCGACACTCATCTGCTTTTGCTCCAGATGAGCTACGCGGCTGTCTTCTGTTTTGATATCATCTGTTTCAGGTAGTCCTTCTGCTGAGGGTTCCAGAAGCTCACCAACGTTTTGAGTACTTTGGTCGCTCTGCAGATCAGTTTCTTCGAAAGCTGTATTCCTTTCTTGCGCGTTACTTTTTTCTTGTGTGTTACTTGAGACTGTTACATTTTCGGCCTCTGTCTCTACAGTGATCCCTGCTATTTCAGTGGTGCCCTGACTGTTGTTTGATTTCCTTGCTGTGGATTTAGATGCAGCACTGCGAAAGGTACGTCTGGCACGTTTGCTACTACGACGTTTAACATTATTACCACGCTGTTCAGCAAGGGATTTCTTCGTTACGTTTGCAACTGCTCCAAACGAATCATTTGCCTGTTTAACCGCGTCCGTAATATTGGTTTTTAAGGCATCCAAATTATCAGTGAGGAACTCTTCAAAATCTGTTTTTCCTGGAGGGATTTTGTCGACTTCCCAACCTGCATCAACAGGCTCGAACTCTTCTAGTTCTTCAACACTGTCTAGTTCGAATATGCTTGCACCTTTTCCCGGGTTTTTTTGACCATCTGCGATGCCTAAGTACCTCATGTAGGATGATACAAATTCAGGATCGCCTTCAAAATCTATTCCTTGAGGGTTCTGGAGCGGATAGGATGCAAAGTCCCTTCTTTTTTTTCCACAAGAAGGTAAACAGAGAAGCAGTATAAGGGAAAGTATAACAAAACGGATCCGTAACATTTATCCTATAACTTTACAAACTAAAAGTCTGCCCCTTGGAACATGGCAGCAGAGATTGCTAAGATATCACGATATTTGTTTTATTTCTATGAATCTTGCGCAACGCGAAGTATAAGCTGAAGGAAGTTGAGTTAAGTAGATATACTCGGCTCAGAGTTGGAGGTAAGACCAAGTTACTTTACGCAGCAAATGTAAATGAAATTGTGCATTTCACTAAGAATCACAATTTCCATGTTATAGGTGCTGGATCCAATATTCTTGCAGGCCAAGTGTTAGACAAGCCCATTTTGAAACTGGGGAAAGGCTTTGAGTATGTATCATACGCAGATGGAAAAGTGAAAGTCGGAGCGGCAGTACTTACATCGACTCTGGCGAGATTTGCACTTGAGAATGAGATTGGTGCTTTTGAGTTTTTTGCGGTTATGCACCGGACTATCGGAAGTGCTATCACAATGAATACGGGTGTTTATGATCAGAGGGTCTCAGACCTTTTAGTAGCTGCAACTTTTATTGATGAGAATGGAGAGATGCTCACACTTTCTCGTGAGGAAATAGGTTTTAAAAATGGGGGCAACTCATTGCCGAAGAATTACATCTGTGTTGAGGCAGTTTTCGATGCTGGATGTAAGATGCAGAAGGAGAAGATAAAACTGCTGACACTCGAGATGTTAAGAAAAAGCCAGGATTTCCAACCTGCATTTTCTGAATCAGCCTGTCAGCTTTTTCAGGATCTACCAGAACAAAAAGCCTGTGAGCTTATTGCCAAGGCTGGATATGCAGGGTTTTCTGTAGGGTGTGCAAGGATTTCCGAAAAGTACAACAATTTCATCATAAGTGGTGGGTGCAAGACAGCTGATCCACTTTTAGAGCTTTGTTACGTTGTGAGAAATGGGATAAAAAACAGATTGGGAGTTACCCTGGATTTTTCGGTGGTCTTCATATGAGACTTTATTCATGAGTGGGGAATAATGAATAACACACAAAGTTCATTTACGTAATTTTGTTTCACACAGTGATGGATGTAAGGTGTGCATGATGTGCTTGTCTTGAATGTTTTATTTCAGAAGAAATGTCTGCTCTAACTAGCTGATGAATATGCAATGCATGTGAGTACTAGAAGAGTCATTTAATGTGTAAAATCATGTACTTGACTAGATTCTATCAGTACTGGTGGAAAGTAGACTATCTCGTTTTTATTCTCTCTTGTAGACACCTGCGAGAGCGTAAAGGTTGGCTGCGCTGGGTTTTCTGATTTTTCGGCTTTCTGTCTTTGTGAAATTGAGGCCAAGTATCGCTTTATGCACCTTTGTGAACAATCTAGTCATGAAAAAGTAGGAGAGGTTTATTCCTTTGGTGTTTAAAAAATCCACGGAGCTGCTATGATGCTATAGGCCTACTGCTTATTTTATTTGTCAAGTGTCGGACCTAAAAAGCCTTTTACTCCGGATTAACAGCGTAAATTCTACGAAAAAGATTACCAGAGTGATGCAAATGATTGCCACTTCGAAACTAAAACAGGCAAGAATTTCGCTGATGGCTGCACGTCGTTATAGAGACGAGGTGCTACGATCTTTGGAGATATTTGGCAAATTTCGTGAAGAAAGACCTTCTTCAGACGCTCCAACTCAAGGAGATGTGTTGGTTGCTTTCTCTGCGGATAGAGGATTGTGTGGGGGCTATAACTCTTCATTGATTAAGCATCTACGTAGTCTTACTGATAAGTTCAAGGATGGGGGTGCTGCATTTTACTTTATTGGAAGGAAAATTTCTCTTTTTGCTGAGCAGTTTTCATCTATGCACGCAAGTACTTCAGGCAGTGAAGTAGACTTTCACTTTCTCAATAGGCTGGTTACCAGCTTAGGTAGTAGCGCTGTTTTTCATTGTCTCTACACTAAGTGCAAAAGTGCGATGAATATGCACTCTGTGCTACTTAGGATACCTACCGTCAGTGATTTTGTTTTTCATGATGAGTGTACTTCATATCTTGAGCCAGAACATAAGAAGTTGTTTGCGTTCCTCTACACTAAATATGTGTGTGCACAACTTTATGTATGCCTAAGAGAAGCAAAAGTAAGTGAAAATATGAGCAGAATGCTTGCAATGGATGGCGCAACTAAAAATGCTCAGGAAGTGGGTGATAAGCTGAGACGTCGCTATAACAGCGCAAGGCAGGAGAAGATTACAAAGGAATTGATAGAGGTTGTCAGTGGTGCAGAAGTTATCTGAGGGCGATATTCAGGATTTTTTCGGTGTCGGGGTAGGTGAGACTGATCGCCTAGGGGCACGTGGTGCGTCACACTCATTTCTCAAGATGTTTGCAAACTATTTTTCGGGTTATGCATGCAGCGACTTCTCTTCTCTTGTGGCAAAAATGGAAAATCCCGATGGAGGTGAGTCTTTGCTCGTGCTAAAAAGGACTCCATTTTTGTCTTTTTGCGAACACCATGTTTTACCCATTTCAGGGTATATTTCTATCGGATACATTCCGGATAAGAGTATCACAAGTCTTGGGAGTCTAGGAAGATTGGTAAGTGCTTGTACTAAAAGACTGCAGTTACAAGAGAGGATTTGTGCTCAGATTGCACTTGCAATTGAGGAATCTCTGTCTCCAAAAGGAGTAATAGTGTATGCTTCAGCCAAGCATGCTTGCGTGGCGCATAATACCTCGGTCTTTGAGTCTGTAGCAAAAAGAGGGGCTTTCGCTGCTAACACCAAAGGAGAAGTTCAAGAATTTTTTTCTATCTTAAAATAAATTCTCATTCCTATTAATTAGAAATTTTTGAGGATTATACTCTCTGAAATTGTGTTGCGTGGTGCTTCCGGATAAGTGGTGCATCTTTTTATGGGGCTGCAGGGCTATTTCAAGGAGTTTGTTATCTGTGTGCACCACGCCTTTCCTCTTCACAAAGGGATTTTTATGTTTTGTGTGTGCTTCCTTATTGAAGGGGCATCATCTTATCGCCTTTGAGTATCGGGTTGCGGTTTTTGTTAAGTAAATCTTGGACCTATGTAAGTTGATTAGAGCCTCTTTTCCTCATTTTTTCGCGCAACTCTGCTAGTAATTGTGTCCTATCTTCTAAGCTTTTTGACTCGATTCTCAGGAGGTTGCGGAATCGATTTCTTTCCTGTGGAGTTTTTAAGGGAATGATGGTAACTAAGTCATCAGCTATCACGCTATCATCGTTCAACAGTGCAAGCGGTTTATATTCCTCAACGATGATCATGATCGTATTGGGTAATTTCCTTATTACGGATGCTTTAGCAGCCCATTTCTCTTGAAGAACTTTATTTCTTATTTCAGTAAGTGGAACTGAGAGTATATTCCCACCTTTGTACGGTTCAACAAACGAGAATACCTGTTGTTTATCCATATAATTGCAGCCTCTGGTCTCTATTTTATCCACGGTGTATCCGTTCTCTATAAGCAGAGTATTAAAAAGGTGCTTTAATTTACTTGTGAGACTTATTCCTCCGAATACACAGATCAAGAAAAAAAGTAAACAAGATAGCAAAGTAAAGGATTTTTTAATTCTTTTACTCATAGTCTTCTGAGTGCCAAAACTAGGTCTATTAGGTAATACAAAACGAGCAAGCTGTACCTCGTTGAGTTAGTAACGCTCATTCAACTATTAAATCAACGAAAAATCTCCTTGGGATATTTGCTTGAGAAAAGTGTATGGGTAATGTCTTGCTTTTGTGTAGCCACCTGATTTTCATTCCTTTGATATCTAGATCTTAATGATTGTATGTATATTCCTACGAAGCGAGTCACAATGCTACTCTACTCATGCTTTTTATAGGTTGCTACAAGATCATGTTCTCTTTAGTTATAGAAATATTTGTTTTTTTGTTGCTCAAAAGGTCGCGGCATGTTAGAAGTAATTGGTGATTTTGTACGACCATGACAACTACGATAAGACGAAAGTTCAGAGTAAGCAGGCAGATGAAGGCAAGTCTCTGGGGGTCGCAGAAGGATCCAGTGCATAAGAGGAATTATGCTCCGGGACAGCATGGTAGGGCCCCGGTAAAGAAGATTTCGGATTTTTATAAGCAGAACGCTGCGCAGCGTGCTTTTAGAACTTACTATGTTATTGGAAAAAAGCAGTTCGCGAACGTGTTCAGTAAGGCCTATAGGGGTAAGGGCAATACGAACGATAATTTAATTTCTCTTCTTGAAAGCCGTGTTAGCTCAGTTCTGTACAGGTCTGGTATGGTTCCGACGATTTTTGCTGCTAGACAGTTGATATCGCACAAGCATGTTACCGTTAATGGGGAAATAGTAAACATTTGCAGCTTTACCTTGAAAGAGGGGGATGTCGTCCAGATAAGGGATAGGGCTAGCAATATTCCTTGTGTTGTTGCCGCACTTAATTCGAATTCTGAAAGTCCACACTATTTGGAAGTGGATAGAGAAAAGAGATCTGTTAAACTGCTGGTTTTGCCAAAGTTTGAGGATGTTCCATATCCTGTTGTAATGGAGCCGAACTTGGTGACCGAGTATTTTTCCAGTAAGATGTGAGGTTTTTCTGCCCATGTGACGGAACGGTAGACGTAGCGGACTTAAAATCCGTGGGCCTTTTGGCCTTGGGAGTTCAACTCTCCCCATGGGTATTCTCAGAGTTTACTTCGTATAGTGGCTCTGGTGTGTCACTTTTCATTTTGCTGGGCAGAGTTATGTTGTGCGTTTATCAGCGGGTTTGCTGTCTCTGTCTTTTATAAATAGGAATGGGTCAGGCTTTGGTGCGCTTGCGTTAAGCCTGTTTTTAGGGTGAACGTGCGGGTTACAATCTTGTGCTGGTGTGTGGGACTTGTGAAGTTGGATGTACCATCTATAATGCGGGTTCTGTTATTTTTGTTTTGTTGAATGAAATGGAATGATTTCGAGGATATAGCAAGTGCCCTGGAGCTGCGTTATTCCGATAAAGATAATGTTAATCTTCGATTTACTGATCTGCGCAAGTGGGTTCTCTCGCTGGAGGGTTTTGATGACCATCCCGATGCTTGCAATGAGAGAATACTAGAATCTATACAAGCGGCTTGGATGTCTGAGCGGGAAGACCGGGAATGAAGATTACGGTTTTAGGTTGTGGCAATTCTTCAGGTGTGCCAGTTTTAGGTTGTGCATGTTCGGTATGTTTATCAAGTAATCCGCTTGATACGAGAACGAGGTGCTCTGTTTTTGTGGAGACTGCTTCTACCCGCTTACTCATAGATGCATCACCAGATTTGCGAGCTCAAGCGATGCGGGAGGGGTTCTCGAGTGTGGATCAGGTTTTTTACACTCACATACACTTCGATCATCACGCTGGAACTCACGAGCTTTCTTCCTTTGCCACCTCAGAAGGGAATTGTATTCATGTATTCAGTGATGAATTTACTATCTCTCATATAGAGAGTCTCTATGGATATCTTTTCAAGCCGGAACATTTAAGCAATGCAATGTGGAAAAGATGTTACCTTAGTGCAAAGGTTGTCCCGTACTACGAGGAGTTTGCTGTGGGGGATATGCTTTGCATGATTTTCCCCCAAACACACGGCAGTATAAACAGTTGTGGAATTATTCTGAATGGAAAGTTTGCATATTGTACTGATGTTCGTTTAATACCGGATCGTGCCCTTGATATTATGAAGTCCCTCGAGCTAGAGGTTTTTATTATTGAGTGTTTTGACTATCAAAGTTCCTATGCTCACTCCAATTTTTCTGAAGCTTTGGAGTATATAAATCTCATACAACCGAAAAGTGCTTTTTTTACCCACATGACGCATAAGTTAGCGTATGACGATCTGCTTACCAGGCTAAAAGTCAGTGGTGTTAGTCATGTGATGCCAGCACACGATGGTCTCTCTTTGGAGATATGATCTTTGAGACAGTTAGTTTGCTACGTGTTGGTGGGGTTGTTATCTTTCCAACTGAGACTGTGTATGCGCTTGCTTGTGATGCATCAAATTATCGTGCCATGTTGCGGATATACGATATTAAACAAAGAAATTTCAGAAAGAGTTTGCCTATTATGGTGGCAGGTATTTCAGACTTAGGGAGCTTTGCATCATTTAATGAATCTCAAGCCAGGCTGATACAAGAATGTTGTCCTGGTCCAGTGACGTTCATACTTAAGCGTAAGAAAAGCGCTCATCTAAGGTTCAGGTTTCCGGAGAAAGTTGCAGTGAGAGTTCCGGACTCAAAAGTAGCACTTAAAATCCTTAGAGGATTCAAACGGCCAGTTTTCGCTACCAGTGTGAATCTCTCAGGTAGACCAGCGGTAAGCAATTTTACTCAAATAGGTAGTTATATAAAAAAAAGAGTCAGTCGCATCATATGTGATAACCGTGAAGTTAAAGGTACTGCTTCATCCATTATTGATATTTCTGGAAAAAGAGCCGTTTTAGTCCGAAAAGGAGCATTCAGCACATCTTTTGTTGAAAATTTAGAGTTTATAGAATAGGATACTTTGCAGTTTTCAGACGGTGCTTATTATTATAAGCCCTACATTTGCCAATTCGGAATCTCAGGAATGTAGAAAATTTCACTGAATGAAATTCTGTTCAGTGTATTCATTCATCAACAAATATTGCTCACTTCTAAAAGTTGTAGTCTAATATCAGGTAGGAATAGCGCCTCTGGGGTGCATGAAGGGAACTCGCATGAAAGTTGCAGATGATGAATTATTGAAGAAAGTTCACCGGGCCTATCTAGATAGTCCGAATTCTGTTGACCCAAGTTGGAGAGCTTTTTTCGAATCGAGGGGATGTGTGAAGCGTTCTGGTGGGCAGAGTGGATTCTCAAACATGTCGTTCGTTCGGAAGGATAATGGTGCTGTTAGAGAAAATGCGGTTAGTGAGCAGTCTCTACTTGATATAAAAATCAAAGATTTGAAGGACGCATACCGAAGATTTGGATACCTCGCTGCTGATTTGGATCTTCTTGGGTTGGTTAAGCCAATTGTTAGGCCAGAGCTTAACCCGGAGTTTCATGGCTTGAGTGACGTATCTCTTTCAAGTGGGTTCACAGTAGAGCAGATCGTATGTGAAATGCATGCTGTTTATTGTGGACACATCGGAGTGCAATTTATGCATCTAAGCGATAATAGTGAAGTTACTTGGCTCGAAGAAAGGCTTGAAGGTAGACCGTTTTGTCGTATAGGTTTTGGGACATCCCATAAGCTCGCTCTTCTAGATGTACTAATAAGAGTAAATGGGCTCGAGGAATTTGTTAACACCAAGTTTAGAGCTGTCAAACGCTTTTCTGTTGAAGGATGTGATACTGCCCTGGTTGCATTGGAGTCGATAATAGAGGTTGCAGCTAATGCTGGATGTACAGATGTTATAGTGGGGATGTCTCACAGGGGGAGGCTGAATTCTCTGGTCAATACATTTGGAAAGAAATATAGGGCTCTATTCCATGGTTTTGAGGGTAAGTCACCTTTTCCGGAGGAATGTAAAATTCACGGTGATGTAAAATACCATTACGGTTTTTCTTGTGAGCGGAAAACTTTCTTGAGCGAAAAGACTATATTTGCGAGGTTATTGCACAATCCATCGCATCTAGATTCTGTTGACCCAGTTCTCGTTGGTGCTGCGCGTGCTGCTAAAGATTCCGGTGCGGTGGTCTTTCCTGTGCTTTTACATGGTGATGCTGCATTTTCTGGGCAAGGAGTGGTATATGAGACCATGCTCTTGGAAGAGTTACCTAACTATGAATCGGGGGGTGTGATCCACATTATACTTAACAATCAAATAGGTTTTACTACTTCACCACAGGATGTCAGAAAGCAGCGTTACCCTTCTTTCATTGGAGAGTCGTTTGATATTCCTATTTTTCATGTCAATGGAGATGATCCGGAGGCAGTATTTTATGTCACCTTACTTGCTGCAGAGTTCAGAAATACATTCAATAAGAGCGCTATAGTTGATATAGTCTCTTACCGTCGTCATGGGCATAATGAAATCGACGAGCCAAGGTTCACTCAGCCGGAGATGTACGACGTGATTGAGAGGCATAAACGGTCGGTTGATATCTACGTTGAGCGTCTTATAAAGGAAGGTGTTATTTCACAAGATAAATTTGTGGAACTTACTCAAAATTTCGGGGGACTTCTCGATAAGGAGCTGAAGGAAGCTAAGACTTATAAACCTAGCTATGAGGGTTTGATCCAGAAAGGCTGGGAGCGATACCTTGGGCAGGAAGGTCGTGATGAGCCTCAAGTGGAAACAAAGGTACCTAAAGAAGTGCTTCTTTCACTTTCTGAAAAGCTTAACCATATTCCTGAGGGATTTGATGTTAGTCCCAAAGTACTGCGATTGCTCGTACGGAGAGAAGAAACTATTGTTTCTGAGTGTGATGTAGACTGGGGGAATGGAGAGAATCTTGCTTTTGCGACGATACTGAATGATGGGATGTCGGTAAGGCTTGCTGGACAGGATTGTAAAAGGGGTACTTTCTCGCATAGGCATGCCGTTCTCACGTCTCAGTCTACAGGGGAAGAGCTATGTCTGCTGAACCACATTTCCGATGTAGCAAAAATGCAAGTAATTGCCACACCACTATCTGAATATGCTGCACTGGGATTCGAGTACGGCTATAGTCTTATTAATCCAAAGACACTTGTGTTATGGGAGGCGCAATTTGGTGATTTCGCTAACGGTGCTCAGATTATTATAGATCAGTTTATTTCCTCTGCTGAGTCGAAATGGCTTAGCAGAAGTGGTCTAGTTATGTTGCTTCCGCATGGATATGAAGGTCAAGGAGCTGAACATTCATCTGCGAGAATTGAAAGGTTCTTGCAACTTGCTGCTGACAACAACATGCGTGTAGCCAATTGTACAACTCCAGCGAATTTTTTTCATGTTCTGCGCAGACAAGTTCTTAGTGAAATAGTAAGACCTTTGGTAGTTTTCACGCCTAAGTCGCTGCTCAGACATAAGATGGCTGTGTCAAAGTTAGAGGAGTTCTATGAAGGGAGCTTCAGGCCTGTAATTAGTGACTATTGTAGTGATGCTAAGAAAATCCATAGGGTGATTTTCTGTAGCGGTAAGGTTTATTATGATCTCTTGGCAGAACTCAAGTCAGAGAGCATACTTCTCGTGAGGGTGGAGCAACTTTACCCAGTTCCAGATCGTGAAATTCGTGAAATTTTAGATGTGTACAGGGATGCGGAGTTTATATGGTGCCAAGAGGAGCCGAGAAATATGGGTGGATGGTCCTTTATGCTTCAGGTATTTGAGGAACGCTATTCGAAGAAGTTAAGGTATATTGGCCGGAATTATTATCCGGTTCCGTCAGAAGGTTTAATGGATGATCATATTGCTAACCAAGCTGCCCTAATTAAGCAAGCTATTACCGTCTAAAAAGAAGTAAAGCAGTTCTCTAGTTGAGAACTCTCGGTAAGGGTTTGTGAGAAGAGAAGAGGAGCTGCTCCCGCTCCGATTTGTAAATGTAGTTCATCCACACTACGTGCGAGCTCTTCAGTGTGTGTTATTTAGTTTGCAGATTCGTCTTGGTAATTGGGTGTCCCTTATTTGGACTTCTCCTAAGAAGAACACTGAATATGCTATTCCTACCTGCAGAACAAAAGCAAATATAACTTCATATCCCATACGAATCTTTTTCTCAGGGCAGCCTTGCTGAATTAATTGTTGACAAGTAGTCTAATGCTTTTCCCGTTAGTCGACGACCCCGTTGTGTACGACTCAGAAAGCCTATTTTTATCAAGTATGGCTCTATTAACTCTTCTATCGAATCCTCTTTTTCCGAGATTGCTGCAGCAATGGTTTTGATACCCACCGGATTATCAGAATAATTTTTTGCTATGAAATCCATATACGTGTAGTCTAACTTATCTAAACCGAATTGGTCTACCTCCATCTTATTCAGTGCTAGGTCTGCAAATTCGCGAGTTATGACATCAGAATCGCTGACTTCAAGAAAGTCACGCACCCTTTTGAGCAGCCTAAGAGCGATTCTTGGTGTTCCTCTAGAGCGTTTTGCAAGCTCTATCATGGCGCCATTTTCTATATTAACAGATAACCTTTCTGCTGCTTGCTGAAGAAGTTGAAGTAGTTCGCTTACAGTATAAAAGTCGAGCCTAAGTGTAATACCAAATCTATCTCTGAGTGGATTGGAGAGCATCCCTATACGCGTAGTTGCGGCAACTAGTGTGAATTTAGCTAGATTTATTCTAATACTCTTTGCTGCTGGTCCATCTCCGACAATGAGATCAAGGTGGTAGTCCTCCATAGCGGGATAGAGGACTTCTTCTACAGCTGAAGGTAGTCTATGTATTTCATCTATGAAGAGGATGTCATTTTTGTGCAAGTTTGTAAGTATTGCTGCAATATCGCCAGCCTTTGAGAGAAGCGGTCCAGCGGTTGTGTGGATTCTACTTTCAAGCTCGTTACTTATAATATGTGCTAATGTTGTTTTTCCGAGACCTGGTGGACCACAGAAAAGTACGTGATCAAGGGAGTCATTCCTTTTTTGTGCGGAGTCTATAAAAACTTGCAAGTTTTCTACGACACGTTGCTGTCCAACGAACTTTTCGATAGATTTCGGTCTAAGTGAAAGGTCCTGGAAAGTCTCCTCTTGTTCAAATATACTATTTCGCACTTTCTCTTGGTTGGGGCCAGCAGCTAACGTAACTTTACTATACTTTCCATCACCAAAATAGTGGTGATGATGGTCTTATTTCCCTTGAATTCCTGATGTGTTTAACTGAGTTACCATATGTAGCTAATCCACTAAGGCATTCTCAATTAGAATGGGTTTTTCATCAGTAGTTACCGTATTTCTTTATTGTTGAAATGATCATTGTAATGAGAGTATGTTGCTGGTTTACCGAACATGACTTTAACAGAAATGACAAGTTGGTAGATTACACAAAGATTACAGCATTTTGAGCGCTAGCGTGATTAGTTCGGCTATTTCAATTGCAGGTCGTTTTGTCATGATTTCCATGACCACTTTGTGGGAGGGTTTATGTTGAAAACCTAGCTTTACTAGAGCAGATACGGCCTCACTTGCTATATGTACATTTGTCGAGGAAGCAATTCCAGAAAGGTGTGAGTCTAACTTCAAGAAGTCTTCATACGTTTCTGTGATAATGCGTTTTACTAGTTTCTCTCCTATACCTTTGATTTTTAAGCGGGATTCATCTTTATTTTGAATTGCTAGGATTAACTCTCCTAGTTCGAGATGATTTAGCAGACTAAGAGCAATCTTGTAGTTTATTCCCTTTACTTTGCTCAGCATTCTTGCTACTTCTTGCGATTTTCTGCATTCAAACCCGTAAAGTTTGTTTATGTTCTCCAAGAAATAATGTTCTATGTACAAAGATAGATTTTGCCCAGTACGAAGACTATCAATGAGTCTGCGTGTTGTAAAGACGTTATATCCTACTCCGCCTACGTCTAATATAAGAGATTCTTGGCATAGGTCTGTTACCGTGCCTGTGAGTTTACCTATCATATTGGAAGAAAGATTCCAGCGATGAAATAAATAAAGTAACTCCATAAAGAGTGAATCCAGTGACAGATTAAGCGCAAAAGGTGTTTATGTGCTTTCTCGAGCTGGAGATGCCTGCAGCGCAGACGATGCGCGGTTGTGTCTAAACGCTCAGGACATGGATGATTCTATTTGCTCACACAATAAAAGACAAGTGATAAAGCAAGTGTTCCCTTATAAAGCCATTAGCCATTGGCTCTGAAAAATAGTAGTATAAAATATGTAGCAATTGAATAATAATTTTATTTTTCGAGAATAAAATTAAATCTTTGTTGAGGATATGGAGGACATAGGCAATGCTTTTTGCGGGTTATGAAAAGTCTAATCCTTATGCGCAGAATGAGGGTTAATAGATCTGCAATTTATACTCCAGTGGTTCTTCAACTGTGTGTATCAAGATAAAAGTTGCCGTATGGATAGGATCATAGGTAGGTAGCCTAAAGATTATTTTCCGTCATAAATATACTATAATTAACCTAATAGGTGTGCGGGGCTGTAAGCTTTTTCAGTTGATCTTTGCAATTGGAACTGTGACCAAATTTTGGATCTCTTTGTTGTAGAAGTAAAGGATCATCTTTTTGGAGCGTAATCCGTGTCTGTTATCCTGTTTGATAATCCGACCGCGACGTCCGCTCTTTCACGTACCATCTGTTTTCTGGTTAGTTGATTTGCCTTCCTTTCGTCGGAGGATTTTAATGTTTGGTGATAATGGAAAAAAAAAGAGAGGATATAAGCTTCTTCGGGATGCTAACTCCGGTGAATTGCTTACTCAGTATGTAAAAGTAAAAAAAACGGAAGCGATTGTTGCGGTTACTGCTGTTGTTCAGAGTACGGCGTCTCTGGTGTTTATCTCGTTTGTGTCGATACTAAATCAGAGGGGTTTATTTAGAAGTGAGCTGAAAAGTAAAGTCTGGGCCTTTGTTGAGTTCGCAGCTCTTTTATTGGTGTCCACATCACTTGTGCTGAGTGCTGTGTCCTTAGCATATATTAGTCGTAAAAAGGCACGGTTACGGAAACTACTGGAAAACTCTGATACGAAGATCAGTGATGCAGAGCCTCTCTGTGCAGTGGAGCATTGTGCTGAAAGCACTTCCCCAATTGTTAATGGCAGTTTTGTATTGGAAGTCCTTGCAACCTCAGTTTTGCTTGTTAACCAGGTCCTTGTAGTTGTTGATATATTTTGTCCTTATGGATTCCAAGAGCTGCATAAGTCTTGGGGAATGCCTTTCAGTACCCCATGCCTTGTAGATCTTGTTGCTCTAGCTATATTACTTGCTGCTTCGGTTCTAAGGGTAATCGCAGCAGATGAAAAGCGCCGAAAAGATCTTACTACCGGAAGTAAAAAGCCGCAATGCAAAGTTGGTGTATTTTCGTATATTACGCTTCCTCTACTTTCCCTCTGTGTGGGGATCTGTAGCACAGTTGGTAAAGTGCTTCAAGGTATGGAAAGCAATGCCGTAATCGAGATAGGAAAAGATTCTCATGGTACTTTTCCTCTTGGGTTTACAATTAAAGCGGTTTGTGTTGCCCTTGTTATATGCCTTGGTGTTTATAAGGCTGTTTCCGCTGTTAGCGAATACATAGAGGTGAAAACTCGTTTTGAGATGGAAAGCGGTCATGTGAAGCATGCTATTGAGAAGAGTGATCAAGCGGAAACGCTTGGAGTGCAATCAATCCTAGATTAACGAATGAATAACTTGTGTGTCGTCCCCAGTATAATTAGCACTAGTCCCAACCAGATTAGCTGTATCTTGTCTCTATAATAAATTTCTACTGCGAGTCCCAAGGTCTTGTCTATCCCAGTTACTAGTATTTGTATATCACTCAATAGACAATGGAAGGTGTCTGACTCTGTGTTAAGAGTGTTTTCATACTTATAAAATCGCAGTTCTGGCTCTAGTTTGGCTCTTCCGTTGATAGTAAAAGTAGCCCTTATACCGGAAAAAAGATCGTTGTTGATTTTGTCGAAATCTGTGAGCTTTATAATATGCTGCTTTACTATACGTTGTTCTCCTATCTGAAAGTATTGTTTGTTTTCTAATGAATTTGATGCAAATCCAGCCACTGCGTAAAGAAATAATCCAAATCCAAAGTGCGTCAGAAAGAAAGCATTCTTTTTTGTTCTGAAGATCCCTTTTATGCTATCTTCTTGCTGCAGATCTTTTACATGTTTGGTCAGGAGACTGAGCATTGTCATCATCCCTGAAATCGAGAGAAAAGCAGTAAGAATGTTTACGAAATTTCCTAATGAGAGTACTATTGCAGCTAGGGTTAACACGATGAATTTTGTGCACCTTTCCTTACTTGTGAGTACAATAAATAGGCAAATGCAAACCGCTAAGGTCCCAGCAACTTCTCCAGAAACAGTGTTGTAAAAAGATTGCATTATGTAAATGGAATCGTAGCCAAATATCTGAGAGAACTTTGGTGCAAATGTTGTTAAAAGTAACACTATAAACAATCCAAGACACAAAATACTCTGTGCTGACATCAAATAGTCTCTTGACTCTGTATTGCTGTTGCTGCTCACGTCGGTGCTACTAAGAGTACGGAATTTTGCAATGAAAATAACTGCTGAGGTTAGTGATAATAGGCTAGTTATTATCAATAAGTATATTCCACTTTCTGTGTTCGTGTTAAATGTGTGAAGAGAATCTGTAATGCCCATTCTAGTGATAAAGGTACCGAATGTCGCTGTAACAAATCCAAGGATCGAAAGTCCTATGGAAAGAGCTTTAGACTTCCATTTTTTAATTGATAGAAATGACGAGTGTATTGCACCGAGTATAACTAAATATGGGAATAATGATATATTTTCCACTGGGTCCCAAGACCAAAACCCTCCCCATCCAAGTTCCCTGTATGACCACCATCCGCCAAGTGCTATACCGGATGTTAAAAAGATAAATGCGAGTAGAAGGAAGAAGTTCAACAGCTTAAACTCTTCTTTTCCAGATTTTCCCGTGAGTAAAACCGCTATTGCAATTGAAAAACAGATTGAGGTTCCAACATACCCAAGATAGAGAATTGGTGGATGGATCATGAGAGCTGTATCTTGTAAAATCGGGTTCAGCCCAGCGCCTTCAGAGGGGGCAAGAATGAAGAGTTTGAACGGATTACTCGAATAAATTGTGAACAATAGAAATATGGACGCAATGTAAGATTGTATTGTTATAACGGCTTGGTAAATTTGTGAGTTTCTATATTTTCTTGAAAATATAAATAGATATAGTGAAAGTGACCAGTTCCAGAGGATCATAGATCCCTCATGTGTCGTCCAGCTTGCAACGAGTTTGTAATAAAGTGGAAGATTTGTGTGGGAGCTTGAGTATACGCTTTGCAGGAGGAAATTATTTGATAGATGTGCGTGAAAAAGAATGATGAAAATGATCGAATTCAAGAAAAATAATGTCCCGGGTTTTCTCACGAGACTTGAGAACAGACTGAGAAAGAGCAGTATTGTTCCAAGATAGTAGTGAATTGTTGTCAGCATCGATATGCACGATGAGGGTACCATCTATGGATTATACATGACGCATTGAAGTTGTTTAAGTAAAATAGTTGACCAGCTGTCAAAAAAGGATAAGTTATCTTTTACGGTGGTCCGGCAGTTTTCCCGAGATGCGTTAGTTGCTATATTAGAGCATTCCCTATTAGAATAGAGGGAATTTCTAGTTTATTCAATATTAACCTATGTTATTTAAAGTATTACCGAGGATCTATACGGACTTCTTCTTGTTCCCTCATATTTTTAGTATTTATAGGAGTGAGTTTTGGTTTGTCAGTGTCTTCTTAGTGTTTCTGATAAGAGCTGTTTTCTTAATTATTAAACTGATCTAGTTAAATAGATGTTTACATTCATGAGTTAATATGCTTTTATTGTAATAAAGTATACCCTTTGTTTTTTGATATTTGATCGTGAAAAGTAGTATGAGTGAAGAAATGGGATTCGAAGAGGATTATTCGATCAGGCAGGCTTTTAGGAACAAGTTGCAGGAGATGTACTACAATGCCGTTGTTCTTGGTGATCAAGATATGTTGATTGATAGTAATGATCAGGTTATTTTGTTTGAATCTAAGTTGATCATGAGGAAGTATTTTTGGAATCGCAGAACGCAAACCTTTGAGAAGATTCCTACTGGTGTGATGCGTGGTGTGAGAAGGGGTAAAGGAGGTTCGCAGCAAGAAGAGCACGACTCTGAGGAGATTCACCAGAAGGAAGAGGAGCTGGTACAGTAGGAGTCACTTTGCCATGCCCAATGCAAGTCGGAGGGTTCTTGTTCTTACAGGGCCTACTTCCTCTGGGAAGACTTCTGTTGCATGTGCGGTCAGTCAGGTGTCTGATGATCTTGTGATTATTAATGCCGACTCGAAACAGGTTTATAGGGAGTTACCCATTTTGACCAGTCAGGCTTCTTGCGGAATGCTTTACGGGTATTTGTCGGTTTTTGATGAGTTTATTCCATCAGTTGCTTCTTGGATGCGTGATTGTGCTGATTGTCTCGAGAGTGTCTGGGCGCAGAAAGGTATACCTTTAATTGTTGGTGGGACCCCAATGTATCTGTATTCCCTGCTGCATGGGATTAATCTTCTTCCTTCCTTGCCCGATTGTCTGATGCGGGAGCTTTCGGAGGAACTTGATAATCTTGGTCCTTCTGGTTTTCTTAATCGTTTTGTTTGTAAATCAGGTGAGGACTTGTCCCGGTTTTCATGCGATTCGTATAAGATGCTTAGGGATGTTGCATACTTCCTATACACTGGTAAAACGATTCAAGAGTTGTATCGAGAATCTTCCGTATACAAGATTCCATATGACTCCATTGACGTTGTAGCTATTATCCCGTCGGATAGAGATTCTCTCTACTCCAAAATAAATGAGAGGTTTCTTGAAGCAGTGAATTCAGGGGCGATAGATGAGGTAGCCTCAGTTGTTGAAAATAAAGCGGCTTTTAGGAACCGTGCGGTGACAACCATATGTGGTTTTAGAGAGATAGCCTCATATTTAAGGGATGAAATCACCCTCGAGCGCATGGTTGCGATGGGTCAGCGAAGTATTCGTAATTATGCTAAAAGGCAGTTAACCTGGTTTAGAAACAAGTTCAATGGAATTAAAGCTTTCGACCAACCTCAGGATGCTGAGAGGTACATTTTAAGGGAAATACTTCTCTGACGTCTAGCATAGTTGCAAAACTAAATGAAGGGAATTACTCGGAAAAGCTAGTTTCACATAAAATTAGCCACTTGGACTTTCCTTGTGATTGGTGCGGTCTTCTAAGGTGACAAAGAAAGTGCTTCTGATGTTGTGTTACTGCGAACCGTGCCCAAAGAGTACAAAGTGACTACGTTAGGCGATATATTCTCATTGAATCACACAGGCAAAATGAACGATGAATGATCTCGAATATATAGTCTCTAATCCAGAAGGGTTCACTGAGATGATGAAGAGGCGAGGTGTAAGGTTTGATCCTCTGCCTCTAATTACACTGTATGAAGAACGAAAAAGTTGCGTTACTTCACTCAATAATCTTCAAGCGAGCAAAAATGAATTGACCAGATCTTTTCAGGTTATTCAGGAGAACAAAAGTGAGCTTTTTGAAAAAGCCAAAGTGATAGATAAGGAGATTTTAAGAGTTAAGAAGCATCTCCAAAAAATTTGTGAGCAGCTTGAGTTAATTGTGTTAGATTTACCTAACATCTTAGCTGAGGATGTCCCAATAGGTGAAGATGAGAGATCTAACGTTGTAGTAAAGTCGTGGGGTGCAGTTAGGGATTTTGGGTTTGAACCTAAAGCCCATGATGAACTTGGTGTCGCTCTTGGTATATTGGATTTTTTAAATGTTGCTAAGGTTTCAGGGGCGAGATTTTCGGGATTCATTGGCAGTGGGGCAAGGCTGTTTAGAGTGCTCAAAGATTTCATGCTTGAGCATAATACGGAGCATGGTCACCGTGAATATTTTCTACCGTACCTGGTGAAAGAAGATGCCATGTATAAAGCTGGGCAGTTACCGAAGTTTTCTCAAGAGTCATTTAAAGTGGATGGCGGAATGCGCTTGGTTCCGACAAGTGAAGTTTCTCTGCTAAACTTTGTGTCTGATAATTTCTATGGGGAGACTGAGCTACCACTTAGGATGACCTCCTACAGTGAATGTTTCCGTTCTGAGGCGGGGAGCAGCGGTAAGGATACTAAAGGCATAATAAGGCAACATCAGTTCGGCAAGGTCGAGCTTTTGTCGGTAACGGAGCCGGAAAAATCGGATGATGAACTCGAGCGAATGTTGTGTATAGCTGAGGGTTTATTACAGAAGCTGAAGCTGCCATACCGAGTTGTTAATTTATGTTCGGGTGATATTGGTTTCTGTTCAAAAAAAACATATGACATAGAAGTGTGGATTCCGTCTCAATGCTGTTATAGAGAGATTTCTAGTTGCTCTAACTGCGGAGATTTTCAGTCTAGAAGGTTAGCGATCAAGTATAAATTCAAGAAAAAAAAGGGCTTTTTGCATACACTGAACGCGAGCTCTCTTGCTATTGGTAGAACTATTGTTGCAATTTTGGAGAATTATCAGATGCATGATGGTTCTATTGAAGTTCCAGAAGTCTTGAGAAGTAGGTTCGGTGCTGATTTTATCAAGTAAGTGAGTTGTCTGCTGCAACGGTCCCTATGAGATGGGAGTAGTGTACCTTTTAACTTGCAAATGTTAGTGACATGCGGTGTTCAAAGATAACCGGGATGGTTGCCCAATTTCTTATGTGGTTCCAAAAATGGCGTCGCCGCAAATCGCATTTCCGCTTTCACGTGATTTATGGAGCTTTGCGGAAGAAAGTACTTCCTTCTTTGAGTCTATCAGCTTTGCTTGAAATAAGGTGTCTGGAATGTGTGTATGTTTCTGTCACTTATTCTACGGCCTACTCTTATCAGTTTTGTATACTTACGAATCAAAGCGAGTAGTTGATCTTGGTTATTGATCTAATTTGAAAAGATCCATTCAAATAGGAGTAGACTTTCCCCGTGTGCTGTATACGTGAGACAGATGGTCGTTTTTGTTGTCTTATCTAATGAGGACGAATTGTGTGACTTTTTCAAAATCCTTCTTGTATGAGTGTGTTTCTTAAAATTTGGATATCAAATATCTAATAGGAAACGTGTTCTATGTACTTACTGATGTGGAGCAAAGTGCTAAAAGCTGCTTTGTATTTCCTCTTGTTTCAATATGGCTTTTATAGTAGAATCCTGGGAGTTTCCTCGGTAGCTCAGTTGGTAGAGCATGTGGCTGTTAACCACAGGGTCGCTGGTTCGAGCCCGGCCCGAGGAGCGTCTGGCTCTGATGGTTGCGAGCTACGGTTGGTATCCGGGTTATACGGTGCCCTTTCTTTTTCATATTTGTATTAGGTATGACCGTAATAAAGGAGCTTAACTTCGGGCCTCAGCATCCGGCTGCGCATGGGGTGCTCCGCCTGATTATGCAGCTTGATGGGGAGACAGTTGAGCGCCTTGATCCGCATATTGGTTTTTTACACAGAGGAACTGAGAAGCTAATAGAGCATAAAACGTATCTTCAGGCTTTACCGTACTTTGATAGGCTGGATTATGTCTCACCGATGGCACAGGAGCATGCCTATTCGCTTTGCGTAGAAAAGCTGCTCGGCATTACGGTACCTCCTAGAGCGCAGTATCTGAGGGTAATCTTTGTCGAGATCACTCGCATTTTGAATCACCTACTAAATGTCACTACTCACGCGCTTGACGTAGGTGCTATGAATCCCTTGTTTTGGATGTTTGAGGAGCGTGAGAAGATGCTTTCTTTCTATGAAAAGGCTTCTGGGGCGAGATTCCATGCTGCGTATATACGTCCTGGTGGACTGGCTGCTGATATACCAGATGGTCTCGACGAAGAAATAATGTCCTTCTTGGAGAGTTTCACACATAAGCTTGACGATGTGGCAGATGTTCTTACAGACAATCCAATTTTTAAACAACGCTTAGTTGATATAGGTAAAGTAAGTAAACGGGAAGCAGTTGCACTTGGTTTCTCTGGACCAGTTTTGCGTGCTTCGGGTGTACCTTGGGATCTACGTAAAAGTCAGCCATACGAAGTATATGAGTCGTTGGATTTTGCGATTCCGGTGGGAAGTTGCGGAGATTCGTACGATAGATATTTGGTGAGGATGGCTGAAATGTATGAATCAGTCAAAATCATTAAACAATGTATAGATAAGCTTCCAGAAGGGCCGGTTGTGGTGGATGATAGGAAAGTTGCTCCGCCGAGTCGTGCTGAAATGAAAACTTCCATGGAAGCTCTTATTCATCACTTTAAGCTTTATTCAGAGGGCTATCATGTTCCTGAGGGGGAGACATATTTTGCAGTAGAATCTCCAAAAGGAGAGTTTGGAGTTTATATTGTTTCCGATGGCACGAATAAGCCATATCGTTGCAGGATCCGTGCACCTGGGTTTGTTCATCTACAAGCCCTTGATACTCTTTCACGGAAACATCTTCTTGCCGACGTACCTGCTATTCTTGGGTCCTTGGACATTGTTTTTGGTGAGGTAGACAGATGATCGATTGGTACGGCCTGGTTTTTGAGAGGAGTAAGAGTTTTTATTTGGTGTCACTGGTGATTTTCATGTGTATAGTTGGGCTAAGTGGCTTTGGTTTGTATAAACATTTTGACAAGGCTCCTGCATTGAGGGAAAGTATTTTGCTTTACGATGCTCTCAGCACAGAAAATCTTCGTGATTCAAAGGGAAAACTACAAAGCATCGTGGCTGCGAAGCATCAGCCCTATGCAAGTATTGCTGCTATCTACCTTGCTAAGTTCCCACCTGAGTATTTAGATGATTCAAAAAGGAAAGGGTTGTACAATTTTGTTTGTCTCAATTCACCTTATGTGTACATTCGTGAACTTTCTAAGTTAAACCTCGAATTACTCGATCGGCATGTTGAAAACCATTCTATCTATGGCTCAACCTCACAGTTTCTGGATGCAGTTATGCAATTTTTGGAGGGTAAAGTAGATAGTGCCGAGATATCTCTAAGTAACCTGGGGGCGGCTGTTGATGTGAATCCGTATTTAAGGAGCCTTTCTAATAGACTTTTAGAAGCTATTTCTTATCAGCATTCTGTATCCGATTCGTGATCCTGCTTCCTTTTATCTGTCTTCAGTAGGTTGCTCTCTCATTGGGGTGGCATCGTTCCTCTTTTGTTGTTGATCCATTTCCTGTTGTACCCGCACGTTTTCGTGAGGTGGATGTGTTGGTGTTACATTATCTTGTATGTATGAAGGATGGTGGCACGTGTAACTGAATGTGTCATTCCGATTATTCAATTTGTTTATTCTTCTTTTTCCTGGGGACACAGGTTGGTTCGCACGATGTCGTGCACACTTAGATAGTAATTTTTTTAATACTTGTGATTTCAGAGCTTTCAAGTATTGTTTTCCACTTTTTCTGAGTTTTCCTATTGTTGTTTTTGCTGTCTTTTTTATGTATTTCCAACTCAAGTAAGGTGTAATAAACGAAATAAGTGTATAAAAGAAGTACTCTAGACTGATATGTCTTTTATTAAACCATAGCCATCTTAGGTACCCAAGCAGGTAGTGAAGACTCTCACCTGGATTCAGAATTGCATGTTTGGTAGTGGAAATACTAGTCGTAAGAAGTGCGATAAGTATAACACTTGAGAAAAAAAGGTATGCTACTGCTAATATCAGCTTTGGTATTAATGTCAGTAGTGAATCGATTAAATACGAAAATAAAAGTACCCTGTAAAAAAGCATCTTATTGTTTAAGTAATCGAAATCATATAGCTACCTGGTTAAATGAGTATTTACAGATAATAGGAGAGGGCATTTGTGTTCAAGCTGTTGTTGTATAAACACTGCTGTTTAAAAAAGTTTGTATACAAAAAGAACGATACAGATGCTTCCAGTAAAGAGATATGACAGTGTGAGCGGATGGCATACCGTATATCTAGTCGGAGTCTTTGCAATAGAAGTGGCTACTGTAGGTTCACAGAAAAATGCATTGAAAATAATTGGTAAAAAGTATCCGCAATTAAGAGCGGTGCTTATAACTAAAGTGATAATAAGTATATAGTTACCTTGTCCCAATGCCTCTGATAGAATGTCAGCCTTGCATAGAAGGGTTGCAGTAGGTGGGAGTCCTATCATTGTAAGTGCTCCTATTATAAAGGAGGACATTGCTATAGGCATGTCCCTTCCTATTCCGTGGAGTTGCTTTATGCTTGTCTTTCCGGTTCTTGCATATATAGCTCCTGCAGTAAAAAAAAGTGTTATTTTCGCAAAGGCATGTAGGATCATATACAGAGTTGCATAGTGGAATGAGTTTTCAGTGAATATACTTAACGTAATTCCAATATAGGAAAGTTGACTAATAGTAGAATAGGCTAAGATTTCCTTGAGGGAGTGTTTTTTCAGTGCAACGACAGATGCGAAGATGATTGTAAAGGCATAAATACAAGTCATTGGTGTCATGAGAACTACATTGGCCGGATCAGATATTGTAAAAACGTATTTCACAATCTTCAGCATGCAAAATACTCCTGCTTTGACAACTGCAACGGCGTGTAACAATGCGCTTACAGGGGTTGGTGCAACCATGGCTCTTGGTAACCAACCATGTAAAGGAAAGATAGCAGCTTTTGCGATTCCGTACGCGAACATCAAGAATAGGGCCAACCTTGGAAGTCCGACGATGCTTATATGTAAGCTTTTATCAAAGGTGAAGGTGCCAGTAATCTTGTATGTAATGAGGATTGCAGGTAATAGTAATCCGACTGACGGAAGAACTAGATATGCTAGGTAGGTCCGTACAGCTCTGAGACTATTTTCTGTCTTGTCGTGATTTACGAGTGCATAGGTCGCGAGGGTGAGTAGCTCATAGAAGATAAACATCGTTACCAAATTTCCTGAGAATGCTAAAAGCATAGTAATAGCAAGCGAAAGATGGATCCGTGCGAAAAATATGGCTTTTCTTTTTCCATTTATTGCATACATATAGCTGATTGCATATATTGTCGCTGGTATGCCAAGTAGCGAGCATAACAAGGCAAATGTCAGTGTGATTCTATCCAACCCGAATGCGATTCCTATATGATGTGTGATTTGAAATACTTCAATCGCAAGCGGCTCACCTTTTATTGCTAGCACTGCTGCAGCAATAAAACTTAATGTTGCAGTGAAGGTGCTAATTGTATAGTAAAAAACGGGCTTGCACCGTCCTGCTGTGTAGTACAGCAAAAATGCGAACAAGTGTGCTAGCTCAGTGACCCATAAAAAACCTGATTCGCTCATTTCTCACTTGTAACTCATCTATTTGTTTAAGCATATGGAAATTTTCTTAGTTGCATACTGTAAGGTAGGATTTGTGCGAAGAGTAAGTAAGTCATGTGGTAAATTTATTAAAAATGGAAGAGGGTTTATGTAGCATGTTCGAGGATAATTGACTGTTTTTAGTTTTGTTATTCTTCGACAGAGTTAGTCGCTTTGTTTGAAACTATCCTGTCGACTTTTTAGTCCGCAGTTGCGAATTATCCTATGAGAATGGCCGTAGACAAAATAATTGAGCTCAATGATTATTTTTTCTTCCATGGAATTTTTTTAAGCTGTGAAAGCAAAAAATAGTAGATGAATATACTTGATATACAGACGATCACCAAGGAAGCCAGCCTTAGTGAGTAAATTGTTGATATACCCGGATGGCTCTCTATGAATGCTTCGCAAATCTGTATAAAGAAAATCGTTATAGAAGCCGGAAAAAAGACAGTGCTTAATAAACGTGGAATTTTCCCGTCCGAACTAAACATTTTCCTTCTTTTTAAATAGACGATAATTAAAAGCGTATCTAGCCATGCTGCGGCACATAAGGCTATTGCTATTCCAGTATATGAATAATGTGGTACCAGAATTATGCTTGTGATAGCGTTTAAAACCACCGAAGCAACGGTAAAGCTCACTGGAGCTTTTAGCTTGTCAAAGGCAAGAAAGGGTTGTAAGAAGCCTTTTTTCAACGCATGTGCTGGAAGGGCAAAGGCAAGGATTTCTAGCATGTGTGTCGTGTGTTTTACAGATTGAATGTCAAATTTTCCTCCAAGTAGAAATAATGAGGCAGTAATGTGTTCCGGCATGAAAATTAACATGATTGTCACTGGAATGCACGCAGTAATCACTTTCTTGAGAGCTTTATTTTGCGTTTTTTTCAACTCCTCCGCATTATGTGTAAACATAATTGATGAGGAGCCTGAAATTTCCAGAAGTGATGTATTCGTGAGAACGAAAAACAGCTGGATTATTCCCTCTGCGTAGCATAGTGAGGAAATTGCTTGTGGGATCTTACTAGCAAAATAGATACTAACTAAAATGTTTATTTGATACGCTTCAGATGCAAGTGCTGAAGGGAGAAAGCATTTAAAAAAGTTCTTTATATTCTTACTCAGTGAAAATTGTATAAGAACAGGGATGAGGTCACTTTTTTCAAGCTGATGTAAAAATAGGAGCATCTGTATCATTCCGGAAAATGCAATGGTACAGCCCATATTAGGTAGTAGAAGAGTACTATTGTTTCCTGTAAAAAGGATTACTGCCGTCAGAGCAGTATTCGTTATAATCGTGTAGGGGGTTATGAGGGCAAAATTTCTTCGTGTGTGCACCATTGAGTAGTAAAGTGATGTAAGTGGGATAAAAAGGATGCTTGGAAAGGCAATTTTTGCAGTTGTAATAAGGGAATCTCTTACCGGGGAGGAAAGCATCCCTGGCATTAGACAAAATAAAATCTTTTCTGTGAATATCTCTGCAACTGTGAATATAACAATCCCTATAAAAGCAAGTATCAATTGAATTTCATGTGAGAATTGTAATGCCGAATTTCGACCCTCTCTCAAGAGCTGCAAAAAAATTGGGGAAAAAAGTGCAGAGAAAATACCGTTTGCAAATAAAGAGGTTATTAGGCTTAGTAATCTTGATATTCCAAAGAAGGCATCTGCAAATTGTGATGTTCCTAGGACTACTGCGATTAGCATATCCCTAATTACATGCAAGAACTTCGATAGGAAAACTACACTATCTGAAATTAAAAAATATTTCCTCATAATTATATTGAGTGGACGGAAATCATCTTTTGAAGGAAAATAACGTAAGTAGGAAATTATCAATTTCCTTTTGTTCCGTTAATGTAGGGTCTTTCTGTAGGTGAATGATGGTGGACCATTTCTTTATCTCTGTGTGCAAAATATATGTAGCATCTGGCTGTATAAATCTATGTAACTGTTGAATTGAAGGTAGTTTTGTTGCAGGATTTTTAGATATTCGCGCGTGTTCCGACAGGTGTTTTTGTAAAAATTCATCTAATTTTTCGATGGGCGGTTCATGATTTGGTAGAGTATCGCAAGTAGAGTATAGTAATGTACATAAGTGTTATGGATTTCTAAATCCGTTAAGTCTAAGCCCTTTGGTTGTTAAAAAAAAGCATTTTAACATTAGTCATGAAGAGAACTTTATCTATTCTTAAGCCAGATGTTATTTCTAGGAATATAACAGGTAAGGTTAATGCCTATATCGAGGCTGCCGGTCTGCAGATTATTGCGATGAAGCAACTTCATCTGACGCGTATTCAAGCCGAAGCTTTTTATGTGGTCCACAAAGATAGATTCTTTTTCAACGACCTGGTTAACTTTATGACATCTGCTCCCGTTATAGTGCAGGTATTATCAGGAGATGATGCTGTTCATCGCTACAGAAAGCTTATGGGTGATACGGATCCAAAAAAGGCTGCAAAGGGAACGATCCGTGGTGACTTCGCCGAGAGTATAGATGCAAACTGCGTTCATGGCTCTGACAGCGAAGAGAATGCTAAGAATGAAATTGCATTCTTTTTTAGTCGGTGCGAGATTTTTGACAGATGATATCATGAGGGCACTATCGCTCTTCTGACTAAAAGTTCGAGCACAGTTTGTGTTTTTAGATCGCTTATGTATCTGAAACAAAAAATTTTTAGGATACTTTAAGCTTCAAAGTAAATGGTATACAATCCCCTTCTTGGAGGTGGTCTTATTGGTATGTCTACTTTAGTTGGTAAGAAAGCGTTTGATTTCACAGCAAAGGCTGTACTCAAGAACGGTTCTTTTTGTGATGATTTTAATCTTCAGCGTGAATTGTCTGGCAAATACGGGGTGCTCTTCTTTTATCCATTGGATTTTACTTTTGTCTGTCCAACGGAGATTATTGCTTTCAGTAATAGGATTCCTGCGTTTATCGAGAGAAATGCGGTTGTTGTAGGTGTTAGTGTTGACTCCCATTTTTCGCACTTTGCCTGGCGCAGCTTGCCTGTAAAAGATGGTGGAATAGGCAGTATTGGTTACACTCTGGTCTCAGACATAACAAAGTCTATTTCACGTGACTACCAGGTTTTGCTAGACGATGCAGTTGCTCTTCGTGGTACATTTATCATAGATCCGAATTTTGTTATCAGAGTTGCTCATGTTAATGACCTGAACGTGGGTCGGAACGTCGATGAGGTTCTCCGTACTTTGGATGCGCTCAAGTATAGTGACGAAAATGGAGAGGTTTGTCCGGCAGGTTGGAGCAAGGGCAAAGAAGCGATAAAGGCGACGCATGAGAGTATTTCCGATTATCTAGCTTCCAATAGGGATGAGCTTTGACTAAAGATGTGTGATGCTCTTGAAAGCGATGTAATAATAATCGGGTCTGGGCCAGCCGGGTGTACGGCTGGGATATACGCGGCACGTGCATCTCTTAGCGTTGTTATAGTCAGTGGGAATCAGTCAGGTGGGCAACTTACCACAACAACCGAGGTCGAGAATTATCCGGGTTTTGCTCTACCTGTGCAGGGTCCCTGGCTTATGGAACAAATGCAGCAGCAAGCTGTGAATGTTGGGTGCCGTCTTGTTAATGATCACATCTTGCAAATTGAAGCCCCATATAGCTCTCCATTTGTCCTTCGAGGAGAGGGTGGAAATAAGTATCGTGCTAGAAGTATTGTTGTCGCGACAGGTGCACAGGCTAAGTGGTTGGGTCTTGAGAGCGAGAAGAAGTACCAGGGTTATGGAGTGTCTGGCTGTGCAACGTGTGATGGCTTTTTTTTTCGCGACCAGGACGTAATTGTTATTGGTGGTGGAAATACCGCCGTAGAAGAGGCACTTTATCTTACCAGGCATGCTAAAAAGGTTTACCTGCTTCACCGTAGGGAACGTCTTAGGGCAGAGACTGTCCTTCAGGAACGCCTTTTTGCGAATGCAAAGGTAGAGTTAATTTGGAATTCTGTTCTTGATGAGATCCTTGGCCGCGACTCGCCTCCTGAGGTAACAGGTGTGCGTGTCCGCTCATTGATGGACGGTACTTTTAGGGAGATACTTGTTTCTGGAGTGTTCGTTGCTATCGGTCATGCTCCAAACACAGCGCTGTTCAGCGGTATTCTGGAAATGGATTCTGCTGGGTACATCAAGACATCCAGTTCAGATACTTCTACTAGCGTGTCTGGTATTTTTGCGTGTGGCGATGTTCAGGATCCTGTCTACAGACAAGCTGTTACCGCAGCTGGAACCGGTTGTATGGCTGCCCTTGATGCCATAAGGTTTCTTGACTGCATATAGTTTATACTCTTTGCGTGTTAGCTTGTAAGATGTGTGTGCAAGCCACGGAGCACTGTCTATTTTTTGTCTGGGGGATGTTTGTTTTTTGTGTGGCGGTGTAATCCTTGTTAGGGTAGTTCAGTCTGGTGAGAAGTTTTATTGTCGAAAATGACTGCCGACGATTAGATAAATATCTGAGAGATACGTTTGGTCAGTTTCCTCAGTCTGCACTTCAAAAGGCACTGAGAAAGAAAGCAGTGAGGCTTAATAATTCTGTGGTTAAGGCTTCTGCTGCTGTTTTAAAAGGTGATTCATTGACTCTTAGTGCCAATTTTCTCCAAATTCTATCTTCACCCAGAGAGATACCGAGTGATAGCTCAAAGGTAGTTGATAGTAAGTTTGTCGAGTTTATTGCGTCACTCATGTTATACGAGGACGAAAATGTCTTAGCCATTAGTAAGCCATTTGGATTTCCTGTTCAGTCGGGTTACGGCATTACAGCAAGCATAGATAATGCAATGAAGTCTATCAATCCTGAATATCGTGTTGTTCACAGGCTTGATAAACATACTACTGGCGTACTTATCTTTGCAAAGACGCTGGATGCGGCTAGAGAGTTGTGGCGACTGTTCTCGAACAGGCTCGTCAAAAAAAGCTACCTTGCTATAGTGATTGGAGAGTTGAAAGAAAAAAAGGGGGTAGTTGATTGTTACATAAACAAAGTCCTTTTTAAGGGTGAAGAAGTAATGCAGTGCAACAATATCGGCAATGGTGAACATGCTATTACACAGTTTCACGTTATCAAGAAATTCAAAAATACATCACTAATTGAACTCTTTCCTTTAACTGGAAGAAAACACCAGATTAGAAGCCAGATGGCAAGTATTGGGCATCCGGTATTAAATGATGGAAAATATGGAAGAAGAAAAGCATTTTTAGAATGGTCCGTGAATAAGAAATTATGCTTGCACGCATGCGAAATAGAGTTTGAACTTTTTGGAAAAGTGATAAAAGTCACCGCGGAGCTACCAGTTCACTTTGCCGAAAATCTCGCGATAATGTGACCCAATTCGTTGTATTTTAAAGATCTCCACTAGCAATACCTTTTTGCAAGACATTGCAGCAGTTGGAACTAAAAGATCTTATTCACGGGTGAAAATAATTCATGGTGTGCTAAGAGCAATAACTATGTCGCACAAAAGTAGAGTAGAGGAGCTCTGATTTAAGAAGGGGCACTTCTATGAAACTAGATTGTACAATGAAGGTGTTAGTCGCGACCTATAGGAATCCAACTTATGTGATTTGCTTACCTTGAGAAAGCTCTTCTATTAAAATGATTCTTTTCCCATATACGTGCAATTGTGATCGAAAAAAAAGTTATTTTTGACATTGATACAAAGAACCTCAACGAAGAAGGTGTTTTTTATGGCTATGCTAGTGTCTTTGATGTAGTTGATGAGCAAGGAGATATTATCAGTAGTGGTGCTTTTGACTTGACGAAGTGTGTACCACTTTTGTGGCAACACAGGCAAGATCAACCTATTGGGAAAGTTCTTGAAATGCAGGAAACTGAGAAAGGACTTTATTTAAAAGGTCATATAATTATGGAGGTGAATCAGGGGTATGAAGCGTATAAGCTGCTCAAGGCAGGAGTGCTAAACGGGCTGTCAATTGGATACATACCAAAAAAGTATAAGATGGATAAGCACACAGGAGCGAGAGTTATGACAGCTGTGAAACTCATAGAGGTAAGCCTCGTGACCTTTCCAGCAAACAAGTATGCAAGGGTAAGCTCCGTGAAAAGTCAATATGATGCGGATCAGTTACTAGAAGCAAGATTAGTAAGACTAATAGAAATAATGAGAAAGGAATTTACTTAAAATTTTACTATTCCTTTATGGATATCCCCTTGACTGTTGCGCTTTCCTCAAAAGGGTATCAACAGTGCCTATTAATCATCTGAGAATAGGGACAGATCATCAAAGACTGTAGTTGACTGATCGAAAAAAAGTAGGGCGGTCCCAACTGGGCCGTTCCTTTGTTTTGCTATTATTATCTCGGCTTTGTTTCTTACTTCGTCCATCTTGAATTGCCAATTCTCATAATTTTCATCATCACTTAAAGGTTGTTTACGCATCATGTAGTAGGCTTCGCGAAAAACAAACATTACAACGTCTGCATCTTGTTCTATTGAGCCCGACTCTCTTAAATCAGAAAGTTGCGGACGCTTGTCTTCTCTCTGTTCAACCAGTCGGGAGAGCTGCGAGAGAGCAATAACTGGTACATTAAGTTCCTTAGCGATTAACTTTAGTCCCTTAGTGATTTCAGAGACTTCTTGTACTCTGTTGAACTCTGTACCCTTAGAGCCTCGTAAAAGTTGTAGGTAATCTATGAAAATGGCCCCGAGTTTTGCCTTTCTATGCAATCTGCGTAGTTTTGTGCGTAGCGCTGAGATTGATACAGAAGCAGTATCATCTATAAAAAGGGGTAGTTCGGACAATGCTTTGCTACTTTCAATCACTTTCTTTAGTGATTCTTCAGAAAACTTTTTACCTGTTCTAATGCTGAATGCGTCGACTCCAGAATGCACAGACAGCATTCTAGAAGCAATTTGATCAGCTGACATTTCTAAGGAGAAAAAGCACGCAGACATTCCTTGCTTTTGTAGCTCTCTAGTTACCCTTAGGGCCATACTTATGGCTAAAGATGTTTTACCCATAGATGGACGTCCTGCGATTATTAAGAGGTCTGAATTTTGCAGCCCGCCCAAAAGATTATCTATATCTCTGAAGCCAGTGGAAGTATTCTGAAACGGTGCCTTTGCTTTGAAAGTAATTTTTGCTCGTTCAACCGCGACCTCAATCGGTTTAGAAATGTGTAAGCAGGATGAATCAAGTTCACCTGAGCTCGCAAGTTGAAATAAAAAATGTTCGGCTTCTTCTATCTGCTCGCTTGTAGTTATATTGCTATGTTCGCCGGTGGCCCCAGAAATCATTTTTTGCGCCAAAACGATTAGTTGCCTTCTTATGTAAAGCTCTTGTATTACACGTGCTAAACTTGATACGTCCACTACAATACTAGCTTTTTCAATTATATTGAGTAGATATTCTTGACCACCAATAGCGCTTAATTCATTGCTTGATTCAAGATAATTCTTCAGGGTTACGGGATTAGCAACAAGTTCTTTTGATCTAAGGTGAAGTAAAACTTCAAAGATTTTTCTATGTACCGGAGCATAAAAAGAAGATGATGAAATAATCTCTTCTATCTCATCACAGGCATCATTATTAGTGAGTAGAGCACCGAGTATAAGTTGTTCTGCTTCAATATTGTTAGGAAGTTCGGCGGAAAAATTATTCAACGCTTTTTGATAATGCAGAAAAGTGTCGGAGTGGAGGGATTCGAACCCCCGACCTCTTGGTCCCAAACCAAGCACACTAACCAGGCTGTGCTACACTCCGCACACAGCTCGAGATTCTAAATCAAAGCTTGTTTATAGTCAATTCAAGAGCACGCACACTAATTTTGTCTCCCGCTTTCAAAAGCGAATCTCGAAAAGATGAAACGGGCAAGCGTGTATATGTAGAAGTCCAATTAACTGAGTAAAAAGTAAAACTACGCCCAACCGAATTATATTGTATGGTGATATATAAATGCGAGTAATTCATCTTCACTACGAGGTGCTATATGACTTATATAACGACCATCTAGTCCCATAAGATACATAAGGGCTGAATGATTGAATTTATCAGGATCCTCATTCGCTGCTACATAAACTTTATAATCGTTGGCAATTTTTTCTATCATCTCATTCGGACCTGTAAGCATGAGTATTCGCTTGTGAAATGAGCGACTAAATTTATTTAGAACTTCTACTGTATCATTTGCGGGATCTAGAGTAATAAAAAGTGCCTGAAGTTTTGGGAAAGCATCAAGCGTTTTTTCCAAAAGGGTTAATTGTCCTGGGCAAATATGCGGGCATCTACTAAAGCCAAAAAGGACGAGAGTGTATTTCCCTTTTAGTATGTTGTTCGTGACTTGATCGCCATTCTGATCGGTTAGTTTAAACGTTCCACCTATGTCTATTTGTGAGGTCGTAATTTCTTTGTTGAATCCTTCTGCTTGATATGAGATTCCAAAAAGCAAGGCAACACTCAGCAATTTAAAAACAAAAACGATTTTATTGATCATCTTTTTCCTACCATGAGCATACAGCTTATTTCTTTTATAGCTGAGATTTTTGTTAAAGTAAAAAAAAGTATCATCAGCGCTGATAATATAGGTAAAAAGGGAATTTATTCGAGCATATTAAAGCGATGCATTAAGGTATTGTTGTATGAATTTTTATGGTTAAAGCATTACTTAAGCCACTAATGCAGATATTTCATCGGGATCTAATCTTATAAAAGTCACTGCATGGACTAGCATGAGTTTTGGTTAAGATGAAACCCCACTTTAAAGTAGGGTTTTATTAAAAGCCTATTTTAAAGTAGGAAATATTTTTATTTCATGTTCCGCCAATAGACATAAATCCGAGATATAGAGAAGGAGAGTTCGCTCTACCAAAAAACTTTATGTTATTAGCTGCGATAATTTCTTTGAAAACATCTTTTAGTTGTCCAGCAATCGTAATCTCGCTCACGGGAAACGAAAGTTGCCCATTTTCAATCCATAACCCTTGAACTCCTTGGCTATAGTCTCCGGTTATTGGGTTAATACCGCAGCTAAATAAGCTTGTTACGTACAACCCTTCCTTGATTCTACTTATCAGTTCCTTTTCAGAATATGTATCGCTGCTTTCTAGATAAATATTTGTCACTAAAGGAAGGATGCTTCCGCTAAGGGTGCGTTTGGCAAAACCATTTGATTGTAAGCCAAGTTTGTTGGCGTTGTACTGATCAAGTATCCAGTTTTTTAATATCCCTTTTTCTATTAGCGGAAAGCATTTGCTCGTGTAGTTTCCCTCATCATCAAAGGCTGGTGTTTCGATTTTACAGTTTGCTCCTTCTGGATTGTTCAATATGTTTATACTGCTTGGAAGTATCTCTTTATCCATATAATTTTTTAAAAAGGTTGCTGATTGGGTAACTGATTTGCCACTAAGGAAACTGCTAAAGTTGTTGAGAAAAGTCGAAGCGCACCTTGCATCAAATATAACTTCTCGTTTGCACGTCGGGATTTTCCGTGGTTTTAGGCCTTCTATAGCTCTTTTTTCTGCTTCGGCTGCTAATTCTGCTGGGATGAGGTCCTTAAGCGAGTTGCTAGTGACGTATGAATAACCTGCATTCAGGTTGCCTTCATTTTCCGCGACTACGCCTACTACAGCAGAGAATAGTTGGTTTTGAAAAGTTCCAGAAAACCCATTCGTATTTGCAACTATTTTTTTTATGATTTTTTTTTCAAATTCAATGGTTTCTGTGGTTTTTAGTTTCCCATTTGAGTGGGCTATTTGCTCAGTTTCGATTGCCAACTCCTTTAATTTATCGGGAAAGTTGTGGTCAGTGTGAGTACTATAAATATCATCAATTACTGCCACATTTTGTGGTAGTGAAGCGTATTCATTTTCTGGAATATATGCTAATGTATCGTATGCTTGGGAAACTAAGCGTCGGACATCTGCAGAAGGGTCACATCTTATAGAGGTTACCTTCTTGTCTTTTATTAGTCTAAACGTAACGCTCGAGAATAAAGATTCCTCTAGTTTTTCTATTTCGAAGTTTCTTGCGTTCGCGATCGTGCTTTGAGTTTGAGTCAGCAATAAATCTGCTTGGCAATCTCGTTTTCTTGCTTCGCTTAATATGACTTCTATGCAATTTTTGACGTTCATTTTGGTATTTTTGAGATCTTTATAAAACTTAAGTATCTTGCTCTCAATTCGCAATGCGTTGTTATTACATTTGCTGATGTTTTATGGATTTTATTACACTAGTAACGTTATCCGGCAAACATCATAAATGTAATAATTCGATCTCATTCATCATTTATGTAATGAAGAAATGAAATTGCGGGAAGCTATGTCTATTCAGTTAGAGTGGGTTTATAATTGCGCCTGAGTGCTAGTGATAAACATTTAATTTGTATTAACTGAAACATGAAAAAAGTTCTCGTCCCAAGAATGGGTGAATCAATTGCAGAAGCATCCGTTGTGAAAATTATCAAAAATATTGGTGAATCCGTGAGGGAGGACGAATTACTTTTTGAGCTTGAAACCGATAAGGCAGCCGTAGAAGTATCTGCTCCTGTTTCTGGAATCCTGAGTAAAATCAACGTTGAAATAGGGCAAGCGGTAAAAGTAGACGATGTTCTCGGGTTAATTGATGAAAATGTTGTCGCACCCGGTGGAGGTAACCCAATTTCATCTGGAGTTGGTGATCGTAATATCGTTCCGCCATCTGTTGCCATTGCAGGAGGAGTCGCATTGGGTGCAAGCGCGGAAAAGAATATTTCCTCGATAAAATCTTCTGAGTTAATTTATGCAAAGCAGGATGCACCATCTGCGCGGATTCTGATGGAAGAAAAGTTCTTGTCCCCGTGTGATATCGTTGGTACGGGGAAAGATAACAGGATAAGGAAAGTTGATGTATTAAGTCGACTGTTTTATGGTGATCCAGAGCAAGAAAAAGATTCGGAATCAGAACAGCGTGCAGTTGCTGGTAGTAGTTCTGTGAGTCCTGGGTTCCCTGAAAGGGTTGTGCCGATGTCTAAGTTGAGACAAAGAATTGCGTCGAGACTGAAGGAATCACAAAATACAGCTGCAATTTTAACGACTTTCAATGAAGTAGATATGGGGAATGTCATTCAAATAAGAAAGCGTTACAAGGATTCCTTTGAAAAGGTCCATGGCTTAAAACTTGGCTTTATGTCGTTTTTTGTACAAGCTGTTATTTGTGGGCTTGAAGCTTTTCCGGAAATTAATGCCGAGATTCGTGGAAAGGACATAGTTTATAAGGATTACTATAATATTGGGGTTGCCGTTGGAACAAAGAACGGTCTTGTTGTGCCAGTAATAAAAAATGCGCAGAATCTTTCCTTTGCAGAAGTTGAAAGACAAATACTTGAGTACGGAAAAAAGGCTAGGGATGGCAAGATAGAGCCAGACGATATGCAGGGTGGTACTTTTACCATTTCTAATGGTGGTATTTATGGTTCACTCATGTCAACGCCGATTATTAATCCCCCACAATCTGGCATACTTGGAATGCACGCAATAAAAGAAAGGCCTATTGTTATTGATGGTGCGATTGTTGTGCGGCCAATGATGTACCTTGCTCTCTCTTATGATCACCGTATAGTTGATGGTAGGGAGGCAGTGAGCTTCCTTGTTCGTGTGAAGGAGTGTTTAGAAAACCCTGAGAGACTCTTACTTAAAGTCTAGTAGAGCTTCTAGAGATGGTTCAAATTTTACCTGACCTTTTGCTTTGGGGGAATTTATTTACTTTGGCCGCGTGGTTGTGTCTCTGTTATTCGGCAAGAGCGGGATTTCTTAGCTGTACTAAGGGTTAGAGTATGATATACAGAGATGCTATTTTCTAGATGCGGGTTCGCAGAAAGATTTGTTTTTCTTATGTAGTTTATACAGGGTAGTGTGTTTATAGTATTAGAGGGAATTGATGGGTCCGGTAAGAGTACACAGGTAAAACTTTTGAGTAAGTTTCTTGCAAAAGATGGTTATCCTTGCGTTTTAACGAGGGAGCCCGGTGGTACTTCCTTTGCCGAGAGTTTAAGATCCATGATCCTCCATGATCCTATAGATCCTATGGCGCGGTTGTTGCTCATAGTTAGTGCACGTGTTGATCATTACAATAAAGTGATACTGCCCGCATTGAAAGAAGGTAAGGTTGTCGTTTGCGACAGGTTCATTTATTCGACCTTAGCATATCAGGGATATGGGGATAAAATTGACCTACAGACAATTTTAGATTTACACAGGCTTTCCGGTTGTCTGGTTGAACCTGATTTAACTCTGCTTCTTTTGGGATCTGGTCATAAAAAATTAGGTCGTGATAACTTTGAACGTATGCCCAGAGAGTACCTTTCGAACGTATGTATGGGATACGAGAAAATTGCACGTATGTATCCGAATATTCATGTTATTAAATGCATGGGAGTCGGTCGTACGAGTGAGGAGATCGTTAAGATAGTACAAGGAAAAATAAGTGAAAAACAAACTTCATCGTGTAGGTAGATGCACTGCTTCTTCAAGTCGGTGGCTTTATAGACACGTTAATGATCCTTTCGTGAAAAAAGCGAAAGCTGAACAATACAGATCCAGAGCGGCATACAAACTTCTAGAAATAGATGAAAAGTTTAATCTCATTCGGAAGGGTTTTGTTGTGCTTGAGCTCGGAAGTGCACCTGGTGGTTGGAGCCAAGTAATCGCAGATATTTTGAATGGTACTGGACGGCTAATTGCAGTTGATTTGGCTGATATGGATCCTATTTCTGGGGTTGAGGTCGTAAAATTGGATATAGAGTTGCAGCGTAAAGAGCTCTATGAATACATTAGCGGTGTTGAGTTAGATGTTATTGTTTCGGATCTTGCACCAAGCGCTTCTGGCAGCAGAGTCACGGATAGCATTTCATCAATAAGATTGGCTGAGCTAGTTCTGCATTATGCAAAAAACAGCTTGAAGAAGTTTGGTACAGTGGTAACCAAGATACTTAGAGGTAGTGAGGACGAATATAGATTTGTTAATTCACTAAGGAAGCAGTTTAAGAAAATAGAGTATTTCAAACCGGACGCTAGTAGGAAGGCTTCTCGGGAAATATACCTTATTTTGCTTGGTAAGCTTTCTTAGCTTGTCTGTTTCTATAATACGAAATCTCTTTTTTTTTGTGGAGTAAAGCGGAATCCCTACTATTCCGATTACGGGTCGTAAAAATCTGTGGAATTTTTGAGGTCCTGATTCTGTGGCAACAATTTTATTAAGATGTAGTTTTTACTTCAAGCAAAGCATCTACAAACTCTGAAGGAGAGAATTCTTCCAGATCGGTTATTTTTTCTCCTGTCCCAACAAAGTATATCCCAAGATTAGGATACCTTTCAGCTATAGCTACAATCACTCCTCCTTTGGACGTGCCATCTAATTTTGTCACGACCAGTCCAGTGAGATTGACCGCATCTTTAAAAACCTGCACTTGGTTAAGAGCATTTTGCCCAGTACTGGCATCGAGAGCTAGTATAACTTCGTTGGGTGCTGAGGGCATTAGCTTCGAAAGTACCCTGCATATCTTTTTGAGTTCTTCCATGAGGTCATTCTGTGTGTGTAACCTGCCAGAAGTATCTACTATAAGTACATCAACTTTATCTTCTAGAGCTTTTTCTAAGGCTTTATAAGCGGTACCAGAGGCATTTTTGCTTGTTTCGCTTGAAAAAAATGTCGCAGATGCTCTTTCCGCCCAGAAACGCAGTTGCTCTATTGCAGCTGCCCTGAAAAGATCACATGCAGCAATCATGACCGTTTTATTCTCTTGAATAAATTTGTATGCTAATTTCCCTATAGTGGTTGTCTTACCATTGCCATTCACACCACAAAATACAATGACTTGAGGTCCGGTCTGTGGGAAAATCAGCTTTTTTGATGTGGGATCGAGTACTTTTTTCATTTCTTCACGCGTAATACTTTTCACTTGTTCAAGTGACTCGCCATCTTTTACTTTAATTTTTTTGACCGTTTTAATGATTCTCTCAGTCACTGTAGGGCCAATATCAGCGGAAATAAGTAATTCTTCCAACTGTTCAATAGTAGATTCACTTATTTTCTCTTTTGCAAAAATATTATCGATTCCACTTGATAAGTAATCTCTACTCTTTGTGATCGAGTTTCTAATTGAGGAAAAGACACTTTTGAACACTACTATAAGCCTAATTTACTCCATGAAACTTCACTCTAACATAGAAACTTCTGCAGAAGGATATTTTTTTCTAAAATTCGGAAACAGAAGTTCCTCTTAGTAGTTAGTAAAGTAGCTTGCACCGGTATTGCAATGCCTAAGGTGTTATAGGAGAATCTTCGCACACAAAGAGAGAAAATCGGTTTATGTTTTCCCTTATAGATTGCTGGAACAGTGGTAAAGAGTTTCTTGGTACCAGGTATCCCATTATGGGAGGAGCAATGAGTTGGATTTCTGAGCACCGTTTAGTTTCTGCTATTTCCAATGCTGGTGCCTTTGGTGTATTAGCTTGTTCTGCAATGTCTCCGGATCAACTGGAACAAGAAATATGCCTTACAAAAGAGCTCGTTGGTTCTAATCCATTTGGTGTGAACATAGTTTTGATGCACCCTCAGTTACCTGAACTGATTGATGTGTGCATTCGTTTCGGTATTACACATATGATTTTGGCAGGTGGTATTCCCTCAAAACAGGTTTTAAGTCTTGTTTTGGATCGCGGGATTAAGGTTATTGTGTTTGCACCCTCCCTCTCGATCGCGAAAAAAATGTGTAGAATCGGTGCAAGTGCATTGATAATAGAGGGTAGAGAAGCTGGTGGTCATGTTACTAGGGTAAGTACATCTGTGCTTGCTCAGGAAATCTTGCCGGAGATTCGCGATGTTCCCATTTTTATTGCTGGTGGAATAGGTACTGGGGCTATCGTGAAAAGTTACCTAGAAATGGGAGCTGCTGGTTGTCAAGTTGGGACGCTTTTTGCCTGTGCAAAAGAATCCATTGCGCACCCAAGATTTAAAGCAAAGTGTGTAGCAGCCTCTTCTCATGATGCGATTGTTTCAGAGCAGCTGGATCCTAGGCTTGCCGTTATTCCGGTTCGTTTACTAAAGAACGATGCAACTGAAGAATTTAAAGTTTTTCAAAGAGAAATAATTAGGCAGCTTGATTCTGCTCATATTTCTAAGGAAGAAGCACAGCTTGCCATAGAAAAATTTTGGGCTGGAAGTCTGCGTAGAGCTGTAATAGAAGGTGATACTGAACGTGGCTCGGTGATGGCTGGTGAAGTTGTAGGTTTAGTTAAAGGCGAGCGTCCGGTAAGAGACATATTGAATGATCTAATCAGTTGTGTGTGAATGTATGCAGGAAGTTTCTCTGGTAAACTAATAGTTAAGTCTTCCTTGTATTAATAGCCCTTGTGGAGAAATGTTTTTCCTGTATTTTTAGTTTAGTTTCTTTGAATATCTGGTTCGGTGTTTAATTCGTTTCTTCTCTTCCTATCGCGGATCTACCGAGAGATTTCCGATTTGTTCACGCGGTTCTGTGGTCTCTTTGGAGAGAAGGAGAAGTTTTATAAAGTAATTAAGGATAACCTTCACTCTTCTTCCAATTTCAGAGAGTTTTATAAAAATAATGTTTCTCTAGGTCTTTATCATTTCTACAGAGGTAATCTTAGTGATGCTAAGTTTCGTTTTAAGATGCTTAATAGTTTGTACCGGAATAAACCATTGATTCCGTATAATCTGGCTAGATGCTTTTTGATCTCCGGAGAAACGAAGAAGGCTAGGGCTATATTTGAGAGCATTATCTCCAAAGGGAGAGAATATGAGGAAGTGAGGTTCTTTTTAGATTTTCTTAATGGTCAAAAAATAAATAGGATCCCGAACTTCATTGTTAAAGAAAGATTTGAACACTTGGCGCAGGAGTATGTTGAGAGGTTTCTTATAGGTAGAAGGTACATTGGACATAAGCTTATTTTTGAAGGGCTGAAAGCGATCATCGGTACTAAGCTTACTTCTGATGAGCTTTCGATTTTGGATCTTGGTTGTGGAACAGGTGTTTGCACACATTTCCTCAAATTAAGTGGTGTAGTGGGCGAGGCAACAGGTGTTGATATATCAGAAAACATGTTGGAAATCGCAAAACGATGTTTAGTTGATGGAAAGCCGGTTTTCAGTTCAGTTATCTGTAATGACATAAAGTCATTCCTTCTTTCTCAAGAGAATAACTACGATCTTGTGATAGCAGCTGATTCTTTTTCTTACCTTGGTGATTTATCGGATGTTATATCGAGTTGTATTACTATCTTGAAAGATGGAGGTGTACTAGCAGTGTTGGTGCGTGCAGCAAGGCAACAAGAGGTTCATGATTATGTCTTCGATGTTAATAGATCTCTATTCTATTACTCCTATGACTACATGAAAAATCTGGGTGAAGGTCTTGCTCTGAAAAATTGCATAGTTAGAAGGTGTACTTTCAAAAGTGCATGCAGCGGAATCATGGCGTTCTATGTCAAGGGCGATTGTGCCATCTCTTAGCTCTTATGAATAAGCTTTTTTCACCGTTCCCTGGTGTTATAAAATCGATCTTTAATTTTCCTCACAGGCTTTTTTCTTTTCCTCATAAAAACAAGACTGATGGGCGGGGAGTCATTTACGCCAGTCAATTTAAACGTTCTGTCAGTACGATTATGGACCTTCTTTTTTGTGTTCTGATATTGAAGGTTAGTGGGTACTTACTTTCTTTCTTCGTTGATCTGCAGTTTCCAGTCGAGGTTCTTGAGAGGTATAGATTTAGTCTTCCTATGAGTCAGGCAGAAAGAGCTCTTATCATAGGGTTCTATAAGAGTGTTCTAGTAATACAAGTATTTCAGTTGATACTTTTGGCAATATTATTTGTTACCTGTTGGCACAGGTTTGGCTGTACGCCAGGCAAGTGGATTTTAAGGTTGAGGCTTCTTGACGATGAGACTTTGGAAAAGCCTTCGGTCTCTGCATGTATAAAAAGGTTAATTATGGTGCCTTTGTCTTTGCTTGTGTTTTTCCTTGGCATGTTCTGGAGCATTTTTGATAAGAAAAGTAGAACCTGGCATGATATTTTCGCCGGAACCGTGGTTGTATCGAATGGTGCTGAAATTTTTCGAAAAGAAGCTGCTTATCATTCTGCAACTTACCAGGGCAAAGCAGAGGATTGAAATCGTTTCCCGGACTGAAGTGCTCTTTCTCTTTGGAAAACCGGTTTAGTAAATTCTCTTTCCCTGCTACTATTTTAAAGGATCCTTCTGTGGTACCTGGTTCTGTGAGTAGTCTCTTTTTTATTTCTGCGGCTTCTGTTTTTTTCTGTACCTTTGTATTTTTTTTCTTTAAGCTGAACGCCTTTGAGAAAGTCGGCACCGCGTTAATTTTAGTTGCTTGTCTTTTTACATTTTTTCAGAACAACTTATTCTATATTTTACTCGGCCTTGAGATTCTTTCGCTGATATACTCGACATTAATTGCTTCGCAGGGTAACGTAAAAGGAGCCATTACATATGCAGCATGCAGTTTTGCCGTAGCTACTGCTATGGCTGCGCTCATACCTCACGACCTTTCTTTTACGGCGGATAACATTAATTTTTTACATCTTCATGATTTGAGGGAAAAGTTATTTGGAGGTTTACTGTTTCTCTATGCAGGTGTATTTATCATGGCCCCAGTGATAAAAAGTGAGTATGTAAGTGCTAGATCACTCTTTATTCCGTTTCTTAGCATCTTCACATATGCATTACCGCTGGCTTTAATCGGGAAAATTGGTATTGGCGACAGCGAATTTTTATTCGTCTTAAGTTTTTTCACGTTGCTATATGCATTTTATCGGATGGCGATTGAGAAAAAGCTGCTAGATGCACTCATAGCAAACCAAATAGGGCAGGTGGGTTTAACAGGTATCATTCTGCACTGCTCTATAAGTGATGTATATCATTATATTTTTGCATCCGCTGTTTATCAGCTGGTGGTGTATTTTGTTTGTTCACTCCTTTTGAGGTTAGGTGTAGACACATTTACAAAAGTGACAAAATTTAGCTTTCTTTCGCTGATTCCTTTATTTGTATCTCTTATTGTAATTTTCGCGGGTTTTATTTTTTTCCGGAGCCCTGGTCTTCTTTTTTTGCAGTCCTTTGGATATGGAGCAAAAATAACAGTCTTTTTTTTACAAGCTCTTTTCACTTCTATGATACCAGTAAGGTTGTTATATTGCTGCTATGCTACCAGTGGAAGGATCAACAACAAAACTTTCGATATTTCTTTAGGTGAAAGGTTCTGTATTGCGTGTATTTGTATTTATGTGTTTCTTTCTTTCACCACTTGGCTTCATAATCTTGTTGAGTTTTTTCTAATGCTAGCAGTATTTCTGGGTACTGCCGTCCTATATTTCCTTTTCTCAGGTACGATACGTATGCTCCTTTTAGAATTAAATGCACTACTACGGTCAAGTTCACTGGTACTTAACCGACTTACTTCAAAAATGGAAAAGCATTTGTTTTTTCTTTGGAACTCGGCTATTCGAGGACTGTGCACTTTATTTGGATCAGTGATCCCAACGACCTGTAGTTGTTTAGACTCCTTGTCGCTTAGTATTGTGATTTTTTTAATGAGCATCGTTGTTGTATTGTTTCTCTTTGCAGGGGTTTGATTTCTTATGTTTGATTCACTTTCTAAAAAAATTGGTGGTGCACTGGATGGAATAAAGAATAGAGGGGTGATTACCGAAAAGGAGTTTGACGATTTTGTTCGGAAGTTGCGTCTGACGTTTCTCGAGGCAGATGTTAGTCTGCCTGTCACTAAACAGTTTATCGCAAATGTAAGGGAATCGGTTATTGGAAAGTCTCGTGTGAAAGGGATCTCGACACCAGCGGTAATTGGAAGTGTTGTAAAAGAGGAATTAGTAAAAATTTTGGGAGGTGAATCACAGAAATTTGAATTCCCGAAATTTGGGAAACAGATATTGATGTTTGTTGGTTTACAGGGAGTTGGGAAGACTACAACTGCAGCAAAGTTAGCTCTGTTGATTCGGAAAAAATTTAAAAAAAATATTCTTTTATCTTCTGTAGATATCTATAGGCCTGCAGCGAGGAAACAGCTTGAAATTCTTGCAAAGCAAATTGACGTTGATACTGTTCCTATAGTGGAAGGTGAGGATGTCGATGCGATCGTAAAGAAAACATTAGATTTATTTAATAATAGCCATGAAGGTTATGATGTGCTTATGGTTGACACTGCCGGACGTTCGCAAATTGATTCTGTGCTTATGGAAGAGCTAAAAGTGATTAAGAATCGCTTACAGCCCTCCGAGATATTTCAGGTTCTAGATGCGATGATGGGGCAAGATTCACTTAATGTTGCGAGGACATTTCACTCAGAGATCGGTACAACTGGGGTAATAGTGAGCAGGCTAGACAGCGATGCGCGGGTTGGTTCAGTGCTTTCAGTTAGGCAATCTGTTGGTCTTCCTATTAGATTTTGTGGCGCTGGAGAGAGGGTTAATGATTTAGAAGAATTTCACCCGGAACGTATGGCAGGAAGAATAATGGGAGCTGGGGATATTGCCTCCCTAGTTGAATATGCCTCGTCTGAAGTTGGTGAAGAAAGAATAGGTTCTATAAGAAAAAGAATCGAAGCTGGTAAGTTCGATTATGATGATCTTGTGTTGCAGTTGAAAAGCATTGACAAGCTTGGCGGAATAGCTAAACTCTTACGTTTTATTCCCGGAATTAATAAAGTTCCGACGGAGCATCTTGTCGATGATACAACCCTGAAGAAAAATCTGGCCATGATAGGCAGTATGACAAAGAGGGAAAGAGCGTGTCTCGATTCCATCAACCAGTCACGCAAATCACGCATAGCGAGTGGGGCAGGAGTTAAGATATACGAAGTGAACAAGTTAATAAAAAACTTTGAGAAAGCTCGCCTGCTCGCCCTAAAAATAGGAAAAGTAGGTGCAACAAATGAGAAATCCATACACGACCTCAACGAACTACTCAGGAAATAAGGAAAACAGGAAGGGAGGGGCCCCCCTTTTCTGGCCCCCAGAGAAATAGTACACGGGGAATCAGAAGTAAAAAGCGATCCCCGAGTCCGCCTATCGCTTACGCACTTTAGGAAAATAATGTGTTATTGTTGAGGCATCGTTCATCTCAGATACCGGTTTGGAAGCGCCTTCAACAGATAATTTTCTTGCATGAATAGAGACATCACTCTCGGATTTCTTATCCACTTTGGAGTCGATGGCTTCGCTCGGTTTCTGACTAGCTGACTGAGTACCTTGGGAGCTACACTGAGCTGAAGAGGTCACAGTATTAGGTAAAGCAGCAGAGGCCAGCTCTTTTCCACCGTGGAAGAGCCACGACCGTACTCGCATAAAATTACAATTCTTATTCAAGTAAGCCGACAAGCTATCTAACACCTTCCCACGAGCAGCGAAACACTTTGATTGATCTGCGAAGTCCGAAAGCTCGCCGTGCGAAAGCAGTATTCCATGCCCGGATATAAAATACTGGGTATCCTTAGTATCAAAACACATATAAGCACCGGGAATATTGAATCTGTAATGCAAATTCGCATTACGCTCCACTGCCTTTATTTTTTTGACTGTGCAACGGCACTGTGACGACCCACTTACTCTTTCAACATTTATTTCAGCTTGTGAGAAGGGCCATACGAAAAACCTTCCGTCAACGGTAGGAGAACGGACAGCTCCTGCCAAAGAAAGACAAAGCGTGCCACTAAAGACGTGATAATTAACTTGGGAGAGATTATAATTGACACCCTGAAAAAAAGCGCCACAGTAACCTAGAAAGGAAGAAGGCCGAAACGGCTTTCCCTCAGTTATTAGAGCTACAGTAGAACCATCATAGAAGAGTATGGAAGCGTAACTGGTGCCCAAATTAATACTTTCCTGAACCTTGATGAAAATCTTGCCAGTGGCAACAGACTCACCCTTATTTTTCTCGACCGCCACAACTAGGTGCTCATCATCAGTACCCGAGAATTCCAGACTCAAAGTGCCGCGCTCCTGAGACCAGCTTAACAATTTAAAGTTCCACTTCTCTCCGTCAGATTTGCGTAATTTAAAGAGCAAGGTTTCCAACTTTTGTATTTCTTGTAGATCCATATATTCCGTATTATCAAAATATACCAATCTTCTAAACTAATATTGATGTTATTTCTAGTCTACTTTAAGCGTTTGTACACATAATTTTGCTTATGGAAAATAAATGATGAGATATTACGCAGATCGATACTATTGGCTAGAATTTATATTCAGTACGCGTCCGTCAATTGAGATTATTGGAACCGGGCTTTATGCAAGGAACATTGCTCAATTCTTTTGGGATATTTGCTGCATCAAATGTGACACAATTTAATTTCACGACACTAAGAAACTCGCAACTATGCTTTTTAAAACGTTTTTCTGCAGCTCCTTCAGATCTATCTATTATTGAAGCTGCAAAGATAACATTTGCACCACGGTCATGGACTTTTTGTATAACATCTATAGAAGAGCCAGCTGTTGTGACTACATCCTCTATGAGCAGAACGTTTTGTCCACTCTCTACTTTAAAACCGCGCCTTAGAGTAAGTTCACCATTAAACCTTTCAAAAAACACAAAATCTTTATCCAATAAGCGCGCTACCTCGTATCCAATGATCAATCCACCGAGTGCTGGTGCGACGATTAAGTCGACCACACTCTTGATTTTTTCAGGGATGAGTTGCACCAAAGCCGATGCAAACTTAAAGACACGTCGTGGATTTTGCAGTAAAAGAGCGCACTGCACATATGTATCGCTGTGCAGTCCGGAAGAAAGGACGAAATGTCCCTTTAGTATGGCGCCAGAGGCGTAAAGCTCATCAAGTAGTGCTTCTTCCACCTGGCCTTTCCTAGAAACCCTCATTATCAGCTATATCCGCATGCGCCATCCTCCCTCATTATACCAATTTTTATTTCTTGTGAAATCTCTTCGATAAATGAGCAATCAGAGAAATTATTTGATCTATTTGCAATTATTTGATTCGCGTATGTTGATGTAACTAGTAAGCTCTGTAACTTCTCAAGTGTGTCAAGATATTCTGCTGGAGCATATACCTTTATTGTGACCTTCTCTTTTATTGTTAGACCAGCTGATTTCCTGGCTTGCTGTATCATACGTACTAAATCTCTGAACCTTCCCTCAGCCATCAGTTCCTCGTCTAGTTTCAAGTCCAACTTTACAGCTAAGCAAAACGAAGCGACTTGTCCCGTATTGCTGTTTTCAGAGGCAGCCGAAATCTCGTATTCGTCGTTTTTCAGAAGTCTATCGCCGAGATATACTTCGCCAGAGAGCATACTTTTCCAGTGTCCACTTTTGAGTTCATTGATCATGTGTTTTACTTCTTTTGGGTATCTTTTGCCTAAAACGTGAAAGTTTAGTTTAAGTGATTGCCTTACTTGAGGATCACTTTCTTTGAAGGTAATGCACTTTACGTTTGCCTCATCCTTCAGGATAGATAGTAGTTCGGTGTTTTCTATGAATGCTGAGCTGACTTTACCTATAACTTCGAGATGTCTTAATGGTTGCCTTATTCTAACGGCGTTTTTGTTCCTTATGGAAAAGGCTGTGTTGCATATTTCTCTTGTTAATTGCATTGTTTGTATGATTTCTTCGTCCTCAGGCAAAACATTAACCTCTGGGTATTTTTCTAGATGTACAGATGTTGTTTCATCATTGTGCAATGCCATCCAAATTTTTTCCGCATTCATTGGAAGGAGTGGCGCAATTATCTTAAGTATTTCCGAAAGTACAAAATGCAGGACTTCGAAGGCTTGCTGTTCTCCTGCCACAAACCTTTCCCTAGAGCGTCTAATGTACCAATTGTTGAGCGTATCGATAAAACTGAGTACATTTTTGCAAGCAGACTGTATATGATAGCCATTCATTGCATTTTTCATTTTTTGTGAGAATGCTCTGTACTCTGAAAAGATATACCTATCGAGTAAATTAGCGGAATCATTCACTTCATTTAGGAGACGTATTGAGTGGTAATTTGCATATGTTGCAAAAAAGTTGTAAGCGCTGTAGAGCGGCTTTAGGATAAGTCTAACAACGTCCTTGATTATTTCTCCACCTTTATCTATCAACAGAGTACCCCCATTCATCACTGAAGAGGACAACATTAGGAAGCGCAATGCATCAGCTCCATATTCGTCAAATAGCTCTTTTGGATCCTTATAATTATTCAGTCTTTTAGAGAGTTTTTTTCCATCTTTATCTAATATCACCCCATGGGCAAGGCAATTTTTAAACGGCACGCTGTCAAAAAGTGCTACAGATAGAACCATGAGCGTATAGAACCAACCACGTGTCTGTGCAACATATTCAGTAATGAAATCTGACGGGAAATTCTTTTCAAACCACTCTTTGTTCTCAAAAGGATAGTGAGCTTGTGCAAAAGGCATTGAGCCTGATTCAAACCAGCAGTCCAGAACTGATTCCACTCTTACCATAAAGGACTTTCCTGTAGGATCATCCGGATTTTTTCTTGTTAATGTGTCTATAAAAGGTCTGTGTAGATCAGTAATTTTCACACCGAAGTCCCTCTCAATTTCGGTTATACTTCCATACACATCAACTCTTGGATAAGCAGGATCTGTCGATTTCCATATTGGTACAGGTGTTCCCCAGAATCTATTTCTTGAAATTGCCCAATCCTTTGCATTTTCTAGCCATTTGCCCACCAGACTTTCTTTAAGGTGTGAAGGAATCCAATTAATACTTTCATTAAGTTCGAGCATCCTCTCTTTTATTTTACTGACACTCAAATACCATGACGGAACAACCCTGTATATGAGTGGTGTATCGGTACGCCAGCAATGTGGATAACTGTGCATGTACTCCTCGATTTTGATTAGCCGTTTTTTTTCTTTGAGTATGAGAATGATATCCTCATTAGTTTCAAAGACATGCTTGCCTGCAAATTGTGGCACTTCAGATGTAAATCTAGCTCGATCATCGACGGGGCAAACGACTGTTATCCCGTGCTTTTTTGCCAACTCAAAGTCTTCCTCACCGAATCCAGGTGCTATATGTACTATTCCGGTTCCATCTTCGTCTGTTACAAAGTCTGCATACTGTATAACAAAGGCACCATTCTCTTTTTCGTGTGCAAAGAATTTGAAGAGTGGCTTATACCTTTTACCAACCAGGAGTTCGCTCGGAACTATTATCCCACCTACTTCCTTATTTGAAGATTGAGAAGAGATATAGTACTTACCATCCTTCTCAACACGGGTATAGACAACATGCTCTGATATGCCAAGCATCATATTTGAAGGTAGGGTCCAAGGTGTTGTGGTCCACGCTAACAGGTAGGACGTTTTGCCGTCACCAAATAAATCGTCTTCCAATTCAAAGGCGACTGTCACAGACTTACTTTTTTTCTCCCTATAGGCATTATCCAGGCGTGTTTCGAAGTTCGATAATGGTGTTTGACATGCCCAGCTATAAGGCACTACCTTTACGGATTCATAAATCAAGCCTTTTTTATACAACTCCCTAAACGCCCAAATTACGGATTCCATAAAGGAAAGGTCCATAGTTTTATAGTCGTTGTGAAAATCGACCCACCTTCCTTGTCTAGTGACGTAGTACTCCCATTCGGATGAAAAAAGTAAAACTGATTTTTTGCACTCCGCGTTAAATTTATCTATTCCGAAGTTTTTTATTGCTTCTTTTCCTGAAATCTTAAGTGTTTTTTCGGTGTACATCTCTGCAGGCAAACCGTGACAGTCCCACCCGAATCTCCTTTCCACTTTTTTGCCGAGCATTGTCTGATATCTGGCCACGGTATCCTTAATGAAACCGGTAAGTAGGTGTCCGTAATGTGGCAATCCATTTGCAAAAGGCGGTCCATCATAAGAGACGAACTCTCTATTATCCGTTCTTGAAGAGACAGAATGAGCAAAAACCCTATTTTTCTCCCAAAATTGCAGAATTTGTTCTTCTATCTTCGCAAAAGAAAGATTTTGAGAAATTTCTGGGTAGGAAGAGTTACTCATTTTGAACTAGTAATGCTTGCATAGAATTCTAGCTAATTGCGCGTAGCAGAACAATTAGGTTGTACTACTATAGGATCATCCTCTTTTAACAATCTTTGAACGGGAACTTCACATTTATGTTTGTTTATATGGGTTAATATCATTTCCATAACCTTTTAAAGTGATACTTTCATTCATGACGTAGTTGGACTTAATCATGCTCAGAAAGCCAGTTTTGTGACACCTTCGTCTGAAAGGCCCATTTGCACAAAACACCGGGATCTCATAGTTTCTTTCATTTGATGGTATAGATGCAGTTTCCTCTGTGATTAGTGCACTCTTACTTTTCGCTTGTGTTTTTTCTTAACTTAAAGTTCTGCCCCTCTAGATTTTTATTTTTCTATTTCTGGGCTTAATAAGGTTCTAGCAAAGCAGATTGGATAACCTCTAGGAAAAGATCTAATTGATGTTCTACAACTGTTTACACAGAATGACACTTTTGTGGCTATTCAATTGAGCTTCCTGAAATGTGAACATTATTGCCCTATTTTTTTGAGCGTTATCATGTACGGATTAGCAAAAAAAGTATCTTGCCCTCTCCTTCTTTGGGTTTTATTCGGCTATATTGCTATTTAGATGTATTCCATACAAATTGACATCTACACTTTCTCCTTGTGTTGTCTTTAACATGCAGTCTACCTTTAGAGTTTCCATAGTTGGAAAGGCAAATGTTGGTAAATCAACATTGTTTAATAAGATGGCCAAGGAAAAACGTTCAATTACTATGGATAGAAAAGGAGTCACTCGTGATGTGGTTGTCAGAAGAATTTCACTAAGTGATGGGAAATCGCTTCTTCTACTTGATACTGCAGGCTTCAATCCACAACATCCAGAAACAGTTGAAAGGACTGAATATGCGATAAAGGAAAGCGATATGGTTCTTTTCGTGATTGACAATAAAATCGATTCCGAGGATATGCTTTTTGCCAATTGGCTTAGAAGGAATGCTGGAAACAGTAAAATAGTTTTGGTTTGCAATAAGAGTGATCGTAAAGATAGAGATGATTGCTCACTTTTTGGCTTTCAGAATGTTTTTCTAATATCTGCCGAGCATTCGTTAGGTCTCAGGGAGCTCATTTCCTACATAGAGTCCTTTATACCGGAGCAATTAGATACTCCGAAAAATGGCTCTGAAGAACAAAGGAGAATTAAAGTCGCTATTTTAGGTCAGCCAAACGTTGGTAAATCTAGTTTGATGAACAAGTTTGTAGGTAAAGATCGTGTCCTCGTGCTACCAATAGCAGGTACTACAAGGGATCCAATAAGTGATGAGCTTCAGTGGAAATGCACAACCTTTGAACTTGTTGATACCGCCGGTTTGAGAAAAAAACAAAGAGTCACTGACGGATTAGAAAAAATATGCAATTCAAGGGCTTTACGTACTTCAGCAGAGAGTGATGTGGTGATTTTTATGTGCGACATATCAAATTTTACGTTGGAACGTCAGGATTTTCTTCTTATGAATAGGATCCTAGAACAAGGTAAACCAATGATACTTGTGGGGAATAAGAAAGATGCAGTCGATGCTATTGAACTTGAAAATATCAAGGACTTTATTAGTCTGCAAGCGCAAAAATTAATTGCTTCGCAGATACCGATATTTTTTATTTCCTGTCTACATGAGGGCGATTTTTCCTACATACTAGACGAATGTAGGAGGCTGCATGACGACTCGAAGCGAAATATTTCAACGCATCGATTAAATATGTGGCTCCAAGAAATTGTACGTCGCCACCCACATCCTATGGTGAACTCCAAGGCAGTAAAGCTTAAATATATAAAGAAATTACTAAATAAATTTGTTTTTGTACTAAGTGCAAATCGCCCTGAACTTGTCGCTGAGTCATATTTAAATTATGTGAGGAACTCCCTTATTAGAGACTTTCGGATTTGCGGTATTCCAGTGACCCTCACTTTAAAAAAGAACACCAATCCATACGTAGAAAGCAAACCTCCTGAACAAAAAAACATGGAATTGATATCCAGAAGAGGATCGGCATCTGGTTCTGGACCTACCCATCGTAAGAGCAGCATGAGAAAGTCCTCATAAGATAATGCCGCGCAAATAGCCTTATGGATGGCACCAGACGATCAATAAGATATCAAGACGGTCCCGTTTTTAGAGACCAAACATAGAGCGAATTTTGCTAAAAAATTTCTCAGATTTTGGGCTGCACCCAAGCGATTCTTTCTCAAATTCTTCTAATATTTCTCTCTGTTTTTTCGTAAGTTTTACCGGTGTCTCTATAGTGAGTCGAACATACATATCGCCCCTATACTCAGAGTTAAGGAGATACATACCTTTTCCTTTGAGTTTAAGTTTATCACCTGTTTGAGACCCTTCTGGGAGTTTGATCTTGAACTTTTTACCTTCTAATGATGGAACTTCTATTTCTCCACCCAGGGCTGCCAAAGACATCCTTATTGGGACTTCGCAATAAAGATCATTGTTTTTACGTGTGAAAAATTCGTCCTGTTTAATATGGACAATCATATATAAGTCACCCGGCTTACCTCCTCTAGAGCCCGCTTCCCCTTGACCTCTAAGTAATACTTTTGCACCGTCACTTATTCCGCGTGGTATTTTTGCACAAGTGGTTACACCTTTCCTGATTCGTCCTGTGCCTCCACATTTTTTGCATGGATTTTCAATGATCATTCCACTCCCGTTGCAGGTACTGCAGCTTCTTTCTACAGTAAAAAAGCCCTGTTGTGACCTGATTGATCCCGCACCATTACACGTACTGCATTGCACCGGCTTGATTTTTCCCTCACATCCTGTATTACCACACTGCTCACATTCTGCTAGTTTTGTATAGGAAATTTTTACTTCCTTACCTTCAAATGCTTCTCTTAGAGTGATTGATACATCATATCGCAAATCTGAGCCGTCTTCCTTGATGACTTCATTGAAGTCAGCTTTTGTTCTGCGCGTCCTTCCCCCTCCGAAAAGATCGTTGAAAATATCTGAGAAGTCCATACCAGAGAAGTCTGCAGAGAAACCACCTGCACCTCCAAAACCGCCTCCGTTGAATGCCGAGTGTCCATATTGGTCATAGGATGCCTTTTTTTCAGGATTACTTAAGACACTGTATGCTTCACCAATTTCTTTAAATTTTTCCGCTGCCTCCTTATCACCCTTATTACGATCTGGGTGGTATTGAAGTGCAAGCTTCTTATAAGCCTTCCTTATTTCTTCGGTGGAGGCACTTCTACTCACGCCGAGTATTTCGTAGTAATCTTTTTTCTTTCCTGGCATTCTAAGAAAACCTATCAGTGTAAACAGCAATCCTACAATAGGTAAGGATAGTAATCGGAAAAAACAAGGTGATGACCAAAAGCAAGATCATGAGTTTTGGCATTGTCCTTCTGAAAGGATATTGAGGCAGAAGATGCATTGGTATTTTAATCCATATGCTTGTCTAACCACATCTATAATCTCATTGTGTATTACAGGGTAACATCTAAACCGCGCTTTATTTACCTGTTTCTGATAAAATGTTAGGATCTCGTTCAGGTTCATCACTTTTTATAGCATGGCGCAGTTTAGGCTACCTGAAAATTCACGTATCGTTGAGGGGAAAGTTCATAATTCTCCTTCTTCTGATGCAAGAAAGTTAGTCGTGTACAGATTCTCTCCTGGTGATGATAACCCGAGAAGAGATATCTATTACGTGAACCAGAAGGACTGTGCACCTATGATCTTAGATGCTCTCATCAAAGTGAAAGGTGAAATAGATCCTACTTTAACTTTCAGGCGCTCTTGTAGAGAGGGAGTTTGTGGCTCATGTGCCATGAATATCGATGGGCGTAACACGCTTGCATGTACAAAACGCATGGATGAAATTAAGGGTGAGATTCGAATTTATCCTCTTCCTCATATGAGAGTGTTAAAGGATTTGGTTACCGACCTTACCGTGTTTTTTCAGCATTATCGTTCTATAAAGCCTTGGTTACACTCCGAAAAAAGTAATAATGGAAAAGAACACCTCCAGATGCCTGAGGAAAGAGAAAAACTCGCTGGGCTGCATGACTGCATTTTATGTGCCTGCTGTTCGACGAGTTGTCCAAGTTTTTGGTGGAATGGAGATAAGTATCTTGGTCCTGCTGCGTTGCTACAAGCCTATCGTTGGTTGGTTGATAGCAGAGATTCAAAAAAGAAGGAGAGGCTTGAGTTTTTAGCGGATTCATTTAGGTTATATCGTTGTCATACAATCATGAATTGTGCACAGGCGTGTCCTAAAGGTCTGAATCCGGCCAAAGCAATTGCTGAAATAAAGAAAATGATCGTTTTGGAGTGATTTCGACTCCCCGTTTGTGTCGTTTTACATATCGGTCCTATCTTGTGCTTTGAGGTTATGTTTTCTCAGTGAAGCGGCCTGCATGGACGTTTACAAGATAGCAATTGTATCTGGCGTTTTCCGGTGAAGGACGGAAAAGCAGTTAGTTGGGAGCTTTACTTTTCGCATATCAAGATACCTATGCTCGAGTAAGTTTTCACAACTTATACTATTCATCCCTTGTTCTTGGGAGCGGTGTACACTAAAAACTATTTACGACCACCACAGCTAGAAGCGGCGGAAGAAAAGGGATTCGAACCCTTGTCAGGTGGTTTATGCACCTGAACACGCTTTCCAAGCGTGCGCCTTCAACCACTCGGCCATCCTTCCGTGTGGATTGTATAATATCTCTGCCCATTTTGCTATTCGTGCTATAAGGACAGGCTAATTTTTTACCTCATCTGCTTGCTTTTGGTTGAAGGTAATTGTGGTTTTCGTTCCTTTTCCAACTTGAGAGTATATCTCAAGAGAACCATCGTTGAGATGAATGATATTCCTTGACAACAACAGCCCTATTCCCAACCCACCTGCCTTCTTTGTTAGGAAATTTTCTAACTGTGGTACACCATTGATAACTTTCATTCCGCTTCCTGAATCTTCAATTGTGATAGAAATGCTTCCTTCCTCACAATTTTGACACGCCCTTATTGAAACAGTTGCGCCATTGTCGCTGAATTTAATTGCATTGCTTAAGATATGAGAAATTGCCTTTTTGACTTGATCACGGTCTAAAAAAATTTCCGGAAGATCTGCATCAATACTTTTGCAAAGAGATATTTCTTTTGTTAATGCAAAGGTTCTGCAATTTCTTACGGCTTCTGCTATTATTTGCTGGACACTCACATAATCCTTTTTTGGAGTCATGAGCATGCTATTTGATTTCGTTATATCTATTATGTTATCAACGGTTCTGAGTAGGCTCGTCCCAAATTTATAAATTTCTTCTCCATAGCACACGTACTTTTTATTTGTGATGCTTCCAAGGCACTCATCTTTTATCATCTCTGAAAATGCAATTATCACATTTAGAGGTGTGCGTAATTCATGTGTGATGCAAGAAATAAAATGACTTGAGTTCGTCGCTATTTGATCCAGAACCGAAGAGTTTTTGGTTTCCCGCCCTTTTGAAGCACGCGCCTTGCTACCTACGAATGCAAACTCAAGCCTTTTCAGGAAGATAAATATCCAAAGAATAACGCACAAAGGCAGCAGAATACTGATAACCCTTGCAATGACACTGCCATATGTTACGTGACTCGATCCGTATTGACAAAAGTATAGCTCGTTATCGAAGTAGGAATAAATACTTCTGCATTCCTTCATACTTCTATCTTGGATGTGATGACTCGGTCGATATATCTCATTATAGTTTTTGTCTACGATGGAGAAATTTTGTTTTCCTTCAAGCCTAACCAAAGCTCCTTTTAGTTTATCTAGAAGAGCCCCAGCCGGAAGGTAATATACCATGCGACGTACTTCGCCACCTGATTGATCGAAATTTTTATGCTGAAGACACGAAGAGTTTTTTAAGGAAATATTCTCGATTGTAACCAGTTCACCCGGCGCGTCTTTAAAGATTTCTGTCTGTGTTGGGCCGAACTCATATCCAGTTATCTTACCACTTTCACCAAGCCCGATGAATTCACCATATTGAAGGAGCGTGCTTAAGTGCTTGCTGTTTGAGCTGAGAGGTATTCCGCCCTCAACGAGGAAACGAACAATGGAAATCTCGTTCTGTACAGCCGAGTAGAAACTTTCTATTGTGTTCTGTGCAACACTGAATATGACAGAGGACTCAATAGAACGGATTGTGTTATGGCTTGTGATGGCATCTTTATTGTAGGTCAAAGAAAAATAAAAGCCGACCAGTGCAAGAACCGAAAGAAGTAATTTAACATACCGAATGTATCTTTCAGGTTTGAGGTCATATTTGTGAAAGATCATTTTGTATACACTGTATATGGTGCTTTCTCTGCTTATAATAACCAAATGTAATGAAAAATATAGATAGTTTGCTAAATTATGTAGCTTAAAGGTCCAACGGAGTAGAAGAGATTTGCATAGGTGATGCCAGTGTAGTAATGGCATTGTTCCTAAGTAAATTGTGTCATACAATGTCTGGGAACGTGAGGGTTGCGAGTTGATTTTAATGAACAGGGAAGATGCGCTTAAGGGCGTTGTGGTTCAAATTGAAAAAATGTTTGGGAAAGGTTCCATAATGACCTTTAGTCAGGAGCCAGCTTCAGTGGAGTGCATTTCTACGGGTTCCATAGGATTGGATAGTGCTCTTGGTGGAGGTATACCAAAGGGGCGAATTATTGAGATATTTGGACCGGAAAGTTCTGGGAAGACGACACTTACGCTTCACATAATAGCTGAAGCGCAGAAAAACGGCGGGACGTGTGCGTTTATTGACGCTGAGCATGCTTTGGATCCTGTTTATGCAAGAAGGTTGGGTGTCAAAATTGAGGAGCTGTTAATTTCGCAGCCGGATACTGGGGAGCAGGCTTTGGAAATAGTAGATAGTCTTATTAAGTCTGGTGCAGTCGATGTGATAGTTGTCGATTCTGTTGCTGCTCTTACTCCGAAAGCAGAAATAGAAGGAGAAATGGGAGATCTACATGTTGGGCTTCAGGCTAGATTGCTTAGTCAGGCACTGCGAAAGATCACAGCTTCTGTATCCCGTAGTAACTGCGTTGTGGTCTTCATCAACCAGATCCGGATGAAGATCGGTGTCATGTTTGGTAGTCCTGAAACAACGACAGGGGGTAATGCATTGAAATTCTATTCGTCCGTTAGAATTGATATTCGCAAGATTGGTTCAATTAAGGATAAAGAAGATGTTGTGGGTAACCAGACACGGGTGAAGGTGGTTAAAAATAAGGTAGCGCCTCCGTTTAAGCAGGCTGAGTTTGATATCATTTACACTGAGGGCATTTCGAAGCTTGGTGAAATAATCGAGATTGGTGTGCGCAATAAGATAATAGAAAAGGCAGGTTCGTATTATTCATACGGGGATGTCAAGCTTGGTCAGGGTAAGGAAAATGTGAAGCAGTTCTTAAAAGAGAATAAAGAGTTAGCAGCGGAGTTAGAGAGGAAAGTGAGGGATTCCATGCTGCTTATTGCAACGTAGCATGCAGTGTGATTTATATTTTAGTTTTTTTAGCGACCGTGAATAAGTACTATATCTATGAGGGTGATGTGCCCGCTGACTTCGCTCCATCTGATGCAATTGCAATTGACACGGAGTCTATGGGGCTCGTAAATCGAAGAGATAGACTGTGTCTTGTTCAGCTGTCTACAGGTGACGGTACAGCCCATCTGGTGAGGTTCAATGGTACAGACTATTCTGCTCCACGGCTCAAGAGTTTGCTCGTTGACCCTGCGGTTATCAAGATTTTCCATTTTGCAAGGTTTGATATAGCAATTTTGCGCCACTACCTTGGTGTTTTAACAGAGAATTGTTACTGCACGAAAATAGCTTCCAGACTTGTTAGAACGTATACAGATCATCATAGTCTCAAGGAGCTTTGTTTAGATCTATTGGGTGTGAGGCTTAACAAGGGTAAGCAGAGTTCGGATTGGGGTTCAACCTCCTTGACACGGGAACAAATGAGCTATGCTGCTTCTGATGTGTTGTATTTACATGCAATAAAAGAAGCCTTGGATGTGATGTTAAAGAGAGAAAAAAGGATCGAGCTTGCGCGGGCCTGCTTCCAGTTCTTACCCTATAGAGCAGAACTAGATTTACTTGGGTGGGAGAATCAGGATATATTCAGCCATAAGATTTGAAGTTTATATGTTTTTCCAGAACACGCTTGTTGGTGTTGATAATGCAGGGAATCGTTATTACAAGCGGGGCAGTCGCAGGTTTGTTCGTTATGCAACAAGTGCGTATGATTCAACTAATATCGCTCCTGAATGGCATCTTTGGCTTCACCACGCTGTTGATTCTGTTCCGGATGGTTCATCCTATGCTGAAGCATCGCGGTTTTGTGGGTTGGGTGAGACTTCTCCAAGGGCTAAAGTGGATGCTTTGTCTTATGTAGCGTGGAGGCCATAGTAGTTTTGCTTATCGGTATATGGATGTGAGGCTTTTTTCTGGGACACTTGTTCTTTTAGTATCGGCTCTTATTTTTGTTTTTCTGAGTAGTAACTTCTCACTTCTAAAAAGAGGTGGTTGTTATGAATTAAACGCTATATTTGATGATGCGTTGGGTCTTTCAATCGGTAGCGATGTTTTGCTTTCTGGTGTGAAGGCTGGCAGAATTACGAAGTTATCCATAGGGGAGTCATTTAGAGTGCATGTAAGAATGTGTATTGATGAAGGGGTCCGCCTACCGCGCGACAGTGTAGCAGTGATTTCAGCAGGGAACATCTTTTCTACCACGAAGAACATTAACATAGACCCAGGCATCAGTAGTGAGATACTTCCACCAGGCGGAACGTTTGAGACTACGCGCTCCGCACTGGATATGGAAAAAATCCTTAGATCGATAATAAAGCTAAAGCTTAGATAGGTGCTAGCCTCATTCTATGGCCAGGGGTGGTGACGTCGCTAGATGGAAGACTGGTGCTAGGAGTTTCGTTGTCCGGATCCCCGGAATGGGGATTAGATGTGTACGGACCTGCTTCTCCCTGACGTTGTGGGTATATCTTATACACTATGGGCAAGACAATGCTCAGAGCTAACGAAAGGACGAAGAGTGTAGACAACAACGCTATGTGGGTCTTTGCTGCGGTTGCAGTATCTGCCGTATAAATACCAAGTGTTATCAATGCTATAGGTAAAGCTGAGAGTCCAGCAATCATGATCGTGCGCGCATTACAGACTTTTACAACTGAGGCATGATCGCTTGCAATGTCGTTGTTGTCGGATTTTCTCAAAAGCCTCGCTTCTTGAAAATATCTACCCATGAGCGCGAATATTACTGTAACAGCGAGAGCCTGCAGTACCGCACAAACCACACTGTTATCCTGATTGACCGAACACCGAAGCACAAACGCTGCAAGTGGTAAAACCTGAACACTACCGATCAGGCTGAAAAGCTTTATATTCTCCGAGATAACAGAGATCGAATTCGCAGAGTTGGATGTATCAACACAAGCCCTCCTAACGCGAGGGATTACACCATGCATATGCCCAATCGTATCTTGGATATTACTGGAACGAAGAAAATATTTCTTTAATTTGTCTAATTCAAGGAAATCGTATAGTCTGTTACGATCCCACGAGTATAAAGTATCACCTTGCTTAGCTACGGACGAAAGTTCCACAATTTTTTTAGCAAGATGATCTAAACACAGGAGTTTATCGTTATAATTATCTTGAGTATCACTCTTTAAAAGACACAAAGCTTGAAGTTTTTCTATCTGCTTTGACATGTTCTCAAGGGCCTCAAGAATACCATCACTATCATGAAGCGAAATAGCACTGTTAAACTCCATAAATATACTGAATAAGCGACTTAAGTGGAGGGAAGTTCCATTGAATGTTTCAGAGACTGCAGCCGCAGCAGCTGAGACATCTTTACTTGTACTCTGCAGATGTGTGACAGCGTTATTGATGCCTGATATTGCTCGATTAAGGTTCTGTAATGTTTCCGTAGATTCTGGAAAAGTGCTATTTACGGCGGTCTGTACAGCCGACGACAACATCTCTTTTCCAACGCTACTGAACCCATTTTTCATATTGTTAATACCATTGCCAAGGTAGTTCCGAAACCGGGTGTAAGAGCTGCTATTGTAAACATAGCTTCCTGCACTATATAAAGCGTTTGAAGTGCTTTGCATTAAGCTACCGAGAGCACCGCCTAAGTTAGAGGAAAGGAATTGTACGTAGCCTGTTGTTTCACCATGCTTATCAGAATCTTCTTCAGTGGAAGTGGTACCTGAAGAAATAGGAACCACACTATTGTAAACATAGCTTCCTGCACTATATAAAGCGTTTGAAGTGCTTTGCATTAAGCTACCGAGAGCACCGCCTAAGTTAGAGGAAAGGAATTGTACGTAGCCTGTTGTTTCACCATGCTTATCAGAATCTTCTTCAGTGGAAGTGGTACCTGAAGAAATAGGAACCACACTATTGTAAGCATAGCTTCCTGCACTATATAAAGCGTTTGAAGTGCTTTGCATTAAGCTACCGAGAGCACCGCCTAAGTTAGAGGAAAGGAATTGTACGTAGCCTGTTGCTGCATGCAGTCCAGCGAAAGCACCCTGTTTTATACTTTTGGAAACATGACTCGCATAAGAAGGCGAGTGCTGACATTCCAAAGTTGGAACAGTGCCAACTTTATCAACTTCAATAAGTATCTCAGGTTCATGTATACTGGAATCCTCTTCAGCAGTAGGGGTGATGCTTGAATAGACCGATTCCGCATCAGAGGGGATTTGTCTGAAGTGGGAATCGCCAGAGGGACAGTCAAGCTGTTCTTGGTAAAGACTACCTGACAGTTCTTCCCGAAGATCCCAAAGAGAAGAGGAGATTGAAAACAACGATTCTACCGATTTCATATCGGAAATATTTTCATCTTCACTTGAGCCGAAAGTATAGAAGAATGTTGGAGAATAAGGGCAATCTGGCACAAAAATGCTTCGGCTCCCAAGGTCAGGATTCTCTTGAGGATTTAGCACCACTTCAAGTTCAGAAGCATCACTGTTGGATACTTGTCTGGTTGGGAAAGGAGAAGCATTAAGCTCATTATAGGAACTAGGCACGACAACTAAATATACATAAATAGATATATGCGTACACAACAAAGACCTAAGCCAAATATCATTGGCACGGAATATAGAGAATACACTTTCTAGTATTACATCTCTTTTACTAGAAAGCAATTGGCAGCATATTTATTAAGACAATTTTATAAAAGATATATTACATAGATATGAAAAATCTAAAATAATATAAAAGTTAAACTAAAGAGAGCTAAAAGAGACGGCAAAAGATTTGATTTAGTGAGTTTTGGAATAGTTGGGAGATTCCTGAGTTATAACGATATCATGCGGATGTCCCTCGTTATTTGAAGCCGTAGTTATGTGAATGAAACTGCAGTTGTTTTTCATTTCGTTGACGTCCTTGCAGCCAGCATAACCCATAGAAGATCTTACACCGCCGACAAGCTGATATACTGTCTCACTGAGTGCACCCTTGAGCGGCACTAACCCCTCGACTCCTTCAGGTACAAGCTTCATTGAAGAATTCTGGAAGTACCTATCTGAGGAGCCAGTGCTCATGGCACCCACAGAGCCCATTCCTCTATAGCTCTTATATGAACGTCCCCTATACAATACTACTTCCCCTGGAGATTCATCAGTTCCAGCAAATAGGGAGCCAATCATCACACAATCCGCTCCAGCTGCAAGCGCCTTAGCGATATCACCTGAATAGCGTATACCACCATCTGCAATGACCTTAACACCTGTTTTTTTACATACACTTGCAACATTTAGAATAGCGGTGAACTGAGGGACGCCGATTCCTGTAACTACACGTGTTGTACATATCGACCCAGGACCGATGCCAACCTTGACTCCATCCACACCCATTTTGATCAAGTATTCTGCAGCTGCAGCGGTTGCAATGTTCCCAGCAATAAGCTGTATATTTCCAAAGTGGCCTCTTATTTGCTTTATTGCGTCACCAACGATTTTTGTATGTGCATGAGCTGTATCTATCACAACGACGTCTACATTTTCTCTTACCAATAAATCAACTCTTTCCAAGAAGCTACCTGTCACACCAACTGCTGCACCCACTCTCAGCCTACTCTTAGAATCTTTGCAGGCATTTGGGTGAGCATTGGTATTAGCGATATCTTTGACTGTTATTAAGCCAACACACCTAAATTCCTCATCAACTACGATCAGTCTTTCTATTTTGTGTTTATGAAACAACAGCCTAGCCTCATCATAGCTTATTCCTTCTTTTACTGTGATCAGGTTTTTTGTTGTCATAAGCTCCGAGACCTTTCTGGAACTATCTTCGACAAAACGCACGTCTCTGTTTGTCAGTATTCCTATGAGTCTGTTCTTTTCATCTACAACAGGCAAACCAGAATAGCCATGTTGCTTTTTAAGTGCTGAGACTTTCTCCAATCTATCATCTGGGGAAACTGTTACGGGATCAGAAACAATCCAGCTCTCATACTTCTTTACCTTGCGAATTTCCAGAGCCTGAGCCTCCGGAGTCATATTTCGGTGAATTATCCCAATTCCTCCATGCTTGGCTAGGCATATCGCAAGACGAGCCTCCGTTACCATATCCATAGCGGATGAGACAATAGGGACACCAAGCTTTATCTCTTGTGTGAGGTATGTCTCCGTACTTACATCTCGCGGGAGAACTTCTGAGTATTTAGGGACGAGCAGTACGTCATCGAATGTGTATCCCTGTTCCATCACTAATTCCTAGCATTTTTATCAAGAAAATAAAAGTAAGGCTACCTTACTTTTCCGGCATCATCCTACAGTCCAAATACTTGACAGTCGTGCGAGAGCCTTAAAGCAATTTTATTTCAGAAGCGTTTTTCTTAAATTGGGTTTCTCTTTCTATTAAATTTAGCTTAGTGGTTTCATTGATTATATCTAGCTAATTTAGTTTTTCGTTATATTAGCGAGGAAATCAAACTCTCCGGAAAGATATATCTGTGCTAGCGTCGTTAACTTTTTGTGTATCTCCGCTATTGTCTCCTCTGGCGATTGAAGTTTTTTCACAGTCACTTTCTCAGTTGAAGGCTTGCAATACATCATCGAATTGAATCTCACGTTCCTGTTTTTTTGTAATATTAGTCCCTGAAGAGGAAGTTGTGGCTTCACAAAACTACTTATCTCCTTAAAAGTTGGTATAGTACCGGTTTTGAATTCTATGATGTTTACCGTATCCTCTTTCAAGGATTCTATCCTATCAAATCTACAAAAAAGTTCTAATCCATCTGCGATAAAAATGCTTAGTTCTTTTTCATTTTCTAGTATATCGATCTCTTCTAATCTTCGATTGTGAAAAGTAGCGAATTGTTCTAGGATCTTTAATCCTCGTGGCAGCCACAAATTTTTTACATATTGGTACCGCGTTGCATATGTCTTGAGTTCGTTTTCTAAAATTCTTGTATATTCTTCTTTAGAAAAGCGAGTTTTACTTGCACTTTGAAAAACCTTGTGCATTATATACCCAAACTCCTTGTGGCCTGGCTTCACTACCACGGAATTTGTCTCTTTGATTGCCAATATGTAGCGTACATAAAATCTGTAAGGATCATTGATGAGTAACTCTATCATGGTTGGAGAAAGCTTTTTAGGAAGCATTTCGATGGGTACGAAAAGTTTCTCTTTTACAACCGCTACTGTTTCTATTGGTTGAGTTGGTTCTTTTTTTATCTCGTAGTTTCCTACACATGAGTGCTGAATTTGTAAGAGTAACCTAGAGAGTGGTTTCTCTTTGTTAAAAATAACAATACTTCTTTTTGTGCTAAGGATATGAAATAAGTTTAACATCACTAACGGATCCCTTATTTGGAAGTCCTCTTCAGTGCAATCGAGGAGAATTGCGTTTCTATATGTCAGGAATGATGCTTCTTTTGGTGAGAAAACATTAATGAACCGTTTGTTATCTGTGAATGGATAAAAATACTGTCTTCCTAGAAAAAATGACAACACTTGTCTATATTCATATATATCAGTGAATCTTGGTGAGTATTTCTTGATAAATTCGAGAACTCTTTTTCCTCCACAAGTGATACGATTTGTAATTGCATCTGACCACTTGATGTGATACTCGGCAAAGTTTTTTGCGTGGTGAAAGCCTTTGCTCCACCTCTTTATTTTTTCCAGGAAAAGTTGTGCTTCTTGTGTTACCTGTTTACTTGTCGTCGTCCTTATAATGGAATCTTCTATGCAATCAATGATTTCGGCGTTTTGTTCGTAGATATACGGATGCTTTAAAAGTGCAATAAAGCTGATATCAGTTTCACCAAGTATTGCCGTATCTAGAAGTTTTAAGAGAAAAATTCCATCTGGATGGGCTGTGTATTTTTCCTTGAATATGAGGTTGATATTTTCCTTGTTGCTTAGCCTTGCTCCAATCTTTTTAACTAAGCAATAGTTAGTTGTCACAAGGGCTACATCTGGATAGAAATCTGTTAAATATGTTACAGTAGACTCTACCATATGCTGTTCGTTACTCTCTTCGCAAAAGCGTAAGTCATATCTGAGTTGAAATTTTTTCTTGTTTTCTTTTTTTTCAGGGAAAAAATTTGGATCCAGCTCAGTGTTCAGCTGTGATATTGTTCTGCCTTTTCTTAAAGATGCAATTTCAAGATTCTTTTCTTTTTGAAAATTCAAGGTTTGATATAGGAAGTGTTCTGGTGCAGCGTCATAGGTTAGCTCTAGACCATAAACAAAAATTGGACAATTATTTGCTAACGCTTTTTCGTAAATATATCTGGAAGTTTCATCAGTAATATATATCCCTGCGACTATCACCTCTTCATAATCCCGAAAGATCAGACCTAATGCGAGCTTTTTAAACTCATTGTATTCGCGATGATAAGTGAACTTTTTATAGATTTCGCTGTGAATGAAATTGTCATGTTCCATCTTACCTTGCTGAAGGTTAGTGAAAATGCGCATAGCCTCCTTTATTGAGCAGTGTTTCTCATCCTTCATTAGATTGTACAGCATTAGAACAGCCTTCTTGCTAAAATTTAGGTAGTTGAAATATCCATTTTTGATAGCAAAGTCTTGAAGGATAGCATCAATACTAACAATTTTAGGCAAAATGCATGGTTTACTGAAAGATTTCTTTAGTGAATAGGAGAATAAGTGATTCGGTGTCAATACTAGGCAGCGCGAAAAATCACTCGGAGTATTGTCCCTTGAGAAAAGATAACTGACTATCGTGTCATAGATGTCATTCTTGAGATGCAGGTTGTAAAGCATCGAGGCATGTTCTTACGCTGATAAAATGCAGCCTTGGTGTGTTGCGCATCTCAAGATATTTTCCTATTTTTGCTTTTATACTGTTTTCTACTTCATGTGGTTCTGGGGCACCATTGAATAATTGGAGTGATACCGTCGCAAATCTAGAATTGTCTGTTATTTCCACATTCGATACTGCAGCCACCGGGCCAAAGGTTTTATTAATAATCTCAGTTATTTTTCTTCTAAGCAAAGATTCAACCCGTAACTTCTTTATCGGATTCATATAAGCTTCTATTCCTCATTTGAAAGCAGCCCAAACGACTCCAAGATGTCACCAACCTTGATCTCGTTATATCCATTAAGCAGGATCCCGCATTCGTAACCAGATTTCACCTCTTTTACTTCTTCCCTGAAGCGCTTTAATGATTTTATTGAAAGATCCTTTATGTTCTCTCCATTTCTCAAAAGCCTTATAGAAGCAGATTTTTTGATCACTCCAGACTTTACTTGGCATCCTGCGACATTAGATTTATCTGAAAGTGTAAAGACCTCTTTGACTACTGCGGAACCTAAAATAACCTCTCGTGTCTTTGGTGAGACGAGAAGTTCGACCATTTCTTGAACTTTCTTTATTACGTCATATATGATCGATTGAAAAATAATCTTTGGGTAATCTTTTACAGTTTTTTCCGTCTTAACCCTGAAACCTACAATGTAGGCCCCAGAAACTTGTGCAAGCAACACATCAGAATCACTTATATCACCAATACCAGTGTGTACGATAGCAATATCAACTTCTGGATGAGAAAGCCCACTTATTGACTGTACAAGTGCCTCCACTGAACCGTTTACGTCGGCTTTGATTATGAAATTCAGCTTATGCTTATCGCTTTCGAATGAATCACGCAAGGGTCTTTTATAGGAATCCTCCTTTATATACTCGTGGCTGCTGACAAGCATTTTTGCTTCTTTTTCGCTATTGACAACGAAAAATGATGTACCTGGTTCCGGAGCCTCACTTAAACCCATCACTTCAACAGGAGTTCCTGCGACTGCACTTCCGACAATCTCCCCTGACGAAGTCATCATACTTCTTATCTTTCCGTAGAAGGATCCAAGAACAGCTACCTGTCCAGTCTTCAGTTCGCCTTCTTTTACTATTAAAGTAGAGAAAGCGCCGCACTTTCTATCAACTCTAGATTCGATAATCACACCTTCTGCAGGCTGTTTAGGATTATATTTCAAATCAAGAAAATCAGCTTGAATTAAGATCACTTCTTTCAATTTATCCAGATTGATATGATTTTTTGCAGAGATGTTAACACTCATAACATCACCATGCATTTCCTCGACTATCACCCCGTGCTGCGCAAGCTCAGTGAAAACTCTTGCAGGGTTAGCAGATTCTTTGTCGATCTTATTTATTGCAACAATGATTGGCACCTCTGCTGCTTTTGCATGCTTAATTGCTTCGATAGTCTGCTTGTTCACACCATCATCTGCTGCAACGACAAGAACGACTATATCTGTAACTTTTGCACCTCTCATTCTCATTGAGGTGAAGGCTGCGTGCCCTGGTGTATCTATAAAAGTAATACTTCTATCACCCACCTGAACCTGATAAGCCCCTATGTGTTGTGTTATGCCTCCACTTTCAGTTGCTGTGAGACTTGTATTCCTTAGCGCATCTAACAAAGTTGTCTTCCCGTGGTCTATATGTCCCATGACAGTGACTACAGGAACTCTTGGCCTTAGATCAGATTCATCTGTGTTCCTTCTTGTGGCGGCAAAGATCTCAGCTGTAGAGGGCTTGTACTTTATTTCGTGGCCAAGTTCCAGTGCCAATAGTTCAACAGTCTCCTGCTTGAGATAATCATCTTCTCCGCAAATCTCTCCCATTTTTTTTAGGATCATCTTCATCCGCACCATGGGTTCAGAGAGTAATACAGAAAGCTCTCGCAGTGTTACCGAGCGCTTATCTATCATGATGAGCTGTCCGCGTTTTGGGTTCACATTTTTTCTCTGTAAAATATCGGAACCCCTAGACGACTTTCTTCTCAGACTTGGCGATCTCAAGGGAGCCTTCTCAAAGTATTCTTTTCCATCAATGTTCTGCAGCTTTACCTGAAGGTCCAATGCATCTTTCCGCTTTCTTATCTCTTGATTCTTCCATCCATCTTTGTTCTGTGAAGCCTTATGTCCTTTTTTACCCTTTTTCAAAGAAGAGCTATCCCTTTCTGGATTATCTAGTTGTACAAGTGATAGGGGATCTTCCTGTATGTTTGGTTGCACATCTGCTTTTGTTAAACATGAATTACCAGTGCGAGTTGAAGATATCTTTGCCCAAGCTGGCAAAATAAGGGCAGCTTGCGTAGACTCTTCTACCGCTTCTTCTTGCACAGAATTTTCCTGGGCAGCTACCGACATATTCGCTTTCCGATATCTATGAAGTGCATCCAACCTGTTTCGTTCCTCTTGTCTGGTTAGATGACTGGCACGATCCCCACCACTCTCTGCAGTCTGAGTACTGCCACCAGTGGAAGACTTGCCGATAAACTCTCTCAGGGCCCTGCGCGACAATTCTTCTTTCCCGTTCTTCAGATTCAAGCTGAGCCTTTTTTTAGTATCCATATGCCTGCACTATAACCAACCCAGAGTCTTCCTTGATCTGATGATAAGCTGTTCTAGCAACGGCACACCAAATCCATTATCTCCAATGACCTCTCTTAATTCATCACAAGACAACTCGGCAACCTTTTCAAGATCCGTCAGTCCAGATGAGAAAAGTACCTCAAGTAATCCCGTGTCAAAGCTTGAAAGGGCAAGCATATTCGGATTTGCTTTATACTTTTCTGCCAGAGCCCGTACTCTCTTAGGTTGCTCATTCACATATTCAACCGCCCTACTCCTTATCTCTTCAGCGATATCTTTATCAAACCCCTCAATGAAGGCCAGCCTTGACGTATTACAGTCAGCGATTTCTTCAACCGTTGAGAATCCTTCAGTAACCAATAGCTGAGCTATTACTTCCTCGACATTCAGGGCTTCTACAAAGCGTGCGGTCCCCGAAATGAATTCTTCCATTTTCTTTTTGGAAAATTCGGCATCACTGAGAACCTCTACACGATATCCAAGGAGAGAGGATAACAAGTATACATTCTGCCCACCGCGTCCTATAACAAGGCTGACACTTTCATCAGGGACAACTAGTTCTATTTTTTTTGTCTCTTCGTTTACAGTAATCTTAACTGGTCTGATTGGTTTAAGGGCATTGGCTAGGAAGGTGGCAGTATCGTTCGAATATTCGACTATATCTATCTTTTCACCGTGCAACTCGTTTACTACGGCGTTTATTCTACTTCCACCCATGCCAATACATGCTCCAACTGGATCTATGTTTCTATCCGATGAAAAAACAGCGACCTTGCTTCTGGAGCCAGCATCTCTGGCGACTTTCCTTATTTCTACTACACGATCATATATTTCTGGCACCTGCTGAGAAAAGAGCTGAGCGACAAAACTGCCACTAGACCTAGAGAGCAAGATTTGAGGTTTGACAACTGAATACTCAACTTTTTGTATAACACACTTGACTCTTTCCCCAGGCCTAAAGCTCTCCCCTTTTACTAGTGATGAATAAGGTAAAAGGCCCTCCACTCCTGCGATATCGACGATAATGCTTCGGCTACCCGTCTTAAAATCAATGGATTTTTTCACGATGCCTGTAACAATTTCACCAACTCTGCCTTTGTAACAGTGATACTGTTTTTCCCTCACTAATGAGGTAATGAGGCGCTCAAGCTTCGCTTTCATGACTCTGGCAATTATGTATCCAGAAGAAAATGAAGGTAAATGTTCTGTGATTATATCGCCCGCTTTGTGCTCAATACTCGGGTACTTGAGCCTTGCAGTTGACAAGTCGATTACACCATCATAATGAACCTTTTCCTCCGCACGAAATGAGGAAGGCAAATCGTCGGACTCTTCGGTAGTAACTTCCATCTGCTCAAGCATACGAGCTTTATCAGAATCTTCGACTACAAGAAGTCGCTTTGATACAAGTATCTCACCACTTTTTTTGTCTATCTCAACAAAAATTCTATGGTCTCCATACTGCCTTTTTCCTATTTCATGTGCTAACTCGATTCCTATCGCGCGAAACAGAGTATCAGGACTAAGTCCCTCTTTTTCTGCGACAGAATTTATGGATTCCACAATTTGGAGATTACTGAGTCCATTATTGGAAAAAGACATAACTGAACTAAAACTTGCCTACTGTGCTCAAACAAAAGACTGATACCAGGGGAGAAGCTCTTACGCCCTGAGTAGGAAATAGTATGCTTAAACACTTTAAAAGGCAATATGAACTGTTATAGCGGTTGTATGGTGTCGATTGAATGAGCAATTTATTGCGTACATAATCCCTTGAATTTTGTGAATCAATTTGAGACAATGGCACTCCTCCTTTCTTCCCTTATTCGAGGTGCGATATGTCCCTGTTAGAGCCCCGTCTCTCGTATAAACCGTTTCAGTATGATTGGGCCTACCAAGCTTGGGAAATACAACAGAAGATCCATTGGTTGCCAGAAGAGATTCCTATGGCTGATGATGTGCAGGATTGGCATCATAAGATATGTGGTACAGAGAAAAATTTACTGACTCAGATTTTTCGCTTTTTTACCCAAGCAGATGTTGAAGTTCACGATTGTTACATGAGGCACTATGCTGGTGTTTTCAAGCCGCCGGAAGTCTGTATGATGCTTACTGCTTTTGCAAATATGGAAACTATACATATAGCTGCTTATGCACACTTACTAGACACGGTTGGTATGCCGGAAACGGAGTACCTTGCCTTCACAAAGTACAAACAAATGAAGGAAAAATGCGAGTATCTGAAGGCTTTCAAGATGGACAATCCAACTGAAATAGCAAAGACACTTGCTGTGTATGGGGCATTTACTGAGGGACTTCAATTATTTGCATCGTTTGCGATTCTATTAAACTTTCCGCGCTTCAATAAGATGAAGGGTATGGGGCAAATTATTGCCTATTCTGTTCGTGATGAAACGCTGCATTCTAACTCGATTACTAAGCTTTTCCGTACTTTTCTGCTTGAGAACAATATCGACAAGTTTAAATTAGAAGCAGAGATCAGAGAGATATGTAATGCTATGGTTCATCATGAGGATGCGTTTATAGATCTTGCTTTCGAGATGGGAGATGTGGAAGGTTTAAAGGCATCTGAAGTAAAGGAATACATCAGATACATTGCAAATCTACGGCTGAAGCAGTTGGGTTTTTCAGAGATATATGAGCAGAAAGTGAATCCTTTGCTCTGGTTAGAGGCGGTACTGAATACAGTCGAGCACACTAACTTCTTTGAAAATAAAGCTACCGAATATTCTAAGGCTGCAACAAAAGGTACCTGGGACGAGGCATTCAATTTTAGTGATGCGTAAAGGTTACATATTACCGATATTTTCTCTGATTGCGTTTTGGCTGATTATTTCAGGGCAAAAGTCGATGTTCCTTTTTGTTCTTGGATTGGGTGCTACAGCGCTTTCTTACTTTTCGTACTTGTTTTTTTTGCGATCTTCACTTGATTTCTCTGTTGTTTTTTCTTTTCGCTTCTTAAAATACGTGCTGTGGCTCGTAATACAGATTCTTTTGTCATCCTTCTCACTTTTGAAACTTGTATACTCTAGGCGTATACCAAATCTTAATTGTAATAGACAACTCATTGTTGAGGGGGAGTTATTCAAGAATGATGTCATCAACGTTATTCTTGGGCTTTCTGTTACTCTTACTCCTGGTACGGTGACGGTTATGATGGATAATCAGCGTATTTGCTTTCATTCTTTCAGTGAAGACTTTAGTCCTGGGATATTTGAGGTGAAGCACCATATTTCCAATTCTCTTCTCAGATGATTACTCGTTTTGCACCAAGTCCGACTGGGCTTATTCACTTAGGAAATGCAAGAACAGCGCTAATTGCATACTTTGCAGCTCGATCTTCTGGAGGTGAATTTATTTTAAGAATCGATGATACGGATGTCACAAGAATCAAAAGTGAGTACGTGAACAAGATTTTTACAGACCTATCATGGCTTGGGATAAAGGAAGATCTTTGTATAAAACAGTCTGAGCGATGTGAGCTTTATGCAAATGCAGTAGTTAAGCTCAAAGAAAGTGGCAGGATTTATCCTTGTTATGAGACGCCTGAAGAGCTCGAAATAGAGCGTAGATCGCTTTTGGCTCGTGCTCTTCCACCTGTATACAGAAGAAAAAATAGACCTCAACATTCAACTCGACTCCCATACTATCGTTTTGAACTAGACCCTGATCGAGTGGTTATATGGGAAGATAAACTTCGAGGAAAAATAGTAATAGATTTGCATAGCACGAGTGATCCGATTGTCATAAGAGAAAACGGCACTTATACGTATATGTTACCTTCAGTTGTTGATGATATTGAGTGCAGAATTAGTACTATTATCCGTGGTGAGGACCATATCTCTAATACTGCTGTGCAGATACAGATGTTTGAAGCACTGGGGTGCACTGAAATTCCAAAGTTTGCTCATATGCCACTACTTAAACTGCAAACTGGAAAGATGTCTAAAAGAGCTGGCGGTAACGAAATACAAACTTTTAGGGAAAACTACATAGAACCCGAAGTGATATGTCTGTACTTGTTAAATTTGGGCAGTAAGTCTCGAAGTACTTTCAAGAATTATAAGGATTATAGCAATTTTAATCTAGAAAATTATTCTTCATCTTCGTCAGTGACTGTTTTGGAAGATGAAATTTATAGCCTTAACGCTGATTTTTTACGTCTTTCTAACTATGAGGATCTTGCAAGACGTTTGGGTGGTGTGTCGAAGACTTTCTGGGATGCTGTTAAAAACAATGTAAAAAGTATTCCTGAAGTAAATTACTGGTGGGAAATATGTACTACTGAGGCTAAGCTTTACCCTGGTATTGGATGCAATGCACAACTTGTTAGAGACGCTATATCAGTACTTCCTCAGGAAGAAGTCTCTAGAGAGACATATAGGCGGTGGGTTGAGCTAATTGTGGAAAACTATAGATATGATAAGAGAGAGGTTCATATCAATCTGAGACTTGCGTTAACTGGGAAAGTAGGTGGTCCAGAAATGGCAGCCATTCTTCCGTTCATAAGTAGAGAGAGAATATTAATCAGATTGAATGATTCACTTAGTTAATGTTTGAATTAATAACACTGTACATTTTGTTGATTGTACTCTTTCAAAGCAGCAAGATCAGGCGTCATGCGAAAAGCAAAGACTTTTTTATTGATTGTTTAGTTAAAAGTTGTGACAATTTTTATATCCGCGACTCTGCATCTGATACAGAGATTTTCAAGCTTGAGCTAGATAAACAGCAATATTATTCGCTGGCAGAATTTCTACAAAATTTTACAAACGGTGATGCTCTTCAAAAGGCACTTGGAGAGCATTTGGAACATGGAAAATTTTTTTTGAAAAGTAAAACTGGGGAGATCTCCATGATTGCTGTTCTCTGTAAAGTAGAAAGTAGTAAGAGTGCAATATTATTCCTAGATCTTTCTGTGAGTTCGCAAGGCGTTAGTAAGTTAGAAAAAGAAAACACATATCTCAGGAAGAAGTTGGGATTTACACAGCAGATCCTTGATGATTCGCCGTTTTTATTGTACGGAAAGAACGCGGCTCATGAAGTTTACAACGAAGAATATTCGAACTGGAAGGAGTTCATTAGTTTACCGGGTAAAAGTTGTGTTTTTGAAGTTGAAAGAGATACTAAATCTCTGCTCGTTGATGCTAGAATTGATGGTGACGTAGTTGCATTATTTGGACAGGATAATGCAAGTCTTAGAAAAAATAGCGCTATCGCCGAGCTTTATAATAAGAGGATAGATATTATATTGAAGAATACGTCGGACAAGATCGTAATCCTTGATCATAATATGCATAAGATAGCGTGTTCCAGGGCGTATCTAAAAGAAAAGGGGCTGGATAAAGCGATTAATAGACGAAGGATCGAGCTTAAGCACGTAGTCACTCCAAAAACAATAAGGATGGACCTAGATGAGCACGCAGTCAGTGTGGAGGTCATACCGTACATGAAAGAGACCATCCTCATATTCAGATAGTCAGCTAGACGGTAGAGAGCCGAGGACGAGTAAGAAAAAGCGAACCCGACTTTGTATAAACCACGAAACTAAAAGAGATTAACCAATTACTTTCGGGACAACGAAATACCCATACTCAGTCTTGACATGCGACTGTATTTCATCGCAGTGAGACCCTTCTTCAAAGCTGAATGTAAAAAGCTTCTCTTTTGTTGTTCTTGTTTTAGGATCATACTTTCTCTGCTTTGCCATTTTTGAAATCCCCTTTTCCCAATCAAGGAGACTTTCTATTTGTGGTGAGAATTCCCTTAAATCGTCTTCTGAAAGAACAATTCCAGCAAGAGCTGCGCTCCTAAGAAGAATGTGATCCCGCATAAATTAGAGATTTGCCTCAGAAAGAACTTCGTGAATTCTAACATTGCTTTGCAAGAAAAGGCAATCTCCATGATGGATGACCTTCATTTGTAGTGCAGTATATTCCGTGTTACGGGTGATCTTTTTATTTTACCATAAAGAAAAAAACATGGGCTTTGTTTTTACAACCAAAAATAAACAAAAGTTGTGTTACAATGACGTAGTCCGGTTTGCAGCCATCAGAGTAACATGCAAAAAAACACATATCCACAATTTGTCGCAGCTATAGCCTCGTGTTTTGAGGATGGGGCGTCCGAAAGTTTTGTATCATTTGTGGAACAGTTTTATGCGACGCTACCGACGGAAAAATACAGGGAAGTAGAACTATTTTCTGAGATTGCAAATGAAGCTTATGATTTTTTAAAGGAGCGTTCAGAGGATCAAAGGAAAATAGGGATCATTACTTTGCCGAAAGTATGTGGTATTTTGCATAAGGAGCGGGTAGCAATATTAATCTTAAATCCTGATAGTCCGTTTTTAGTCGACTCTTTTACCGAAGAAATTAAGGCGAATGGTTTTACCATATATAGACGATTGAACGTTGTTTTATCAGTCGAAAGAAACCAAGACGGAAAATTGACAAAAATATACAAGAACGAAAGTCCTAGCAGCTGTAAGAATGAGTCTTTCATTTACTTTCTTATCAGTTCTGCAGTGCCTGAAAAGATCTCCGAGCTACAGAAAAGGCTCAAAGATGTAAGTAGGCTTGTTGCAATTGTGGTTGCTGACTGGAAAAAAATGCTTACTGTTTTGGAAAATGAGATTCAAAGAATTGATTCTTCTGATCCTGCTAAGCAGAAAAATCCAAGCTGTTCACTTAGTGATGAAGTTACTGTGTTCCTTAAATGGTTGAATGACGATAATTTCATCTTCTTAGGCTACGACGAGTATACTCTGGTGGGTAAAAAGCTTGAAAAAGAGCCTACCCTTTCTCTTGGTATTTCAAAATTTGAAAAAGAGCTTGGTGGTGATGATAAGTTTAGAGAGTATAAAGGCGTTCTCCATATTGGTAGATCCAGGTATGTTTCTCGTGTCCATAGGCGTGTCAATGCCGATTGTGTGAGAATAAAGTGTCTCTCAGAAACTGGAGAAGTAATCGGAGAAAAGAGATTTCTTGGTTTGTTTACGTCTCTAGCGCACTACAGAGATGTAAGGCTGATACCTATCTTGCGTAGGAAAATAGAGAACATTGAAAGAATGTCAGGTTTTGTAAAGGGTGGACATAATCATAAGTCCCTCCTAGCACTAATGCAGGGCATGTCAAAAGGCGAGCTGTTTCAGACCTCAAGTGAGGAGCTCTACAAAGTCTGCAAAGGTATGATCTCTTTAGCTGTTAAGCCAAGTCTGAAGGTTTTTCTTAGAAGGGACAAAGTCGGGATGTTTGTTTATTGTGTGGTTTTTGTTCCAAATGCACAGTTTAGTATGAAACTGCGCTATAAGATCAGAGATTTCCTTGTACAGACGCTGAATGGTACTCTTGCGGATGAATATGTTGTTATCGGAGAGTCTGGTCTTGTTAGGCTGCAATTTGTGTTTAATGTTGACTCTTTTACTTCCTTATGTACGGATGAGGAAATAGAAGGGAACCTTATCTTCATGGCAAAAGACTGGGAAGATGAGCTCGGTCAATTGATAACAGATTCCACAGCTAAAAAAGAAGAGAAACTAAAATATAAGGAGTACGTTGGGAAATTTCCAGAAAGTTATAAGGAATCTTTTGATATTATCTCAGCTTACGGGGATATTGGAAAAATACGCAATGTTGTTCAAAAGAGGCTTATAGAAGTCAAACTCTACGAAGAAGGAAAACAGCGTTACTTAAAAATATATTTTCTTGAAGGGAAATTAGAACTCTACCAGCTGATATTAGTTATAGAAAATATGGCAATGGAAGTGGTAGAGCACAATTGCTACAAGATCAAATGCGCACCTACGGTGATGATACACCATTTTCTCCTTAAAAGTGGAGAAGAGATGCTTTTTCCTCTTTCTCAAATAAAAAACAAGTTTGAGGATTCGCTCCTGAGGATTCTTAATAAGCAGCTAGAAAATGATGCTTACAATGCTTTGATAGTTTTGGCGGGTTTATCTTGGCGTGAAGTTGTTTTATTACGCGCCTTTGCTGGATACTTGAAGCAGGTATCTTTTAAGTATAATCCTGCGTATATACAGGCCGCGCTGTCACATGTTCCGGAAGCTGCAGTATTGATTGTCCAGATGTTTCATGTGCGTTTTTCACAGGAAGTAGACGACACTGTAAGAAGTGAAAAAACTGAGATACTGAAGGCAAAGCTTGAGGAGCTTTTATCGTCTGTGAGCAACCTTATTTATGACAATATCATTAGAGGCCTTGCAGGGCTCTGTTTCGCGATATTGCGGACAAATTATTACATGAACAAGGAGTATATTTCAATTAAGGTCTCCTCTAAGGAAGTTGCTGACATGCCTCTTCCTAAACCTTTTGTAGAGGTTTTTGTTTACCATAGTCAATTTGAAGCAATACACCTGAGAGGTGGGAAGGTTGCACGTGGTGGCATCAGATGGTCTGATAGAATTCAAGATTTTCGTGTTGAGATTCTCGGGCTTATGAAGGCCCAGATGGCAAAAAACACTGCTATTATACCGGTTGGTTCAAAGGGCGGCTTCATTATCAAGGAAAGCATAGAAGATAGGAAGCTTATGGCTGAGACGGCAATTCGCTGTTATCAGGATTTTTTGAGGGGTCTACTTGATCTTACAGACAATATCGTTGATGGAAAGTGTCAAAAAGTAAAAGATATTGTCGCTTACGATGGGGATGACTGCTATCTTGTGGTTGCTGCAGATAAGGGGACAGCCAATTTTTCAAATTACGCAAACGAAGTTTCCTCAGAGTATAGTTTTTGGCTCGGTGATGCGTTTGCGTCGGGTGGTTCACATGGATATGATCACAAAAAATTGGGAATTACTGCTCTTGGCGCATGGATCTCTCTTGAGATGGCTTTTTGGGAGAAGTTTGGTGAGTTGAAGAAAAAGGGATTCACAGTTGTTGGTATAGGCGATATGTCTGGTGACGTATTTGGAAACGGGATGCTACTCTCAGATGAACTAAAGCTCATTGCTGCATTTAACCATGTGCACATTTTTGTAGATCCAAATCCAGTTAATCTAAAAGAGTCATTTGAGGAAAGAAAACGGCTTTTCAATATGCCCGGATCAACTTGGAGAGATTATAATCCTTCTCTTATTTCCAATGGTGGGGGTGTTTTTTTACGTAGTGAAAAATCCATACGGATCAGTAGCGAAATGAAAGAGCTCTTCAAGATATGCGAGGATATCCTTACTCCTGATGAGTTGATCAGATATATTCTTCAAGCAGATGTGGATGTTATTTGGAATGGTGGAATAGGAACATATGTTAAATCTTCTCAGGAAAGTAATGATGTAGTTGGAGATAAGTCCAACGACAATTTAAGGGTCAATGGGAAAAATATTAGAGCGTCGATCTTTATTGAAGGTGGAAACCTAGGTTGCACTCAGCTCGGTAGAATAGAATATGCCGCGAAGGGCGGTGTCATAAATACCGACTTTATAGATAACTGTGCTGGTGTATCGTGTTCCGATATGGAGGTTAATATCAAAATTGCTCTGTCCAGCGCTGTAAGATCAGGAAAGATTACACTCGGAGAACGGGATACTCTACTGGCAGCAATAGAACCAGAAGTAGTCAAATTGATACTTTTGAATATAAACATGGTTCAGTCCCTTATGATGTCTATGGAGACAATGAGAGCCGGTAGACAACTTGAGCAGTACCAAAGTTTACTGAACAAGCTAGTTAAAGTGGGTCTTTTAGACAGGAAGGTAGAGTTTTTACCCTCTGATGAGGAAATAAAGCGCCTTTTCGCAGAAGGTAGAAGTTTTGAGCGACCTCAACTGGCTGTTTTGGCAGCTTACAGCAAGATGTACATTTATGAAAAAATCATAACTTCTAATCTACCGGATGAGGAAATTTTGAACCGCTACCTTATAAATTATTTTCCAACTCTGATACGGGAAAGATTCATGGATGAGATCTTAAATCATCCACTTAGACGTGAGATCGTTGCAACTAAGCTTGCTAATGACATTGTCAACAGATTTGGATGTACGTTTGTGCAAAATGCAGTACAAAACACTGGTTTCTCGTCTAAAGAGGTAATCTGCGTGCTCGTTGCGGTTATGGAAATATATGAGCTCTCCCCTATTTTTGATGAGCTGGAGAATCTCATAGGGAAAGTGGATATCCATTCTTTTTATAGCATTGATTCGATTTTCGTGCAGTTTTTAAACCGTTCGGTGCACTGGTTGCTCAGAAATTATCCTAATCCAATAAGCGTCGTTTCAGTTGTAGAAGATTTCTCTGAGGAAATTAGAGGAATAACTATGAAATTAGTAGAAATCCTTGACACCGCTTCCCTTAAAAAATATCAAGATTCACTTTCTTCATTTGAAGCTATTGGCCTGCCAGCTAAACTGAGCGCTAAATTAGCAAGCTTGGAATTTGTTTCAGCTGCTTTGGGAATTGCACAGACCTGTAAGATCATTCTTGAAAATGATGGCCACAACGTAGATTGTTTGACTGTTGGACGGATTTATTTTAATGTAGGTGCGGCTTTGTCTCTTTCCTCTTTAAGGGAAATGGCATGTGAAAAATTCGAGAATGGCTCTTACTGGCAAAGAATGTCCGTGTATTGTCTACTAGATGAACTCTGTAAAGAACAGTTTGCGTTTACTCGTGAAATTGCAAGGTATGTCACCGAGGATATTGATTATACTGGAGCAATTGAAAAGTGGAGTAGTAAGTATTTTGCAAAACTTGAACGCTATCAGTCGTTTTATAACGATGTTGCGTCTTCTGGAGAACTTGACATGAATAAGTTCATGGTGCTTGTAAAGCGTTTACGCTCAATGCTGTTGAAGGAGTATTAGCATTATGTTTGGAGTGGGTTTTTTTGAGCTCCTTGTTATTTTCGGAATAGCAGTCTTTTTCCTAGATAAGGCATCTATAAGAGAAATTTTTGGAACCCTCAGAAGTCTACATGAGCGCTTTGAACTGCTAAAAAAGGAGTGGTTGGATTACCTCCATCGACCTATTAAGTCTAAATTCATTACTGGAGATGATAAGCAGATATACGAGGCTTATGAATTTTCCTCAGATGTACAAGTAGAAGAGAAAGATGCAAAGAAAACTGAAGAAAATGGCCAGTGAATAATAGTGCAGTGGTGTATATCGTTTTGTTACCTAAATATGAGCCTGGAAAACAATGACAGCATTAATTCTAGTTGTGGATGATATTCCGAGCAATATTAAGATATTAGAGATTAAGTTGACAGCAAAGTACTATCAAGTGATTACTGCTTCTTCGGGGATTGCTGCGATAGAGCTTGCTAAGCAGCACCAGCCAGATGTAATCTTGCTGGATGTAATGATGCCGGAAATGGATGGATTTGAAACGTGTAGACGCTTGAAAAGTGACTATGCCACTATGCATATTCCAGTGATTATTGTTACCGCGCTCAATGATATTGAAAACAAAGTGGAAGGTCTAAATAGTGGAGCTGATGATTTTCTTGTTAAACCAGCAAAAGACTTTACTCTCTTCATAAGAATAAAGTCTCTATTACGGTTCAAAACTGTTCTGGATGAGGTACGTCTCAGAATAAGCACTAAGTCTCAAATTACCAGCGGTACGGAAAGTAAAATTATAAATTATGTGGAAGATATCTCATCTGGAGTGATTGCAATAGTTAATCAACAGTATTCTGAATCCAAAGAGCTAGAGGAAATACTTAAGTCAACATTTCCGCACGTACTTTATCTTACTGAAAAAGAAGCAGAATATGCGTCTTTTGACGTCCTGATAGTAAATATCAGTCTCTCTAAGGATCTGCTTAGACTTTGTTCTGCGATCAAAAGCCACCTCAAGACAAGGTCCATACCGATTATGGCTATAGTTGATGATGAAGACGATGAAAGTTTAATCACTGAGATAACGGAACTTGGAATAAATGATTATATATGCGTTCCGATTAATAAAAGCGAGTTCATTGCTAGAGTAACTACGCAGGTCAAGCGGAAAAAATACCAAGATATAATCGAAAAAAATGTGGAAGACAGTCTTAAGATGGCCGTCATAGACCCGCTCACATCGTTGTACAACAGATACTATTTTGAAAAGTACATGGATGAGCTTTTAGCGACCTTAACGAAGTCACAAAATAAGACCTTTTCCCTAATGATGATAGATATTGATTACTTTAAAAAAATCAATGATGTTTGTGGACATCTTTCTGGTGACCTTGTTTTAAAACAACTTGCTGCATGTTTGAAAGGTTGTCTCAGGCTTAATGACTTGGTGGCTAAATTTGGAGGAGAGGAAATAGTTGTTGTTCTTGTCGATGTCGGGCTTGAGGATGCTTTTGATACCGCTGAACGAATTAGAAAAACTGTTGAGAAAACAGAATTCAGCACTATCAATGATGAAGTGAAAGTTCCGTTGACTGTTAGTATAGGAGTGTCCGAATATCAACCTCAGGATACTACGAAAACCTTAATAGGTAGAGCTGATGCAAACCTCTACATCGCAAAGGAGAAGGGTAGAAATCGGGTGGTAATGTCTGATCATTGTCACTAGTGAATCTGTTTTATATCCCATCAATGCCTCTGAATAGCTAGATTTTCTTGACATTAAAGTGGTGCTTTAGTCTCCGAGTGTTTGCGTACATAAAAATAGGTCTTTAGTTGTACGATCAATCCATGTGGCACAATACCGAATACTTATGCGTGTTCTAGTGATCTATCTATGGCGTAGTTTCGGACATCAGAGTTGTATTTCATCAATGTTAACACATAATCATTTTTCCATTGTGCATAAGTAAAAGGTAAAACAAGATTTTACAGTTCTACTTTCTTTTATAGTAAATCGAAAATCGAAGTCAGTAGAAATTTTTCCTTATATTTTAGAGCAAGTTACCTTTGATTATTCTTCTCAGGGTTGTGCCGGTCTACGTTTGTATCTTCTAATATATCGTTTACTTCGGAATCGGAATAATCGCCCTCAGAAGGATTGAACGCCTCCATTGCGAGTGCTAAACGATCTATCTCTAACCGACGTCTCTCTCTGGCTCTTCTCCGACATACAAGACATACAAGATATAGAAAGCCAAGAAGTAGAAAGCACACCACACCTCCAGCAATAATACCAAACGCAAGACCTGCGGTGCTTGCACTGGAAGGCGCAACTGCACTCGATGTGCTTTCTCTTGGAGGGTTGGCAGTACTCGATAGTAGTCCAACATTTGTTGTGGGATAAAAAGTAGGATTTGTGCTATGTGTTACAGCTGGAGAGACTGTCTTTGCAGCTCGCGTTGCTCTTTTTTTGGTGCTATGGTGTCCTTTGGTGGTTGAATTAGGCTTAGTATGAGGAGTGGTGTTTTTTCTCCTCACTGAGGGGGAGGTAGCTGTTTCTACAGTAGTTGCAGATGTCGATGTTACTGCTCTGTTTGTACTGGTGGCTCTGTTACCTGAATTGTTCCCTGTCGCCTGAGATGTGGTTACTAGTTTAGTGCCTACACTAGTTTGACTGCCTGTCGGCTCTGTCGTCGTAACTGATGCTTGGGATGTATAGATCTTTTCTGTGATGGTAGCACTATTACTTTTCTCACATTGATTTCCAATAACCTCGAAGCTAGCCTTTGTGACGCTACCTCCGTTCCCTGTTACAAATACATTAAACTTGCTTACAGTACTACCAGCACCATATTCTGGATCTACACTCAGGCTTGTACTATCACCTGTATAGCTCGCAATCTTGGTTGAGGTGGTACTAATGCTATCACCGTTGGACTTCAAATAATATACTTCTCCTTTTAGAGAAGTTACTACTGCGCAAACTCTGCTATCTTTACACGCATTGAGAAGAATTTTGTCTACTTTCTCTCCACTTAATCCACCAGTGGGTGTGAATGGGGACATAGTAATACTATTTCCTGTAGAACCACCTGTTTTTAAACCAGTGCCATCCTTTGCAAGTACTACAATGCGCTGCCCTCCTCCCTCTGTTGCAGAAATCGCTGCTACGTTCTTATCCAAGCCATTTATTATCTTTGGGGCGACAGAAGTTATAATGGCACCTGTGTCGCTATTGACAGAAAGGACCTGAACTTTTGTGCTGCCAGATTCATTATATACTGCACAGACTTTTTCACGGTTTACTGGACCACAACCATTGATACTTAATAGCTGTCCTGGGTGCGTATACCCAGGACCCTGCTCTGTCAATGAACCTTGCCCACTATTATATGAATAAACTACGCTCTTATACTTTCCACCAATACTTTTAAATGACAGTACAACTTGAGCTGTATTACTTTTGGAGAGTGGATCAAGTCTTGGTGTAAAATTTGAACAATCAACCCCACTTACACTTACACTAGCTTTTTTACCATATGAGTTTTCGATTTCTAAGGTTAATTCATTTCCTTTTTGTGATAACTGATACTTACAGCCCCCATGTATAAGATAACTTATGAGTCGATTCTCTTGTCCTTGCATGACTAAAAGCAGTATTTATTATTAATTTATTAGTAAATTATAGCAATAAATACGATGGTTTTTGTAAATATAAAATAATTTATTTTTAGTAAAGTTTTTAATCAAAAATTGGGAGAAATTTCTACTTGAAAAGAAAAATACTCGTTAAATGAGAGTATTAACTTGTAGGAATTCTGAAACTTTCCCTTATTGACAGATTCAGAACTTTTTGAACTCTAGGTCAGACAGCGTAAAAGATACTGCAGGGATAAAGTCGCTAAGTTGGATAGTAAAAAGCACCTAACTTGATGTTCACGAAGAACCCAATAAGTTGTGGTAGCATATGAGTGTGCTACCGATCGCATAAAACTTGAAGAACTGGCACAGAATTCATTCTAGAAGCATAATGTTTCTGTAATACCAATTAAAACTTGCTGTCCTATATTTGCAGTCTGAATATGGATCACCACCATGACATCAGCTAGACTTAATTGTTACAAAGAACTTGTCATACTACCCCATAGGGGCGTCTACCCTATTCCAAATTTATTTTCTTGATAGCAGTAGGTGCTAACTTTTCATGAGAAAGTTCAATACAGCTGCCCTCACATATTGGGAATTCCTTACTTGTGTAAGTACTGTACTCCTGGAGTCATCAAGGACAGCATTGGAAATCTCACAATTTCTATGAATGGGTCCTGGATGCATTATGAGCACGTCGGTACCTAAGTCTTTCAGAATATTTTCATCAAGATGAAAATTAGCCGTAGCACCAGCTAAAACTTTTTGTCCCATACGTTCGGTCTGGGTACGCAGCATTATTATCACATCAGCAGATTTAGCCGCTGCAGGAAAGTTATCATAGTAAACAATCTCTTCTACTTGGATTGTGGGCATAAAACTTAACGGCCCAGAAATTGCAACAGTTGCTCCAAGTCTTTGAAGTATAGGTATGGTAGAGTGAGCAACCCTACTCCTTATGATATCTCCGCAGACAAGTATATTTAAACCCTCTATCTTTTCCTTGAGTAGGAGTATGGTAAATGCATCTATCAATCCCTGTGTTGGATGTTCGTTTGTCCCATCACCTGCATTAATAATGCAACAATCAATATATTTTTCTAAAATGTGAAGAACACCACTTTGGCTGTATCGTATGATGAATGCATCCGGTGAAAGAGCATTTAAGGAAGTAAAAAAATCCACCAAGTGCTCACCCTTTTTTAGTGCGACAGTTGACACATTCACTTTTTCAACTAGGCAACCGAGCTTGCTAGCAGCAAGCGAAAAAGAAGTTTCGGTGCGCGTCGAGCTCTCAAAAAAAACCGAGAAAACCACTTTTCCAAGCAGGTCATTCTTAATTCCATTCTTTAGATAGAAAGCAGCCAGATCGAAGATCTCATAAATTTCATCAACCGTAATATCCTTATTACTCAGTAGACTTCTCATACAAAAGCAGCTTCTCTATTTTCTTTAAGTTCAAAGTTGCACGAGCGTTAAAATACCATAATAGCAGTGTCAACACAAAGGATGCTAGAAACATCAACAACAAAGGCGTAAGCATGGATGGATGGATTGATATACCACCACTTCTTATAAAACTGGATTTCTGATGTAATGTTGCCCAAAAATACACTGAGAGTTTGATGATCGGGATATTTGCCAAACCAACTAAGTTAAGTATAGCGGCCAATTTGATGTTAAATTCCTTGTAGTCCCAGAGTATGTAGTAACCCAAATATAAAAAGAAGAGAACTAACATTGATGTTAATCTAGCATCCCATACCCAAAATGCTCCCCATATTGGTTTTCCCCAGAGACCTCCTGTAATCAGACAGATTAAGGAAAAAACCATGCCGATTGGTGCCAATGCATATGCAATTACACCAAGCCTTGGTAGAGAAAAGGATAAATAGAGTAAATTCAGTAGCCCAATGACGCAGTACAGGCCTACACCGAGCCAAGCAGCGGGAACGTGAATGTACATGATTCGTACCAAGTTACCGTGTAATTGGTCAATAGGAGACGAAAATACAAAATAAAAAGCGAATGAATATAAAACGCATAAAGCGAACATCAAGCTAAAAATACACTTTTTTGATATACTGGTGTCGAGGAAGTTTTTTTTCATCGTATAGAGAAATTGTTACATTAAATAGTGAATACAACCGCTTGATGCCTAATGAAACTAAACATCGGTGCTGATTAAGATCAAAATAAGAATTACTATGTTTCTGCTTGAAGTTGATAATTTACATCTATTTTAATAAATAATTGTGAATAATTGTACAAAAAAGATTGTGCACAATTTTAAATTGTGATACATCCACGGTATATTTTTTTGATTGAGCAGCAGACATGACAAAAATCGCTGACCAGATGACAAATGTAATGGCATACAAAATAAGGAAGCGGATGGAAGAAATCGGCATCAATGCAAGAGAACTCGCTGAGAGAGCAGGGGTCGGAAAGTCATTCGTATACGACATATTGAATGGTAAGTCAAAAAATCCTACTTCAAAAAAGCTTAATTCCATTTCAAGGGAATTAGGTATTTCGATTTCCTATCTCATAAATGTATCCCCAGACTCAATAGATTACGAGAATTATCTACCCGTGCATAGCCTAGACAATCAGCTTGGTGTTAGTTTTCTCTTTAACAGGACCTTTTGCGAGGAACATATAAGCGAAACAAGTAAACTATACTCCTGCACTATGTATGACGATAGTATGTTGCCAAGCATAATGCCGAATGAGATCCTGATAATAAAAAAATTTATTCAGGGCGATAGAATGAAGTCCGGGGTCTTTCTTATACGCGATAAGTTCAACAGTATAGTACGAAGCGTTGAACATATTTTTGGAAGCCAAGACGTTAAGATAACCCCGGATAATGAGAAATACTCAACCTATATCAAACACTTTGATGAAATTGACATAATAGGCAAAGTAATCTTTACACTCAGGAGATTGTAACACTTTAGGTTTCTTATAGAACAGTCTGACTGCTCTGTAAGAAACAAAATTTATGAGTAGTATGCTGAGGTTATTTTTTTTCTTCGTTGCAATTTTGTACACATCTTGTTTGTACTTTTACCTCACCGCCGCAGTTTATATGACATAATCTGTGGTCATAACTGCAAGAATCCTGGCACCTCTCATATCTTGCCTTTTCTTCTGCCATTTTTTTGTACATTTCTATTTCACTGCGGCTGCGCTCGAAAAATTCATCCGAGGAGCTGGATTTTTCCTTTTTTTCTTCTCTTCCTATATTTATTAGGACATTTGCTGTCTGTACAGCATTACTCTTACTATTATTACAAGAATTTTGACACGTTTGTTTCATACGCAGACACTCGTTTGCGCATTCCCTTCCACTTTGATTTTTTGGAGGAATAAAACTATACGATGTCCTATATACCGGACCAAAAATCGTGCAGCTAGATAGCGTAATTCCAACTACAAGATGGGTAATGAATCTATTGATGTTAAAGTTTCTCATACTCATTTATATCCTCCTGTTTCACCAGAAAATGTTGCAGATATTACTTAAATTTGGATATAGGAAAACGCTGCAAAGTAGAAAAAAAGAAAGTTGATACACATGTATTATTGTGTCATGCAACTTGTCTTGTGCTAGAATCCTGTTCGGGCTGTTTACAGTTGGAATACACATGTCGAATTACGATTTTAAGAAAATAGAGCAATTTTCTCAATCATTGTGGGATTTTTCCAGTTGTGACTTCCAGAGAAAAAAGTACTATGTTCTGAGTATGTTTCCCTACCCGTCTGGAAAACTACATATTGGACATCTGAGAAACTATGTTATTGGAGACGTCTTAGCTCGTTATAAGAGGAGCCAGGGATACAATGTCTTACACCCTATTGGTTGGGATGCGTTTGGTCTACCCGCTGAAAAAGCAGCAATAAATAGCAATATTCACCCAAGGATATGGACAGAAAAAAATATCGCAAAGATGCGAACCTCTCTCAAGAGCATAGGTCTGTCGTATGATTGGAGCAGAGAACTTTCAACCTGTTCTCCCAAATATTATGAGCACGAACAAAAATTTTTTTTGGCCTTTCTAAAAGCTGGTTTAGCATACAGAAAAAATTCCGAAGTAAATTGGGATCCTATCGACAAAACAGTACTTGCAAACGAACAGGTCATTGATGGGCGTGGTTGGAGATCGGGTGCGGTTGTCGTGAAGAGAAAGATTCCGCAGTGGTTCCTTAAAATTAGCGACTTTTCTGAAGAACTCCTGAAGGGATTAGAGTCACTTACTGGCTGGCCAGAGAAGGTTAAAACTATGCAAACAAATTGGATAGGAAAATCTGAAGGGGCAGTGATAAAATTTTCTATAAGCGGATATGAGGAAAGATTTATTGAGGTATTCACTACTAGACCCGAGACGATCTTTGGAGCGTCATTTTGTGCTATTTCAGTGAATCACCCTTTGGTTAATGAATTAAATTTATTGAGTAATGCAGAGAGAGAAATACTGCGCATACAAACTACCTGTGAGTCAGATCATTACGATGACAACAAAAACTTTTCTGGGACGACAAATCTTGAGAAAGTTCATGAGCAAAAGCTTGGCATTCTAACAAAAATAAAAGTGAAGCATCCCTTTTCCGGCGATGAGCTTCCTTTATACGTAGCAAATTTTGTATTTGCAGAATACGGTTCGGGGGCAATATTCGGTTGCCCAGCTCATGATACACGAGATTTTGCATTCGCACAGCAATACAATTTACCGTGTTTAAGAGTCATCTCAGCAAAATGCACAAATACTGCACTACCCTACTGTTTGGAAGAAGGAGTAATGTGTAATTCAAATTTCCTAGATGGAATGCAGGTGATAGAGGCACGAAAATTTATAATTGAAAAAATTTCTTCGATTGGTATTGGTGAGGCAAAGAACTCATATAGATTGCGAGACTGGGGAATATCAAGGCAGCGATATTGGGGCTGTCCAATTCCGGTTGTGTACTGTGAAAAGTGTTCGATGCAACCGGTAAAAGTTGAAGATCTACCTGTCACCCTTCCCGAAGAAGTAGAGTTTACAGTACAGGGTAATCCACTAGAACACCATCCAACATGGAAATACACAAATTGTCCAAAATGTGGCGGTCCTGCAGTTAGGGACACAGATACTTTTGATACATTTTTCGAATCTTCTTGGTATTTTGCGGCTTTTTGCAGTAAAGAAGGAGGAATAGTTAAGGAATCTTGCAAGCGTTTTCTTCCTGTCGATATGTACATCGGCGGAATAGAACATGCAATATTGCATTTACTTTATGCTAGGTTCTTTACGCGCGCCTTAAACAAATGTGGATACATCGATATAGTGGAACCTTTTCGTAATCTACTCACACAAGGTATGGTTTGTCATGAGACTTACCAGAACTCTTCCGGTGAATATTTGTATCCTGAAGAAGCAAAATCACTGCTGGAAAAAGGTGAAAAAGTTCTGGTTGGCAAAATCGAGAAAATGAGTAAATCCAAAAAAAATGTTGTAGATCTTGAAGAAATCGTCTCAAAATATGGCGCTGATGCAGCAAGGTTCTTTATTCTTTCTGATAATCCTCCAGAAAACAGTTTTGGATGGTCAGACAGGGGCATAAATGCGTCGTTTAAGTTTTTGCAAAGAATAAAAAATCTTGTAGAAAGATATCTTTCCAGTAAAAACAGTGGTGAGGTTCAAACAGGCCAGAACGTTAAAATCCAGATTAACAAGATTATCTGCGATATGACGAAGTACATGGACGAAATAAAATTAAATTGCGCAGTTGCAAAGATTCACGAGTTGGTCAACTTGCTGAGCGCGTCCGGAGCATTATCTAAAGAAACGATTCACGTACTTTTAAGGATACTCGAGCCATTTGCACCACACTTAGCTGAATATTTAGCTTCAAAGCTTGAAAACAATGTCATTCTATATGGTTCCCCGTGGGTTGCTTATAACGAAGTACTCACTCAAAGCGATGCGGTCACATTAATGGTGCGGAAGAATGGAAAATTCGTACAATTGTTAGAAGTAAAAAAGGATTCTTCTGAAGAAGAGATAATTTCCCAAGCAAAAAGATTGATCAAGAATGCCGTAGTTGATAAAGTTATATATGTTCCTGGTAAGATGGTTAATTTCCTTTGCAGCAGTCCTGGTTAACCGAATGTTTAGAACGTTAAATTTAAGATACTTTGTTGGTATATTCTGCTGTGCGGAATTACAGTTGGGTTTCACTATGGTGGTTTATTAGTTATGGCTTCGCCCTTAATGCGCAAAGCAGTTGCTGTCTGGTTAGTAGATAAGACAGCTCTGACTTTTGAACAAATTGCACAAGCTTGTGGTTTGCACGTTTTAGAAGTAGAGGGTATCGCGGATGGCACCGTCGCACACGGTCTCATAGGATGCGATCCTCGTATTACAGGAGAAGTGGAGCAAGCCGATATAGAGGCTTGTGAGAACGATCCCACAAGGAAGTTGTGCATTAAATCTATTGTTGATAGGAGAAAAAGAAAAGGCAGGGCATATACCCCTGTTGTTAAACGTAGGGTTAAGTCGGATGCGGCTCTGTGGCTTATCGATAAGTATCCTGAATTGAGTGATGCACAGATAGTATCCCTCATAGGGACTACTGCGAAAATTGTAAAGTCTATTAGGGATAGGACTTATTGGAATTATGAAAACCTAAAACCTCGTGATCCGATTTTGTTCAATCTCTACTCACAGGAGGACTTGGATGAAGCCTTACTAAAAGTAAAGATTTCAGAACAAAGTGAACAGCGCCTTCGTGAAATCGAGGAAAACATCGAAGATTCCGTGTAGTGTGATCACTTTTTTCTCCTTGCACGATTGTGGTTTGTTCGCAGAGCTTTTTTCGAATGGTGTCGTGGGTAGGTGAGTTGTTTGTCTCTTGAGTTTCTTGAACAGTCAAGCTTGGTTGGCTTGGCTGCTTTATCTTGTTAAAATATTAACATATTGTGAGTCCTAGTGGTTTTAATGTATGGAACAATATGTTGGTAATGAAGTGCAGCTTGCGCTGGAGGAGTCCCTTACTCGTATAGTTGGTTTTTATGAAGATGGGTTTGTGGCTCCTCTGTATATGATACAAACGGTTGAGCCTGGTGAGCAGTGTCATATGATCTTTCGGACTTCAAATGGAAACGAAATAGTAATAGAGCTAACTGAGGAAGAACTGGAAGAAATTGCTCGCAACGGCGGTAAGTGCTCTACTAAGATCTACAGTATTTTTTAGGATGATAGCAAAGCTGTTGCTGAAATCGCTTTACTCGGTTAGAATGTTATTCCATTGTCGATCAGAAGAGTCTTAGCTCATGAAAAAAAACATTCATCCGGCAGTGTACGATGTTATCCTTGAATTTACCAATGGAATGAAACTCAAGGTAAAGTCAACCACGGGAAGAAAAGGAGAGGTTATTGTTCACAATGCTGGCGACTGGCCTCCTGAAACTCACCCGGCCTGGACGAAATCCGCCTCTACAAGCATTAAGTCCACTAGTAAAGTCAACAAATTCAAAGAGAAGTTTGGAGAGGACTTCATCTAATTTACTCGAGGATGAACAAGAATTTGTCATACGATAGCTGTCTTGCTTTTGCTGGTGGTGAGTGCTTTTTTGGATTTTCGTATGGTAAAAGGGATGTCGCAGTTGGTGAAGTATGTTTCACTACCGGGATGACAGGTTACCAGCATACCATCACCGATCCCTCTTTTTCCGGTCAAATCATCCTTTTTGCTTTTCCCCATATTGGAAATGTTGCTATTAATTCCTGCGATAACGAGTCTTCCCGTATTTTTGCTAGGGGACTGGTTTTTCGAGAAGGGCCACAGGATTTTTTGCATCATTTGAGGATGAGGAGCTTTTCTAGCTGGCTAGAAGATAATAATGTTACAGCAATATATGGAGTTGACACACGTGCGATTACTCGGTTGGTTCGCCTAAAGGGCAATCAGGGCGGTATCATTTTTCCTGTTAATGACATCAGTATAGATGAAGCTATCTTGCTTCTTAGGGAAACTGAGGATATGAATGGAAATGAGTTAGCTACGTCTGCAAGTGGAAATGCACGATGCTCACCTTGCTGTGTTGGTGATAAGAGAAAAAAAGTCTGTGTAGTCGACTTCGGCATAAAGGATGGTATCGTCAGAAATCTGGAAAAATATTTTACAGTTGTGGTAGTAGATGGAAAAAAAGGGTTTTCATCTGCTTTGGAGTCAGAGGACTTTGCTGGCATCGTCCTCTCGAATGGTCCAGGTGATCCGTCTGCGACATACTTACAATTGTGTGAGGATTTTTCAAGAGTTCTTACCTCTAATTTACCAGTCTTGGGGATCTGTCTAGGACATCAGTTACTGCTTCTTGCATTTGGATGCAAAACAAAAAAGATGCTTGTAGGACATAGAGGAACTAACCACCCCGTTATCAATCTTGAGACACAAAGGGTAGAAATCACAAGTCAAAATCATGGTTTTGTATTAGATGAATCGACATTAAATAGTAAAGATATTATTGTTACACACAGATCCCTGTTCGATGGTTCTGTAGAGGGGATCAAGATAAAAGACAGGAAAATCTTTTCCGTTCAATATCATCCTGAAGGTTCACCAGGACCGCATGACTCTCACTACATCTTTAGTAAATTTTTTAATGAAATTAGTTCTCAATAGAATTGCTCTACATACCGGATTAGGAATCCGTTCTTGGGAAAGGGTTGTAAAAAGAATAGTTTTGATTAACATTACTCTCCATTCAGATAAGCTACTTGATTACAGAGTGATTCTTGAACGCCTTGTCTTGTCCGTTGCTGATGTGCATTTTGAGTATGTTGAGGACTTAGCAGAGACTCTTGCTACAGCACTAATTAATTGTTTTGCTCCAGTTAAATTATCACTTGAAGTAAAAAAACCGTCTTTTTTTAAACTGCTTGAGTCTGCCTCTGTGCAGGTGGAATATGATAGTGAAACCGATTCTTAAGAGGCAGCACGTTCAATGGAAGCAAAGAAGGAAATTCAAGAGCTTTACGAGAAGCTCCTACGACACAATAAGAAGTACTATCAAGATGATAGTCCAGAGATAACAGATGCTGAATATGACTCGATTAAGGACCGTTACCTTAAGCTTCTGGAAGCAAATCCGAGTCTAGGCTTTCCGGTAGTTGTTGGCTACCCTGCTTCTGAGAAGTTTCAAAAAGTCAAACACCTGTCTCCTATGCTTTCATTACGCAACATCTTCTCGGAAGAAGAACTGGTAGAGTATATCGAAAAAACAAAAAGATTCCTTAATCTGAAAAGTGCACTTGAATTCCTGTGTGAACCCAAAATAGATGGTGTGTCATTTTCTGCACGTTATGTCAACGGAAAACTAGTCTCTTGTGCAACAAGAGGAGATGGGAAAATAGGAGAAAACATTATTGATAACATGAAAGTTATCAATGGTTTCCCCATAGAAATTATGGATGTACCAGATCTTTTGGAAGTACGTGGAGAAGTTTTCCTTGACCATGATACTTTTCAAACTCTTGAAGGCTTTTCAAATCCTCGGAATGCTGCTGCGGGGTCGCTTAGGCAACTTAATCCTGAAATAACAAATGAACGCAATCTGCAATACTTCGCTTATAGCGCGAGCAAAATCGATGGAATAGAACATCAAGAAGATGTGTTACACTTTCTCAGTGGGCGTGGTTTTATGACAAATCCGTTGAGACTAGCTTCGTCAAAAGTTCCTGAAATCATGAGCTTTTACGATTCTGTTTATCGTAGACGCTCGCAAATCAAGTACGATATAGATGGGCTGGTCTACAAGGTGAATGATCTCAAGTTACATGCGAGGCTGGGTACACTATCAGATGCACCTAGATGGGCCATAGCGCATAAATTTCCCTCACATCGAGCAAAGACTATACTTGAAAAAATTAAGCTCAGCGTTGGGCGTACAGGTATCATCACGCCAGTTGCTCACTTAAAACCAATTACCATAGGCGGAGTCGTTATATCAAGGGCGAGCTTATATAACGAAGACGAACTAGAGAGAAAAGATATCCGCGAAGGAGATCTGGTAATAGTAGAAAGAGCTGGAGATGTAATTCCAAAAGTGCTTGAAGTAGACATCTCGTATAGAACTAATCAGGAGAGGTTTATCTTTCCTGATAAATGTCCATCCTGTTCTTCTACACTGATAAGAAAAAATAACGAAGCGGCGACTCGATGCAATAATAGCAAAAAATGCCCCGAACAGGTAATACAACAAATAAAACATCTTGTCTCAGCGCAAGCGTTCGATATAGATGGTATTGGGACATCACACATCTCTTTTTTTATTGAGAAGGGATTTATTTCAGAACCAGCAGATATTTTTCGCTTAGATAAGCACAGAGATGAGATCAAAAAATATGATGGTTGGGGAGAGAAATCAGTAGAGAATATTCTTAAAAATATTAAAAACTCTCGGAAAATAAGTTTGGAAAAATTTATTTTTAGCCTTGGAATAAAAAATATAGGCGAAAAGACTGCTTACATGCTTGCACAACAGTTCAAAAGTTTTGCCAACTGGTTTGACAAAATGTCCATGCTCAAAGACGATACTCAAACTGAGGATGAAATTAGGAATCTCGATGGTATGGGAAGTTGTATCTGTGAATCTTTACTGGATTTTTTCAGTGATTCAGATAATTGCAATATGGTAAAAAGTTTATCCAATCACGTCATGATTACTGATCACACTGTTAATATAGGTGGCTCACTTAGCGGGAAAAAATTCGTTTTTACAGGCACGCTTCTCTCAATTACTAGAGAAGAAGCAAAAGAGATCATAAAAAAAGCCGGTGGTATAGTTGTGAACAGTATTTCTAAGCAAATCGACTACGTTGTAGCTGGAGAAAAAGCGGGCTCAAAACTTGCAAAAGCCAATGAGCTTGGTATTGCAATCATAGAAGAAAAAACCCTCATAGAATTCACAAATGGGAACAACACACCTGCTCTTAAGAAAGAGACAAGCTCCAACTAATAATGGATAAAGCGATTTTTTCACCGTACAGTCACTACAAACTTCCTAGAATAGTATTGAATCTCTCAGAGTTATCGTTGGCAAAAGACTCGACTGATTCATCGTGAATTTTTATTTCGTTAGTTTTTCTTAATTTAATAAACTTCAAAGGATGATTGAAATTCAAATTACTGCAACAACTCAGTGCATCACCACCGGCAACTTTATTGGATCTAAACCAGATAATCTGATCGAATAAATCCCCAGTTATAAACGATGAAAATAGTTTGCCTCCACATTCTACCAACACGCTATTAATACCCATCGTCCCAAGTTGCTGCAAGACGTCCTCCAGATCCAACATCTCCCCGTTTAGATTAGCTTCAAAATTAAAGAAATTTTTATGTTTGAATATATTTCTTTTACCGAATGACCAGACAATTCCGTCATTGAAGATTTTAAAATTAGGAGAAGAAATCTCACCTCGAGTATCAAGTACCACTTTAATCGACTCTTTTTTCACACCTGGTAACCTACAGCTAAGCTGTGGATCATCATGTTTAAGAGTTGAATAGCTAATCATAACAGATGAAGACATACGTCTCAGCATGTGCGCTGTTCTCCTCATAGCAGGACTCGTAATCCAAGCGCTCTTGCCATTAAAACAAGCAATTTTTCCATCAAGGGTAGTTGCAGTCTTAAGGATAACAAATGGTTTCCCAAGAACTTGACGGTAAAAATACCCTATGTTGCTAACACAGCACTCCCTTTTTAAAATTCCAGTAGTAACTACAATTCCGCTTTCCTGAAGCTTTTGTATGCCTTTACCATTAACCCTAGTATCTGGGTCCCTAGTTCCGATGAAGACGTTCTTTATACCGGATTCAATAATTAAATCTGTGCAAGGTGCCGTTCTCCCGTGGTGTGCACATGGCTCGAGTGTGGTGTACAAGTCGGCGCCTCTTGCCTTGATACCGGCAACTTTTAGAGCAACCGCTTCCGCATGTGGGGAACCATTAATCCCAGTTACACCTTTTCCAACTACCTCGTCATCTTTTACGATAATACATCCAACAGAGGGATTATCAGCGGTAAAACCTTGTCCAAAAAGCGAAGCATTTACTGCCGCTTCCATGTAATATACAATACGGCCGTGCATTTTGGAAAAACTCATGTAAATACGGGAATGACAGCAACAAAACTATCATCTATCTCTTTGCAGAACAACGATTTTTAGTATTTTATTTGTTAGCTTTAATTGTGAAAAAGAGTTTTTCTGTTAATCCCCTTTAATTTTATCCTCTGGTTCCGAATATGGCTTCTTACCGTCTCCCTAAAATTGTCGTTTGTTTTCTTTTGATGATTTTATGTTTTCTTGGCGGTTTTGTTATAAAACTCAACTCTCATAAAGAAAAATACCTTGATGAAATAAGCCATCTACTTGGTGGAAATATTGAAGTTCATGGTGATATATCCATTAATTTTTTAAATCTGGGGTTGAGAATTACATCCTTAAATTTTCTTCAGCATGTGTCCGGATCCCGGTATATGCTTGAAGAACTTGATATAGAGTTCGAACCAACTTCATTCATTTTTGGCAAGCCTCGGGTTTCAAAAATTGTGCTTAAAAATGGAAAAGTTACGTTAAGCAACACAAATGAATTCCCCGTGCTGAAATTTCACGACTTACACTTTCAAAATGTAGAGCTGCTTGTTCCCGATTATTCAATTAACACTTACATAAAAAATGGGAAGTTTTCTGCTTCAGAGAGAGAAGTCCTCTTTTCTGGTGAAGTTGGTAGATCTGATAAAATGCATTACAACATTCTCTTACGCTTGGAAAAAGAGAAAAACCAATCACTTGTGAAGCTCTCAAGCAAGAAAGATAAACTAGAGATATTGCTTTCAGAAAAAGAAAACCACATTTCGGGCAGCGGGAACGATTTGCTTAAAATCTTCTCTACATTTACAGATATTGCCTATAACCCAAAGGAAGATAGCAGCTTTCTCATTAGTAGTCACTATGAACAGAGCAAAAATAACTATTTGATAACGATTGATTCGGACTTAGTGAAGTCAGTGGTCAATGTCTCGAAAAATAACGAAAAAAATAAAGTTGAGATCAATAGTAGTTATATCGACCTAAGCCGTGTAACAAATAGCTCACCTGAAGGGATTCTTTTAGCATTTTTAAATATCCAGAGAGGCTTTCTTGGTAGAGGAGAATTAAAATTTGTTGCGCACGAAATTAAGTTTAGGGAAGCCGGAACTGCAAAGGTTCAATTTGATTTCAGTGATGAAGGCAAGTTCTCATATATTGATAATTTTTCTTCTCAATCGAAAAATTGGACATTCACTGCAAAAGGTGTTGTCGAGAGAAATTTGAAGGAGCATCCTATACTACGTGGAGAGGGGAACTGTACTGGTACAGTTCCCGAATGGATCACCGGTACACCTCTATTGGAAAGGCATGTGGATATTACAAATTTAATAGGAAAGCGGTTCAACTTTTCAGTTAATTTTATTTTTGGCCCAGACATGTTCCTCATTGATCGTGGTAAATTTCTCACAGATGAAATAGAGGTTGACGGAATAATTCAGTACAATCGACTCCTAAAGAAAGTAAGGACTGATTTCAAAGCTAGCTCGCTAGAGCTAAAAGACTCCATTAAAGAAAATATTCGTGCATTCCTTGATCACTTTAGTGAACTGGATACAACGCTCAGGTTCGAGCTAAAAAATACAAAGATTGGAAAGAATGAAATCTCTCATATTGATTTTGTTCACCACACAAAGAATAGAAATAGCGCTTCATATATATCTGTAGATTCAGATAAAATGGGCTTTACAGGCAGAGTGAGATTTGCTCAGGATGCAAATATTCTAGAAATAGATCTCGATGGAAACAAATTCGATAGAAGCATAATTGAGTTCCCAAGCCTGTTTAACGTTCTAAAAGAAAACAACAAAGATTTTAAAATACAATGGAACGAAGATTCTTTCCCTTATATTCCTAATAATCTAAGTAGTAAGTTTAATCTCAAGTGTAATAATATTTTTGGTATCAATAATGAAGAGCCCTCTTTGAACCTTGCAATTTCAGCAGAGACAAAAAATGGAATACTCAAATTAACTAAGTTCTCTGTCAAAAAAGAAGATTTACTCTTTGAAATGGTTGCAAATCTCGGTTTTACCCAAGGACAAAATAGCATCATCGCATCGATAGCGGCCATTAACCTAGATCTCGAAGAACTTTTTAAAAAATATTTCAAAGTCGATTATGTCTCTGGCAAAGTAAATATCCGGGGTGAACTTTCTTCTAAAGGTTTTAGTATTGCTCAAATAGTCAAAAATCTGAACGGCAAAATCACTTTTAATGCTCCTAGTATTTCCCTAGAAGGAGGTGATGTAGATGGTCTTCCAGAGAAACTAGTTGGAATAAATTCAATAAAAGAATTGGATGAGGTTATCAGAGTTGGTTTCTTTGAGAAGGCTACCCCCCTCTTTCAAATCGATGGTTCAGGAAACATTGCCGGTGGTGTTGTAGGTGCGTCACTTAATTTTATAACCCAGGCGACTAGTGGTGTTTTTTCATCGCATTTCAGTCTTGTTGATATGAAAAGCTCATCTGTTGCACGTGTATTCTTTAATCTTAACGACAGTCCAATCGCCGTTGACATCAATGTTGAAGGTAGCCTGTGGAAACCAAGAATCTTCTTTGATAGTAAAACGATATTCGAGACTCTCAGGGAAACAAAAGCAAATTACACATGAAGGTATCCGAAAAATACTTATCAGTACTCCTAGGAGTGTGTATGACGCTTGGGTTTGCACCCTTTCACCTAACACTCATTCTGGTTTTTGCGCTTGCACTTGTATATAGACAACTAAGGTTGTCTTCCTCTATGCAGGAAACCTTCTTGTTCTCTGTCCATTTTGGAAGTGCGTTTTTTTTGACTTCTTTATATTGGATTGCTTTTGCATTGGCGACAGATATACAAAATTTATGGTGGTTAATCATACCAGTTCCTATTGTACTTTCTCTCTTTCTTTCTCTTTATTTCGCGTGCGCCTTTACCCTATTTAAAGCAATCGCAATACAAAATCCACTTAGCTTCTCTATCATAATAACAGGATCAGAGTACCTAAGAGAAGTGTGTTTTGGTGGTTTCCCATGGAACCTCATTGGTTATTCATGGAATCATCTAGAGATTCTTCAGCTGACGTCACTTTTTGGTATCTTTGGACTTACCGCATTCACAACATTTATTTCTGGATCAGTTGGAGAACTTCTTCTCAAAGATTCAAAAAAAGCCAGAATCTACTTTGTTTGTTCAGTCATTTTATTTATATCAGTTTTTTGCTTTGGCCTCAGACGTTTGAGCCTTTATCCAACTCAATATTCCTCAAAAGTCGTGAGGATAGTACAGGCAAATATCTCTCATCAGCAAGTTTGGACACCTGAATTTCAAAAGATGGTACTCAAAAAGTACATTCAATTAAGCAGGTCTAGACCTTCAGCAAAAATCACCTATTTCGTGTGGCCGGAATCATCATTACCGTTCCTTTTCTCGGGACCTAAAACAGATGTAACGCTTCACGTGAGTCAAGCTCTTGGAAAACCTCTCGTAGCTGCCGGAACACGTAGAGATAATAACGCATTATTCAATTCAATTTTTGTACTTCGCGATGGGATCATCGCAGAATATTATGACAAGGTCAAACTTATCCCATTTGGAGAATACATACCTCTCGAAAATATAATACCAGTAAAAAAGATTGTTAATGGAATGAGCAGTTTTACTTATGGTGATGATAGTACGAAGGTGCTAGACAGTATAAAGGCAGCACCGATCCTCTGTTACGAAAGTATTTTTAGCACTTTTGTTGGTCGAAAAAAGCCTGCTGAATGGATAGTTAACCTTACGAATGACAGTTGGCTTGGAAATAGCACTGCACGGTATCAGCATCTACAAATGGCACGTGTCAGAGCGATAGAGTATGGCCTCCCAGTTGTTAGATCGACTACTACTGGTATTTCTGCAGTCATTGACCCATATGGAAGAATTCTGGAAAAAATAGACTACTCCTCCGAAGGAGTGTTAGATATCGCAATACCTGAAAAACATAAAAAGAAAACTTTCTACAGTTCACTCATCCAAAATATTAATAAACTCCGTTCCTGGTAACCAAGATGTGCACAGAGCCAGCCAGTACACAATGGTTTCTACGTTATATCACCTCCGCGCTCTGTAACGCGCGATGCCCCACCGGTCGGTACGTGCCTATGGGAAGCATGAACATTCTCTGCACCTGAAGCACCGGCCTCCCTCAAACTTCTTGCTACCCCCTGAAGTTGTTCATGCACTACAGCCTTTTTAGGCGCTGAACCGAATGCCTTCTCAAGTGGTGTACCATCAACATATACGCCTGAAGAAGTGAAATCAATCTTGCCCTCCTTGAAAAGAGAAGTCAATTTAGCAGAATTTTTTTTGGAACCAAAAGAGACAGAACCATCACTGCTAATGAATATCTCAACCTTCTCAGAATTTCCCTTTACCTTCGCATCAACCGAGACAATGACACACCCACTTTTGGGGATATAGTTCGTTAAACCATTTGCTTTTCTTTCCACCTTAACGACATCCCTACCCCCATTGAACGATAAATCACTACACCGTACTCCATAGGGCTTCACAGAAGAAAAAAGTTCATCAATATCAATAGAAGCGTTCTCATCAACCTTGATACACACCACGCCTCCAATAAGACTTGCGGAACTTTTATCCTTCGGTAATCTGAATGGAGCACTTACAATTGGCCTTATGCTTTCGACAAAGTTAAAACCGCTTGCAACATATAACGCATTCGCAGCCCGTTTGCTCACTTCTTCATTAAGTCGCTCACGCTCAAGTACAGCATCGCGGAGAATCCTACAGTAGTCTTGGTGCAACTGTGCATTCATCAAAATGCGCAATTCCGTATAATCGCTTTGACAGAGGTTAGGCTTATCCATCAGGACAGCTAAACGAGTACGGAGCACATCTTTTTTCTGTTCAAACTTCTCGAATCGTTCTAAAGTAGTTAAATCACCACTACTGTGCATCAAATCTACACCTCTACTTACAAGTAGGGACACCATCTCGGGACTAGGCTGAACGCCCGTCTCGAAAGAACGATCGAGTATCTTATCAAGGAAATTACGTCCATGAAGATCAACCGTATTTATTTCTGCTCCATATTCAAGGAGAAGCTTGCACATAGGAACATCGTTCCTTAAAATGGCACACTCAAGACTAGAAACACCATCGTTATCTTCAGAATTAATATCTAAGAGAGAACCTTGATGCCGTTCTAAAAATTCTCTAGTTTCGTCTAAGTCTGCTTCAAGTACAGAAAACATCAACATCTTCGCAAGGCTAATTTTATCATCAAAATTTGGAAAAGTTCTCCTAATGACATCTAAAAGGTGCCATGACCCTTTTACACCTGCTAAAACATCCAATGCCGAAAAACCATAGTAGTTTTTTTCCAAAAGCAACTCAGGATAAAAATTTTTGTTTGCGATAATAGCCTCAAGAGCTTCACGTACTTCAACAATAGCTCCAGGATTGCTTTTAAGCACCTTAAATAGCATATGCAGAACTGTATCCCCGTTCTCTGGGCTTTTTTCTCCAAAGTATGAAACTCCCTTGAAAAGATAGCAGAGCAGACCAAGACGCTTTGTAACCAAAGAGTGCTCACCATGAGTATTGTCACTAAGTATTTGCGAAAATATCTGCGAAAAAACAGGGAAATTATAGCCTTTAGGAAAAGAATTCATTTCTCCTAGCAATACGGAAGATGCACGTGACTTCGCACCCGTATTTGCGGACTGTAGAACATCCTCCAAACAATTCATTAGACTGGTGATTTTAGCACTTTCTTTCTCATGAGCACTTCTTAATTCCGCTGCAAAAGCCGGATCTCTTTCTTCCAGTAGTTGAAAGGCGCTTATCCCATCCCTTGAAACCTCAGCGAGGCTATAACCAGTATTTATACACTCAGCAACTAATTCTTTTAAACTTCCATCGCTAGCATGCTTTATAATACAATTAAGCAAGTTATCACCACTAGAGTTCTTTATGAACTTATTTGAACTTTGCACAACAACCTTAGCCAATTCTAAGTTGTTGGATGCTAGTACTGCCTCTATAATCTCACCCCTGTTATCGGCAGAATCGACAAGATCTGGATGCAAACGCATGTTAGCAAGAGCAATATCTATCCTGTCATTAGTAATATCTTCTTTTAAAGATGTAGCGCGCTTGTTGTACTCTTGTTGAAATTGTGAAAAAAGACTGTTGTGCGCATGAAAAGACTGCCTTTTGAATAGCTCAGACTCACTTTCTGCAATACAGCGCACCTGATCTATAAATTCCCCTCTTACTTCACTGCTTTGGGGCTCCACCGCCAAGGGCGGTGTTGGAGGAAGAGTTTTTCTTAAACGCTTCTCACGTTCAGCTAGGAGCGCAGCTGACTCAGCTCTATCTAACTTGAGAAGTTTAATCAATCCATCCAACTTACCTTTATCAAAGCTGGCTGGAAGCCCTGCAATTGCTTCCTTAACACTCTCTGCATTCATTTGCAGTCCAGCCCTATGCATCGTTTTCATAGCAGAAAGGTTTCCCATTTCGACAGCAAGAACAAACGGATCCCTACCTTGTTGATCTTTCTGATTCTCCAACAAGAGCTGCTGGTCTGGAGCAGTAATTACATTAAGCATTTTTTGCACACTCGCAATCAGCTTAAGCATCGCATCATTATTTGTTGCAACAGCAGTGTGTAAGAGGCGCGATTCAAGAAGTAAAGCGCTCGCAGCACCCGCTCCATGGCGTGCCAACACACTCTCAACTATTATTTTAAGCGCTGAAGCATTATCCATGTAAACGGCAAGCTCTAGAACAGTCCTACCAGCTCCGTTCCGTTGATTCAAGGCGGAAAAGGTGGTGGTACTTGTATAGATAGCATGCGTCAACATCAAGTCTAATACCTCCATATCGCTACATTTGACAGCCGTGTGCAAAAGATTTTCCCCATTTACGTTTGGAATAAAAACATCATCTAAGTGGTGCTGTAGCAAATAATCAAGGAGGAGTGATCTCCTTCTCTTTTCCGGACCATTGTTTGCAAAGTGCTTCGCCAAAAGCGCAACCTGCAAGGGAGTACCTATATCAGCAGACACGTTTACCGCTGGAGAAACACCACCACTATCTGCAGACTTTAGCTTGCTATACTTATTTGCGTAGGCCTGCCATTGTGCAATGCCACCAAAGGCAGCAATGAGGGTACCTATGTTATGCCCATCTGGGCTGCACACTGAAAGAAGCCCTTTATCTCCATCTTCAAAGCCATTCAATTTATCTTTTATATTCTCTGCTTCAGGTGTATCCATGGAGATAGCGTGTGCATACGTAAGCAAAACACCCTTACCAGAAAACTTTGAAGTAACCTGTTTCCTAAGAGTATTCATTTCCTCACGTATAAGTGCAACGGCCGCTACTGAAGGCTCAAACTCTGCCTTATCCTTTCCAGGATCCCTGAGCGGAGTATAAGTAGCATCATATAAGCTAGATGATCCAAAGCCACACTTTAAAAGACCAGTAACATCTTGATTTTTGATAAGACTATCCTTTAGATCATCATTTGCACACTCTTTGGCTTCTGACAATATTTTCTGTGCAACCGGATTGTTACCACTTTGTACAGCTGTAACTAGCGGGTTTGCACCACTATCCAAAAGTGTTGCAACAAGCGTCTCTTCACGCAAATCCGCAGCATCCATTACTTCTTGATGCCAATCTTGCGGGTTTTGGGTACTAAGCACCCTTAACAACGTTTCGTTAGCATGCCTACACATCGCATCGGATCTAGCACGCTGCATCCCTTCTTGAAGCGTCCTCTCAGCTTCCAGATCACCGATCTTTTCTTGCACTTCAGGAGTCTGGAAGGCTGTCAGTTGTTCAAGTTCAGCCTCAACGTCCTTACATTTATTTTTACTTTTTTCCTGTAATTTTTTATGTTCTAGAAGAATAAACTTCACCAAATCCGGTCTACCACTTTCAGCAGCCACTTCAAGAATGCTCTTCGTACCCTCAGCGGTATCTATGCATTTGTACACGTTGGATTCATCTTGTAAAAATAGCGTTTGCAGGACAGATTTATCCCCATCGGCGATTTTTTTATGAAGTACAACGCTTTCCTTTAGATCGTTAATTTGATTCGCCGTTGCCTCTGTAATTGGCTTGCAAAATTTCTTCTCGTATAGAGGCTGGTAAAAAGCGTTTATGTTTGCATTATGGTGAACTGGTAAGAGGCCTCTTGCATCCTTAACACGCAATAAAGCTTCACCATCAGAAGATAAGTTAAGAATCATACCTATCAGTTGTGGGGCTTTGTCAACAACAAAGTGCAAAGCCGCCTTTCCAGATGTCTTACCAACTCCTGCAAGAAGCCTATCTATACATTCTCGGTGTGCACTGAGCTCTTCCTGAGTGCTTGCAGCTACCAATGCACCTTCTAAGCTTTGAAGAATCGCAGCAAAACAATCAGGATCCTCATTTGCAATAGCAAGCTCCAACGGATTACATCCTGCCTTATTCTCGTGCTCCCAAGATTTCGGTGAAGCAAGAGCAGCAATACCAGCAATCCTATTGGGATCACGAGTTTCAACCACTCCATGTAGGATATCCTCAACATTGATCCTACCTTCCGTAACAAATTCTAGGCAGCTAGGGAAAGCGATTTTTATCAAGAAATCAATAAATGCCTTTTCATTGATAGAACCATCGCGTTTTTCATAAAAATCACAAAGTTTTTTCAAAAGAACGGAACCAGAGTGACCAGCAAAAAACCTTGCACAGACGTTTTCTGGAGCACAACGAACCATTGCATCAGCAAGCTTAATCAAGTCAGCTGGATCCGTCCCACCGTCAACTATTTCCGCAAGAGACATGTAACCACTCCCATCACTGTTTCCAATCATTGCATTTCTAGCAAACTCTCCAGCGTCCTGGGAAGGTATATTACTCACTATAAACTCCGTTGGAGTGAGCTCCCCACACGGCATATTAAATATCACATCCGCTGCACCTATCGCTTTCCTTATGCGGGTAAACTTATCATTCGAATAGCGAACACTTTGTAAAATCTGCGTTTTGTACTTACTTGATAGACTAAGATTATTCAAAAGTTCCTCTGCCTCTTCAATGATGGGTTTTTCTGATAGGAACAGCTTGTTTAACCACTGCAAAGCTTCAGGATCATTTTTTTCAAGTGCCCTATGATATAAGTTCTTCCCATCGCCGTCTGAAGACATTAAAACTGCCAGTGCTTCTTCATAATTCGACGCAAGAGAGCGAAAATAGTTACATAGGTCATTTACTATCTGCCTATCTGTCTTACCTGTTGTAGTCAACTGTCGAATGTTGGCCGTACCACGAGCAACCGCTTTCAACATTTCCACAGAGGCCGTACCACTTGCACAACTAAGCGCTTTCATGAACAAAGTACAACCGGAAACCCTATCAATCTCACACCTAGCACTTCTCAGGGCACCGTTCGCAAACAATCGATTTATTAGAGTGGTGTTATTAGCAGCTAAGGCAACTTGCACCGGTGTGAGACCAGTTCCAAAATCCGCCAAATTTATTAAACTATTTACACGAAGGTGTTTGCATAAATCTGCAAAAATCTCCTCTCTACCAGTTATTCTTGCCCTCAAACCTGCAATCGCAGTGGACGATTCTTTTGTCTGCACAGGAAGCAAATCAGCAATGTCTCTCTCATCTTTTGGAGTTTCTATGCAAATAGCAGAAACCACCGCATTAAAAGCTGAAACTCCGTTATAGGGACTCCCTGAATAATCAAAATCGACACGCTTAGTGAGTTGAGAGAAAAGAGAGTAGTTGCCACAACTAATAGCATCTAAAAGTTTATTGTATAGACCCTGCATAGCTCACTATAAAGCAAAAAAATCCCCTGAACACGACAAAACAACACATCAAAATCAGCCCACCAAGTCCCCGTCCAGAAGGGAACAGTAAATTCAAGGATAAGGCGCCAATTATACCTAAAACAGTTTAAAAAAATGCTACCAAGAAACTCAGCACCTAAGACTGCTCCTAATCTATCAGACTTACAAAGATAACCATCTATTTCACGTCATTAAAAGCAACCTGGTTAGTGCCTTAGACATCCTCACAGGATTTCTCACCTCATCACCTTGTAGAATGCATGCCTGATCATAGAGAAGAAATATCAAATCCTCTACTTCAGGAGAATCGACTTTCCCAATTATTTTTCCAATGACAGGATGAGAAGCATTGATCTCCAAAATCTTTTTTGATCTGGAATGAAGCTGTTTCTGCTCAAGCATAAACTTCTCCATCCTTATATCCATTGCACCATCCGGAACAGCAAGACAAACAGGACTTTCTGTAAGCCTCTTCGAGATTCTTACAGACTCAACTTCATCTTTCAAGACTTCTTGCATTTTTGCTATCAAACGATCTATCTCTTTATCATGATGTTGTTGAACCTCCTGTCCTGCTTTTTCAAGTTCAGCAAAAGCATCAAGATCAATGCTAGATCTAGTAATCGATTTAATATTATACGACTTATATTCATGAGAAACACTTATCCAAAAATCGTCTACTGGATCAGTAAAAAACAACACATCCAATCCACGGCTAACAAAACCCTCAAGCTGAGGACTATTTTTAGCACTCTCAAAGCTTGTACTACATAGACAGTAGATTTCTTTTTGTTCCGGATGCATATCCTGTATGTATTCATCCAGGCTGATAAGCTTCTCCTTTTTCAGAGAGTAAAAACGACACAAAGCAAATAAACGCTCCCTCTCATCTGTTGGCATAGCCTCACAGAGGCCTTCTTTTAAAACAGCCCCAAAATTGTTCCAAAACCCAGAGATATACTCTTCAGGATTGCTGTCCGCCCTTTTTTTAAGCTCGTTAAGCACCCTATTAGTCAAGGACTTCTTTATCTTAACAAGTGCATTATTATACTGGAGCGTTTCCCTGCTTATATTAAGCGGAAGATCAGCGCAGTCTACTACGCCCTTTAGGAACCGTAAGTATTGAGGAATTAACTGTACATTCTCTTCGGTTATGAAAACTTTTTTTATGTATAGTTTTACAGAAGCCCTCCTATCAGGATTGTAGAGATCAAACGGCTTTATAGACGGCACGTAGAGCAAGTTTATATACTCAGTGCTACCCTCATTTTTATTGTGGATGATCATCCATGGCTTTCCCCCTACATGCGCAACATCGCGGAAGAAGTTTTGATGTTCTTCATCAGTAATTTCAGTTTTGTTCTTCGTCCATATAGCACTCGCAGAATTAATCTGATCTTTCTCACCTTTCTCATCGATCAGGTATATTGGGAAGGCAATGTGATTGGAATTTGTCACAACAACATGCTCTAGTTTGAACTTATCCAAGAATTCCTCAGAATTATCCTTGAGATAGATTCTGATCTTTGTTCCCCTAGAAACACTTTCACCAAGTTCATCAACATAGAAGCTATCTCTTCCACGAGACCCCCAAATATAACCTTTTTTTGTACCTGCCTTTCTTGTCTCCACTTCAACCTTATCTGCCACCATGAAGACTGAATAAAACCCAACTCCAAACTGCCCTATTAAATCGACTTTTTTATCCTTAAGTGATTCCAAAAATTTCTCAGTCCCAGATCTGGCTACTGTTCCTAAATTTTCTACAAGCTCTTTTTCGTCCATTCCGATCCCATTATCGGAGATCTCTAATATTTTTTTCTCCTTATTAAGAGAGATAAGAATCTCAAGCTCAGGGTTATCTTCAAGTAATTCCTGATCAAAGTAAGATGCCTCACGTAGTTTATTTAGAGCATCAGATGCATTAGAGATGAGCTCTCTAAGAAAAACGTCCTTATGTCTGTAAAGAGAATGTATAACCAAATTCAAAACCTTCGATGCATCTGCATCAAAAGAATAGGTGTTCTTATGCTCTGTTTTCTCCATGAGTTAGCTATCAAAGTCCCAAGTCTACTCGAGAAGATATAAGTGTCTTATTTCACAATTTCAATCCCAAACACGTTACCATGGGATCGAAAATACAAGATGACAACGGGGACTTTATCTACAGCACCACTAGGTACAGTGTGGTAGCAGCTTTTATTAAGATTCTTTGCAGTTGTAAGGCTTCATGCTATAGAATGCAGGAATTTATCCAGCTATACATGGATGACTGTTAATTCATTTGCTGATTATAAGTAAGCACTTGAAAAAAGTTCAGCGTTGTGTTTTACTTCTGCTTGTACTTTTTTCCGTCTTCCAATGTTTGCAAGAGAACTAGAACCTAAATCCCTCCTTAGACACTGCTTTTATAAAGCTTGGGAGAGAGGTGAATTATCTAAAAGAGATCTACAGGAGTACGCTTGCCAGTACTTTAACCACGTCAATGAAACACCTAGGTACCTTAGTACTCTTCATTCAAAATGTTCGGATATAAAGACCAGGCAGGTGTTACTTGATAACTTAATTGATGAAGAAAAGGGAGAAGAAAATCACCCAAAGTTGTGGTTAGATTTTTGTTCCTTCATCGGACTGGAGAGCGAGAAAGCCAAAAATGCAAAGTTGCTTGAAACAACCAGGGACTTAAGTAACACATTCTTTAGATTATCAAATAGCTCTGTAGCTGAAGGTATAGGCGCACTTTATGCATATGAAAGACAGATTCCTGAAATAGCACGTGTAAAGATAGCCAGTCTGAAGAAATTCCATTCTGTGAATGATGAAAAGGCGCTAAAGTTCTTTTCCGTGCATGAAGAAGCCGACAAGTGGCACTCTCAAGAATGTGAAGATCTTATCAAAGAAATGAACGAACACGATAGAGAGAAAGCAAGAAAAGGAGCTCTTGAGCTTGCTTCCGCTTTGTGGGGATTTCTAGATGGAATGGAAGAAATCAGGTTAAAAGGTGGACATCTGAACGTGTGACTTTTTAGTCCCGTTCGTCTGGAAAGGCGTCCTGTTATGTTTGAATTTGCCAGAGTGCTCTTCGCTTTTCCCGAGGTGAGTGGCTGTCTGTTCTTGCTATAGTTAGGCTGAGCCCAATTTTGTGGACTTAGGTGGAAAGTCTGCAGCTGTTGCGTGGACATCGTTTTTCCGTGTATGGTTTGTACTGAGTCTATCTCGCATTAGCATGAGTTATATAGGGCTTGCAAACAAATATAGGCCACGCCTACTCGATGAAATTGTTGGGCAGGATTTTCTGGTCAAGTGCCTTTCCGCATCAATAGCAAGGGATGAGGTTGCTGGTGCTATCTTGCTATCAGGTCCATATGGAACAGGCAAGACAACAACAGCAAGAGCAGTAACTCTTTCTCTGCTGTGCTTAAACCGGACGAGCGCTTTGCCTTGTTTAAAATGTGATTCTTGCATCTCAATACTGAGTGGATCCCATCCAGACATTCTAGAAATTGATGCAGCAAGCAATACAGGGGTTGAAGATGTTCGAATGTTAATAGAGGGTGCGCTTTACAAGCCACTCCTCTCGAAATACAAGAGTTATATAGTTGATGAAGTTCATATGCTTTCTCAAAGTGCCTTTAGCGCACTGTTGAAGCTACTTGAAGAACCACCGCAACATGTAAAGTTTTTCCTTGCAACCACGGAACTGCAAAAGATTCCTGCGACTATAATCTCGAGATGCCAACATTATCGACTTTCGAGGTTAAGTAGGGTCGTAATCGCGGAAAGACTCACCCAAGTTGCTGAGAAAGAACAAATTGAAATCACTCAAGATGCTATAAAATTCATTGCAGAAAAAGCGGATGGCTCGCTTAGAGATGCTTTATCTCTTCTGGAACAAGTTACTCTTCATCCTTCCGAAGGAAAAATTACAGTACATGTCTTGAGAAACAAAATGGGTCTCGTGGACCTATCTGAAGTATACATGCTATTGGACTCCATCATTGCGGGTGATTGCAAAACCTCGCTTGGTAAATTAAACGATTTATACTCCAAAGGCTACGAGATGCTTACAATTTTTATGGAGCTTGTAGCACTAATAAATGAAAAGATCCAGGATAAACTCACCGCTGAAGATAGCAGCAAGTCCGGATTTTTTTGTAGACTTGCACAATGCATGCTTTCCAGTATTGAGGAAATTAAATCTTTTAACTGTGATCACAGTGTTGCTGAGCTCGCTATAATCAGAATGTCATACATAGCCAACTTACCTTCTCCAGGAGAAATTATAAAGATTTTTTCAAATGAAATGCGTACAATACTTCCTAGAAATTCTGAAATATCTAAGAACAGCAGTATGAGTTCTGCTGAGTTGACCAGTTATATACTTAAGGAGTTTGATGGTTCAGAATTATCAGACTAATAACGTAGCTATAGAAACTGCAAGCCTCAAACATGTAGTCGGTGAGTTGGTGGCTATATTTTTCGAGTATAAAAAATTAGCTGGACGATCTTCCATAGCCAACGGATAAGGGCGTGTATCTTTCGACCATAACATGGCGTGATTAAGACAGAGATTATTTCAAGACTTTTCGCATGGCCGGTGTAATAAAGTTATGGTACTTTCTCACAGCTCTACTATTGCTAAGCAGCCCTGTTAATGATTCAAATCTATTATTCTTCAATGAAGGCAAAGGTAGCAAAACTAAGAAATGAATGCTACTCTTGCCCCAAGGGGAGAATAAGTGACTATTGTGAGGTGATTCGCGTGGACATTCAGGGAATGCTCAAAGGGATGCAGAAAAAAATGAGTGATATCAAACAAAAGAAAGATAATGCTCGTTATACAGGTGAAGCTGCTGGTGGAATGGTTAAGGTCATAATCGATGGAAACTTTGACCTTAAGGAGATAACAATAGATGAGAAACTGGAAGAAGATATGTGCGTCATCTCAGATCTCATAATTGCTGCATACAATCATGCGAAAGATCTTGCTGCCAAGGACGAAGAATCCCTGGAAGGGAACTTGTTAAAAGATTTTCCAATACCTTTTGACATAAAAAAGCCACCTTTCTGAGTTTCAAAAATTTCTACAGTGCATTGCCCAAAGTGCAACAGTGTGAGGTTTATCAAGAGCGGCAAGGCAAAAGAAAAGCAGCGGTACAAGTGCTTGAATTGTGGGTGTCAGTTCAGCAGGAACGAAAAGCACGGGGCGCCACTTCGTTTAAAAATGCATGCAGTGCAGCTTTTTCTCTCTGGGATTTCGATGAACTCCATTGCAAAGATATTTTCAGTGTCGCCACCAACGGTAATGCGATGGGTTAATCAGTTTAGTGATTCATTTGGGGAGGATTTTCCCAAGAAGACCTCAAGCATCTCAGAAAGGAGTAACCTAGAAATAGTATGTGCTGACTTAGGTAGTGAGACGGAGGTCATACTCTCACACATTACGGAGGAACTAATTTGTGTCACTATACGCAAGCCAGCCAGCGAAAAGTGAGATCAACCTACTCTCTCTTGTATTGCAGGAACTAAGTCTAGATCTTCCCACTTGAAAGACATATCCGTAGGATTATATGAATGGCCAAAGTGACCTATTGTCGATGTCTTTAGATATATCGGCCTATCCAGATGAAGAAGCGTGGATATACCTAAAGGAGAAAAATCAATTTTATCTACAATTAAAGAAAAAATCTGCTCCTCATCACAGGCGGTGATTCCGGGTAGAGAGATTTGCACATTTAGTGGGGCATCCATCCCAATTGCGTAACATAACTGTACAACACATTTGCTTGCCGCACCTGAAAAAACTATATTTTTTGCAATATACCGCGCAAGATAAGCCGCAGAACGATCAACTTTAGTTGCGTCTTTGCCGGAAAATGCACCACCACCGTTTGGAATTACACCTCCATAAGTATCTGCAACTATCTTTCTTCCAGTCAGACCACAGTCCCCTTTAGGACCGCCTATTGTAAACGCACCAGCTGGATTAATGATAATACTATCCGCTGAAAATGACCAATCCTTAGGCAAAACAGAAACTATCTTTTCCAACAACGTATTTCTGACATCCCGCGTAGACATCCCTGCGGGATGCTGAACTGACGCAACCACATTAGTAACTCCAACTGGTCTCCCAGAAAAATCGTATTCAATTGTAATTTGACTTTTCCCATCTGGTCCAAAGAGAGGACTTTCTCTCACGACACGAATAATTTCCCTTGCATAATACATCGGGGCTGGCATACCAACAGGTGTTTCATCAGTCGCATATCCAAACATGACGCCTTGATCACCGGCGCCTAGACTAGCTGAACGCCGGAGACCCGCAGAAATTTCAGGGGACTGTTCATGTAAAAGATTAACTATCTCCAAAGATTCCCAGTCTAATAAGTGTTTTTCATATCCTATACCTTTTAAAAACAAGCGGATTTTTTCTTCCAGTTCCGCATTGGTAACCTCTGGACCATAGATCTCACCAGCTACAATAACCCTATCGGGAGTCACCATTGTCTCAGCTGCTACTCTGGATGAAGGATCTTTTTGAAGATAAGTGTCCAAAACCAAATCTGAGATCTGATCAGCTATCTTATCAGGATGACCAGGTAAAACCGCTTCACTGCTAAAATACCTGAACCCAAAATGCATAAAATATAGGAAAATCTTTTATATTTCAGGGAGGCATTATACAATACCGCCCTGTGCTTTTCCATCATGATCCTCTGGTGATGCGTCAGGGGAATTTAGTAGTACTTGGCCTGGGTTCAAACGTAGGTGATACGAAAAAAAACATTTTAGCTGCAGTAAGAAAGTTACCTGTGACAAGAAAAATACTTTCCCCAATCATTAAAACGAAAGCGCTTCTAACAAAGAATGCTCCTGAAGAGTGGAATATGGATTATCATAATGCTGTTGTTATCGGAAGAGCACTCTTCGAGCCATTCGAGACACTGAACCGCCTCAAAAAGATAGAAAAGCAGATGAAAAAGATCAAATTAGGTAAGTATTCTCCAAGAACTATAGATATCGACATCTTATTTTGGGGGAAGGCTATCCTATTTGAAAAACAACTCAGGATCCCGCACAAAGAAGTTCTGAACCGCTACTTTACGCTCAAACCAGCAGTAGAAATAGTTCCACTTCTGCATCATCCAATCTGTAAAATAAACATGAGGCAGGCTTTACTTAACCACAATAGAAACACTAGAAGAAGTTTTACCTCTGAGAATCACGTTAGTCCACAAAGTAAATACGCAAAGCCTTTGTATCAACTAAAAGAATATTAGCTCCAGTATATATAGGTATATATACCATTACCATATCTATAAGGTCTCTGGTTTTACTATTACCTTGCCAATTGATTCCACTTATCCACAAATCTCATCTCAGTAGAATATGTTATAAGTATGAATACAGTTATAACTGATCTGAATCTGTAGCTCTTGAACTGAGTGGGTATACTGTTGTCTCCCTTACGCTGAAGTGTATATAAGTTGTGTATCCTACTCTATTTTTATATAAAACGTAAGATAATGATTTCAAAAATCGTTGGGGTTTTAAATATTACCCCGGATTCATTCTTTGATGGAGGAAAATTTTTTAAGAGAGATGATGCTGTAAGACACGCACTGCACATGATACAAAATGGTGCTGATATAATAGAAATGGGTGCGGAGTCAACAAGACCAGATGGAGATCCAATTTCACAGAGGGAAGAAATAAACCGCCTGGATGGAATCCTCCAGGAGATAGTTGAGCTATGTAAGAAGCATGGTACCGTTGCAGCGATCGACAGTTACAATCCAGAAACGGTCGAATTTGCTCTAGAAAACGGTGTTACATTTGTTAACAGTCAAAAAAATGTAGAGGAAGTAGCAAAACTCCTTGTTAGAAAAGGCAAGGTAGATTTTCCACTGCTCTTGCCTCATGCATTAACCATACCAGTAAAGGGAGATCTCAACCTTCCGGATAATATAGATGTCATTGAAACCTTAAAAACATGGTTTGAAGAAAAATTAGCAGTTCTCGAATCAATAGGTATACCAAGAAAAAATATCTTAATTGACCCTGGTCTAGGTTTTGGAAAAACGAATCAGCAGTGCTATACCATCATAAAGAATATAGAGAGTCTAAGATGTTTCTCCTTGCCGATTTTTGCTGGTCACTCAAACAAGAGGCTTGTTAAACACTTAAATGACCAGTGTCCTGGAGTAAATTTCACCCTTCCCATATCCGCTATTTTATTTACAAAAAAAGTTGAGTATGTAAGGGTGCACTCAGTAAAGGAACATCATGTATTACGTTCAAATTTCTTTTAAACCATTGCATTGAATTCTTCGTCTGGGAGGACTTATTCCAAAGAAAAAAATGTCTTGGTATGGGAAAGCTGTCATTTTAGCAAAAAATATCAGAGTAAAATACAAAACAGATAGAGTACCACCCTGGAAATTTAAAAGCGGCAAAACCCCAGATTGAAGATTCATTATACCCTAACGATCCATTCCTAGAAGATGCCTACGGTAACGTATACACATACTAGAGGATCAGCGGAAAACTAAAGGGCCTAAAATTCTTTTCCAGATAAAGAAGATATCTAACGATAAATTCAAACAATACCGGAACTATTTGAGGAAGGAGAAGCAAACTGTTGAGGTAGCATCCTGCCAGCTAAGTAGCCTAATCTACCAGCACGAACAGCATGTTTCATCGCCTTTGCCATTTGAACAGGGAAACGCGCTTTTGCTATTGAAGTATTTATAAGCACCCCATCGCAACCGGCTTCCATCGCTATTACAGCGTCCGACGGCGTACCAACTCCAGCATCCACTATTACCGGAACACTAGATTGCTTCACAATAACTTTCAAATTAAAAAGATTCTGTATACCCAAACCTGAACCTATCGGCGCTGCAAGTGGCATAATCGCAACCGCACCGCTCTCTTCTAGCCTTTTACACATTATGGGATCATCATTGCAGTACGGCATAACGTGAAATCCTTCTCCAGCCAAAATTTTGACTGCTTTTAACGTTTCCCGCATGTCTGGGTAAAGAAACTCCTTCTCTGAAAAAACCTCTACTTTAACAAGGTTCCAGCCGCCTATTTCTCTTGCTAGAGCTAGATGTCGAACTGCTTCTCCCGCAGTAAAACAGAACGCAGTATTAGGAAGGTAAGTATATTTCTTAGGATCGAGATAATCCTGCAAACTTTCACGTTTATTATCGGTAATGTTCACCCTTTTTAGAGCAACTGTGACCACCTCAGCACCGGAGGCTTCTATGGCTTTAACAGTCTCATCGAAATTCTTGTATTTACCAGTACCAACAATCAAACGAGAGGAGAAATTTCTTCCCGCGATTTCTAAATGATCGAGCATAAATAACAGGATTTCAAATCATTAGCGACTTAAAAAGATTACCAGCCAAACAGGATCCAAGACAAGCTTTTCAAAACCCTACTACCTAGAAGACAGAGGACCAACTAGTCTCACCCCAAACAAAAAATGGACGGCCCAACAACAGGCATCCCAGCAGCAAACAAGCTAGAGAGAAGAAGCAACTACAAGCAGTCAAAAGCACCGCTAAAACAGTCTAATTCACTTCGGAGTGGCAAAGCAAAAGCTGCTTTGCCACCAGAATAAAAATGAGAGACGCTAACGCTCTGCTTTTTTCTCAGAATCTTTAAGCTCTTCTCTTAGTGTCCTAAGTCCTCTACCTATGTCCGAGATGACCTGAGGCAACTTTCCAGCTCCAAAAAGAACAAGAATTATAAGAAAAACAAGCAATATCTGCCAGGGTCCTAATGACATACAACCTCCTTATCAATCAAAAAAAATTAGATCTTTGTGATCTAATCGAAGGGAGATTTTATCATACTTTTTTGGCAAAATATCTACGGAGCCCTGTACCCAGTAGCTTTTTCCAGATAACTCAACATTAAACATTTTAGAAAAACTTCTCACTTTACAGACTGTTGCCTCACGCCCTTCTCCTGAGAAACATACTCTTATGCCACACGGTCTTACATAAGCATTTTTTCTTTCAATGTCAGGGAATTCACCTTCTAACTGGTGACTTCCAAAATCGCAACAAAACTTATTGTTAATAATTTGTCCCTCTATCACATTGATGATACCAAAGAGTTCAGCCGTCTTTTTATCCGGAGGATTATAGTACACTTCTTCTGCAACACCCTGCATAACAACTCTTCCCTCATCTATAACAACTATGGTATCGGAAATTTCTAGTGCCTCATAGGGATCGTGCGTTACGATAACGGTAGTGAGATTCTTGCTACTGATAAGAGAAATCATATCCTCCCTTATTTTCGTCCGTAAGCTGGTGTCCAAATTCGAAAATGGTTCGTCCAACAAGAGGATGTCAGGAAACTGAGCAAAAGCTCTAGCCAATGTGACAAGCTGCTGCTGTCCCCCGGAGATTTGAAAAGGCAAAGCAGCGCTGTACTTTGTCATCCCAACTAACTCAATCATTTCTTCGGCAATCCTACCCCTTCCCGTCTTTTTCAAAGCAAAACGGACATTTTCAAGCACAGTTTTATTCGGAAAAAGTGAAGAGTGCTGAAAAATCATCGCAATATTTCTGTTCTCAGTCGGGACAGAAATTTTCTCTACATGATCAAAAACTTTTCTATCTAAAATCTTTATGGTACCGAAAAAAGGATTTTCCAGACCAGCTATTAATCGTAAAAGCGTTGACTTCCCACTTCCTGACTCACCGACTAAGCAAACAATTTCCCCTCTAGAACACTCAAAACAAGCCTTCTCTATAGAAAAATGCTCATAACAGTGCGAAACGTCCTTCAGAGACAAACTCATAATATCTTAGTGGAAATCGTAGTGAAATACCTTTTTAATAAAGTGAACCACGCAGTTCAGCGCAAGAAGTAAAAGCAAAAGCACAAGTACCATAATGGAAGTCTTTTCATTCGTTGAAATGTCAGGACTAGTTGCCCATATATAGATCTGCACCGCAAAAACATTTGCCGGCTCTCTGATGCTTTCCGGAATGCTACCAACAAACGCAACCATTCCTATCATCAGCAGAGGTGCTGACTCTCCCAAAATCCTTGCAATCCCTAAGATAGTTCCGGTCATTATGCCTGGCATCGAAAGGGGTAATACATGGTGTAGGATAACCTGAACCTTTGATGCACCTAGAGCAAATGCGGCTTGCTTTATATTATCGGGTACACTCCTGATCGCGTGTAAAGAAGAAGTCACTAGAATAGGAAACATTATAAATGCTAAGGTTAGTCCTCCAACCAGAGAAGAAGACCTAGGCAAACCAAGGAAGTTTATATAGAACGTTAGGCCAAGTATACCAAATACAATCGGTGGAGTAGATGAAAGATTATTAATACTCACTTCAAGGACTCTCGTGATGCTGCTCCTACTGCTATATTCACCAAGCCACAAAGCCGTCAGAACACCGATAAAAAAAGAAACCAACAAGCTAACAAAGACAGTATATAAAGATCCGATTAGCGCACCTACTATACCAGCTTGGCTACTATCTCTAGAATCAGGATTAGTGAAAAGCTTATAATTGAGCGCCTTTTTCAAAAGTCCGCGCTCGGAAAAATACTGGACAACCCTTTTCATTCCGGGACTCCCGGAGCGTCGATATTTATGGACTGTATCTGCTTCGCCAGAAATTGTCGCCCAAACCTTTTTTTCTCCAACGTTCAAGGCGCCTAACACTTCGTCTACCGCATAGTTACTAAAAAAATTCATTATAATAAAGGGATCTTCCTCCCATGGAAGCTGATCTTTCAAATAGCTTATGAGCTTTTCCCGTATCTCGTAACGTAAGTCACCAGATGCAATACCTACCTTCTCCAGGTCAACTGCAAACTTCGTTTGCTGAAGAGCTTTATATGCTCCTGAAAAAGTACTAAAGAGCAGTACAAAAAGGAAAACTACCGGAAGAAAAGCGCAAAAAACGCACACAAACGAGAAGAACTTATTGATAAAACTACGCGTGTTAAGCTTTAAACGAAGGTAATTTATGTTCATTACAGACAGGTCTTTCGGAACCCACATTATAGCTTTACAAATAGAATGAACTCAAATTCAATCAACAAAAAACGGATGATGTCACCTTTTCGAAGTACATAAAATCGATATTCCCAATAAAATTTACATGTTATGCTTTTAGCTCTATATTTAAGTTAGTTTATTATATAAATATTATGTTAAATATAAAAAAAATAAATTATTTTGCTTTACTTTTATCGCAAAATACCTAATATCTGCTACCAATACGTGGTCAATAAGTACTGCTTATGTTATTAACTGCGGATCTCATTAGAAGTATTCTAAAGGCAGAGCTGATTTGCGAATACCAAGCAAAAATTGACATCTCAAGAAGCAAGTTTTCAATGAATTGTGAAAAGGTTGGAAAGGGCGAAATATTCGTTATAGCAGATGCAAAGAACCATGATATCCCCTGTTTTATAGAAACTGCATATTTGAATGGTGCATCGGCAATAATTACAAAAAAGGATATTGCATGCCCAAAAATTCCAATTCCTATCATTAGGGTTGATGACCCGCTGCGAGCAATGGAAAAATTGGCTGCAATCCTAATAAGAAATTATCAACCAACTGTTATAGGAATCACTGGCAGCAGTAAAACCTTAACAAAAAACCTGATTGTTACACTACTCAAGAACTACGGTAAAACCTGTTACAATGAAGATGGTACCGGAAATTTCGCAGGTTTCACCCTAGGTATATTAAACGCGGATTTCCCATGCAAGTTTTTGGTTTTAGAAGTTGACACAACTTGCAGTGGAAATGTTGATCTATTTAATCAAATCACACTTCCAAAGGTAGGAGTAATCACGGATATCAGATTTCACCAAGATAGGTCGATAGACTTAAGAGAGCTGATTGTAATGGAAAAAGCGAAAATTTTCCAAAATGGGTGTATAGCTGTACTTAACTTTGATACGCCTTATACCGAATTACTCCTCCAAGAAGCAAGGAAAAACAAAGCAACAATCATCTCCTTTGGGAGAAATGAGAATTGCGATGTCCAATTACTTAGCCATTCAAATAACACTGCTGTAGTGAAGATAGGTAGGTCACAAAAAACATGTAAACTACTTGATCACAACCAACACCTTAAATACGTAGTGCCCCCTATGATAGGCGTAATGAAAGCCTTGAAACTAAAAGTTACTCAAAATAGTTTAAATAACACTCTTTCTGTCTTTCAGTCCAAAATGGAACTAGAAAATAATATGATTACTACATAAGTAGAAAAAATATCACGGTATCTTGTATTTAGGATACAAATTACGCCCCATCATGTCCCTAACAGATTACTTAAAAAAAATTCAATTGAGCAGATATACCGATAACAACTGCATTTTGCTATTGCAACAGAAACTAGACAAATAGATAGGAAGGGTGTGTGACAAGCTTGCTGGATAAATACACCCTCATACTTCCACATTTGACCCAAACACTCGGTATTACTGTTCCCTACTCTACCAACTTGACCCCACATTCAAGTAATCTTTCTGTCTCCACAGGAGAAGGAGCTCTCATTAGTGTGTCTTCACATCTTTGGTTCATTGGGAATGCAATTACCTCCCTTATATTTTCCTCTTCTGCAATAAGCATCACCATCCTGTCTATTCCAGGTGCTATCCCAGCATGTGGCGGTACGCCATACTGAAATGACTCAATCAAAGCGCCAAAAACACGATTTACATATTCCCTATCTAGGCCAAGTATCTCAAAAGCACGATACATTATCTCTGGCTTATGATTTCTTACAGCACCACTCGATAGTTCCACCCCATTGCAAACAATATCGTACTGCTGTGATACAACTTTCAGCGGATCTCCATTAAGAGCCTCCAAACCACCCTCAGGCATAGAAAAAGGGTTATGAGAAAAATCTAATTTCCCAGTCGTTTCATCCAATTCAAAATACGGAAAGTTAACAATCCAACAAAATTTGTACTCTGAGTTGTCAAGCAGAGAAAGTTCCAATCCTAGTTTTTTTCTGATGGCCCCAGCAATTTTTGTAGCTGCTCGTTCAGCATCACATGAGAAAAAAATTGCATCACCCTTACCAAGAGAAGCCTTTTTGGCAATCTCACTTATTTGCTCAGAAGATAAAAATTTTGCAATCGGCCCCTTAGGAATCCCATTATCAAAACAAAGGTATGCTAACCCACGAGCACAGAGCTCTGTGGTAGCATATCTTATCATCTCATCAAAAAACTTTCTTGGCTTATTCCCGCAATTTGGAGCTGGAATCCCCCGAACAACAGCTCCTTTTTGTATTTGCTCTATGAAAACTGCGAGGCCAGATTCCTTAAAGATAGAAGTAAAATCAGCAATTTTTATTGGATTCCTAAGATCAGGCTTATCTGTCCCATATAGAAGCATTGACTCCTTATATGGAATACGCTCGAAACTCCCAGACACTTTTCTATTTGAGTACTTTGAGAAGATATGCTTTAAAAGCTGTTCCATCAGTTCAAATACCTCCTCTTGTCCCACAAAGGACATCTCTACATCTAATTGATAAAACTCCCCAGGAGACCTATCTGCTCGAGAATCCTCATCACGGAAGCATGGTGCTATCTGAAAGTATCGATCAAAACCAGCAACCATAAGCAACTGCTTGAATTGTTGTGGCGCCTGGGGCAAAGCGTAAAACTTTCCCTTATGAATCCTACTGGGAACGATATAATCACGAGCCCCTTCTGGTGAGGTAGCAGTCAGTATTGGCGTCTGAAATTCTGTAAAACCCTCGTCTTCCATAAACCGCCGTATCTCAGAAATAATCTTTGAACGAAGTATGATATTTTTCTTGAGTTTATTCCTCCTAAGATCGAGATACCTATACCTCAACCGTGTTTCCTCAGGATAAGGAAACTCGGAATCCACTTGAAGTGGCAATGAAGAGGCATGAGAATTCACGCTCCAGGATTTAACAATAACCTCTATTCTACCATTTTGAAGAGAACTATTTATTGTTTCAGGTGATCTTGCCGAAACTAGTCCCTGAACCGTGATCACACTCTCACAGGAGACACATCTGAGCTCCTCAAAACCATCGATACTTTCTGATATGACAAGTTGTGTTACACCATAAGCATCTCTCAGGTCAATGAAAAGAATTGCACCATGATCCCTTTTTCTAAAAACCCATCCGGCAAGCTTTATAACTTTGCCAATGTGCTCCTCTGATATTTCGCCAATTCCACAATCTCTATAACTTGACTTCAGCAATCCAACCCCCATATGAAAGACCCTCATCATCGATCTACTGCGGTAACGAAAATCCCTGCATGAGTGCAAAAACACACCACTCTGTCCACCCACACACAGCCCAGAAAATTATATCTTCTTCCTGATGAAACTCAATCTAATACCCAGATCCTGAGGAGGTTTCTGTGATACTTCTGCGATCGAATAAGAGATCCCCCACATGAATAATTACACCAACACATAAATGTATGTGCTGCTGCAATGCATTTGACTCCTCACACCTATAACCTCGAGGCTATCTAGAATACTGTTTGATATACAAAAGATGTTAAAGTATAATCGCCATTTGCTGTGACGTGCACTTTGGCGGATGTAGCTCAGTTGGTAGAGCGCCAGTTTGTGGTACTGGATGTCGCCAGTTCGAATCTGGTCGTTCGCCCGTTGTTTTTTCGAAGCACCACTCTGTTCTTTTTCTAGGAGTTATTATGGAAGTCTTTTTTTTGAATCCAGTAGAGGCAATGCAAAGCGAGCCTATTCTATTCAGTGGACTGTATGAAAATTCTGAGTTCTTTGGAAGGATTTCCATTTTGGATCAACAAAGCTCTTCGTTTATCTCCAAAAGCATTGCTTCGACTTCGTTTACTGGAAAAGTTGGGGAAAACGTTTGTATTTTTCTCAGTGACCTTGTCGAAGGGTATCCAAAACTGCAACAACTGTGTCTCATTGGGCTTGGAAAACAAAAAGATTTTGATGCTCATACCGCAGAGAAAACAGGAGCACAGATTGCTTCACTCATGAAGAAGAATAATGTTTCTTCCGCGACAGTACTTTTAGATGGTTTAAAAGATGACTATGCCTTGGATCTGGCTTTTGGGGCAAAGCTAAAAGACTATTCGTTCGATAAATATAAAACAAAAAAGACCGATGATAAGAGCATAACGCTAGAGCGGCTTGTAATTGGAATTGAGAACTACGAGCACATCTATTCGGTTTTTCGAGAGAAAGTCGAGCCTTTAATTGAATCAATGAAGTTAACTAGGGATCTGATAAATGAACCCGCAAATCACCTTAATCCGGAAACTTATGCCAATGCTGTAAAGGAGATTACCAAGACAGCTCCAAACCTAAAAGTCGAAATCCTTGATGAAAAGGGCATGCAGAAATTAGGCATGAACGCACTTCTAGGCGTTGGTCAGGGAAGCACTTACCCTTCAAAATTAGTGGTGGTAAAATATAACGGTGCAGTGGATAAAGATGATCCCTACATCGCTCTTGTTGGAAAAGGCGTTACTTTCGACAGCGGTGGTATTTCACTTAAGCCAGCACGTGGAATGTGGCATATGGTATCCGATATGGCTGGCTCTGCAACAGTTTTGGGGGCAGTTCATGCTATTGCAAAACAGGGTGTGAAAGCAAATGTTGCAGCCGTACTCGGGATCGTTGAAAACGCAGTTTCAGGAGTCGCACAACGTCCAGGGGACATAGTCAGGTCGGCTTCTGGGAAAACAATTGAAGTACTCAACACTGACGCAGAAGGTAGGTTGGTACTCGCAGATGCCTTGTGGTATGCGCAAGAACACTTAAAAGCAAACCAAGTAATAGACGTAGCAACACTCACAGGAGCAATAGTTGTTGCTTTAGGACACGATCATGCAGGATTGTTCTCTAATGATGATGCATTAGCCGAAAACCTTGCAAATGTGGGGAAAAAGGTTGGTGAGAAACTCTGGAGAATGCCTATGTCAAAAAATTATGATGATCTCATAAATTCTGAAGTCGCAGATGTGAAGAACATCTCTACAGAAAATCATGGCGCAGACAGCATAACAGCAGCTCAATTCTTGAAACGATTCATAAACGACGGAACAAAATGGGCTCACCTCGATATTGCCGGCGTTGCATGGAATAACAGTACTTCCCATTTTTCCAGCATTGGAGCTTCTGGATTTGGTGTACGACTACTAACGGAATTTATATCGGAATCAGTTAAAGAAACTTACAAGTAAATCTTTGCTTTGCTTACGTACCTATAGCAGGAAATAAGACTCTGCGTTTTGAAGGTTGAATGAGAAAAAAGGTTGCCATTTTTATTTCAGGCAGGGGCTCGAACATGAAGTCCCTGCTGGAGTTTTCCAAAAATGAAGGAAAAAAAATTTTCTCTGTTGCTCTTGTTATTTCAAATAAGCCCGATGCTGCTGGTATTAGCATAGCCCACACTTACGGCATAGATACACGAATTTGCACCTCAGAGGAGGAAATACTCACTGTACTGTCATATGTAAAGGTGGATCTTATATGTTTGGCCGGTTTCATGAAAATACTAAGTAAGGACTTCATATCGAGAGTTGGGTGTGACATCATCAATATTCACCCTTCCTTACTACCATCATTCAGGGGATTAAACGCCCAAGCAGAAGCGCTGGCAGCAGGGGTAAAGATCGCTGGGTGCACTGTGCACTACGTCACCCCCGAGGTTGATGCAGGAAAAATAATTGTCCAAGGTGCCGTTCCGGTGCTTAAAAACGACACTGTCAAATCACTAAGTGAGAGAATACTCAAAGCTGAGCACAAATGTTTCCCAATTGCCGTTGAAAAGGTACTTACCGACAATGTAGAGGAAGACTTTATTATTTTACAGGGATAAAACGCAAATGAAGAAACAATAAATAAGACTGCAACTTTTCTACATAAAAAATACATACTCAGGTTTTCATACCCATTGAAGAAAGGTAGTTAGTTCGTATATCATTTCCTCGTGCAGTACGCCTGTTATCATCATTTTCTCATGAAAGATCTGGAATTTAATAAGCTTTTTGCATCTGTGCTTCTCTTTGGAATAACGGTTCTGTCGGTAAGCAACGTAGTGGATGCCCTCTACCATCCCAGAGAGGTTACACATTACCAATATGCAGTTACGAGTGCTGAGACTATAGAGTCACAAACAAACAAATTTGATCCGGCAGCCGTTGATATGACTACCTTCTTCAAAGATGCAAACATAGAAGAGGGTAAAAAATTAGCTAAAAAGTGCGTTGCCTGTCACACCTTTGAGAAGGGTGGACATAACAAAGTTGGTCCTAATCTTTGGGATATTTTGGGAAAAAATAAAGCCCACTTGGGGGATGCATTTAAATATTCCAAAGCTTTACTGGAAAAAGGTGGTACCTGGGATTATAACTCAATGATACATCTACTATACAAACCAGCCCAGTACATCAAGGGAACTAAGATGTCATTTGCGGGACTTTCCAATCCTCAGGATATAGCAAATCTAATCGCATACCTACGTAGTCTCTCTGATTCACCTGTTCCGCTGCCAGAATAAACATAAATGTTCCTTCTGACTGCCTTGATAATATTGAAGCCTGGGGTGGTGTGCCTTCGAGCCTTTTTGGGTTCACTACCCCTGGTCTAGAATCGAGAGGTCAGTAGGATCGGGGTTTCTACTCCTTTGTTGTTTTCTTTCCGCAAAAGACAAGTTAAAATTGCACGGTTCTCGCAGATCGGGTATTTGATGTCTACGCAATATTTGTCTACACTAACCGGAAAAATAGCCTACCAAACCTTTGCAGGCCCCTCCGATGATGGAATTCTTTTCATGTGCGGTCGTGCATCAGATATGACAAGCACCAAATCGGAACATTTGAGGCTTTTTTGCGAAGAAAATGGAATTACTTTTACTAGATTTGATTACTTTGGCCATGGCCTATCAGATGGAGATTTCCAAGAGGGCAGTATAAGTATCTGGACCCAAAACGCACTTGAGGTGCTAGAAAATGTGACCACTGGTAAGCAGATTTTAATCGGCTCAAGCATGAGTGGTTGGATGATGTTCGCATTGGCTAAGGCTTTACCGGAAAGAGTGAAGGGACTAATTGGAATTGCTGCTGCACCTGATTTTACTGCAGATCTCGACAAACAATTTACTCCTGAAACACGTCAAAAACTTATAGAGCAAGGTTACTTTATTTTTTCATTTGAAAATGGCAGGGAACTCCTAGTCACTAAGGCATTTTTAGAGGATGGTAAAAAAAACCTAATATTAGACAAAAAATTAAGTATTTCTTGTCCAGTTATTCTTCTACATGGTCTTGCTGATTACATTGTTTCATATCAGAAATCCATCGAGCTACTCGAACATGTAGATGCTCCATATGCAGAAGTACGTCTGCTCCGTGATGCTGATCACAGAATGAATGATCCTATTAGTCTAACTGTTTTGGAGGAGGCAATAGCTCAAATGCGCAGGCCCCATTCTTTTCGTCCTCAAGAAAGCAAAAGTGCGGATTAGCAAAAAGTAAGTAAGCCGAGCGCGTTATTAGAGTTAACTTGTTGTTTTCTGAGTATGTCTGTTTTGCTTTTTCAAAGAAAAAAGTGCTAAGACCTGTGTGTTGTCCTGACTAAATCCGAGTAATCCTCCAGCCACCGTGATTCGCTATCGGAAAGCATTTCGTGTCGTATTAGATTCTCATCAAAATTAACAAGAGTAAGAGGAGCAAAACTCAAAAACCCATCTCCAGCTTCCTTAACATACATAAGATTCTCCAGTCTTATGCCATATTTCCCTTCGAAATAGAGACCAGGTTCATTTGAAATAATCATACCTACTTTTAACGGCACCTCACTTCCAAATGAATGTGGCCCTTCATGAACATTAAGAAAGCTCCCAACACCATGACCAGTACCATGAGCATAATCAAGTTTGTAACTCCAAAGGTGAGACCTAGCCAGTACATCTAACTGTCTACCAGTAGTACCAGCCGGAAACACAGCTTTAGCAAGCCCAATGTGCGCCTTCAGGACAATAGTATAATGAAACTTTTGCTCCTCAGTTGGCTCACCTATTGCAACAGTACGTGTCACGTCTGTCGTACCATCCAGATACTGAGCACCGGAGTCGACCAAATATAGATTTCCGGGCTTGAATTGCAAATTGCTCTTTTTAGAAGGAGTATAGTGAACTATCGCACCGTGTGGACCAAATGCAGAAATCGTAGGAAAACTCAGGGAAAAAAACAGCTCTTGCTCTTTTCTAAAACTTAATAACATCTCTGCTGATGCTAATTCATCTGAAGACTCATTTACTTTGAGCCAGTTTAAGAACTTTGTCAGAGCCAAGCCATCTCTTTTATGAGCTGCTATACTACCTTCAAGTTCTATGTGGTTCTTGCAAGCTCTCATAATAACCGATGGATCCTGCAGATGAGTAATTTGTATATCTCTATCTCTTATTAGATTCAAGTAGTAAATATTTACGCTCTGCTCATCTAGAGCTACCGATTTTAATTGTGTCAAGTAAAACTGTAATTCTTCCAATCGCAAAATCTCTATATGACTTTCCAACGAAGGTAAATCCTCTACCTGGCCCCATAGAAAGATTCTCAGCAGCCCATTCGAATAAAGAATGGCTCTGCAGCAAACTACAGGTGTATATTCAAGATCTGAACCACGTATGTTTGCTAACCAGCACACGGACTCTGAATTAGAGAAAAAATAGTTATTCCCACCTGTTATGTTGATGATTTGTTTGCACTTTTCCTGACTAGATAACCCTGCATAACAAAGTGGATGAACTACAACCCTTCCAACAGAAACTGTATTTCTGTCCCAGAGGCAATCAATGGGATTCCAATCTAAAGGCTCCATCTGACACCGGAAGAAGCTCAACATGGCACGGTTAAGCAATCTTGAATCGTAACAAATTCTCCGGATACAACTCTCCTTTATCACACGCTCAATTTCAGCAAGACTAAACTGCAGGCGTGTATATATTTCAGAAACTTCAAGCTTTACTTGAATCAAATACCTAGAATCGGTAAAAAAATACGCTTTCTCGCAAGTAATGAGGACCATAGCAAACGATCCACAAAATCCAGTAAGCCACTTAATGCGGTTATTATACGAAAGAGGAGACTCAAGTAAGAATTCATCACTAATAGTTATAAGAAAACCCTCCATCCGGTTATCTTCCATTATTCTCCTCAGAGCAGACAACTTCTCTTCAGGCGTTATCACACTAATCACAGAAAATTAAAACAAGTGTTTTAACATTACTGTCTGGTTTTGGATATGCAGGTCATAGAAATCACCATAAGCTTTGTGCTCTTAAAAGAAAGAAGATAACACTAAACTACTTTTAACAGTCACAATAGACTTAAAACAAGTACACAGCGTATATTGGTCATAAAAACCGTGTTAAAGCGGAATCCTGTCCGTAGATGACTTTATTCCTCCATCAAAATTTCATCCCAAAGAGGATTTTTAAGGCGCCTGATCAGTTCACTATGCTCAAGCGACTCCTCAGGGGTAATAATGAGCTTCTCACGTTCTTTGAACATTTTTTTCTCAGAACTTACACTAGATCCCTCTAAAAAACTCATACTGACTTGGCTACCCTTACTTAATTCTATGTAAACACGCGCTAAAAGCTGTGCATCCAATAAAGCTCCGTGTAACTCTCTCTGCTCAAGTGAAATCCTAAATCTCCTACATAGTGCATCTAATGAAGCTGGAGAACCCGGAAATATCTTTCTTGCCATAGCAAGAGTATCTATAACATTTTCCAATTTGATCAATCTTCTCTGCCTTGCACGGATCAGTTCAGAATTGAGAAAACGGATATCAAAACTTGCGTTATGAGCGACTATTTCTGATGAATCTATAAATTTTAGAAAATCATCTGCTATATCGATGAACTTTGGACTATCAGCAAGTTGTTCGAAAGTGATACCGTGTACACGTGTTGCCTCTTTTGAAATCTCACGCTCAGGATTCAAATAAATGTGAAAGATTTCGCCTGTAATTCGAAAATCCACCACCTCGACACAGCCAATTTCAATGACACGATCTCCATTCTTCATATCGAGGCCCGTGGTCTCGGTATCTAAAATAACTTTACGTCTCTGAGTCATCGTTTGTACCCCTGTGAACAAATATAGCACCACAATAAGGACAAGTAACCCGCCCGTCCCTTTGCAGATCTAGGTAAACAAGTGGATGCATTGAATTTTCTTCTCCATAACACGCAACTCTAGTACCGGATGTATAGTGAATAATTTTTTCCATACTTAATTTTCTTCTACAGAAGCAACTCCCTCGTTAGTACAGCACATAGAATAAACAACAAATTTAAATTGTAAAACAAGAACATATGTAATTGGCTGTTAAGCAAGATCATGATCCTGCTATAATAGCCCGTTGAGTATTTGTGAAATTGATGCAAGAACTTGCAGAAATCATCCCAGGAAAAGCATATAATGACGTAAAGGTAATGGTTGCTATGTCAGGTGGTGTAGATAGTTCAACCGTTGCAGCTTATCTGCACAGAGTCGGCTACAAGGTCATAGGGGTAACATTACAACTTCATAATAATTTCACTTCCACGCAAACAAACAGAAAAACTTGCTGTGCAGGTTCGGACATATTTGACGCAAAACGTGTGGCAGCCCAATTCGGCTTTTTACACTACGTGGTAAATATGGAGGAAACTTTCAGAAAAGAAGTGATAGAAAACTTCGCAGAGTCATATCTCAAAGGTGAAACCCCGGTACCATGTGTAAAGTGTAACCAAACAGTAAAGTTTAGGGATCTCATGAAAATTGCTAAAAGCCTATCCGTCGATGCACTTGCAACCGGTCACTATGTAAGACGATTAACCACAACAAACGGTGTAGAGCTCCATAAAGGCATCGATCCTTCAAAAGATCAAAGCTATTTTCTCTTCAATACTACACGTGAACAACTAGAATTTCTCCGTTTCCCATTGGGAAATCTTAAAAAAAGCGAAACAAGAGACTTAGCTAGGAAACTAAGTGTGGATATCTCGGAAAAACCAGAAAGCCAGGACATTTGTTTTGTAAATGGAAAATCTTATGCGGATGTAATAAAGAAGTTTAGACCGGATGCACAGAGACCAGGAAAAATACTCTCAACAGATGGAGAAGTCCTTGGCACACACAATGGTACAATTCATTATACCATTGGACAAAGACACGGATTACAATTATCAGCCCCTATCCCACTATACGTGGTAAAAATTGACGCTCAGAACAACATCATAATTGTTGGCACACGTGATAAATTGCAACAACGTTCACTTTACGTGAAAGAAGTAAACTGGCTTGATAGAAAAGAATTGACCGCTGGACTAGAATGCGAGGTAAAGTTGCGTTCTGGCGCTGATACGGTAAAAGGATATCTTTATCCAAATGGTGAGCTCCTAAAGGTCTCCTTAGCTGAGGAACCCAAATGTGCTATAGCTCCTGGACAAGCTTGTGTTATGTATCATGGAAGTAAAGTATTAGGCGGTGGATGGATCGTATGATCATGCATCACATCAAGATTCTTTTAGCATCGCTCATAACATATTGCATATCCTATGCTGCTCTGTCATGGTTGCCTGAACATATCAGTTGCTATAGCTATCACAAATGATAGAAAAAGTTACTGATCCTAATGTCTCAGTCTGGATTAATTCATCCGCCGGTTGCGGCAAAACCACCTTGCTTGTAAGAAGAGCCATATCATTACTGGTTAACAAAGAGAAGAATATACTGTGCATAACTTTTACAAAGGTAGCAACAGCAGAAATGCACAACCGCATTTTCGCTATATTAGGAAAGCTCTCCGCAATGAATGATACAGATATGGACGAGTATTTGCTTTCCACGATTAATAGAACTGTGAAAGATCGGGATTATGTCCGGAAACTTGTGTACACAGCCGACGCATTTATCCAAATACAGACATTACACTCCTTCTGCTGGCAATCCATTAAAATGTGTGACCGACGACATCTTTCAAAAGAAATATATGAGGAAAACCAACACATGTTCTGCCAATTACTGGCACGGTTTATTTGGGAAAGATGTCAACTTTCCAAGAAAACCGCAGAAAAGACAACCGAAAGAAAATTGCATGAAACGCTAGCATCTTTGCTAAGTAACTTTCACCTAGACTACAGAAAAATAATCGAGAAACTTAAGAATGATCCACTAGAACAATTGGCAACGGAGAGTATAGATATATTATCGGCATTCACTCAATTTTTAGAAATTAATCAAAATATCTCGAAACACTATATTTCCCATAATGGAATCATAGAGACTGCGATAGAGATGGAAATATGGAATGTTTATGAAATTGCTGCGAAAATAGACCATATCCTGCTCGATGAAGCGCAGGACAATAGCATAAAACAGTGGTATATCATATCTAATCTCTGTAGGGATTTTCTCATAGATGAAACACATAATAAGAGCATCTTTGTAGTTGGTGACTACAAACAGTCCATTTATGGGTTTCAGGGGGCGAGTCCCGAGATGTATCTTGCGTTTTACGACATACTTAAACAAAGGGATCCCCAAAATAAGCTTGTTCAGGTTAAGACAGCAAAGTCCTATAGATCATCTACAGCTATTCTACAATTTGTTGACAGCGTCTTTGAAAACATCCAACTTTGTAAAACATCCAGTGAGAAGATTCGCCATACCACAAGTAGAACTGAAGCGCCGGGCTATATAGAAGTAATACCATTGCTACAATATGGAGAAGTTGATGCAGAACTTCAACTGGCAATTTCTATAAGGGAAACCATACAAAGTTGGCTTAAGATAGGTAGAACACTTAAAGCAAAAAACAGACCTGTAAAAGGAAGTGACATATTGATCCTTGTTGCACACAGAACCAATTTGGTTGACCATATTTACACGCAACTTACTGCCATTAATATCCCGGTGAATTTTACAGGCAAATTCACAGTAAAAAACAATCCCTTGTTCGAGCTTCTCATAAATCTAGGAAAGTTTCTCATCTATAAACACGATGATGAAGCTCTGATCACACTTTTGAAATCTCCTATATTTGCCTGGAGCCACAGTGCTCTACTAAAACTTAAAGCTGAGAAAAAAAAGGAATGGTTGTTCGAGCAGATTTGTGCCACATACGCAGGAAAAGTACTTAAGAGGTGGCTTGAATTCTATGGCACGACTTTCGACATATATTCACAGGTTCTTGACGCAAGGACTGTCACCACATTAGCCAAATACTATGGAAGTGAAACCCCCTATTATATTGACATCTTTTTAGACAACACGCTCGAACACGAATGTATACATGATTTTATTTACATCTTTTCTGGCGAAGACGCGACTTTAAAAATCAAAAGCAAGAACGAAAACGGTGTTACTATCTCAACCGTTCATGGAAGTAAAGGTACGCAATCACCTATTGTGTTTATAGTGGATAGTAATTACGTACCACAAAATCGTGATATTTTTTTCTTTACTGAAGACGGAACACCACTCCTCTCATCTGAAACCCATGTTAGAGTCGTACAAGAAATGAGGGATGTAAAAAAGGAATCGATCCGATATGAACATCTGAGACTCCTCTACGTTGCCTTAACACGTGCGGAAGATGAATTGTACATTATGGGAATTGGCAAACAAGCCAAAAAGAATTCTTGGTATGAAGCATGCAGCAACGGAATCGTAAAAATAGGCTCACAAAATCAAGATGGAGCGTATTACTACACAAATGATCTCCTGTATCCTATAAAAATTAAACAAAAGGTAGATAAATCAGACGAAAACCCCAGTCTACATAGAGAAAGAGATAGCAACCGTCGCATGAAAAATACGCAAGAGCTACAAAACAAGGAAAGTGATTTAGCAAACTCATATGAATTTCCTTACAAAAGAGATGAAACATTTGATAATGGCATCATAGATGATGATGTAACAAAAGTTTCTGAGAAGACCTTTCAGATCATCCGTGGCAAATTAATACACAAGATTCTCGAATACATTTCTAAAGTTGAAAAAGCTGAAAAATGGATGAATTTATTCCTGGAAGAGTATTCTCCAGAATTATCGAACGAGCAAAAAAATGAAATCAAAAGGACGGTTTTGCTTTTTCTTGAAAAGAATCATAGAGCGGACGGTAAAAACGAGGTAGAAGTCTATTTTGATGGTAAGCTACTCAGAATGGATAATGTGAAATTCGAAAAGGATACAATAACGATTAGAGATTATAAAACTGGAAAAGATAAAAGCGTCGATCTTGCAATAGAAAAGCAAATGCATCGATATAAAGAAGCTATGCAAGCAATCTATCCAGAAAAGAATGTAATAACTGAAATAATTTGGCTTTAAATAGTTATAAAAAAACCTTTCGAAGCACTTCTAAAGTACTGCTGCTCCAATAAGTTCTCTAGTGTACTTAGGCTTGTTTTCATCTGTAAGACCCAAATTCCTATGTAGTAATAATGTTCTGCTTCCTCATAAGTGGATAAACGAAATAAACTAACTTTTTAATTTATAATCAACTAAATGGACACAAGAGTAAATAATTTACTTCTAAACCTCGAAACAGAAATTAAATCTTTTAAAGAGAAAGAAGACGAAAGATTACAGAGTTGTGAGAGAAGATTAAAAAAACTAGAAGATGGCTATGACTTGGCTGTGAAACGACCTTTTACTTCGACCGAAATAAGCGAAGATTGTCATTATAAGAAGCAACTCAATAGTTATCTTAAGAAGGGATCAGCAAATTCCATTGAAATCAAGAGTAATGGCTTTCCACTAACAGATACCTTAATTAACTCAATCCATGAGCAAATGAAGAAGCTCTCCCCAATAAGGAAGCTAGCATCTGTTAATACGATCTCAACAGACTGTATAACTTACATAAGCAATGGTGACGCGTTAGAGGCACAATGGGTTTCTGAGGATGAGATAACTAATAGCGATGCAAAAGAGCACATAATCACAACAGAAATAAATACCTATGAGCTCTACACACAACCAAAGACCACTCAAAAAGTCCTTGATGATCCATCTATAAACGTAGAAAAATGGTTAATTGAACAGGCTGCTTTGGCATTTACACAACTCGAAAACGAAACCTTCATTACTGGTGATGGAAAAAATAAACCACACGGAATACTTCAACATAATACAGATTCCACAGGAAAACAGATTTGTAAGATCACAAGCAAGGAGAAAGACAAAATAACCCCTGCTGATATTTTAAGCCTCTATTATGGATTACAAAGAGAGTTCTCTGTTAATGGAACATTTCTTATGCACAGTACAACTATCCAGCTAATAAGAGGGCTAAAATATGAACAGACAGGACACTATATGTTTCAGCCAGGAATTTTAGTAGGTCAACCCGACACGTTAATGGGAATACCTGTTATTGAGTGCTCAGAAATGCCTATAATACCAATATCTGATAAATCTACGAGTTCAACAAAGAAATATCCAATCATTTTTGGAGATTTTAAGCGTGGATATCAAATCGTCGATAGAAGCGAAATGCGGGTTCTAAGAGATCCATACTCTGCAAAACCTTATGTTTCTTTCTATATTACCAAAAGGGTTGGCGCAAAGGTAATTAATCCAAAGGCTTTTGTTTTTTTGGAAATGAAATCCTAAATTGAATACTTGACTATTGTCTCCAGATTACTGGAAACTAAACTTCATTAGGTCAAGGCTTACTGTGTACACCAATGCTATTGTTGGTGTACACTCTCCCTTGAGCGGGACGCTCTGAAATTCGTTGGTAGATAAGCTTTTTTAGAGAATTCTGATGTAAATGTTAAGAAGATGAATGATACTATCCCTCTTATCCTAAAGAAGCTTACCGGAGAAATACCTGAGCAAGATAGAATACAGAATCAAAAAGAGCTTGTAGATGCGTTTATAAATGCAAAAAGTGAGGTTCAAGAACACTTTATGCACAAGCATTTAATTCATCATACTTACATTTTAGCGGAAATACCAACTGAGTTATTGAGAAGAATAGTCGAGACAGTTGGTGTTCGAGGATTCGCGCAAATTATTACCTCTCTTCCAGTAGATGAAATAGTCGATGTGCTTGAGGAAATCGAACAGGATTTTGTAAAGGAGATCGTTAAATTTTTCCCGTCAAAACTGGCAAAAGTAATCAAGGAGATTCTTGCCTACCCTGAAGAAAGTGCGGGAAGGTTGATCCATAAAGACTTCATTGTTATCCCAAAAGACTGGAGCATAGAACAAGTTTTGCAGTTTATTCGTGTTCAAAAGCAGCTACCAAAGTATATAAGTGAAATCTTTGTTGTAGATGAGGAAAATCGCCCAATAGGGAGTGTCTCTCTTAATGATATCTTATGCGCAAAGAGTAGATCCTTGGTAAAGATACTCATGCAGACAAATATAAAAACTGTCGAGACAGGTCAAGATCAGGAGGAAGTAGCTCGTCTTTTTAGGGATTATTCTCTGCATTCAATCGCTGTGGTCGATAAAAATCAAAGAATTGTCGGTGTAATTTCAATAGACGATGTAGTGGATGTAATCTCTGAAGAGGCAGAGGAGGATATCTTGCATGCAGGTAAGGTCTCAGAATCAGACATCAACTCAGATGTTGCAAACACAGTAATGCGCAGAATTAAATGGCTCATAGTGACCTTCTTAAGCATAAACTTTTCCTCTTACATAATTGGCTTTTTCCAGCTAACACTACAACAACACGTGGAACTTGCAATTCTTATGCCCATAATTGCCGCAATGGGTGGAAACGCAGGCATACAAGCCTCTACAGTTGCAGTTAGAGCACTAATCACAAAAAGATTTTGTCAAGGTAATGCCCTACGCCTTTTTGTAAAAGAACTGATTGTAGGACTGTGCAACGGTCTCGTAATGTCGGCACTAATGATAGTGATAATAGCTTTACGCTTTCACAATCTGGCCTTGGAATCCACTTTCCTTATCTCTATCACCCTTGTGTTTGCACTTGCAACATCTTTTGGGGCTGCAATTCCGTTTATAATAGAGAAATTTGGTGGTGACCCTGCTCTTTCATCTTCGATCATCACTAGCTCTTTTACGGATATCTTAGCATTTGTAGTGCTCCTTTCGACCGCAAGTATTATTCTTGTCTAGCTGGAAGGTAAGAACCCTACAAATCCTTATCCTCTATCTCCGATGATCGTCTCATCTACTTAGAGAAATTGCGAAATTTTCAAATTCTCACCTAACAACCCAGAATCGGATAGCACACAAAAAAATATGAATAAAAGCTAGCACCTATACGCAGCTGCTTATAGCGTTATAACTTGTATTACTGAAGGGGTTACAAGAAAGACTTTAAAGACTCTTTCAAGGCAGTAGTACAACTGAAACTCACTACAAAAACTCTCAGAAGCTGGATACATCTTTTCCATACGGCTGTAATCGACCATGGTTTCGAGTACTTGCAGCGAACTCCGAAATTTCACCTCTACAAAAAGCAAAACTCCATGCTTGATACAGACTAAATCAAGTTCACAATGTGGATTCCTATAACGTCTACACAGGAGCATATATCCCTTAATCGAGAGATGTAGAGCCACTATCATCTCTGCTAAACGGCCTACTAAATCATTTACTGATCTGCGAGATAACCCCTGCAACATTTACTTATACTGAACCTACTTTCTAAAAAGACAGCATAAATGAAGTGATATATCTACCGCAGAAAATAGCAAGTTGTACTTTACGAATGGACTTCCTCATTGTCCGCTGCTAGTACTGCCTCATACATCATCTCAGAAATAGTTGGGTGGGGAAAAACAACAGCCTTCAGGCTTTCAACAGTTGCCTCCGAGGCTTTTGCAATAATGTAACCATTCAGAATCTCCGTAGCTTCATAACCAATTATGTGTGCTCCCAGAAGTTCCCCTGTTTTGGCATCAAAGACTGTTTTGACCAAACCTTTATCCTTACCAAGTACAACTGACTTTCCGTTTCCTTCAGCTTTTGCACGGCCTATTTTCACTTTATGACCCATTCTTATAGCGGCCTCTTCTGTCAAACCAACACTTGCAATTGAAGGAAAGGAATAAATACAACTAGGAATACTATCCATTTCTAGAGGAACAGGTTCTTTTCCCGCTATCTTTGCCGTACAAACATACGCATCATATATTGCCTTGTGAGCGACACAAGGAAAGCCCCTTAAGTCACCAATTGCGTATACACCAGGCTCGCCTGTTTCACAGTACTTGTCAACAGAAACAAAACCCTTATTCATCCTTATCGTAGGAATCTGTTCAAGACCAAGATTCTGAGAGCTCGCCTCTACGCCACCTGCAACCAAAATTCTTTCAACCTCTAGGTTAGTTCCGTCGCTTAATGTTACAAGAACCTTATCTTTATCCTTCTTTAAGGACTGAATAGTAGTACCTTTCCGTATAGTGATTCCACTTTCTTTAAACGCAGCTTCGGCAAGATTACTGATTTCAGTATCCTCAGCTGGAAGGATCTGGTTCTGCATTTCTATGACCGTCACCTTACTACCAAAAACATTATAAATGCACGCAAATTCAACACCTATCGCGCCAGCTCCAACTACCAACAACGATTTAGGCATTTTAGTTGCCGTCATTGCATCATTGTAATTCCAAATCAGCTCATGGTCATATTCCAGACCCGTAATCTCTTTTGGAGTGCTCCCGGTTGCGAGAATAATGTTTTTTGCACTTATAGTCTTACCTAAATCCTCTAACTTGACTTGCTTACCAGGCAAAATTCTTCCACTAGAATAAAAAAGCTCTACCTTATTTTTCTTCATAAGGTAGGAAACACCAGCAGCAAGTTTTTTAATTTTCTCTTGAGCATACGCGATAGCACTACTAAAGGTAAGAAAAACATTGGAAACATTTATACCTAGCTCAGCTGCTCCAGTTTTTACAAAATGGTACTTCTCTGCAATGTGCAAAAGAGCTTTAGTTGGGATACACCCGCAATTGAGGCACACCCCTCCCAACTTATTTTTTTCAACAAGCGCAACCTTAAGACCACTCCTACTCGCCCGAATCGCTGCAGGATACCCGGCCGGACCACCACCAACTACTATAACATCGTACATAGAGAGCTAAAACCAATGCAAACTTTCATACTACCCTGCCAATCCAGAATTCAACTTACGCAATCACAACTCGCCTTTTTTATGTCAGCCGTACAAGCTCCAGCAAACAAAGCAAAAATAAACAAGGCAGGGGAAAAAACCGTATAATTTTAAATCTCTCGCAACAAATACGCACAGGAGCTATTTCTTCTTTAGCATATTAGTAATATCTATTATCTTCCCCTGTTGCTCCCCCTTAGCATTGGTCCCAGGAACATAAGCACCACCAGCATTACAAAAATCAACTTCATCTACACTACCCTCGCTGGCTAAATCATGAAATTCCAAAGCAAAATTGCACTCCCTATCAAGAAAGTACAAGATCGACGAAAAGGGCACAGTAATGCACTCCTCAACACCTGAGAAACTGAGTACCACGCTGAACTTCTCATAAGAAACTTGCAAATCACTAAATTGGTTTTGCAAAATAATGCTCATCTCACGCGGATATTTTTTCTTCAGCCCATCCGACAAAGAGGTATTTCGCGTAGAGAAAGTAATGAAAAAATTCGCCGCTTCTCCAGCAGAGACGTCCTTCATTACAGAGCGAACAATGCCGAGCATCGCGGCATTCACCAGTGCTTTATACTTAATCTCTTTCATAAATAAAACTGGGGCAGTTCTGTTGACCGGCCGCCCCAAACCGCGCTGTACTACCTATAAACTAGGCAGCTACTGCATATTCAGCAGAACCAGCTTCAAAATTGTCGTTTGCACTTATAAAAAGTGTTGTGAATCACGGGATCACTCAACCGAACAAAAGTTTAGCCTTTAATACCTGTCGAAACTAAATCACCCCCGCAAAACGGTGGAGGTGCCGAACTCCGCCTTCGGGTCCAAGATACCTATTACGAAAAACCATTTATTGTCATAGCGCAAAACAGCGCGCCGCTTATCGTATCAAACAAACGCAATAACTTCAACTGCTAACCTCAATTATACACATATTGCTCTTCTGATGGTGGCTCCTCTTATTAAGGATACAGACTCTATAAAAAGCACTCACGATCACCAAATACGCCTTTGAAACACTATACATTTTCATATCCTCCTATGCACAACTTGCGTGAAAGCTAAAAAAATGCTCATATCCCATTTAATACAACCTTTCTATGAAATGGAAGGTCCAAATGCAGCAAGAGAAACAGAAATGCACGAAGAAAAAAAGTTGTGACTCTGATACAATCCAAGAACTCTTCCTGAGATATCTCCTCAATCGATAAGCCATTAGCAATTTTATATAGTGATGGTGGTAACAGAAGTAGTTTATCCTTGTATGCTTCACCGACCGCTTTCGTGACAGCTCTACCAGTTTTTGGAGAAATATAGAATAAATCTTTTGTTTCTCCAGTTACTGCACAACGAGACAAATCCAATTGAAACCCCAAATACTGTAATATTGACAAGTCCATTTCTATATACTGCCTATAATAACAAAGGGTGTTCGACTTAAATGCCTGTAACAACTGGATAAATGTTTTATAAATTTCCTTCTGTGGTTCATTCTCTGGAAGAACCTTAAGCAAAATACTTAGAACTGCATTAAGGAGCTTCAATTTTTTATAATCGGTAAACAAAAACGGAGAAATTATCTCTTTCACTTCCACTCTGAAGTAGCCCAACTGTACTTCCAATCGACCACTCCATCTACAGTAGACTACGTTTCCCACATCAATTGTTGTCTTCCTACTACATAAACCCCGTTTTAACCCATAGTCCTTAGTAAACAAAGTTGTTACGGCTTTGTTTTCGACGAGTCCTTTATTCGATAAAACTATACCTTCATTCTCCCACTGCATTGATTTATCACCAACTACTAACTAGAAATTGTTACCTATTCAGCGGAAAAGAAATCAGTAATCTCGCTCTAGGACACAGGTACTAAAGAATTGTCTGTGTTCTCTAATTGCGGAACTATCAGTTAAATTCGCAATAAAATCGCACACCAACTGAGCTTTTTTGTTCATGGAGTCAGCTATACGGAACCTTTCATAGTAATCTTTCGGTAGACACTGAGGGTCGTGGAAAAAAACTTCAAATAATTCTTTTACTATTCTTTTAAGTTTTACCCTGCTCTTTCTTATACTGTAGTAAAAGTAGAGATTATTATACAGGAACGCCTTAATTTCCTTCATCTCCTTGCCTACTTTCTCTGAAAAGTTTGCAGCCGGGAATCCCAACTCTCTTATGTCGTCCACAGTTTTTAGCAGATAACGCTTTATATTTTCCCGCGCTACATCAACTACATCATAAATCAGAAACCTTATCATTCGCCTCCGAGCCTTATACATCACCTGACTCTTACTTGCCTCAGGAAAAGTCTTTTCGAATTTTAAAATATTCTCCCCTATGATGGGTAAATGTCGTAAATCTTGGTAAGTGATCACACCAGATAAAAGCCCATCATCTATATCATGCGAGCTGTAAGCGATATCATCAGCTAACGATACTATTTGAGCCTCCAAGGAAGGTTGCTTGTTAAGCTCTAGATCAAGCAATCCGTTATACTCTTCTATTATTTGGTGCGGCTCCTGTATCGGACCATTATGCTTCGCCAAACCTTCTATCGTTTCCCAAGTCAGATTGAGCCCGTCAAAATCCATATACTGATGCTCGAACTCTCCTAAGATCCTCAGAACCTGAGCATTGTGCTCAAATCTATAGTGTTCAGCTGCAACTTCCTGAAGAGCTTCCTCACCTATATGTGCAAACGGTGGATGCCCTATATCATGAGCCAGTGCTATGGTTTCTGTTAAATCTTCATTAAGCCCAAGAAGCCTAGCAATGGAGCGCGCAATTTGCGCCACCTCGAGACTATGCGTAAGACGGGTCCTATAATGATCATCACCACAATGGCTGAAGACCTGGGTTTTATACATCAAGCGTCTAAAAGCTGAAGAATGTATCAACCTATCCCTGTCCCTCTGATAACAATCACGCTGAGGATCCTCTTTTTCTAAAAATAACCTTCCCTTAGACCTTTCTGGAAATGACGAATATGAAGATAACATTCTACCTATGAAGTACGTTGGCTAAATCAACTACCCAACTAAGGAAATCTTCGTATAGTCTATAGCAAAAGATATTGCTTCTAAATAGATAACACCCCGTCTATGGAACTACATTAATCAAATTAACTATGCAATTAAGTAAATCTTCATATACTCTATAGCAAGAGATATCGCTTCTAAGCATTCATTTGGTACATCCGTTTTCCATTATTGCTAATACAAAATCACGTCCGCATCATTTGAAACCATCGCTTGTAAAAAAAATCCAACTCTAAAACCTTGAACAATGTAAGCTTCATTCTGCAAGTAAAAAAAATGTTATACTTGGGTGTTCTAAATAAGGTACATCTATCCTTCCAGTGGAAACAGAAAAAAAGATCTCACTCACTGATGCAGCTCTGAAAAGAATACTAGCAATTACAGAAAGTGAAGAGTGTTTAAGCGTAACCGTGGAGCCTGGCGGTTGCAATGGTTTTGAATACAAATTCGAGATCAAGAGCTGTGATAAGACAGTATTGCGTCCAAATCGCAACCTTTTTAAAGAGAATAATTCTTTAAATACTGCTGATCCCCTCATGCATGAGCAAAGCATGATTTTCAAATGTGATGTGGAAGCAGCTCGTAGCACAGCAAGTCGCTCTCAAAGTGAAGGTGAACCATACCATAACCAAAATCCTACAGGTACTATTCAAGATGAGATGATTCACACAAGCAAAGAAGGAAAATACTATGTTACCTGGAATGGAAGAACTATTCTTGAAATAGATAATGCGTCCTTGGAATTGATCCGCTTTGCAAAACTTGACTACGTAAGAGAACTCGTCGGAGAAAGGTTTGTTATAAAAAATCCTAATTCACAATCCACCTGCAGTTGCGGAAACAGCTTTAGCATCTAAGAGGCTTTCATAAAAAAATGAATTTCCAAGGCAATCCACCTAAACCTATAACTGAAGAAGAACAACAACTTACTGCGCAAAATTCAGTTAGCCCATAGAAGAGCAGTAATCAAAAAAAACCATTAATTAAGAAGCAAACTCACAAAGTGAGGCCTTATCACTTCAACTGATAAGACCCCACCAAATTTTCTGAAGCCTGCTCTTGTGGGTGCCATTGTTTTCCTCGGCCACCAATTTCACCCTAGTGCGTCTCACTGAATAAACTTCATCTATCTTTACTACGCAGCTGAACTGGCTTCACCACTACCTTTCCCTTCAGAAACAGGAGCTTTTACTTCCTCTTCTGCCTTTTTTCTAGCATCAATTGAGGTTTTTGTATCTACTTTGATCTCACCCGCAAGCTTGACATCAATTTTGCCCATCTTATCAAGATCACCTGTAAAGAGAGCTTTAAAATCATCCTTAACTGGGTTCTTTGGATCATGGACGACCTTAGGTAGTTCTATATGTACATTCTTAAGTATATAACTCACTACCGGTCTTTCGTCTTTAGTATCACTCTTTGTTGAGTAAAACGCGGACTTTAGGTTGTCATGTGAAAACTCTAATTTAGAGTTCATCAGAAGTACGCCTTTGTCATCCTGGAATGGGCGTTCTTTATTACTGCTGACGAAACACGAGTTGAATGTAACATCTTCCATGGTGTATTTAGTAGGGTCATCTAACTCTACTCTTGCACCGTTGAAAAGTAACGATTTGTATGTCGTGCCTGTACTATCACTCTGATCTTTACCACCAAGTTTAATCGTTACCTCACTCTTAGGAATGAAATAATTCACTATCCTCTCTCCACCGGAGTATGGTATATACACTTTCAATGTTGTTTCATCTGAAAGCATTAACTCTTTAGCACCTTCGGTTAGACTTATCTCTTTGCTATTTACCCCCTCGCTACTTACCTCTTTACTTTTTTCAGCATCTCTGATGAGAAACAGATCCAAGCCTACTTTAGATTCCTCATTCTTTGCAGCGGTACTAGCAGAAGGATTTTCCGTTTTGTTGGTAAGCTTCTTAATAGCATCTTGATCATTCGGAGAAAATTTAATTAACTTACCAACTTGGTATTCCTTGTCTGCAACTAAAAACGCAGAGTTAACATTATAGGAATTATTAGTATCAAACAAAACTATATCTCTATCTCTCCTGACATGTCCTAGTAATCTTGTGTAATCCCTACCAACTGGCAAGTTAAATCCAACATTGACTAAGAATCTATTCCTTTTACTATCGGCTACAAACTCTGGTGATACCAACACACTAAAGCGCTCATTCAGGTAAAGCGAAAGATCTACGCCAGCCCTATAACCAGAAAATTTCTCCTCCGTGTTATAAGGACTGTAAAAGAAAAATGCACTACCATGAATATTAATATATTTATTAAGAGTTAAACCCAGACCTAGATCATACCCATTACCAGCAGCCCTTTCATCAAGCACAATCACTGCCTTACCTGGATCTGGGTCATGAAACTCAAAACTTTTAACGGAGGAAATAGTCGTTTTTTTATTGGACCGGTAGTAGTTGCCATTTAAAGAGAAAGATTTGAAAAATATCTCCCCGCCTAACGAATACCATCTATAATTACCCTCAGGTAAGAAGCGTACATCTGTAAATACGTTTATACCCCCTGTAAGCAAAGGGGACATTTGTCTGCGAAAAACAATTCCTGTACTAACCTCACCTTCTTTGGCATCATACAACTTTGATTTAAGATCAATATAAATAAGATTATCCACTTTGGACAGCAACGGCAAAAGAGCCCCAAACTCTGACATACTTACCGCCCCGCCATTTGAATCACTAAACTCGTTAGTGACTGTAAAGCGTGCACCAACTGTGTGACGACTTGTATTGTTTAGATCACTTTGCGTTACTACTTTTTCAGGGGCAAAGACATTAACCCTATAAGCATTCAACGTTGACCTTTCCGCTTGAGGTAGATTCCTTGCAAGCTCTGATACTCTGCCTTGTGATTTGCCCGCTTGAATTGCTGACTGGAGAGAATCACCGCGTGAATCGTGCGGTGTACAATTGAACTGAATAGCATTACCTTCTCTGTCAACGAAGCGTTTCTCATCACTAATCTTGGAATTTCTTAATCCACTAAAAGTTGTACCTACTTTATTCAGAAGACCTGTAGCAGCAACTTTCTTGTAGTACACACCTTTCTCCTCCGAATAACCACCCTCGGTTACAGATTTATCATAATTTTTCAGATTCGACGCATCCAGCGCAGTGGGAACTACAAGGCAAAAACCAGAAAGGAAGAACAACAACCTTGCCTTAGAAACACTTCTGAAATTTTTCATTTAATGGCATTACAAGAAATTTGGCACATTTTTTCAGGAAAGTTTTAATTTTCAGCAAACCTATTAATGCACAAATGAATCCTATTTGAATTCTAAAAGAGATCTATAACAAATTAAAAATAATCCCGAAGTAGGAACAATACAAACCGCCAATTTTCGCTAGATAACTAAAAGATCATTTTTGTAGCAAAAATAAAACATCTTTTTTGATAAAAAAATCAAAATGTTTTAAGAATGACATCCCTAATAGGGATCTTTCCTGCTCTCTTACTCCTGACACACTTACCTCTAAGTAAGGAAGGTAATAACTTCTTAGATATACATCTCTTAAGATTACAGGAGCTGCCCTTATCTTTCCGTTGGCAGTATTATATTCCTTGCTGTAGTTTAGAGTCCTAGGATCGACTCCTAGTCTTATAGCATCTTTTTGTGATAATACTGTATCTGAAGCACCTGTATCAACTAGACACTTTAGCTTCACACCACTAACAACAATATCGACATAAAAGTGCCCATCCCTCGCCTTTCTAAAACCAACCTGCTCATTCGAGATTCCACTTTGAACTTTCTCATAGATCTCACCAAGCAGTTTGTTTTGAAAAATCTTGTCCCCAGTGTTGTATATGGAGGCCAGCAGGCATATCACAATGCCCCAAACAAGCAAACTGAGTAATCCACCGGAACCCGACCTGCTTGAAGTCTGCCGATAAACAAAGAAAAAAACAGCTAGAACAACAAGCAGGCAAACAAACTCCATGTATCAGACCAAACTACTGGACGAGAAAGGATAGCAAAGTACCTTTAAAAATCTCTCCACTCCACCACAGGGGGCAAAGACATCAGGATTGCCTTCACGTTACCACCAGTCTTGAGCCCGAACTCGGTACCTCTATCATACAGAAGATTAAATTCAACATACCTGCCCCTCTTGAGAAGCTGAAACTGCCTTTGCTCATTTGTATAAGAAAGATGCATATTTCTCCTCACTATCTTTGGATATACAGAAAGAAAGCACTTACCAACATCTTTTGTGAAAGCAAAATCCTTCTCCCAATCATCTGTTCTTAAGTAATCGTAGAATATTCCCCCTATTCCCCTAGGTTCATTCCTATGTTTTACGTAAAAATATTCATCCGCCCACTTACTGAATTCGTTGTAATACTTGCTATCATGTCTATCACACGTTTCTTTAAACTCAGCGTGGAAGGTTTTTGCATCCTCCTCGTTGTAGTACATAGGAGTCAAATCTGCACCACCACCAAACCAGTATTTATCAGTAACTATCATGCGTGTATTCATATGCACTGCAGGAACAAGTGGAGAACTCATATGCGCCACCAATGAAATACCACTAGCCCAGAAATTCCCCCCACTTTCTAGTGCACCAGGAATTTTAGATGCAAAATCTTCGCTGAAAACTCCATGCACGGTTGATATATTCACACCTATCTTCTCAAATACAGTACCGTACATGAGGCTCATTTCACCGCCTCCGCCACCTTCTCGTTCCCAAGATTCTACTGCAAAACCCGACCGAAAATTGTGATCAAACTCTTTTTCTATAGCGACAAACTCATCCCTGATACAATCTCTTAACTCCCTAAACCAGGCAGCTGCTGTTTCTTTTTTCTCACTTAACACACGGACCTCACAATTATGAATATTGCCCAAACAGTAATGATACATTGGTTCCCCCAAACCCAAAAGAATTCGAGAGTACATACCGCAAATTCTTCTCTTGAGATGTGTGTGGTACTAAATTAAATCCACTAGCACAATCATCAGGTTTATCCAAATTAAGCGTTGGAGGCATTACCGAATCACGCATAGCGAGTACACAAAGAACCGCTTCTATACCGCCAGCAGCACCCAAAGCATGCCCTATAGATGACTTCGTTGAAGACACACCCATTCCTAAGGAGCTGCCAAACAAACGCCGTAGAGCATTCAACTCAGCAGCGTCGCCATTTGGAGTGGACGTTCCGTGTGCATTGATATAATCAATCTCGTCCAACCCAATCCCCGCCATTTTTATTGCAGAAGCCATTGCAGCAAGCGCGCCATCTCCATTCGGATTAGGAGCAGCGACATGATATGCATCTCCAGAGACACCAAAACCTACTAACTCAGCGTAAATTCGCGCTCCACGTCTTTTCGCATGGCCATACTCTTCGAGCACCATAACCCCGGCACCATCACTCATTACGAAACCGTCCCTATCAACATCCCATGGCCTAGAAGCCTTCTCCGGCTCATCATTACGCCTCGAAAGGGCTTTCATATTTGCAAACCCAGCTATACCGACTCGACATAAAGCCCCTTCAGAAGCACCAGCTATCATCACATCAGCTTCATCGTTAGCAATTATGCGCCAAGAATTCACTATTGCGTGAGCACCCGTTGCACATGCAGTGACCAAAGCATCATTTGGCCCAGTAAATCCGTTTTCAATGGCAACATTCCCTGAAGTAAGATTGATCAAACTTGCCGGAATAAAAAACGGACTCACCTTCCGTATACCCTCTTCACGGAGAAGAATCGAGTTTTTCTCGATAAGTGGTAACCCTCCTATACCAGAACCTATTGATACGCCGACCCTTCTCTTATCCAAAGAAGGATATTCCAGCAATTGCGAATGTTGTACTGCCTCTCTAGACGCGGCTATACCATACGATATATAGCGATCATGTTTTCGTGGATCACTAAACTTTTTACAGTCAAAGCCATCTTCCCCGTTCTCTAACACCTCCCCGCCTATAGTAACAGGAAGTCCTTCCGTTTCTATAGTAGAAAGTGCCCGCACCCCAGACCTCGACTCAAGGATCAGCGCCCAAGATCTTTCCCTAGTACTGGATAGACAAGTAAGCAACCCCAATCCGGTTACTACAACTCTCTTCGACATTTACTTTGCTGAAGCGGAAATAAGCACAGAGACCAAATCACTCATGCTGGAAACAGCCTCAAGGTTGGCAAGCTCGCAATTAAACGACACGGCAACACTAGCCAAAAATTTATTAAAAAGAACATCTTTCTTTGTGAAGTCAACTAACTTATCCAACGGTTTAGTACAGTGCTCAAGAAGATAGTCATAAATGTGTTTAACTGTGTTTGCTTTCCTAGCATAATCTTCAGGAATCTCCTCAAGATCATGATCTTCCTCAACGCGCATAATTATTTCGGCAGCATCGAGGCTATCTATACCAAGCTCAGAGCTAAGGTCTGTTTCCAACTTTATTTCATCATACTTCTCATCAGAAAGATTCAAGGCACCCATGACAGAGACCTTAACTGTGTGCTCAAGAACGATCTTCCTAAGTTTTTCCTGTGTTGCTCCCATTAAGACAAAACGCTAGATCCAGGGTAAATATATCTTAATGAAAATCCTACTGCAATCATTCGAATTTTATTTTTTACAAAACTCTTGTAAGTTTTGCCGAAACAAGGTTTTATCTCCGGCATATCAAAGTCTGATAAGTTGTTTTTAAAAGAAATTTATAAAAAACTAGACTTTATTTATTATTATATAAACCTGAAATAGGATTTCAGATCAAAATTTAATATAAATAGATTACTTTAATGATCTGTCTTGCATTCTATGTTGGAATAACCAGGATCGATCGCTCTATCACCAATAAAAAGAACAGATTGTGCACCTAGCTGCACTATAGGATGAACGAAATTTCCAAATTAGATATTGGAAGCACCATTTAGAAGCCTTACTCTGTACAGTTTCGAGGCCGATGGTGATTTCTCATTATGATCTAAGCAAACGAGGAGTATATAGATGCTACCACCTGACAACAGAAAGAAAGTAGATATTCAAGGCACAGAAGAAGACCACTCTCAGGAAGAAGCTGATCAATCAACTGTTACTACTCAACAAGGTGCAACAGATCCACAACAGCAAGAAGGAGAATCCCAATCAGAAGGAGCCGCTCAGACTACTCAACAAGGTGCGACAGATCCACAACAAGAACACCAACCGGCGTTTCGACGCTGGTCGCAGAATCTTGCAGCTGCCAGCAGTGCACTAAAGAAAAAGGCTAAAGAAAGCATAGACAAAACAGTAAAAAAACTTGACAAAATCCTTCCAGGGGAGAGTACAGATGAAACCCGACTAAGGCTTTTAAAAGCTGAAGAAGCTCAGGTCTTCAGAGAAAATCTCCAACCTGGTATGGAGCTGGCAAACGTATACGCAAGCGAAATAAGTGTCACCTTTGGAGTGCGAGATGTGAGTGTCACTTCATCAGGTAAAGGGAGAGAGGTAGTTGTCACTGCAAACTACCTGGATGCAAGTAACAACATTGCAGGGCCAGATGATCCGGATAAAGCGAAACTTGATGATACGCCTTCAAATAGCATTCCATTCACAAGTCATAGAGAGATACACGAGTGGCTAGCTAGAGCAAGGATGCCTGAACCGCTGGTAGCACAACTCCTGGCTAGAACAATCATGAATGTTACTGGGGCAAATACAATACCGAGTCCGATAGATCCAACAACTTCTCCAACAGTAGTTGTACCTGGTTGTGACCTAGAGGTACTTGCAGCAGCAGAACCTGTTGTTGGGGCAGCAGCATCATCGATCGTTCCACTTAGCGAGGAAAAAACAGTATTCCCACAAGCTATCTACAAGATAGGACCTTTATCACCTCAACAAAAAAATGCCTTGAGGGCATTTTGCATAAGTTTGGCATCTTCTACAACACCGAGATTACGCGTGCCCTACCAAGAAGTAATAGTAGGAGAGGGCAAAGAAAAAGAGGTAATTCTTGCATTCTATGGTTTCCCTAAAGGAGAAAGGGCACGCCTCCCTTTCATGCAAGAATTACATGCACTTTCACTGGAACATACAGAAGATTTTAAAACTGTTGATATCTTATTCAAGGCAATTCTAGAGCACATCACTCCCTCACCTACAGGAAGCACTCCTGAACCCCTCTTCAAAATGTTATTTGATCTAGTAACGAGGAGATCTTTCCTTCAAATTCAGACTGAGTCGCTCTTGCATCCTTGGGGCCTACATTTAGTAGGGTACATCTGCAACAAATTAGGGATTCAAGCCAGTTTAGTTGATACACTTCCTAGAACAAAAAACTGTTGCGCTAGAAACGAATCTTTCTATCTTGAAAAGAAACCCTACGAAGTATGCACATCAGCCTTAGGTGGGCTAGGCAGTGTAGGTATTCCTATCACTAATACAGAGAATTCCCTCGAACCTCTGACAAAAATTTTACGAGACATACTGATAAAGTGCCAGTGCGCAGTTAAGTTTTGCAAAAACATCCCAGACGCTCAAATAGTACCCCAGCATCGCTCGTTCTGCTGTGTAAATGTAGGTAGAGCCGAACCAGAAAGTGCATCCTTGGTGCTAAGGATACTCAATGCAGAAACCCAAAATATCCTTCCGAATCAGGTGCTTTTCACACAGACACGTCACTATCCAGATGACTACTGTGTTTACGCTATCGATATTGATGGGATTGTGAAACTAACACCAGAACAAGCGGAGAAGGTAGCATGGGTAGCATCTAAGATCCCAGATATTGAAAAAAATATAGAAGTAGTTGTCAAACAAGTAGCAAGTGTATTACATTTTTTAGGCGCAGAAAGCAAAAATCCTCTTTCTCTCCTGGAATGTTCTCGAACTACTCTCAACAAAGGGGATGTGGCTGTACCGGCGCTAGAACTTTCATGGGGTAAACCGCCATGGATTAAATGGCATAGCAGAAAGAGTGATAAACCCGAAGGAGTAAGCGAAATAACAGAAGGGGTGCTCCTCTTTGATCATGGAATAGTAGTAGCATCGAGCATATTCACTCGAGGTCGGACTGAAGTTCAAAGATTAGCGGAGGAGCTAGGGTTCAAATTAGGAGCCTTCATGGAAGAAAAAAACCTTCCTGATACGGCTCACCAAGAAAGCTTCTCAAGTAAGTTTGTTGGTAAAGCAGGTACACCCGCAGATCAAACTGTACCAGGAGCATTCCGAAGATTTTCGAAAAGGGTTAGTTCATTTTTTGAGCGAAGTAAAAGTGAAGGTAAATCAACAACGCAAAAAAAAGTTAGACAGCCAATATCTGACCGTCTAAGAAATATATTCATTGCCATAGCTACAGCCGTAGTACTGGCAGCTATAATCTACATTGTGATTCCCCTCATACCAAGACTCAAAAACATACCTGATGCATTGCAAGTTGTTGGTAGTATCCTAACTGGTGCCCTTATATCCTGTCTTGCCTATACATGCGCTACTAAAATTCAGAGCAATTCCCAAGAAAGGGAATGAACAGCGTAAAGACAACCTAACAGCATTAGATATTTCTATATGTATTTTGTACGTGAGTGTGTTACACTATGCTCCGCTTTTTGAGAAGAAGATGGCTAGTGTACTTGTACTATCTGGGTATGGACTCAATTGCGAGGATGAGACACTTCGGGCATTTGAGTTGTCCGGTTTTGCTGGAAGCGTGCTGCACTTAGATGATTTGCTCAACAAGCCTAATAAGCTTTGTAATCACCAAGTTTTAGCGATCCCTGGTGGTTTCTCTTTTGCCGATAATACGGGTGCAGGAAACGCGTTCGCGTGCAAAACTATCCCCTTACTAGAAGAAGTAGAGAATTTCCTTAACAAAGACAAGCTGGTCATAGGTATATGTAACGGCGCTCAAATACTTACACGTTTGATCAAGGACTTGGAAGTCACTTTTGAGGCAAATACATCGAACCAGTATCAATGTGGATGGCAAGACATTGAAGTGCCTGAAAGTGATTCTATTTGGATGAGAGGTATTCATGAAATCCGTTTACCAATTGCGCATGGTGAAGGAAAATTACTGCCCTTAGATAAGACCAATCTGAAAGTCAGTGTCGCCATGCGATATAAGCAGGATGTTAATGGCTCTTACAACAGAATTGCTGCTGTCACAGCATACGGCGGAAAGATGTTGATCACCATGCCCCATCCGGAGAGGGCGGTTTCCCTAGTACAAACTGACGACTACTATTTAGTTCGAGAGGAGTATAGAAGAAGGTACTTACCAACCCCTAAAGATGGCCCTGGGATGCGAATTTTTAAGAACGCATATGATTACTTTCACTAATCCCTCTGTTTAACTGTATTACTTCGGTGTGTTTAAGTTATTTAGTACGTCTTACAGTCACGTCGCGATGATAAGTCATGCGTTTCATCTTTATCATGACTGAAAAGCCCTTCTATTCCTCCGCACAAACTTGATACAAGCTTAAAAGTGTGCAAAAAACAGGGACATCATAATAAAAAGCACCCTGATTATAGCTAACTTTGCATAATTCAGCCCCCTTAGATAGAGTTCAATCCCTATCTCTCAAGCAGAATTGCTTATACTTTTCCATAAGCGATTCAGCATTAAGTTTTGTATAGACCTCAGTGCTCGCAAGTGAAGCATGCCCTAATAATTCTTGTATTTTACGAACACCAACACCTTCCTGAAGTAAATGCGTAGCAAAGCTGTGTCTCAGCGCGTGCGGCGTGATATGATCCGGGAGATTGAATCCTCTGCGAATTGAGAGAAAGGCTCTTGCTACAGCGGTCCTACAAAGCTTGTTTCCGTTTCGATCCAAAAAAAGGAAACCTCCGGCATCCGGCTGAAACGGGCATGAAGCAATGTAATCTGATAATGCAACGCGAACTATAGGTAACAAGCGGATCATCCTCTCCCTACCACCTTTACCTATTATCTTGATTTCACTATTGGTAAGGTCCGCGACTGTTAGACTTAACGCTTCACTAATCCTTAAGCCAGAACCATATAACAAGTAGCACAGAGCAATATTCCTCTTTACTATCCAACTTGTCTTTAAAAAAGAAAATTTCTCGATTAATTCTATTATTTCTTTAAAAGTCAGAGAACGTGGTAGCGTATTTGGCTTGAACCTCAATACAACCCCTAAGACATCTTCGTTTATAATTCCCTTATGTTTTGCAAGGTACTTAAAAAAACTCTTTACTGAAGACAAAGCCCTCGCATTCGTGCGGAAAGAAATAGAGTTCTTTCTTCTGCTTGCAAGCCAGGCACGTAGATCCTTACTATCTATGCAGTCCAAGCTAGTAAAACGCACAGGTTCCCCTCTGAAAGTAGAAAGGAAATCCAAAAAAGCCATTAAATCCCTGCTATAGGCAACTAACGTATTACTGGAAAAGCACTTTACACCACCTAACCATCTTGTCCACTCATCAAGAATGGTGAAAACTGAGGGATCAATTTTACACTCCACGATTCACAGGAAAAACTTGCACTACCGATATACCTTTTTTAAGAAGCAAATAGGCTCTAAGTAAAAGTTAAATTCAGGTAAAGTAGTATTTAAGGTTAAGTGTAAGAAACATAATGCTTTCTGCCAGAAATCTTACACTGTACTGAGCTCAAACTAAGGAAAAGTTCCGCACATTTGGGCTGAGGTTCCACAGAAATATCCTCCTCGTATCCTTCAAGAGCAACCATGTTCACACACATCCCATAATTTAGAACATCATTAGCATATCCTTTCATAAGCTGAGCAAGGGCTGCACTGCTTGCAACGTACGGGGAAAAGTATAAAGGATTTTTTCCAACAATTCTCTCAAGAGAAAGAAAAACTACTCTACCATGCTCAGACCGTTTCAAAAGCCCATCAAAGTTCTTTAACATATACCAATTTAAGGAGAAATTTTCTTCTACTATTCTTCTCCACTCATCAACTTCATAATCCACTAAGAGGTTAGGCTCACTAGTATAGAAGTGGGTAGAGATAAGAACATCTAACTTTTTTGAGGTACCTGAGATAGCATTTTTAAGCGACTCCATCTGAGAAACATCCAATATATCTGCTTGCACCAGAATCGATTCTCCTCCCAATTTTTTTATGTCCTGATTTAGCTCATCAAGATCTGATAGATCTGCTACAGGCAGGATTAGAGAAGCCCCTTCCGACGCGAACCTTCGCGCTATAGATGCACCAATCCTGTTACACGCACCAGTTACTAAGACTATTTTTCCCTGCAGCATAAAAGTCTCCTCAACAAAAAAGCCTGTACAAGATCTTATAATAGGGAAGGTGGCTTTGTAAAACACACTACAATATGTACAGGGGCCATGCTTGTTCTAAATCCTAAATTACACTCTTTATAAAAGAGTAAAAGGAATATTTCTCCCAGAATCTCTCATATTTATCTCACCAAATCGAAAAAGCCATCTCATTACACAGGAAAAACTTCATTCCAATAATCTTATTTAAACTTTTTTGATACTTGTCCTCGCTCAATCAAAGTTGCTTCATCACACAGAATAGTCTTATTCTATGAACCTTACTTATGGGTAGAGTTATTTTATATCTGAACAACAAAATAAAAATTTATACATTTGTATAAACAAGGATTCTCACTCTACACACCAAAAAAGAGTGCTAATTACCTTTTTGAGCTCTATTTAGATAAAAATAAAAAATTACTATACAATGAACCTCACAGAAGACGATTTTCAGAGTACGAGCAGTACAGAAAACACACCTTAAATGGAGAGTGAAATTTGAAATTTATAGACGAAGTAAAAGTCTTTTTGAAGGCAGGAAATGGTGGCGATGGCTGTTCAAGTTTTCGGAGAGAGAAGTTTGTTGAGTTTGGTGGACCGGATGGTGGTTGTGGGGGAGATGGAGGAAACGTGATCTTTATCACAGATGAGAATCTAAACACGTTGCTGGATTACCGACATAGGGTTCATCTTAAAGCCGAAAATGGAAAACCTGGAAGAAAATCTAATAAACGTGGTGAGAGTGGCTCTGATTTGGTTTGTAAGGTACCTATAGGTACTCAAATACTTACGCAGGACAGAGTACTCTTGTCTGATTTGGAGCAACCCAAACAAAGCTTTATTTCGGCTTTCGGTGGAAAAGGTGGTCGTGGCAATGCAACATTCAAAAATTCACTAAACCGGGCTGCAACTGAGTTTACCTGTGGTGAACCCGGCGAAGAAAAGACCGTAATTCTAAATTTAAAAATATTAGCAGATATTGGTTTAATTGGACTCCCAAATGCAGGAAAATCTACATTTTTGTCTAGGTGTTCGAACGCTAAACCAAAAATCGCTGACTACCCTTTTTCAACACTTGAGCCAATCGTCGGAATAGCAAAAATAAATAACCACGAAATAGTCATAGCAGATATTCCTGGTATTATCGAAGGAGCTCACAAAAACCTTGGGTTAGGGGTCAAATTTTTGAAACATATAGAACGCTGTAAGGCATTGATATACCTCATAGATGGAACAGAAAAGGATATTTACTCAGTTTATACACTCTTATCGAATGAACTCTCTCTATACAGCAAAAAGCTGGAAATAAAAGAGCACTTTATCCTTATTACAAAATCAGATCTACTTGGTAAAGATGAAGTACAAGAAAAGTGCCAATATATTCGGGAAAAAACCGGAAAGCTTACTTTGCACACAGGTATCGATCAGGAACTTGCGTCTTCTCTGAAGGCCGCTCAAAAACTTGTCGAACTTCACCAACCAGGAAACAAATCACGTGGTAAATATAATCCACTAGAAGTGTAGTTTCCATATCCTTTAGCATACAAGGCAGAAACTTACTGGAGGAGGTCTTACATGGACTGCTTCGATAAAAAGCATAGCACTGCACAAACAAAAGTTAGTAGATCTTGCCTTCTCAGTAGCTCTTATGCGAGAGGGTCCGTTTTTGCTATACAGAAACGCACTTCAGAAAATTAACGGGCACAAACACCTATAGGACAAGTTTACACACCTGATACCAATGGGTGATACCCCTTCGTGACAAATGAGCCACTGTTATCACTCCTACATACACGCTGAGCTTTATCATAAATGGAAAAGACGTCCCCAATATTTTTTACATCAGCTTTGTTGTATTGAAATTTATCCAACCCGGAAGAAATGAAGTCCGGTATGCTATGAAAATCTAGTTTCCCAGCAAGAAAATCCTCTACTGCAAGATCATTTACTGCGCTCAGCACAATTTCTTGATCGGTTCCAAGAAATTTTAGCACTCGAAATTCTTCCTCCTTTGCAGCATAGAATGTAAGTTTTCTCGTTGCTAAGGGAACTCTACCATAGGTATAAGTGCTCTCATAACCACCACCAACCAACCCTGCAAGTGCGTTATTTATACCAATTCTCATATCTGGTAAGGATATAAAAGCATGCTGGGAACCATCCAAAAAATCGACCATCCCATGTATTAGAGCCTCTGGATGTATCAGAACAGAAATTTTCTCTTTTGGTATCCGAAAGAGGTAGTGCGCCTCTACGACCTCCAAAACTTTATTCATCATAGTGGCAGAATCCACCGAGTTTTTCTTACCCATCTTCCAGATTGGATGAGCAAGAGCACAAGCAACCGTAACATTTCGCTTCTCTTTTCGAAAAAATGGTCCCCCACTAGCAGTCAAAGTAATTCCCGAAACAGACATAATGGGTTTGGAACGCAGTAATTTAGCTACAGCATGATGCTCGGAGTCCAAAGGGATTATCTTGTCAACAAAAGGTAAGAGTAAACTACCTCCACATACAAGGCTTTCCTTGTTGGAGGTTGCAACTTTAATCCCCTGACTTATAGCGCTGTATATTGGGTTTAAAGCGGCAATTCCAGAAATGCCTACAACAAGCATGTCGTTATCGCAGAGTGCAGCACCTATTTCGACCCCTCGATCAAGTATGACTTCTATATTTTGAGAACCTAATGCTGTTTTGACTTCCTTATAAGAAGATTCATCAGCAACAAAAACCTTTTGTGGAGACAATAAACGTGCCTGCTGTATTAACAATGCGTGGTTACTGTTACAGCTCAGCGCGTCAACCTTAATTGTACCGCTATAGAAACGGGAAACTACATCAACAGACTGACAGCCAACCGAACCAGTTGAACCTAAAATAGAAATTTTTTTCATGCATTAACCGTATCTTTTAACTCTGGACTGGCTCCATGTAGATAGTTACCTTGCATATATCTGATTCCCAATTCCTTGAATAAATCAAACACGCTCTTATCTTCGACAAACTCTGCAACTACCTTGATATTTAGATTATTTGCAATCTCAAGAATATTCTTAATAAAAATAGAAGCATTCTTGCTAGTTTTAATTTTCCCAGCAAATTCCCTATCAAGCTTCAAATAATCTATTGGCAACTTCTCAAGCTCCGAGAAAGGAAGATAAAAATTCTTTCCGAAATCATCTAAAGCTATAGCACATCCAAGAGATTTCAACTTAAAGATAAAATCAAACATCCTATCCGTATCATGCAACAGTACCCCCTCTGTAATCTCTACAACAAGCCTCTTCGCAATAAATTGCAGTGTAGCAAAAGATTTTAAAAATTCTTCTGTTTGCAGTTCGTCACTTGCACTTAACATAGAAAGGTTAAATGACAATCTTAGATCACTATGACGTTCAAGAAGTTCAACAACGCGCTTGAAAACAAATTTATCCACCACAGAAATTAAATGTGTTTTTTCTGCCGCAACTATACAATCTCTAATGCTTTCTTCGCCTTTGACCCTCAGCAGGAATTCATTAAAAATTACAGATGAGGTCTCTGTATCAACAATTGGCTGAAAGACGTTCAATAACTCGTTGTTTTTTAGAGCATTGTGTAAAACCGTAGCCTTCGCAACTGCATTCGAGAATTCTTTTAATCTTGAAGCACAGCTCGCATAACTAACAATCCCACTACCCTCTTTTTCACCAAAAGACACAGCTGCAAAAGCCTTACTTATCACTTCATTTGGTACCTCAAACGAAAAAACGTAGTAACCTACCGCAAAACTCACGTACTCCTGAAATACAGAAGAAGCAACCTCTGTCAGCTTTTCATATATGCTCCACACAGAGCTCCCATTACTCTCAAGAATCACGATAACCGGTGGCTTGAATGCTATGATATTTAGGCCAGCTGAAAGCATTTGTTTTTCCAACTCAACTAGATACCCCTCACATTTCCTTTGTTCATAAGAAAAAACCTTATAAGCAAGAGGATTCAATATTTTCGCGACAAGAAAAACACCCGATTTAGACTGCAAGATCCTCTTTTTTACCAAGTAGTTACACTCCTCAAACATTGCAAAAGTCCCTTAAAATAACCCACCTGTATAGGAAGACGAGCGATCAAGTACCATCCAAAAAGCCCACGGTAAAGTACAACTCTAGTGAGTTAACCTCTCTGCTCAACATAGTAATGCCTTTCTATTACATCAACAAGGGCATCTAAAGTAGGAACACTAGACACATAAACTGTATCACAATCCAAAATCGATGCTATTCTACTGCTCATAACGAAATAAGAGAAAAAATCCGGACTTATGCCATGCTTAAGGAACAGAGATTTGCACAAAACCGCTGCCTGCACTGAAAACAAAGTTACACAAGTAATTCTCTTTCTCCTTAACGCAACACATACATTACCGGAAAACTCTTTCAATGGGCACATCATATAGCAGATTCGGCGCTCTACCCATCTAAAACCCTTTTCTAAACATGTGGAAACAATATCTCTAGTTATTTCCGCTCCAGAAAGATAAATAATCCTCTCGTCTTTGCCAAAGTAAGAAAGCACATAAGCTTCTAATTCCTCAGCGGTATGACAACTGCACGAAAAAACATTAGAAAATCCACTAGAAACTGCAAACCTAGCAATATTGTCACTCATTGTGTACAATTGCAAATCATTACTGGCATTGGACCAAGTTAAGGCTCTAATGGCATTTTTACTGCTAACAACAACCTTTGCAGCAACGAGCGTTGCAACATCAAACCAAAGCGGTTGCACTACAAAGAGCGCTTCCACAAGACTTTCTATTTTTAAACTTTGTAGCCGTCGCTGCAAGTATACAGCATCCTCAACTGGCCTTGTTATCAAGATCATAGCGACAACACTACCCTGATCCCACCTCCAATTCTAGCATACAATTTTATCCGTTCCTCCAATTCATTGATACAGTGACGAAGCTTTACTGCATTTCCAGAATTTCTCGCACACACATAAACTATGATACTTCCAGTACTGCTATACGAAACTCGCCTTACCGTTATACCATCGAATCTCTTATCTTCACCAACGATTTTACCCCAATGGTAATAGATAAGGAACCTGGCACCACCGTACTGTAGAATTAAATCTCGATCAAACTGACACAGCGCTGTCCCAAACTTTTTCATTTGACAGAAGAATTCTCAAAGACTCACAATTACTAGCACTTACAAAGACCTCTACCTCAAGGATATCTCTGTTTGGAAAATTCACAAAGCTGGTAAGAAAATTGTACTCGGAGCATAATGATCCTAACACAAAAATGTGCAAAACCCTGTGAGAATTGACAAATTCCTTGCTGAGTGCTACCGTGTACACAGTCTATTCCTGTAAAGAAGAATTTAAGATGCAAATATTCGTTGCCTGCCCTAGGGGCTTCTGCGCAGGGGTGGAACGTGCAATAGAAACAGTTGAGATAGCAATAAGAAGATATCCAGAAAAAAAAATTTTTGTCTACCATGAGATAGTCCATAATTCCCGCGTTATACAGGATTTCAAAGCACGAGGTGTGGATTTTATAGAGGACATCACTAAAGTAGAACCAAAGTCAGTATTGATTTTTAGCGCACACGGTGTTTCTGAAGAAATTGAAAAATACGTAAAGTCACTAGATTTAGTGCTTGTGGATGCAACCTGTCCACTGGTCTCAAAAATACATCGTGAAGTTCAAAGATTTGAAAAAGAAGGTTTTATTATTCTAGTCATAGGAAATAGAAATCATGCTGAAATAATCGGAACAGTTGGAAGAACTAAAACACAAGCCTATATCGTCCAAGATCCTGAAGATATAGATAATCTCCCCTCAATAACTGGAAAGTTGGCATACGTCACACAGAGTACACTTGCGCTTGAGTACACATCAACAATGATAAACAAGATAAAAGAAAAGTTCCCAAATGTGGTTGGACGGTCTGATGTATGTTATGCGACTCAAAACAGACAAGAAGCTGTTAAAGCACTTGCCAAAGAAGTGGATCTGATGTTGATAGTTGGTTCTACCAACAGTTCTAATTCAAGGAATCTAATGCAGGTCTCATCAAAGATATGCCAAAAAGCATTTCTCATAGATAATTACAACGAAGTCGAACCCGATTGGTTTGAAGGAGTAGACAGAGTAGGAATCAGTTCGGGTGCTTCTGCTCCGGAAATACTTGTACAAGATCTTGTATCATTTTTGAAAAAAAGATTTCCTTCTGCAGAAGTTTCAGACTTCAAATTTAAGGAAGAGAAAGTGCAATTCAAGCTCCCAATTATATAGAGAAGTAAGATAGAACCCCAATTCCTATCTGATTTATAGTGCTTCCACCTTCGCCATCATATACAATTTGATGCTTCTCACACATATCTGCTATCAATAACTTATCAAGATTATACTTTGCATTTTTTTATGGCTTCTATTCCAGGGAGTGTGCCCTCCTCCTGAAATTTAAGAAAAGCACCACCGGATGTAGAGATATAGGAAAAACATGGCTCCTGGAGTGATTTAATTGCGGCTAAGGTGTCGCCTCCTCCTATTATGCTCTTAATGTTCGCATTCTTTGTTAGAAAAGAAATAAATCTAGCTAACTCATGTGTACCACTACAAAACGGTTCAAATTCAAATGCACCAATTGGACCATTCCACAAAATTTTCTCTGCTTTTGAAAGAATGCCCTTCATTGCAATGAGCGATGCTGGCCCTATATCCAAAATCATTTCATTGTGAGGAATCATCCTGGCATCGGTAAAGTGGAAATTTTGATCCTCAACCCCATGTGAGGTAACGAAATCAAATGGTATAAAAAGTTCAGGTAATGTAATATCACAGTGACAATCCTCACACATGGATTTGCCCACGTTATAACCTCTAGAACGCAATATCACATTTACCAGAGCACCACCCAATATGACCATTTTTACTTTTTTTAGAAGACCTCGTATTAATGGCAGCTTCGTCGAAATTTTACTGCCACCGATTACTGCAACAGTACCCTTCGTAGCTGCACTATCTAGCTCTTGATATTCCCGTAAAAATGCCAAACCCATAGCAGATGGAAGAAATTGTGGTATTCCTACTACGGATGCATGTTCCCTGTGCGAAACAGAAAAAGCATCATTTACATACACATCACCGTGTCTTGCAATAAGCATTGCAAATTTAGAATCGTTCTCCACCTCGCCAGCAAAGAATCTCACGTTTTCTAAAAGAATAATCTCCCCTTGTCTGAGTAGAAGTTCATTGCTCAGATCTGACACAACCCTTATATCTAAGCCAGTGAACTGACAAATCTGTCCAATGATTCTCTCAAATGAGAATTTCTCCTTGATAGCAGCAGTTGGTTTACCAAAATGAGAGAGCAACAATATAGCGCAACCATTTTTTAAAAGTAGATTTATAGTTGGTAAAACTACCGCAATCCTGGAAAAGTCAGTTATTAAACCCTCTTGATTAACCGGAACATTAAAATCGACCCGAAGAACTACTCTGCAGTCTTTTACATCTTCTACGTCAACCATTTATCGATAAAATTGAAAAATTCATTACATTTTACGTAGACAGTCATGTCATTTCTGTGCTGCTAAATACAACTGAAATATCCCTTTTGAAAGGAAGAAGACCCATGCAACCCAACGAAATTATACTAAAAACTATTCCTATCAACATAACGAATTTTGACACTGTAATCAGTAAGCAATTTTCCAATCCAAACTGACCACATAAAAAAATATGGATACTAAACTGGTTGAAAGCACAAAAACGACCCTTTTGCTACATCAGCGTATAACAAAAGCAGACTATTTCGCGAACGGCTCGAATGAAGATACGAGGTCTTACAATTTAGTGCTGATAAATCTGGCTACATCCAACATGCGCGCGGAAAATCCCCATTCATTATCATACCAAGCACCCAAACGCAGCAACCTACCCTCAACAACATAAGTGCCAGTAAGATCAACTATCGCACTATGCGGATCCCTGTTGAAATCCACTGAAACAAGCGGTTCAGCACAAGTTGAAAGAACACCCCCTAAATAAGAAGATTCTGCTTTGATAAATGCACTATTTACTTCATCAACAGTAACGGATCTAGAAGTGGTAACTGTCAAATCCACCATTGAAACATTAGGAGTCGGGACCCTGACTGCGACACCATCAATTTTCCCAGCTAACTCCGGGAATATTTTCCCTACAATCTTTGTAACCCCAGTTGTGGTCGGTATAATTGATGTCCCACAAGCCCTACCACGACGTAAATCTCTATGACTATTGTCAACAACATTTTGGTCATTTGTATATGAGTGTATGGTAGTCATAAAAGCGGCCTCAACACCAAAGTTCTTATGCACTACTTCGATTAGCGGCGCGAGGCAATTGGTGGTACACGAACCAACTGAAATTATTCTATCAGAAGGAGTTAAAGCGTGCTGATTCACCCCATAAATTATTATAGAATCAGCATCCAAAACGGGTGCAGAAACTAAAACAGCTTTCGCACCAACCTTAAGGTGACCCGACGCCTTAGTGTGAGAATTAAAAACCCCGCTACATTCTAAGACAATGTCAACACCTATAGCACGCCAATCAAGAAGCGATATATCCGTCTTGCTAGAAAATCGAACTGGTACACCATTTAGGATAGCTACGTTGTCCTCAGCTAAAGACATCGAACACTCAAATTTTCCGTGCACAGAATCATATCTCAAAAGATGCAGACAACTTTCAACTGCGCTAGGCGTATTCACAGCTACTATCTCTAATTCATCACACGGAGAACCTATTAATATCCTTAGAACGGCCCTACCTATACGACCAAAACCATTAATTGCTATTCTCATCTGTTCAACCAAAGGACAAAATCACGGAACCAGCAAAGAAATCATAAAACGGAAAACTTAGGGGAACCTAAAAAACTCTAAATACCCTTGACTGGATTTGAACCAGCACATCCGCGAGGATAGCAGATTTTGAGTCTGCCGCGTCTACCATTCCGCCACAAGGGCACATAACTACTCCTTCCTTCCATCGAAGGGATCACTTGGACGACCTACTCCTTTCCACGGAGTGAGAGAATCAAACGACCTATAATCCTGAGAAAGATCAACTTTCTCATAAACAACCTCCTTCGACTCAAGATCGTACCTTACCTCTTTATAACCAGTAAGAGGAAAGTCTTTCAGCATTGGGAAACCTTCAAACTCGTAATCGGTAAGTATCCTACGGAGGTCAGGATGGCCTTCAAAAACCACACCATACATATCATATACCTCCCTTTCAAACCAATTTGCAACCGAAAAAACACCACAACACGTAGGGACTTTCTCAGAAGCCGGATCTACAGACACCTTCACACAACACCTTCTATTACGTTTCAAATCTAGCAAAAGGTATACAACTTCAATTCTTTTCTCTCGTTCTAGGTAGTCTATCCCAAAAATATCAGTTAGCTGCTCAAAACCACAGGAAGACAGATGGGAGATAAGCTCAACCAAAGACTCCAGCGAAGAATTAACAACACACCGCCCAGGCGCATTAATTAGAGCATCAACTTCAGTTGTGTCAATAGTCATATTCGGTAAATCGGTTTATCTCCTGATAAAGTTTCTCTGCCGGTTTATTTTTTTCTGAAGGCACAGAACACCGTACAAAAGCGCTTCTGCTGTAGGCGGACAACCAGGAACATATACATCCACGGGCACAATCCTATCGCAACCTCTTACGACAGAATATGAGTAGTGATAGTATCCCCCTCCATTAGCACAACTCCCCATTGAGATTACATACTTGGGCTCGGCCATTTGATCGTACACCCTGCGGAGTGCTGGTGCCATCTTGTTGGTCAGGGTACCTGCAACAATCATAACATCAGACTGCCTTGGACTCGGCCTGAAAATCATCCCAAATCTATCCATATCATATCGACTAGCAGTAAAATGCATCATCTCAACTGCACAACACGCCAAACCAAAAGTCATCGGCCACAAAGAACCCGACCTAGCCCAATTTATAAGGTCGTCAAGTTTAGCAACGAGATAACCATCACTGCTAACATTAGAAAGTGCGTTTACATCACTAAAACCATTTCCCATAAAGCACCAAGTAATTGAACAAAAATAGCCTAGATTACTCCTACAACCTACTGAAACCGACACAACCCAATGCAAGAAGCTAAAACAATAACTGATACCAGGTCGAACACATCTCTGCGCCTAAAGATAGATTTTACCGATACAACCAATCTCCCAACCAGGTCATTTACCTCCAATCTAGTGCACCAGAAACAAATTCATACACAAATCCGACAGTCAAAATAATGAGAAAGATTAATACCGAAACGAAAGCTGCAGGACCAAGTTCCCTAGCACTTACAGCCCAGGGGAAAAGGAAAATTATCTCCAGATCGAAGATGATAAACAGTATTCCCACCAAATAAAACCGGACATTAAATCTTTCACCAGTAGAGCTTAATTTGTCAAAGCCGCACTCGTAGCTATCACCCTTGTGCCTCTCATGTGAAGAAGGCGCAATAAAAACCGGCAAGGCAAGCATTACGCAGCTAATGAAGCACGCCACAACAAAGAAGAGACCAACGAAAATATAGTCCTCCACTACCCACTTTCCTATGCCAACAACTGAGGATTCTAACATCTTTATGAGCACATAAATAGAGCTAGGTAACGATTTTATACTGTCGCTATGGCAATGTGTCATTAGTTCTTAGCTCGCTGTAACTAAGATTTAGCCCTCTTGCTTTAGTAGAAGAATAGGTATACGATCGCTATCATCTTTTTTATACTTCTCGCTTCTTGAGGTTGGATTCCAAAACGCGATTTTTTTTCAGTGTTCTCAGATGCGTGCCGATAGTTCTCGAGGAATATTTTGTCCCGTTACTCGTTTTGACAGTGAGACTCTGGATGGCGGGGGCTTTTGTTTATTACGGTCTCTCTAGATTGTCGGGCTTTTTGTATTGCTTGCTGTTCTCTTTGTGTGAATACAGATTTTCGCTATTGGGAAGTGTTTTGTGGGCGGTTTTGTGTACAGCGAGCGACGTTGTCTCCGCGCTTTTAGTTAGCCTTGGGCTCCTTAGCAGAGTAGCATCCTTTCAGATGCTTGTTGCGACCACTATTGTTTATTTATCTCATAGCTGTCTTTCGGGGTATTTTCACTGGTTGGTGGCCGGAAGTGTTCTTGCTCTATTTGGATTTAGCTTTTCCCAGTCAGCTCTTCCGAGTGAAGAAAAAATAGGACACGATTGTTTGTCGGCATAGGTCTTTCTTATTTTCTATAAAATGAAGTATTCACTCATCCACCGCTAAGGCGGGTGTTACGTAGTAAAGTTATGCAAAGTGATTCAGACCATTAAACTGTCTAAACACCTCTTGAGACAAACGCTCATAGGAAAAATTCTCGTTAGCAGAATATCGCGGTACCGTACGTCCATAATCAAATTTACAATGCTCAAGTACTAGATAAATTTATCAAAAGGCTGTCTCACGTAGAATCACAGCAGCTAGAAAAAACACTAAGCGCAGTCGAGACATGTAAATTCCCTATAGGGGAAATTCAATCCCTATTACTATTCACCCCTTCATGGAAACAGCGTTCAGGATCTTTCTTATGTAACCCACCGACTTCTTCTCCAATGCTTCCTTGCGCAAATCAAGAATCATTGTTGCCAGACCAAAAATTGCACTATATTCAGGTCCATAATGGGTATTGCGCACTTTTGTATTCCCGTGAGTACGCACCTTTTTTGAGAAAACTTTTTCTGCTATGCACTTAATATTCCCTATCCTGCTACCGCCTCCAGTGAGCACAACCGTAGAAAAGTTAACATCCTTAACTTTCTCGTTAAGCAACTCGAAAGTCTCTTCCAAGCGGGGAGTCACCATATCTGCAATTTCACGTATGCTAATTTCTTTAAGGTGTGAAACATCAGAAAAAAGAGAAAGATCCACGCGATTGCTCTCATTATTTTTATCCAAGAAAAGAGCTGCTCTGTCCTTTTTTAGCAGGTCCGCACTTGAAACACCAATATTCAGTCCAAAAGCTATGTCCTTACTGACGTTTGATCCACCAATAGGAACACCAGCAACATGACACACACGACCATCTTTGAATACAGCACCAGTTGTTGAAACTGCACCCATATCGACGACAAGGGCACCAACCTCCTTCTCGTCATTGGATAATACAGAATAACCCCCTGAATATGGAGCAAATGAACATCCTAAAAATCTCAAGCTGCACTGAGATATAAGATTCTCTAAGTTGAGCATCATAGTCTTAATGCCACTCACAACATAAAACGACGAACTTAAGCACCCACCGTACATTCCAATCGGATTAGAGACACTCTGCACCCCATCTATAAAACACTCTTGTTGAGACATGTGTATTATTGAAGTGCTTGCCCTATCGGCGATTTTTTTCTTAATGAGCTCTACATCTGCAGTAGAAATCTTCTTATCCTTGACTTCGATTTTTTCTCCGTAATGCCTTCCTGTAATACTAGTATCAGAGGTAATAACATACACATCATCTATCGCCTCATCTGCAACTCTCTCAGTTGCCTCCAAAACGTCCATTACGCAGCGCTTTGCCTTTTCTATGTTGATTACGGCACCTCCCCTTATACCAACCGTAGGTACCTCAGCAGCACCAATTAGATCGAGCTCCCCAGTATTTGTGAACTTAAATGTCGCACACTTAAGTCTATCACTACCTAAATCAAGAATTGTAAAACGTGCTCCGTCGTGCAATGACTGCAATCTTATTTCCATATTTTAGTAAAATTCACCTCAGAATCCCCGTTACCATATTCGGATTAACTTTACACTTATGCTATTTGAGATACTCAACAACTTAAACGCAAGGTTCCCGAGAACTTTCCCTGTACAAAACATATAATTTGATCGCTGAGACTTTTTATCTCTTCCTGCGATAAACCATGCGTTTGGTTTTCCATACTCACGAAAAAGGCTAATGACAACATCCGTTTTCCCTTAAAATCACCTTCATACTTATCAAAGAGAGTCACATTTTTGATGAAATCACTGATCAAGTACAAACCCCTCTCAATATCACCCCAAAGTGGCACTTTGTCCAGATCAAATACGAAGGAAAAATCCCTTTCGACAATCGGAAATTTGCCAAAAGTGTTTTCCTTTAATTTAAGATTGCAAGCAAGTTTATCTAGAAATAACTCAAATATGGTAATCTGCCTATTTGACGCAACCCTTGGATGCAATTCCCCTATGAAACCAACCTCTTTGCCTTCGATTTTCACATTAGACACTTTTCCAGGGTGATATAAGGACGGCCCATCGCATTTTTCAAAAGAGTATCTCCCACCTAAATCTAAAGAGGTTAGAAGTGCTTCTACATCGGCTTTTGCGTCAAAGAAATCCATCTTATGAGCTTTTTCATGCATATTTCTAGGAAATGAGTCACCATATATTAGCCCTGCAAGCATCTTTTTCTCACAGATAGTTGAATAAATTTTACCTATTTCAAAAATCTTGATGACGTGAAGCCCGTTTTTGATATTCCTTTGGGCAACTTCGACCAAATTAGGAATGATACTAGGTCGCATAACATTGAACTCAGCACCTAATGGATTTTTTATACGCAAGATATTCTCATTAGCAGAACACTTCTTCTCTGATATGAACGGCCACGTTACTACCTCAGAAAAACCCCTGTTCAATAATAATTCTCTGATTCTATCTTCCTTGGAAGTCTCGAAAATTACTGGAATCTTACTTTTCAGAGGAGTACTACGAAGTTGAGCATAACCATATACTCTGAGAAGCTCTTCAGCTATACATGCCTGAGTGATAACATCGCTACGCCAACTAGGCGGAACAACTCTGAAAATCTGCAAATCCTTTTTTGAACTAACCCCAACCTCAGCAGTTGAAACATGAGTATTGCCTATGGAATCTTCAGTAGCTAAATTTTTTCTATTCCCGACGTTAGTGTTATCAGAATGCGACTCGCTGCAAGTGCGGTAATGAGGCATACGCATCTCATGAACTTCAAATCCCAGTCCTTTAAGGATCTGAATTGCCTTACTTGAATCGAGCTCTATACCAGTGAGTTTGCTAAAAAACGATAAAGAAAAATCTATGAATTTGCTCTCATCTTTGGTGAAAAAGCTCTCTATTTTCTCTTTTTCCCCAGCACAAACATCAGATATCAGCTGAGCGGCAAGCACTAGTGCTTTCTCTGTAAAATATGGATCGACACCACGTTCAAATCGATAAGCAGATTCTGTATTAATTTTCATAGCCCTTTTCGTAGAAGCTACCATTACTGGATTAAACACAGCTGCTTCTATAAAAATATTTCGTGTCGACAATGTACAAGCACCTAATTTACTTCCTATAATTCCAGCAACTGCCTGCAATTGCATATCTCGGTCCCTAATTATTATGGACCCAGGTGGCACGCGATATTCCTTATCATTTAAAGCGGCCAAGTAGGATTCTTCATCTGATACGGATACTTGTAGAGTCTCACCAGCAATTTTGTCCAGATCATAAATGTGTAATGGTAACCCGTATGAGAACATTACATAGTTTGCTATATCCACGAGAGCAGAAATTGATTTTACACCTACTCTTTCCACCTTATTCCTAAGCCAGTCTGGAGAGACGCAATTTTTCACATTTCTGATCACTAATCCAGAAAATTTTCGGCAGGCAGTGGAGTCACAAATATTAAATAGAATATTGGCATCATCTTCTACATTCGCATCCTTCTTAAGGAGATTACTAGCTAATTCATCAACCACTGCGCTGCCTTGAGAATCAGTGAGAGGAGAACTTAACACATTGCTACCATGATTAGGTGTAATGTTCTCTACTTCACAAGAGTCATGCCACCCGCTTTCATGGTTACGTTCCGTGTATAAGCCATCAAAGGATGGCTTATACGTGCCAATGAGAACACCGTATCCCCCTGCAGCTAATTCCCTTGCCACGCCATATACACTCAACATATCGCCCCTGTTAGGTGTGACAGCAATTTCAATAAGTGGATCAACTGTGAAAGCATCCCCAACTCTATAATCATCAGAGAGCTCAATAATACCTCCCTTATCCCCTCCAGGAAGTCCTAACTCCTCTAGAGAACAGAGCATTCCTAGGCTCTCGCATCCTCTGATTTTACTCTTCTTAATTTTCATCATATTGCACGGTAGAACTGCACCAACCTGCGCAAGTACAACTTTAAGACCACCCCTTACATTTGGTGCACCGCAGACAATCTGTAGTTCTTGCGTACCATCAAAAACCTTGCAGAGAGTCAATCTATCTGCTCCTGGATGCTTATTACATTCAGTAACCTGTGCTACGATAAAACCCCTCCCTATCGAGTGACAATTTTCCACCTCAAAACCCAAAGATATCAGTGCTTCCACAACTTGCTCTAAAGAAAGTGTCGTATCTAGATGTTCTAATAACCACCCAAAAGTGAATTTCATACAAAGGAAAAGATAATGGAGCCATTAAAAGGTACATGATATTGCACCATTTATGAAAGCTCTTTTACGTCGAATATCGCTGCGTTAAGTACGCTGATCTTAGAAGTGTCCTTTCTTGCATGAAAAAATTGCCCTAACGCCAAAATTCACTCCTAGCCAAATTAATAAAGTTATTTTGTATGCACAACTGCAGAGATTGTAGGGAAAAGTCAGACGTCACCACAATTGATAAATAAAAGAAAAATTTTATAATCAGAGTTACATCTTCTTTTTCAAGCCGAAAGCTCAATGAAGAAACTTTTAGAAAACCTTTCTCTCTGGATGGGGATAATAATCCTTGTAACTCTTCTGTTTGGACAGGTTGCATTGAACTTTGGTTTTGGGGTCAGAAATGAGAAAATACAGTTTTCAGAATTTTTGGACCTGGTAGAGAAAGGGGAAGTCCAGAAAATAGTCATAGAAGGTTATGACATATCGGGTGTGTTAAAAAGCGGAACGCATTTTTACACCAAAGCTACTCAGTACACAGAACTGATTCCACTTCTAAGAAAAAATAATGTTGACTTTCAGGTAGCTTCTGGAGACAGCTTCCTGGGTTTACTCTTCAACATTCTCATATCTTGGTTTCCAATGCTTCTTTTAATCGGTGTGTGGATCTTTTTTATGAAGCAGATGCAAGCCGGGGGCAACAAGACCATGACCTTTGGAAAATCAAAGGCAAGACTTCTGAGTGACAGAAGTAATAAAGTGACTTTCCATGATGTTGCAGGGATAGACGAAGCAAAGGAAGAACTCGCTGAGATTGTTGAGTTTTTGAGGGAACCAAAGAAATTTCAAAAATTAGGCGGAAAAATCCCTAAGGGGTGTTTATTAATAGGACCTCCAGGTACCGGTAAAACATTGCTGGCTAAGGCAATTGCTGGAGAAGCAAAGGTTCCGTTTTTCAGCATCTCTGGTTCAGATTTCGTTGAGATGTTTGTCGGTGTTGGCGCAAGTAGGGTCAGAGATATGTTTGAACAGGGCAAAAAGAATGCCCCATGCCTAATATTCATAGACGAGATCGATGCAGTTGGACGTCACCGTGGAGTTGGATTCGGTGGCGGTAATGATGAACGTGAACAAACCCTGAATCAGCTCTTAGTCGAGATGGATGGTTTTGAAGCAAATGAGGGCGTCATTATTATTGCTGCAACGAATAGGCCAGATGTGCTTGACCCTGCTCTGTTACGACCAGGTAGATTCGATAGACAAATAACAATTTCTATTCCTGATATAGCAGGAAGACAAAAAATATTGGAAGTTCACTTAAAAAAGATTCCTACAGCACCAAATGTGGAGGTTTCAATCATAGCACGAGGTACGCCTGGCTTCTCTGGCGCAGATCTTGCAAACCTAGTCAATGAGTCAGCACTTATCGCGGCTCGTAGGAACAAGAAAGTAGTAACTAATGAGGATTTTGAATACGCAAGAGATAAAATACTCATGGGAATGGAAAGAAAATCTCTTGTCATGAGAGAAGAAGAAAAGTTACTGACTGCCTATCACGAAGCGGGACATGCTATTACTAGTCTAAAACTTGAAGCATCTGATCCAATACATAAAGCAACTATTATCCCGCGTGGACGAGCTCTGGGACTTGTGATGCGACTCCCTGAACATGACCGTGTTTCCTTTACCAGAGCGAAGATGCACGCCGATTTAATTGTTGCGATGGGTGGAAGAGCTGCTGAGCAGGTAATTTTTGGAGATGATAAGACCACCAGTGGTGCTGCTTCAGATATTAAACAAGCAACTCATCTCGCAAGATCAATGGTTACAAAGTGGGGAATGAGTGAAAAAGTCGGTCCACTCCTTTATGGTGAACAAAATGATCCAAATAATCATATCCTTTCAATTGAGATGTCTAATCTCATTGATAGTGAGGTGAAGCAACTTGTTACAGATGCCCTTAAAGAAGCCACTAAAATCCTCAATGAGAATATAGAATCACTTCATCGGGTAGCAAAAGCATTGCTTGAGTATGAAACCCTTACAGGACAGGAATTATCTGATCTACTTGAAGGAAAGTCATTCCTCAAAAAGGCTCCTGATGATAAAAAGGTTGTTTCTAAATCTTCATTAGACGTTGAAGATGATACAGTAGATAAGGAAACATTGGAAAAATTGGAATCCGATCTTGATGCTGGAGACAAGGAATGAAGGCATTTTACGTTTACCATGACCTAGAATCCAAAGGCTTACTTCATGAAAAGGCAAGGTTTGTTTGCCTGAGCTCATCGTTTTCGTTTTGGGCATTTTTCTTCTCACATTTTTGGCTCGCTTTTCATGGGATGTGGCGTTTCCTAGTAATCTTCGTGTTACTCCAGGTATTGGTGTACAAGATTTCAACAGTACTGGCGCCATCAGCATCTTCCATTCTGTCAGGAATTCCCTCTTTCTTTTTGGGAGTCTTTGCTCACCAAATCAGGGAGAAGCATCTGATGAGGAGCGGCTACAGATTGTATGCGATACTCATGGCAGAGAATATGACAGCGGTTCAGTTAAGGCTTTTCAGAGAAGTGGGACACTTTATCTAGATAAGAAAAGTTTCACTTACTTTCTCTCGAATGGCTATTATCCAAAAAAGGATGTGGATAAGAATTGCGTTGCGGCCAGCAAGATCGGACTCATGATAGAAAAAGCATAAAAACAACCAAAAGCGATGAGAAGGTAACACACGTGCAGTTAGTCCATAAGTCCGCAAATGAAAATTGACTCATAGAGAGGTCTTTGCAGCAATTAGAGCAAGATTTAGAATATCCGTAGCACCGTACGACGGCCGCACTATCTGCACGGATCTCTTTAATCCAAACAACAGAGGTCCAATAACAGTTGTTTCCATAATCTCACTGGAAAACTTACACACTGCATCAACAACTTCCACGTTTTGAACAATGAGCACATTCGCACGATCCGTAAGCCTAGAAAAAGGATACAGCTTTTTAGATTTTTCGTTTAAAGCCATACCAAGATCCATCTCGCCCTCGTATTCAAACGGAGCGCCAAAATCATCTAGTATCTCAATTGCTTCACGTGCCATCAGTGCACTAGGACTATTTACACTTCCAAAATTCGAATTTGCTATCACAGCAACTCTTGGAACGCATCCCATACTTTTGGCTACTTCAGCAGCTTTTATTGCCACTTCAGCAATATCCCCAGCATCTAGCGTATCATTAATACCAGTATTGCAAATAAAAAAAGTACCTATACCAGCAACAATAATTGACATTTCAAAAACAACACCTGCAGCACCAACGATTGGCATAATACTCTTGAGACGATCCTCTGTGTTACTCCACGTTAAGCCAGTGATCACAGCATCTCCATCGTTCAGTGCAAGCATGCAAGCTGCAAACACGTCATTATCCGTTTCAACATCTCTGACACATCTTTCATAAGGAAATCCTTTTCTTTGCAAGGTGCTATACATGTACTCTATGTACTCACCACTTCTCTGTGAAACAGCCGCATTTGCTACTTCAAAACCTTCACGATTGCGAAGATTCATTTCATCCATTTTGGCCTCTATAACACTGTTTCTTCCAACAAGAATGGGAGTACCATACCCTATGTCACGCCACTGAAGCGCAGCTCGAATACTCTTAAGCTCTTCACCTTCTGCAAAAATAATGCGCTTTCCATTACCCCTGAGCACACTACTCACCATCCCGAATAGGGTCGTTGCACCCGAAGCCAACCGTCTGACTAAATCATCCTTGTACGCATCAAAATTATAAATCGGCTTCTTTGCAACACCTGTCTCAACTGCTGCACGCGCAACTGCCGGAGCGATTTCAGCAATAAGACGCTGGTCAAAAGGCTTTGGGAGTATATACTCCCTACTATATTGCATATGAGAATCCCCATAGGCATCCATCACTTCCATTGAGATTGGCCTTTTCGCTATTGCAGCAATTGCATGCACAGCGGCAAGCTTCATTTCAGTATTGAATTTACTTGCACCAACATCAAGTGCTCCCCTAAATAGGTATGGAAAACACATAACGTTATTAATTTGATTATCATAATCCGATCTGCCAGTTGCTATTATTGCATCCGGACGCGCCTTCTTTGCTAACTCTGGCTTTATCTCAGGATCCGGATTAGCTAAAGCAAAAATTATCGGATCCTTCTTCATCCCACTTAACCACTCCGGCTTCAGAACATCTGCGGCGGATAAGCCAATAAAGACATCAGCGTCGACCAGTGCTTCCTCAAGCGTGTTCGCGGTTACATCAACTGCATAAAGAGCTTTTCGGTCACCTTCATGAAAATCTCTGTCTTTTTTAATAACACCACTTTGATCACAGACCACTATATCACTGACCCCGATCTCCTTCATCAACTCGATGCATGCTATGCCTGCCGCACCACAGCCGTTCACGACTACCTTAAGTTCCTCCACCTTTCTCATAGTAATGTCAGCAGCATTTATAAGACCCGCACATACGATAATTGCTGTGCCGTGCTGATCATCGTGAAAGACCGGAATATCTAGCATTGCTGCTAGACGCTCCTCTATTTCAAAACACTCCGGTGACTTAATATCTTCAAGATTGATCCCACCAAAAGTAGAAGCTATGTTTTTCACTGTGAGGATAAACTCCTCTATACTCTGAGCATCGACCTCAATATCAATTGAGTCTATATCAGCAAACTTTTTGAATAGCACAGCCTTCCCTTCCATCACAGGTTTAGAGGCCATTGCTCCAAGGTTTCCCAAGCCAAGAACAGCTGTACCATTTGAAATAACTGCAACCAAATTACCTTTAGAGGTGTACTTATACACATCTAGAGGATTTTTCTCTATCTCCAAACACGGATGCGCTACACCAGGCGAGTAGGCAAGTGATAAATCTTCCTGCGTAAGAAGAGGCTTTGTGGCATGAACCCCCAATTTACCAGCTCTACCCTTAGAGTGATACCGTAACGCTTGTACACCAAGATCGTCCCTTTCCCCTTCCATAACACAATGCACATAGATCACACCAACTTATAGCATACAAGACATTTCCTTGGAATAAAGAAAGCATTCTGTATACCTAAGTAGAATATGTCTTTCACCATAAGAATTCCGCTACATTCTAGAGGAAGCCCCATTGTAGCAAAGGTTAAATTTCGCTTTACAAACAAAACAAACGTGCCTAACTCATCAGAAGCTAAGATATGCATATACAGTATGTTAGGTCAGAAACGCGCTGAGATCTTGGTGTTTATTCTCGCGCAGCAAATCCAGATATTTACTTTCATACAAACGTGAAAATGCACTCGAAAAAAGATGAGACTCGTATAAAAGACGCACCTTTTCAATCAAAACATGAAAAAGGACCACACTATTAAGCCGGAAATCATCTCACATCCTTAGAGTTGGGCTCAAATGAGTAAAGCACTAAGTTCAGTAGCACGAGGTTGCGATTATATGCACCTAACGGACCGTGAATTTGCAATTTGCACGCATTGATAATAGTATTTCTGTTTTTGGGTACCGCAGGTGAGATTCATCATAAGCAGTCTCTTAGATGGATGCAACTTTGACTTTGCTAAGTATAAGAAAGCTGCCTTCTTCATAAGTTCGACTCTGCTGGTGGTGACGTTTGTACTTCTTAAAACAAAAGGTTTGAGTTTTGGTATTGATTTCACAGGTGGAATAGTACTCGAGGTGTACTCTGAGGAAGGTATCGATATAACACAACTTAGAGGCGATTTTTCGAAAAATCAGAATCTACCGACTGCATCTATACATTATTTAGAAGATCAAAGGCACCTAATGATAAAAGTACGATCACAAGATTTTCAGGATGGCCTGACAAAAATGAAATCCTTTCTTAAGCCATATAACTTTCGCTACGACAAAATAGATTGTGTGGGTCCCCAAATAAGCAAGTCTCTCATATACAGGAGCGGTGTGGCAATTGTATTTTCAGTGCTTGCGATGTTCGTATATTTATTTTTTAGGTTTACTCCTGCCTTTGCGCTATCAGGTGTCCTGACAACACTGCACGACATTACTTTGCTTATATGTCTCTACTCTGCTTACGAATTGGAGTTCAATACCTCTTCAGTGGCTGCGGTACTCGCAATAGTTGGGTATTCTATAAATGACTCTGTAGTTATTTTTGATAAGTTGCGTGAGAACATTGGCATAAAAAACATAGCCAAGCGCATTAATGTAAGCGTCAACACGACTCTATCCAGAACAATTCTTACGTCTGTAACGACAATGCTTGCAATAGCACCAGTGATATTTCTCTCAAGCGGGGATATACAAGTTTTTTCCTTCATAATACTAGCAGGCATAGCTATAGGTACTTACTCCTCGATTTTTATCGCGGCACCGCTTGCACTCCTAGGAAACGATGTACATGAAGTGAACCATGAGAATTCGTAATTTTTACATACGACGAACTTTATATATCTCTTCGCATTAGAGTTGGAAGCGTCAGTATTTCAGAGTAAAGATATAAGCTAAGCGGCTTGTATGTGAACCCATTTTCAATGCAATCAGCCAAAATAGGCTTTTCCTTTACACTAATCACTCTAATACTAAAGAAGGGCTTTAAAAGGCTTGCATCACTATCATGAACCATGAAACTATTTAGTGAACGGTTTTTAGTTCTTTTGAGCAATCTATACAAAAATCGACGATTTATCTTCAAGCAAAATAGCTTTAGCAAAACCCTGAGACTAATCAAATCCACTTTTAAAAGCTTTCTCACATTCCTCTTCCCTGATTGCTGCATAATCTGCTCCAGTGAAGAAGAGCTAGTAGAACATTGTATGTGCAAGCCTTGTAGAAACGAAGTTCATCTCTTGAAAGATCACTTACACTGTTACTGTTGTGGTAAGAAAATGAAGACTTCGAATTTATGCATCACATGTGCTGCATCGAAACCTAAGTTTAACGAAGCAAAAGCTGTATTTGTTTACAATGCTTATGTTTCAGTGTTCATGCAAAAAATCAAATTTCATGATGGGACATTCATAACAAAATCTTTGGCAAAAATGATCCTAGGGCATTTTAAAGAAGATCTCGAAAAGTGTGATTTTATCATACCAGTACCGATACATCGCGTTAGATTGTTTCGAAGACAGTACAATCAAGTAGCATTGATCGCTATGCAACTGGCAAAGTTGATACACGTGAAAGTACGATTAGATGTCCTCCACAAAATAAAGAACACACCATCACAACTTAATCTTTCTACACATCAACGAAAAACAAGTCTACAGGATGTGTTCACAGTAGGAAACCAAGCTGGAATCAAGGACGCATCTATCATCTTACTTGATGACGTTATAACTACGGGTACTACAGTTTCACGTTGTGCAGATGCACTTTCAAAATACAATCCCAAGAAAATAGTGGTCATTGCTATAGCAAGATCGATCCTGTATTAGCGAATGCCCAAAAGATGAAGAGTTTCCACTCACCCCGAAAAAATCACTCATTGATAACAGAAAAGTTCAGCCTGCTTGCTCCATATAAGAACAAACCGTAGAACTCCATAAAAAAGTGTGGAGAAACACAATTTATTCAATCTGCGAGAAAAACGAGTACTTATCCACTAAAGCAACGCTAAAAGTAACTCTGGCCATTTCTCAGAATCCATTAAGGACGCACACTACAGGAACATGATCAGAAGGCCTAGATATGTGACGTAGCTCCTTCAATATATAACAATCTAAAAGATGATCCATACCTTCAGCAGAAGCAAGAATATGGTCTATCCTCATCCCTTCATTTCTCTGCAGCCCACCACCTCTGTAGTCCCACCAACTAAACTCCTGTTTAGTTGGATATTTCATTCTAAATGTATCAAACAGCCCAAGATTGAGTAATTCCCTGAGTTTACTACGCTCTTCAATATGGAAGCCAGTACATCCATCGAGCTTCACAGGATCATACACATCTATATCTTCTGGCGCAGCATTCATATCACCACCTAAAAGCATAATATCATTATTATTTAAAAGGTAACCATGGATCCTTCTAGCAAGCGCATCATGGAATTGCATTTTGTATTCGAAGCGCGGGGAGCCCGCTGCTTGTGCATTCGGTATATATATACTTATTAACCTTATACATTTATCAAAAAAACTTATCACTCCTTCTATATATCGCGCTTCACCATCCATATAAATCTCATCGGAGATCTTTGTAATTGGCCATCTAGACGCTATAGCAACCCCGTTATATCCCTTTTGACACTTTAAAATAACGTTATAGGAAAGATCGTTAAAAACGTGTAACGGAAAATCACTTTCCTGACACTTAAGCTCCTGTAAAAGGAGCACATCGAGATTCTCTGAAACAAGGAGGGCTGAGACAGCTTCGGCACGTTGCCTTATGGAATTAACATTCCAGGTGGCAACTTTGAGTATCCTACGAATATTCAAAGGCAGAACAAGAACAAAAGAAAGTCAAGAGATTGTACATGAGCCTTACAAATACGGCAACCAGACTTGCTTACCATCCGACAAACCGGACCTTAGAACTTTAAAATCATTCCAACTATTACAAATTGCACTGGCGGAATAAACGTGGACAACACCAACAAAACCCGGCTCCTTATCTCACTAACAGACTCGCCTAACACAATACCCAAATGAAATATGTGGATCGAGAAAATTCGAGCGACTATACCATGAATAGCTAAGCTATATCAGACATTTTCTTACCAGCTAAAATATGCACATGAAAGTGTTTTACTATTTGACCGCCATCTTCACCATGATTTGTAATAAGTCTGTATCCAGCTTCTTTCACACCTAAAAGGTCGATAACATGACCAACCTTCGAAAAAAAAGAAGCAACTTCAATCGGCGCTGTGCTTATGAAATCACTGAAAGAAACAAACTGCCCTTTTGGTATTACAAGGACATGCACCGGAGCCTTAGGAAACGCATCATAAAAAGCTAGAACCCCATCATCTTCGTAAACAACTCTAGAGGGTAATTCACGGCGCAATATCCTTGCGAAAACATTCTGCTGATCGTACATAGACATACACTAAAACCAGGGATCAAACAGAAACGATTCCACCACCAAAAAAGCCGCAGAGAGAAACGGCCAGCAAAAAATTACCAGAAAGACAAGTTGCGGAAGCTGGATTTGAACCAGCGACCTTCAGGTTATGAGCCTGACGAGCTACCAAACTGCTCCATTCCGCGACAGAGTGCACGACTTTGATTATCTGTCATAAGCAATAAGGTTGTCAACAGTAATAATCATTCTTCCCAAATGATAACTTTTATCATAGCGTATTGATCGATTTCCCCCGTCAACAGACTGCTTATTTAAGCTCAAATCGCTGGTCTTTATCGAAGGGTAAAGTGAATAATTTTATTGTCCATACCACTTCAAATAACAAAAACATTCCCGCACTACTAATTTTTTACGCTTACCCGATATTGATTTCCACTATAAATATGGTAGCATCTGTTGATCTTTCTACTATATATAGACTTTATAGCCATGCGTGTCGTCACGGCACTGGTCCAGGGAAATGATATCATCTCGTATGAACAAAGAAGCTAAAATGTTAGATCCTTCCCCTATTTTTCATCATGATCATGATGAAAAAAAAATCCATACACTGCATGCAAGGGACTCCTTTCTTACAGATTTCGGAAAGGCAGTTCTCAAGGATAGATATTTGCAGAATGGCGAAGATTACCAGGGCCTTTTTGCAAGAGTAGCTAAATATTACTCCGATGACCCGAAACATGCATGTAGACTGTACGACTATATGAGCAACTTATGGTTCATGCCTGCTACACCTATTCTCAGCAATGGTGGTACAAGTCGTGGACTCCCGGTTTCATGCTTCCTCAATGAAACAGAAGACTCATTGGAGGGAATTGTCGGACTCTGGAATGAAAATGTATGGCTCGCGTCACATGGTGGCGGGGTCGGAAGTTACTGGGGTAACCTGCGCTCAATAGGAGAAAAAGTAAAATGTAGTGGTAAGACTTCGGGAATTATTCCGTTTATTGTTGTACAAAATGCACTAACTCTTGCAATATCACAGGGTTCACTTAGGCGTGGAAGTTCAGCCGTTTACTTACCAGTAAACCATCCGGAAATTATCGAATTTATAGACCTCAGAAAACCAACAGGTGGTGATCCAAATAGAAAAGCACTTAATTTGCATCATGCAGTCGTTATCAATGATGACTTCATGAAAGCTGTCCTAGAGGATAAAGAGTGGGATCTTATCAGTCCAAAGGACGGTTCCGTGATAGCAACAGTCGGAGCAAGGGGTATATGGATAAGAATACTTACAGCCCGTCTCGAAACCGGTGAGCCATATATTCTGTTTATTGACACAGTCCAGAGATTAAGGCCCGATGTATATAAAAACCTTAATCTCGATGTCAAAATGTCGAACCTATGCAGCGAGATAACACTTACAACGGGTAAAGATCACCTCGATAATCATAGAACTGCTATTTGTTGTCTTTCTTCCCTAAATTTAGAAAAATTTGATGAATGGGAGCATAATGAGCAATTTGTACGGGACGTGATGCATTTCTTGGACAACGTGCTGGAGGACTTTATTAGAAAAGCACCTGATTGCATGCACAGAGCAAGATATTCTGCCATGCGAGAAAGAAGTATAGGCTTGGGTGTAATGGGGTTTCACTCCTTCCTGCAAAGTAAGGGTATTCCGTTTGAATCGGCAATTGCGAAAAGTGTTAACCTAAAAATTTTTAAAAAAATTAAACACGAAGCAGATAAGATTTCGAAAGAAATGGCACTAGAGAGGGGTCCTTGTAAGGATGCAGTGGATTGCGATACTATGGAGCGGTTTGTCCATAAGATCGCTGTTGCGCCAACAGCATCCATCTCGATCATTGCGGGTAATACTTCACCAGGTATTGAACCATACGCAGCAAATGTTTTCACACAAAAAACTTTAAGTGGATCTTTCGTTGTCAAGAATAAGCATCTCGCTGCCCTCCTAGAACGCAAGGGAAAAAATACGGACTGTGTATGGTCCTCTATTATTTCTAATGAGGGCTCTGTACAGCACTTAGACTTTCTCGATGAGAATGAAAAGATGGTTTTTCGAACAGCATACGAAATGGACCAACGATGGGTTATCGAACTCGCCGCTGATCGTACACCCTATATATGCCAATCCCAGTCAGTAAATCTCTTTCTACACTCTAACATACACAAAAAAGAACTAAGTAATCTACACTTTCTCGGATGGAAAAAAGGCCTAAAAAGCCTTTACTATTGCCGGTCAAAATCCATACAGCGTGCATATAAAATATCACAGGAATACAAACATAAAAGTGATACTCCTTCTCCTGTTGGTGAATCAGATGATTGCATCGCGTGCCAATAGCTTACGCCATGGGTCATATCCATAAGAAGAACCTCTCAAGGCTAGACCTTCCTTTTACCCTGAGGTGAGCTACTCTTTCGCCATCTGCCTATAGAAGGAACTGCTAGTAAGCAGCTCATCATGTGTTCCCACCGCGGTTGCTTTTCCGTTTTCTATAACGATTATCTTATCCGCACACTTAATACTGGAGAATCTATGCGCGATAATAATAACCGTCTTATCACGCGACGTATTAGAAATAACAGCTTCTATTGCCTTTTCATTTTGTGTATCCAAAGAAGATGTCGCTTCGTCAAGTAAAATTACCTGCCTATTAGCAAACAGCGCTCTAGCAATATTAATACGCTGCCTTTGTCCCCTAGAGAGGTCTGTAACATGTGTATCTTTAGGTAATTGCTGGATATTCGCGGCTATACATACACTTTTGTAGCGAGGTTCCTCTTTCTGCTCTATTGAAGTTTGCATACAAATATTTTCCATAAGACTACCGGAAACTATGCTTAACTCTTGTGGAACCCATGCAAAAAGCGATCGAATAGAAGTAAGAGATAATTCAGAAACCGGAATGCCATTGATCTGTATGCTACCACTAAAAGTGGTATAAAACCGTAAGATAAGAGAAAAAATTGTGCTTTTTCCCTTTCCAGACGCACCTACAAAAGCTACTTTTTCCCCGCGATTTATAGTGAAATTAAGCCCTTTAAAAACAGCATCTGAGCCATCAACACTGTATGAAAAGCCCACATCTTTAAATTCGAGCTTTTCAAAACGCCTCAATTTCTTTCCAACTTCTTCCTCACTAGAGGCAAGAATCGTGCTATATAAATTTTCAACCCTGGTGCGTATATTCAAAAACTGTCGTAGATCCGGATAAAGCTCCATGACTCTCCCTATAGAACTAGATGCAAATAATGCATAAAAAACAAACTCGGCAAGAGTAGCAATGTTTATTTCACCTGCATAGACAGACCTTAAACCAAAATCCATAAAAAATACGGTTCCTAAAAAGGCAGTTGCAACAACGATACCTATAAGTACAGAACGTATGATCACATACTGAACAAAGCTACTTGAACACCCCTTGGATAAATCCTGTAATCTTTCCAGAAAGAATGTTTCTTTCAGAAAGGACTTTATCATTTGAATATTACTGATATTTTCTCTAAGCTCAGCATGAAAATTATCAGTTTTGCCTGCGAAAAGAGAAGATAATTTTCTTGCTCTTGCCCCAACCAACAAGAGTGGTACTAGAAGAACAGGAATGGCCAGAATGAGATAGATGAAAAGCTGCCTTTCTGTATAAAAAAGTGCAATAAGCGACCCAAGAAAAGTAATTAGATTCCTTAGTAAAACCGGCGCTGCAGAACCAAAAAAATTCTGCAAAAATGTCATATCAGAACTGAAAATGATTGGAATCTGGGCAGAATTACACTTAATGGTTTCAACCTTCGCCCTTAAGAGTGCTTCATATAAGTCAAGTAACGTACCCTGTACCACGTTCATTCCAAGCAACCCGGAAAAAATACTACGAAGCGCAACTGTCAAAGAAAGAAACACCGCGAACAAAATAACTCCAAGAGATAGGGTATGATGTATCTGTTCCCCTGCAAAAAGCTGAACGGAATGTCCAATAACCTTTCCTAAAGCAAGGGAAGCACATCCAGATACAAGAACCATGAAAAAAGATAAAAAAAGCAGAAAACCCGATTTTTTTAAATGGAACCACAAAATACCACTAGGCATGACTCAAATGAAATACAGGAGTGACAAAATCAATATTTCAACAGAAAAACAGGAAGTAGGAAGAAAGAAAAACCCAGGCTAAGTAGAGATACCCGGAAAAACGGCAAGAAGCCCTGGAGAACACAAGTAATGGAAAAACTCATTTAAAATGGAAAGATAAGAAGATGGGGGAATCTTACCTACACGAAAACCCTTACCTGAAACAAAACCAAGATCACGTATTTTTCCCGTAATTCCCCTTTCCTTCAGCCACCTTACCGCATTTCCCTCATCACCTATCTCGTCAACCAGGGAAAACTCAAGCGCTTCCCTGCCGGTAAAGATCTTACCTGTCGCAATCTCGGACATCACACGGGCATCTGTAATCTTTCTGCGCTCCTGTACCATAGATAAAAAGTGCTCGTTAGCGACGCTGATGGAGTGCTCCATAGCCAAACGCGCCTCTTTGGTAAATTCTTCCAAAATAGATGGGAAGGCTTTCAATCTACCAGAACGAACAACGTCCATTTTTACCCCAACTTTCTTTCCGATCTCATAAAAATTCGGGGCTTGTAATATCATACCAATCGAACCGACAATACTAGTATTGTATGCGACTATATGTTCAGCAGCCATTGCTACCATGTACGCACCAGAAGCCATTATTCCGTTGGCTACAATCACAACCGGCTTAACTTGAGACACGCTCCTAACAACGTTGTAAAGCGCTTCAGAAGCGGCCGCTCCCCCACCTCCGCTGTCTACGTGAAGGATTATTGCTTTTATTTTAGGATTGTCCGCAAAAGAAGCAAACTGGCTATTTCTTGCAAGATCTTGATCTATAACCCCAGAAAAGACCACCCTACCTATGTACGGGGTGGAAAAACTGTCGAAAAAGCCACCACGAAAAGAAGAACCCGAAACAATCAAGAGGAGAGCAATCAGAGCAAATGTGACCACTTTCCAAAAAGTTAACCTCTTCCTTAAGCTAAAATTTTCGACAAACGCATCACCCAAAAAATCCATGTGCCAATAACCACCTCTCACTTCTCTTCTCCAGCAGGAGCCCCACCAGCCTTCTCGTCTGTGATAATCTCCAGCTTAACTGAATAATGATCTTTACTACAAACAACAAAGGAAAGGTGCTGTCCTACAGTAAGACGACTTACATCAGACTGCGCTGTAAAGAACTCCAAACCTTCTCTAACCTCGATATAAATGCCATCATCCTCTACTCGTATTACTTTTGCATTAATTATATCTTTTTCGTTCACTCTAGAGATGAATTCCTCGAAAGGATCGTACTCAACATACTTGATGTTAAACATCACACGACCACGATCGGGATTAACATGTACTAGCTTTGCCTCCACTTCGTCACCGATAGTGAAACGCTTCAATTCCTTTCTAGGATTTTGCGACCAACTAATGTTCGCAAGCCTTACATATCCTCTGACATAAGAATATCCGGGATCAAGAAGTGTCAGCACTATTCCAGAGTCAGTTATCTCGACAACTTTACATTTCACTACAACACCGAGCCCGTAAGCATCCAAGAACTTCTTCCACGGGTTGTCACTACATTGCTTCACACTAAGCGCAATTTTATGACCTTCTTCATCAACTGAGAGAAGCATAACGTTCACCTTGCTGTTAGGTAAGAACAATGGCTTTTCCCTGGTCCAAGATATTTCACCGCTATGCACCAACCCTTCTACGCCCTCTTCCAACCTGACGAAAATACCGTAATCCTCAACAGAAGTAACAACCCCAGGATATACGTTCCCCGGAGTATATTTCTTAGAGACATCCTTCCAAGGATTCTCCGTAAGCTGCTTCACACCAAGTGATATACGCCCCTTTTCTGGATCCACAGCAATCACCTTCACACGTACCTCTTGCCCAACAGAATAGATCGAAGACGGATGAGTAACTCGTGCCCACGAAATATCGTTTACGTAAAGAAGACCATCAACAACGCCGACTTTGTCAGACTCGTGTATTTGTACAAAAACACCATAACTCGCGATACTCTTGACACGACCATCAATGATGTCACCTTCTTTAATCGTCGAAATATACTCTGAACGAGCAGCCTCATGTACTGCACCAAGTGCTTTTCTCCTCGAAACAAAAATCTTTCCTGTTTTCGGATCCATCTTCAGAATCCTGAACTTTAATTTTACTCCCACGAGAGTTGCCGGATCAGAGACCGGCCTCACGTCTAGGTGACTATTTGGTAGAAACGCATTCAGCCCCTCAACTTCAACAATGCAGCCGCTTTTGATCGTATATAGGATGACTCCCATTACATCTTCATCAGACCCATTGAGATACATTTCATAAAGTCTATTCCAGACTTTTTGTTTCAGTGCTTTGGTATAACTTAAAACAAGGTTACCACTACCAGTCTCTGTTTTTTCAACATATACGATAATCTTAGAACCCACCTCTAGTGTGCCTAAATCATGGAACTGCTGAACAGGAATTTTTCCCTCTGACTTAAGACCCAGATTTACCAAAACAAAATGCGGACTTATAGACTTAATCACACCTTCAACCATGTCACCCTCTCTTATCAGAGAGTCCGAAAATCGTTCCTCAAGAATTGTGGTGAAGTCCTCCTCGTTGTAATCTGGAACCTCTGAGTAAAACCTTCTCTCAGATGCTTTATTGGTGGTAATGTAAAACTGCTGTTTGTTCATGGCTAAGTGTGTACTACTTTGCTCCTGAAAGGTAAAGATTGATGATAATACAAAAGACTCCAAAGAGGAATAACCAAATATGCGGCTGAAACCTGTTCACTTAATTCTTTTGTAGTGTTAGAAGATGTTTATTCTCACTGCTTAAGAGATGTTTTGTATTAGTTTCTATCGCATCTCGCAGGACCTGCAGAAACTCATCGTCTTTCAGACCTGGCATAATTGGGGGCAATATCTGGACTACAGCTTTACCACTTCGTTTATTGCTGAAATAGCCCACTGGCCAAATTTGGCCAACATTCAATGCGATTGGTAGCACAGGAAGATTGAGATGTTTATAAAGAGCCAGTATACCTCTTTTGTACCCCACTTCCTCACCGACTTTAGTTCTTCCTCCCTCCGGATATAGAATTATTGTCCTATTTTTAGAAAGTACTTTGGCTTGCCTAACCATTTTTCTCAACACATCCAAACCGTTTGATTTTCCTGAATAGGAAACCGTAATCATTTTTGTTGCAATCATGTATAGCCCAAAGATTGGAATAAAGATAAGACTTCTTTTTAGTACAAAGGCCGGCTTCTGAAACAGATCAGCTAACAAAATCACATCCAAGGGAGAATGGTGTTTAGACGCAACTATAAACTGTTTGTGTAGGTGGATATTTTCACTGCCTCTTATCTCAAATTCAACATTGAAAAAAAATCTCAGGAGAACAAAAACCCCCCTGATCCAAACCCTGCGCACTTCTATTACATCCTCTGGAGGTAAAAAAAGAGCTGGTAGCACGACTAGGCCGTATAAAGTAGTCCACGCAACAACAGAAACATTAAACAGGACGTTCATCGTCACGTATGCTGCTGCAGCAAAGAAACCGTTATTTCTCATACTTTTATTCATTTTTTGTAGTGCATAACGAACAACAGAAAAGATCCACCTGAAAACCGTTCAAAAACTGCATTCAGCAGAATAACACTCATTAGAAAACAGATCTTAAGAACACTCAAGACTTATCTCCGCTGAAGCCTACCTCGACACCAGCTAACATACGAGCTTCATTTTCTCTAATAAGTGCTTCAATAATTGGTTCCAGTTCGCCCTCCTTTACCGTTTCATTAATCCTATAAGTAGTTAAATTGATCCTGTGATCAGTTATCCTGCCCTGTGGGAAATTGTATGTTCTAGTTTTTTCAGAGCGTTCACCCGATCCAATCTGCGACTTTCTCATTGACGAAATCTCTTGTTGAACTTTATTGCGCTCTATTTCATACAATCTTACTCTGAGCACCTTCATTGCCTTAGCACGGTTCTTATGTTGGGATTTCTCGTCTTGTTGTATAACTACTATGCCGGTCGGAATGTGTGTAATACGAACTGCACTGTCAGTTGTGTTGACAGACTGTCCTCCAGGACCACTAGACCGATACACATCGATACGTAGATCCTTATCGTTGATTTTTACATCTACATCTTCGGGTTCTGGGAGTACAGCAACAGTGGCTGTTGAAGTATGTATACGTCCAGCACTCTCCGTTTCTGGAACACGCTGAACCCTGTGCACGCCAGACTCAAACTTTAACTTTGCGAAAACATCAGATCCACTTATACTAGCATTGGCTTCTTTGTATCCACCTATCTCATTATGGGAAATACTAATGATCTCAAAGCGCCACTTCATGCGCTCTGCATATTTTTGATACATATGGAAGAGACTCGCTGCAAAAAGTGCAGCTTCGTCACCACCGGTGCCAGCCCTCACTTCCAGCATGACGTTCAAAGCGTCATCTTTATCCTTTGGTAGCAACATCCTTTTTATTTCTAACTCGAGCTTTGGTATCACATCTTGGATTGCTTGCAGATCAGACTTCCCTATTTCACGTATCTCCTGATCCTCCAGTGGATTTTTTACCAACAGTTCTAGATAGGCCTGTTCTTCTTTCAATTTTTTATATCTAGCAATTAATTCAACTTTTGGCTTAAGCTCCGCATACTCCTTAGAAAGCTTTGAAAACTCCTGAGAAGCTATAGCTTCCGGACAGCGTAACCTGTCTGCAAGGTATGTATGCCTATTTAGAATCTCTTCCAGAACTCCCCAAAGATTATCCATAAACCCTCTTAAGATTTGCTAGCCCTCCAAAGTTACAGCGCTCTATGCTAGACCCCTTTACTGGCAGTGCTAAAGTTATAGCACGCACAAAACTTATTTTCACACACAACTAAGCTAACGGGATGAATACATCAGCACCACAAACCTTTCACCCCGCACTTGTGTGCAAACCTTCATCACCTGTACCCTCTTTTATCCTCTTAACTTTTACGGAGACGAGCTTATTATTCCTCATTTTGAGAATTTCAAGCGTGCAACCAAACATTTCAAACACCTCACCCTCATTTGGAATGCGTTCTATTTCATCAATTATCATGCCAGCAAAGGTGCGATTGTGGTCTGTTGGAAAATTGAAACCCATCTTTTTGTTAAGATCCCTTATTGGAATCCTTCCGTTTATTATGTATCCGTTGTCTCCACTGTCTTTTATATCTTTGTAATTGTGGGTATAAACTGCCTCGCCAATGATCTCCTCAATGATATCAAAGAAGGTCACTATTCCTATTGCATTGCCATATTCATCAATGACAATCGAGAAATCTGCCTTGTTCACCTTGAAATTGTGCAATTGGACGCTCACAAGGGTTGTTTCCGGAATGAAGGAAGGTTCAGTCAGGTAGTCTTTCATCTTAATGTCCTGATCATTTGCACAAGCAATTCTGAGTTGGACGGCATTAAGAACCTTAACAAAATTGTCATCCCTTTCCTCCCACAAAGGTATCCACCTGTATGTTGTTCCGAGCACCAACTGGATGAGCTCATCTTTTGGAAGGTTTATGTTTAAAGAGTAGACATCTTTACGGTGCGTCATAATTTTATCCACATGCAGTTCAGTAAGATCCAGCATGTTATTAATGACCTCTAAGTTCTTTTGTGTATTCTGCTGCACATACGATTTTTTGTGCAACATTATCAGACCTCGAATAGCATCATACGGTGAAAAAACCTTAGTTGAGTCGCTCGACGGAGCAAACCACTTCACTAAAACACCTACCACTAGGTTCACATACTTAACAAGCGACCCAAAGAGTCTAACTAAAATGACCATGAACGGTGCAAGATACATGCCGAGCGTTTCAGGGTGGTTAATTGCGTAAGTCTTTGGAAATATCTCACCAAAAATCACTATTATGACGCTCATAACACAAGTGGAAACCAGTATCCCAATGCTTCCAAAAAAGTTGACCACAAAAAAAGCTGATATAGAAGAAGCTAATATGTTTACAACATTGTTACACAGCAATATCGTACTGATGACACGTTCTTTGTCGTTATGTAGATCGAGCAGTAGCGTAACTCTTCTGTCATTCTTACCCTTAAGCTGAATCAATTTAGCTGGGTTTACAACTGTTATAGCAGTCTCACCACCTGAGAACACACAGGACAAAAGGAGAGCTAAGAAAAGTAATAAAGCAAGCAACGAAAGTAATAAACCAGACATTAGGGACTAACACCGAGCACAGAACAGTTCAAAGAGCAAGAGAAAAGAAGGAAATCATCGATATATCTACACAAATAGAAATTCTCAATGCGAACACGACGCCAACAGAAGTCCCACGGAAGTGGCCTTGGATACACGCAGGCTTACTTTCCCAGCCCACTCTCGGGAATAGTCTACTATATAGCGAGAAAGTTTCTAGATGTCGAGTATTTTTGTGCTATCATCACTACTTGAACATCATTCATCAAAGCTCTTAATGCAGCAGACATACAACGTTTTCATAGCAACTCTGTTGTCGTTTCTCGTGATCATCGGGTGGAACCTCGTGTTCTATAATCCCACACAAAGAGAGAGCTTTCATGAAGTCCAAAAAAAAGAAAGCGTCAAAGTATATGAGTCTTTGGAAAGCACCCTGAGTACAGAACGAATCAAAATTAGCAGCAGCAAGCTCGAGGGAAGTATCCAGTTAACTGGCCTTGCTCTCGATGATCTGATCCTAAAAGATTACAAATCTGATGACCTAAAAGATCAGTATCGCCTTCTTTATCCGAACAAGACAAAAGGTGCATATTTCATTAATCCAGGCTGGACAATACCCGGTGATCCTGGCCTTAGGACTCCCTCTTCCAAAACCAAATGGCAGGCTGATTCTGAACTTTTAACTCCTGGCAGTCCAGTAACTTTTTCTTGGGACAACGGGTTTGGTCTGCTTTTTAAAGTGGTTGTGAGTATCGATGATAATTACATGTTTACCTTCAAGCAAATCGTTGAGAACAAGTCGCAAAACGATCTAAGTGTCGGCTCACACTTTACAATCACCAAGAGTCTCCCTGAAACAAATAAAAGCATGCTTATAATGCATGAGGGGCCCGTAGGAGTAGTAAAAGATCAGCTAATGGAGCTCAAGTACTCTAAAATAGCAAAAAAGAACAAGAGTATAGCATTTGACGAAGACACCCAGAATCAACGGGGATGGTTTGGCTTTTCAGACAAGTATTGGTTTGTCTCGCAGATTTTCGAGAACTCATCAGACGGGAAGGTGTATATCAGTCACATTGATGATAAAAGCGATGACATCTTCCGCATTACAAATTTTAACGCACAGAAAATAGTCCGTGGTGGTGGCCTTATTGTAAAGGAAACTATGCTCTTCGCAGGGCCCAAGAAGCTATCTCTCTTAGAAGAATACGCACAGAACATGAGAATCTATCTCTTTGATAGAGCCGTAGATTTTGGTGTTTTGTATTTTATAACGAAACCCATTTCAAAATTGTTACAGGTTTTCCATCACCTCGTTGGGAATTTCGGTGTTGCAATTATACTGTTGACTTTCTTCATCAGGGTACTAATGTTGCCACTATCAATTAAATCTGGTATCTCGATGTTCAAGATCAAGGAGTTGCAACCTGAAATCCTTAAGATCAAATCGATGTACCAAAATGATAAGGATGCGCTAAACAGAGCGAGTGTCGAGTTGTTTAGAAAGCATAGAGTCACACCGATGTCAGGCTGTTTGCCAACTCTGTTGCAAGTCCCGGTGTTTTTTGCACTCTACAAGGTAATCTTTATAACTGTAGAAATGCGGCAGGCGCCGTTTTTTCTATGGATTTCTGATCTCTCGCTGCCAGATCCAACAAATTTGTTTACTCTATTCGGTTTAATTGATTGGAACTGTCCCGATTTTCTTTCAATAGGAATACTACCTATAATACTCGGATTAACCATGGTCATTCAACAAAAGCTTAGCCCATCACACTATGACGACGGCACACAGGCTTTTATGATTAAAGCTATGCCGTATGTTTTCATGATATTGTTCGCGAGCTTTCCTTCAGGTTTAGTTCTTTATTGGGTATTTAATAACGTTCTCTCACTACTGCAACAGTTCGTGATAGGTAAATACCTATTTACTAAAAAGTTTAAAGCTATGACAAAAACTCAAGAAAGCCTCCCTTGAGTCAATTTTAACATTATGGATCTCTAATAAACACGTTAGCGTTGCCTACCTTGTTATAAGATTACTTTCCCCTTACGGTGTTTTTGATGTTTATTCCTCCACTTTCTATTGGAAGTTACTTCACTTTTTTTTACAGCCGACCGATGCTAGAATCACTCGGTTTTCTGTATTAATTAAGCAATGCAAAAAAAGGTCCTAGTAATTTGCAGTAAGGTCAACCCTAATATCTGCAAGGTGTTATATAAAACTGCAGCAAAACATCTTAAACAACAGGGGGTAGCTTGCAAGTCAGTTTATGTACCGGGCGCATTTGAGTTGCCTACCGCACTTAACATTTTACATTCTAAAGATTTTGCTGGTTACGTCATCTTAGGATGCATCGTTAAATCTGGTACCCCACATTTCGATTATGTTTCGTCCGCGGCCTGTCGTGGGATTATGGATGTCGCCATCAAGAATAACCTTGCCATAGGCTTCGGCGTTATAACAGCAAATAACATGGAGCAAGCAAATGAGAGATCTGTTTCTTATGGAATTGCAGCTGTAAATGCCTGCATGGCAATGATCAAGCTAAAAGAAAGAAGTCCAACACTGTCAGAAGAAGATTTCTTTGAAGATACAGATCTGTAAGTACTCTTTCCTTCTCGGAAAGTTAATTTGTTCTTTAACTATGTTTGCTGGGATATTCTGCTAAATTGGAGCAGAACAGTAATTGTAGAGCTTTTACCAAGCTTGTACTCTTACAGTATATAGCAACGTTATATCCAGCACAGCCAAATCAGAATCGCTAAAGTTGAAGAATTTTCTTAATCCAGCTAACTATCTCTTCCCCACTTTTATTGACAAAGCGCTTTCCATCATCTAGATAAAAGCGCTCAGCCCCTATAGCTAAGCTGGATACCCATATCTCACCAAGATCTGCCTTCCCAACAATCAAGAACGCACCCTGGCGAAGAAACAACTCAACTACCCCCTCGTTGCAATCATATTCATCACAAAGGGGAGACCGTCCAGCAAGCGCCACTATTTCATCAAAAACAACTGCGGAAAGTTTGGCAAAATGAATTTCACTGTTCATTGCGTGGAGAAAGATCCATGGAAAGCCTCTCGGCCATATGTAACACCAGCGCTTCATGCGCTGCTTTCTCAAGCGATTTCCCGCCAAACCCAGCCAAACATTCGAATACTCCCTCCAATACTGAGAGCTTCACATTCATCATGAGATCTCGGTTATCTCTCTTAATACGAGCGCGCAGCCTATCAATTGCAATTGACAAATCCTCTTCTGCTTTACATTTACCCTCTTCATATACCTCTGCGGCACGGGCTTTCGCATCAGTGATAATTCGCTCTACTTCATTATTAAGACACGAATTACGCCTCATTGCGGTCGCAAGCAAATTTTTGGTTTTCAAAAGCTCTTTTTCAACCAAGGACATTTCATCCTCTATTTTACCCGAATGACCTGCAAGGGAGCGCATAAATACGCTAAAAACAGGTTTAGCAAGGACACCAAACGCAGTAAAAAACGCGAAACCTATGACTACACTTTCTACCGACATCCCCTTAATCTCTCATAAAGACAAGCAAAATCCTCCAGCGCTTTTTTACGCACAGATTCAACGTGAACACCGCCAGAACCAACCACAAACGGAGTATAGATTACTACATAATAGTCTTCCACTAACTTCACAAATAATTCTTCAAGCTCAAGCAACTTCTGAGCAAAAAAAGCGTCAATTAGGACCTTATTCTCCTCTCTTAACTCACTATTTAAAACAGCTAAGCGCTCGGCAACACCACCTCTCAATTCTTCAACAGAGATAACTGCATCACGAAGGATATTTTCAGCAGCAAAGCGGGCATCCGAGAGGGCAGCATTCCACACGCTCTCCAAATGCTCCAGATCCTCTTTCATTTTAGCTATTAACTTGCGATTCTCCTTCAACACAGAAGCCCGCACATTTAGCAGAGCATTAAACTTAGGAACAAAGATGAACCTGACGAAGCAGTATAAAAATAGAAAGGAAATACAAAACCAAAATATCTGCCCAAAATAGGTAGATATATCAAACTGAGGCATCTACGCAACAAAAATCAGTAGTAATGCTAAAACGAATGAGAAAAGCCCCATTGCTTCCGTCAAAGCGGCACCTGCATAGACATACTTCTTCAATTTTTCTTCGGACTCAGGGTTTCTAGCAATGCCATTAAGCATCATGGAGAATATGTTACTCACTCCTATAGCAGCCCCCAACATACCAACGACAGAGAGACCAATTCCCAAAAATTTTAGACCTTCTAACTCCATATACCCTTATAAAATAACCATGTTAGTGTTTGAACAGTGAATCATTCAAATAGACGCAGGTCAACATAACAAAAATATACGCCTGCAACATAGCTATGAACACTTCGAACACTATTAGTACCACCACAAACAAAAAAGATAAAGGGCTTATCAACAAAGAGGTTGGATATACAAACCCAGCAATGACCTTAAGTATTGTGTGACCAGCAATCATATTCGCAGTTAGTCGAATAGCAAGGCTAATTGGCCTAAAGAGATAGGTGCACACCTCAAGAAATATCATTAGTGGAGCTATCCAATTAGGCGTTCCATCAGGAAGGAACATGGCAAAGAAACCCATGCCTTGCTTTTTCAACCCAATGAGAGTCACAAAAATAAAGACGACCATTGCAAGTGCAAGTGTCACAACTATATGACTTGTCACTGTGAAGCTCATAGGAAGCGGTAACATTCCAACAAGGTTTGCAAACAGAACATACAAGAACACTGACAGAATCAAAGGGAAATAGTCCGAACCGGCCTTTCCACAACTACCCTTAATGATTCCCAACACAAAACTACATACTATCTCAACAAAAGATTGCATTGGTCCTGGTATCACCTTACCTCTGAAAACACCAGCAAAAAGAAAAAGGGAGGCGAATACAACCGTAAGCACCATATACAATGAGGAGTTAGTAAAATTGATATCCCAACCGAAAAATTCTGGAAGACGAATTAAGGGAAAAATCTCAAATTGCTTTAAAGGACTCATACAGCAGTACAGCTCTCACAATCGGATGTTCTTTCACAATTATAGAAATGTCAAATAATATGGCTAGTATTGATACTTATCGCTTGCGAAATTACAAAGCTCATAAAAAATGAAGCGAACTTTTGCAGTACTAAAAATCTCGTTGTACAACATGTTGTATCATGGTGGCTCAGAGTATGCGGGATACCTGTCTTTTTTGCTGCTTCTATCGATTTTTCCATTTCTATTTTTCTTCACTGCTGTAGCGGGCTACACAGCAAACATAGTAGGAGCTTCTTCATATGAGATAACAAGAAAATTGCTGTCGGTTTTCATAGAGAACGTACCAGAGAACATCATCGAAGGCATAATGCCATATATCAAGGAGATTCTTGAGGGTCCTACACATGGTCTTCTGACGCTTACCATTCTTGGTGCAATATGGACGGCCTCCTCCATTGTGGAAGGATTAAAGGCAGCAGTAAACAAAGCATACAATTTTGGAACTGAAACTCTGGTTTCAGAGTACATACTAAGGCGTTTTGTAAGCGTCATACAATTCCTTTTGATTTCCATTATCATACTTATTTTTCTTCTCTTCCCAACGGTATATCCGCTCTTAACAAAGAATGTATCTTTTCTTCATTTACTAAAAAGACCAAGTTGGTTACCTTACAGCACCGTGACAACCTGCTGTATCTTCTGTTTTGTATCGGCCCTGTATATTTTCTTCCCAAAGGAAAAGCAAAAGTTCACTGATGTTGTTCCTGGAAGTATAATGGTGGTCTCTCTGTGGATTCTTACCTCGATTGCGTTTTCGTTCTACTTACATTCTTTCGCCCAGATGAACATAATTTACGGGAGCATTGCAGGGATAATCGTGGTTATGTTGTATTTTTACTTGCTCAACCTGTGTTTCATATACGGGGCAGAGATCAATGCTTTAAATAAACGAATTAGCCAGAAATAGAAAAGCTCCATTCTCAAATGAAACAATCCTACCTGATGCATATCAGGGTGGTCTTTTCGCTTGCACTTTGGTTTTAATAAACGAACGATGCAGCAACCCGAAAGGAGAGATAAGTCATAGGAAGGCTTTCACATACAATAGCTTCTGATCAATTTACTCTTTGGTTCCAAAATAATTGGAACTAAATAAACCAAAAAGATGCCTAAGATGGCAGGTACTTTGCAACCTCGATAGCAGCATACGTGACTATTCCAGCTGCGCCCGCTCTTCTTATTGCAATTAGGGACTCCAATAACACTTCAAGACCACCATATTGAACCAACATTTTGTACTCACCACTTACCTGGTATGCAAAGATTGGCACACAAAACCGATCCGTTGCCATTTTTATTATGTCAAGGTAGAAACTGGCTGGTTTGATCATTACGATGTCAGCACCCTCGTTAATATCAACTTCGATCTCTCGCATGGCTTCTTTTGAATTTCTATAATCCATTTGATAGGATCGTTTGTCCAGGATGATATTCGTAGAGCCCAATGCGTCTCGGAAAGGTGCATAGAAATTGGAAGCATATTTAGCAGAATACGATACAATCGGGACCTCATCAAATTCAGCAAGATTGAGAGCATTTCTGATTGCAAAAATTCTTCCATCCATCATATCCGATGGGGCAAGCATATCGCTTCCAGCTGCAGCCTGAACCAAAGCTTGCTTTATCAAGAGTTCTAATGTTTCGTCATTAAGAATTTTTCCATCTCTATAAAATCCATCGTGGCCATCAATTGTATAAGGATCGGCCGCAATATCAGTAATAATAACAAGGTCACCTCCGAAATCCCTTTTAAGAGCTCTCACTGCACGGCAGATCAAATTCTCCGGATTATAGGCTTCCTCCGCTTCAAAGCTTCTTTTCCCGGGATCCCGGGGAAAAAGCATGATACTCCTCACACCAACTGTTATTGCGCTCTCTACTATTTTTTTTAGTATATCGATAGAATGTGCATACACACCCGGCATTTCATTCACTTGCAACTCAATATTTGAACCATTTGTGACAAACAATGGTAATATGAGCTGCGAAGCGGAGAGTGTGGTTTCAGCAACTAAGTCTCGGATAATTTTATTTCTACGCGTCCTTCTAAGACGGACAAAAGAACCAGATTGCATTCCTAATATCTCTAATTTACACGTGGAATACTATCATCATACGAAATGAGGCTCAAATTAGTACGAGTATTGTACGACCAAGTAAAGGCACTATTCTCCTGGATTAACTGATTATACAGGTGACCATTACTGAACGCCGAATACAATTTCTTAAGATGGGATTGCAGCTTCTTTACATCTGCTCAAGAAAAAATATACAATGTAGATCGTTGGGTGGTTAGCTCAGTTGGTAGAGCATCTCGTTTACACCGAGGAGGTCAGCGGTTCGAGCCCGTTACCACCCACCGTTCTCTTGCCTACTTTATTGTCCTTTCAGTCCTGCATCGGCAAGGCCTGGGCGTGGTGTCAGTCTGCTTCAGAGTGCCGTTTCTTTATTTCAGCTGCCTTCTTTATTGCGAGATCATGCTTTAGTTTCGACAGATGCGACACGTATAATCTTCCATTCAGGTGATCCATCTCATGTTGTATACAGCGCGCCAGCCAACCATTTGCCTTGAGTAAGCACTCTTCTCCATCATAGTTCAGATATTTAACTACCACCGCATCCGGGCGTATTATCTCGTAATGCTGTTCTGGAAGTGAAAGACATCCTTCATCGGCAGGAACCAAGTTCTGTGAGAATTCTATGATTTCGGGGTTAACAAAATAGTACGGACCTCCTGAGCTTTTGTATCCTACATGATTAAGAGGACTTGAATGCCACTCTTTACCCACAGGAACATCAACAACAATAATTCTCTCAAGTACACCCACTTGAACTGCAGCCAGCCCTATACCCCCACAGTGGTACATCGTCTCCAGCATATCATCGAGAAACACCCTTTTTTCATCTGATAAACCAGCCACAGCTTCTGAAACTTCATGCAACAGTGGGTCAGGCTCTATGATTAGTGCAAGTAACGCCATCGAAAAACAGAGTAAAAAATAAGAAGCTCTAGACTCTAGCAGAACAAAAACTTTCTCGCAAGCTATCCTACCGCACACTTAATGATATCAAAAATTCACAAAAAGAAGAAGTGCCATTTAAAGATGAAATAGTGATATAAGCATAAAATTAAATAATGCGGTTTCTGAAAAGATTCTTTGTATTGCACAAAAGCATCCGAGAAAAAACCCTACAACCAGACCTCAGTCTAACTCATAATGAACAATGCATTTGAGGTACCTCTTTAGGGCTGTAGATGTAAAAAGTACAACAGCATCATGTATTGAGTACCATCTTCTAACTTTCACATGTTGACCAACCCGAATTAATGAGAAGAAGCGCTATCTAATAGCAAGCCCCTTTTTCAGTGCCGTTGACAATAAAAACCCGCTGGCTTAAGCTCTAGCGTATATCTTTCATTTTCGGGCTCCTTCGTCTAGCGGTCTAGGACATCACCCTTTCACGGTGGAAACACGGGTTCGATTCCCGTAGGAGTCATTTTTGCGTTTTTGATAGAAGTGAGAGTTTGTTTCTACGCGAGGTGCGTCGCAGCACAAGTAATTGCTCTGTGCACATCAGGACGCGACTAAACAAAGATTTCAGTAACTGCTTCGCACTCCTTTGACAAAGGGTTGGCGCTCTGCTGTTTGCCTAGTATATCTTGCAGTTTATTGCGCAAATTACAGAATTCACTTCGTTACCATCGTTACTTAGCGGAAGAACACACTGCCTAAATCTTACTTCTTCCTGATTACCATTAACGACCTCACCAGAATCTGTAAGAGGTTCCTTAGTCTGGAAGACCTCATCTATGTACTCTTGGAAAGTATCCGTATTCGGAGAAACAAACTGGATAAACGTTTCATGGAAGACCCCTCTCTCTTCAAACTGTTTCACTTTGGATCCAACATAACTAAGAGTATACTTGAATTTTCCATTCTCCTGACTTGCATCGACAATCACACAATAAGGCATTATGTGAGTTATCTCATCAACATCTACATCAGTTTTCTTGGGGACTCTATTTGCACCTTGGATACCTTTCCAATACTCACATAATTGACCCATTACACGCCTTTCAACAAAATTCTGATCCATATTCAACATTACCCCTCCCAATATATGTCAGTTTTAGCTTATAGCGGTTAAAAAGAGCCTAACTACAAAAATTACATCCAAGGTTTACATCACAGGCACAATGTAATAGAGATATCTCATGATAATTAAGAATTTATCTAAAAGTGAACTGCTGTTCTGGCTACAGTTGTCTAGAACAGTTGGAGAAGTGACTTTTCAGTCATTAATTAGCTTATATGGAACAGCTGAAAACGCTCTAGGACAACTTTCTACTATCCAACAACGTACAAAAAAAATAAAACCTTTCTCCAAGACTGACGCACTAAAAGAGCTTGAGCTAACTGAAAAACTTGGCGCCAGTATTCTTGCCTCCTGCGAAAACAAATATAGTAAAAACCTGAGAGTAATCAGAGATCCCCCTCCTGTACTTACAGTAAGAGGAAATATAGAACTGCTTAACACTCCTTCTGTAGCAGTAGTGGGCTCGAGAAATGCCACAATCAATAGTTGCAACTTTGCATATTCACTTGCGCGCGAATTAGCAGAAGAAGGATATACAATCGTTTCAGGCTTGGCTATAGGAGTAGACACAGCCGCATTAAAAATCACTGACAGCACACTACCAACAATCGCAGTAATAGGAACTGGTATAGATCAGTGTTATCCTATCGAAAATCAAAGATTACAAGAAAGAATTATCGAAAGAGGTGGCTTGGTGGTTACAGAAGTCCCTTTCGGTAAGCGAGGACAGTCTGTTCATTTTGCACGCAGAAACAGGATAATTTCAGGTCTTTCGCAGTGCGTTATCATTATTGAAGCATCAGAGAACTCTGGCTCTCTAATCACTGCCCAGTACGCACTGGCACAGGGCAAGTACCTCTTTGCATCACCGGGAGCACCATACGACAAAAGATTCTCGGGAAGTAATAGGCTCCTAAAACAGGGTGCCATATTGGTAGAAAATGCCTTAGACGTAATACAACACCTTAAAAAGAAAAAACGTAACGATTTTGGCTACAAGACCCTTTTGGATGTTGAGGACAAGGAGTTTATACCTTTCTCCACGCTTAACTGTGACACCGATAAGATAACCGTAATAAAGGCTCAGATCCTCAAAAAAATTGATAGTACATCTGTACCAATGAGTCAGTTAGCACATGAGCTTGGCATCTCAGAAAAGACCCTCCTATTGGCAATAGTCGAACTTGAAATAGAGGGAAAAATAACACGGACCATAACAAATGAAGTTTCCATGCTTTATGATCAGTTTGCTTAACTCACTTAGTAAAATGGCACTCATCGGACTCTTAAGGCATATTACTTGGAAGAGTGGGTCTTTGTATGGAGAGCATAACTGCTAAAGTGAAATCTCAAAAATACAGGACTGGCTTTTTACTATTAAAGGAGGTATTTTCCGTCTGAATAAAGCATAGAATCAATTGAATTAACAAAGAAAAAACGGCTAAATTATGTGCGAATGCATGTATTGCTTTTCCTCTTATCCTGTGAAAGACTAGCGTTGGCCTGGACCATGCGTAGAGGATATCAAAACTTTGAGCTACAGAAGAACTTGAAGGAGGCTAAAACGTCCATGCTCGGCGTAGCTTGGCTGAATGCCGCCTCCACCTGTACAAACGGGTCTCAAGTTTCGAGATATCAAAAACGGTGGTTTGGGTCTTAGTTAGTTTGGTTATGAAAAAGGTCACTGTTTTTGGCGGCAGTGGGTTTATCGGTTCTTATGTAGTGAGGGAATTGGTAAAGTCCGGCTACCGGGTTACCGTAGTTGCCAATTCGCTTTCGTGCGCAAAAAAGCTTAAGCTTTCCGGAAATCTAGGCCAGATCTCGGTGGTACACGGTGACATAAGGTACCCCGATGATATCGTGAAAGGCATCGGAAACTCTGAGATTGTCATAAACATGGTTGGTGTTCTGAGAGAAACTTCCAGCGCTTCTTTTGGTGCAATTAATCATTTGGCATGCGCGCAGGTTGCACAAATAGCTGCAGAGAACGGTGTGCGACGTTTCATTCATTTTTCCGCACTACTAGGTTGTAATGGTGCAACCAAGTACGGTAAAAGTAAGCTCAATGGAGAAGAAGCAGTAAGATCAGCTTTCCCGGAAAGCATAATAATCAGACCAGGAGTCGTTTTTGGAGAGGAGGACAACTTTATAAATCTCTTCGTTAAACTAGGCAGGAAATTACGTATTTTACTTCTACCTGCATGCAAAACTGCATCAATACAACCAGTTTATGTTGGCGACCTAGCTTTGCTAGTCGCTAAAATTTTGCAGAACGAAACATTGAAAGGTGAGATCTATCCAGTAGTTGGATCAAAAAGATATACACTGAATGAAATTTGTTCGCTCATCAGCAGGCTTCTTGGCATAACTGTGATATGCCTACCGATTCCCTATTGGATAGCACTTTGTGAAGCTGCACTCCTTGAATGCTTTTTGCTGAAACCTGTGAATAAGTTTCTCTCAGGTAAAACTGCACCGGTTATAACACGCGGGCAAGTTAAAATGCTGAAGTACGGCAGTATCTCAGATGAAAACGCTTTGCAGGCATTTGATATTCCCAGCACTGCTCTTGAAGAGAAACTTCGGTCCTACATAAGAACAATTTAAGTACTTCTCTTTTTGGAGTTACACTTGTGGCCCGCTCATTCTGAAATGCATATAGCTTGTTCAATCAGCACCCATTCAATTTACAATCTAAAGTATATAATACTAGGACGTTTGTTGAATCTAAAAATTGCTTAGCCATTTAGAGAATTTCAGGCTGAACATCCCCTATTTACCAGATCCTAACGAAAAAAGTTTGAAAGACAGCCAGTAACATCTACAAAAACTATAGGGTTTGGTGATTTCTTAGTAAAACTCACACGTAAAATTGCATGAAGGGTGTTCCAATAATTACCACTTGGTGGTACCTAATGAATAACATGTCGTAAAAGTAGGCAAGCTTTGCCTGGACGTCCTTCAGAACAATAGAAATGGCAACACTTGCAAAAATAAGTTCTAAGATAGCATTTTACATGCGCAAAAGCGCCAGAGCAGCCCTTCTACCAACTTGTTTCGCATTCAAACAGGATCCCGAAGTCCTAAAGTAACGTGGTCTGTTGTCTTTAGCCAGCATCCCTGTGAAATACAAAATATTGTTTTTCACTATAGCGAGCGCACCTAAAGCGGTTTTGCAATCACCATTGATCTCTTCGAGGAAAGCACGCTCAGCTGCAGTACAAATGATAGTCTCTCTATCAGAAATGTTTAGAATCAATTCCCTAAGAAAACGATCTTTTTTCCTAAATTCAACACAAAGTGCACCCTGAGCAACACCCGGAAGCATAACGTTTTCGTGTATAACCTCTGAAATCATTCTGCGTAAACCAAGTCTTTCTAAAGCACAGAAGGCGAGGATTATCCCGTCTAAGTTTTTAGCTTTTTCTATCCTAGTAGCAATATTGCCCCTTAAAGGGATAACACGAAATCTTTGATTTAGTTGTACTACCCTGCGTGGAGCACAAGTTCCAATCACTGCCCCATTTGGCAGAGACAACATATTCGGGTATCGAAAAGAAACAAAAACATCGTTAGGAATAGCCCTCTTGAGTACAGGAACAACTTCAAGATCATCATGATAAAACGCAGGTACATCCTTCATTGAATGGACTGCTATATCTATTTCACCTGTGAGAAGCTTTTCTTCCAGCTCCTTAAGAAAAAGAGCTTTACCACCTACCTCTGTTAAAGGAACATCACTGACTATATCACCAGAGGTCTTTACTTCGACTAAATCAGTTCTTGCACAATAGGGAGCAAGAGCTCTCTCTACGAGACGTGCCTGAATCAGTGCTAATGGCGAACAACGCGTCCCAACCTTTAGAGACAACATATCCCATTGATCACTACAGACCTTTTCCGGCAGCACGCTCCATAAAAAAACGCTTCAACCAACTACTCGATTCTATTACATCCAATACAAATCCTCTAGCAACGCGTAAAGACGGCGAAGCACAAGAAAAAGATTTAACAAGGAAATGAGTGAAAGCAACCATAGAAAGAGCACTTCGTTTTCTTCTCTTCAAATATGCGTCAATCAACTCATCAAAATTGTCCAGTCCATACTTATTCAGCACGTCATGGAGATCTTTTAGATCATATACAGCCAAATTAAATCCTTGACCGGCCACTGGGTGTATCCCATGTGCAGAATCGCCTATTAACATAACTGGCCCCTTACGTGGATTCATGCAAAAGTTTAACACGATAGGATAAACTACTCGCGGTGTAAGAATCTTCTCAAACTCAATACCCGAGATTTTTTGCACCTCTGAAAGAAACTCCTTCTCATCAATTGTCGCAAGGGTATTAGCAAAGGGAAACTTAGCTGTCCAGATAAGGGAAAATTCAGTGCTTTTACGTAATGGTAACAATGCAAACGGACCACTTTCTAAAAACATCTCTACCGCAACATTGGAGTGTTCTCTACCAGTGCTCCTCAAATTACATATGAGACAACTCTGTCTGTAGCTTGAGCGTATCATCTTGAAGCCCAGCAGTCCTGCAGTATTAGAGTACCTACCTTCTGCAACAAGCATATATCTTCCCTCAATCACTTTATCTGCGAAGTCCACACGCACCCTATCGTGGGAATAACACACATTCTTGTATGTACAACCGTAATTAATATCAATTCCTTTGTATAAAATATCCTGGAGCACCAGATTTGGCACCACATAGCTCATTGAAAAATCCAGATTGGCCTGTGCACCCTCAAAGTGGAGAAAGGACCCACTTTTCTCCTGGAAAGAGTATATGTCGTTTATAGGTACAGCAAATGGCTCCATCACTTGCCACAGTCCAAGCTTTTCAAAGAAACGCACGGACTCATAACTAATCGCGCTAGTTCTAAAGTCAACAGAGACTTCACCACTTTTATCAAAGATGTAACAGGACAAACCGAGATCCTTCAATAAATGGGCTGCTAGAACTCCGGATAGACCACCCCCAGAAATTATAAAATCGTAAAACTTAGTCATTGAAAGTTATCCGCGTAGGACTTTGGCTTTACCTTTGCTTGTTGCGGCATGACAACAGTATAGTCAATACCATTTTTTTTAGCATAAGCTTCAGCTACTTCTCTACTGTCAAATTTGAGCACTAACTGCGTTATCGTATCACGACTACCTACCCAACCCATTAACGGCTCTACATATTTTGGCTCCTCAGAACAAAACCTAAGCACCCACTTTTGATCACCATACCCAGACTGAGTAGCTGCCTTGCTTGGTCTATATATTATGGCCTTCTTGTTTTCGATAGACAAAACTTCAAACTACAGTAAAACCAACACCCATTCTTATACTATAAAAGCAAATAGAACTCCAATCCACGCATTCAAATGTGAACAGTGAAATAAAACACCAGACAAGCACATATGTGCACTTTTCTTCACACAATAAGATCAACAAATCTCACGAGGCATAAATCCCGAATACCATCGAAAGAGATCAACACTCATGACACTGCTATCTGTACTGAAGGAATAATGGACACTTGATACGAACACTCCTTTTCAAAGCCACGCGGAAAAAGGCATAAAACAACCTCTTCTAGATCAATGGATCTCACGTAGGCTAAACCGAAAAACCACGGCATTCAAAAAATAACGACAGACGCTCCATTTACATTACCAACCTCAATCTGCCTGTGCGCTTCAGGTATGTCATCCAAGCCACTACACCGAAGAGCAATATTAGGTACTACCTTTTTGATTCGCATGTGATGGAAAACCTCAGCAACTGCAAGCACTGACTCCACATGGTTACGTGCATAATGAAAGAGCGAGGGATGAGTAAAAAACAAAGAACGCGCACGAAAGGCCTTCCAAGACATCGGAGGAATCTCGCCTGATCTTTGCTCGTAGAGTACGTATATGCCAAATCGCGCAAGAGAATTCAAGGAAAGCATATAGGTGTCCTTACCGATGCAATCATAAACAGCATTCACACCATGCCCACGGGTGAACTTATGTACTTTCTCTCTAAGGACTTCTGGATCCTCAAGATAGTTAAGCAACAATTCGCAGCGTATATCTTTAAGTAATTCCAATTTTCTCATCGAACCCACAGTACCAATTATCTTGCATCCAGGAGCCCGAGCCCTAATCCATTGGCACAACATATCCCCCATATCCGTATCTACAGCATGGACCATCACTGTAAAATCATTCATGACGAGATAAGCCCTACACGTAAGATAGAAGGATACCATCCCACTGTACAAGCACGCTGCCACATCAATATCGGAGAGAAAATCTGGAATTTTATGAAGATATTTCAACTTTATTACGCGTTCTTCGGAATAGGCACCATAGGGTATCGTGGCATAACAGACCCTATCTCCAGGTTGAACATCCACAACCGCACCTTCACCCAACTCTTTGATCACACCAACCCCTTGACACCCAACAATCGCTGGCAATTTCCGCCTGCTGGTATTCTCATGCAAATTGTAAAAGCCACTTCTTTGCTCGATATCTATGTAGTTTATTCCAATAGCTGTGTGCCTAATGAGAGCTTCATCACTTTTGGGCGCCCTAAAATTAATATCCACTGATTTAAAAACCTCTGGGCCACCTGTCTTCTCTATAAGAAGCGCCTTTGTCATAGAATCGTCTAAATTTTCGAGGAGATTCTACATCAGCATACTTTAATAAACTACTAGCAAATGAGTATGCATCACGCTACCGAGTAACACTTTCAGTAACGAACTTGTGCGCCATATGCTCTTTTGAATAAGCTAAATCGCTTAACTTGCATCGAAACACTAATAACGATCTCAGATTGGATTAGACAACCTGCCTTGGCAATGAATAGAGCAATGCAAAAACAGCGTAGAATCTAAATGTTTGTTCAACCACTACTCCCGCACATCCAAGATTTAAAAACAAGTCTATGCCATGCGGATACCAAAGTCTAATATGCAGCGAATGGACTAAGAAAAAAAACACTGTAGAATCGTGGATGTCCAGCCCACTACTATTCCTGCATGTATAAGGCTCAAAAAAAGGTTCTGCTATCTGGGTACCAAAAGTCTCGTGCGTGGCTTCTTACTGGCCCAGGCTTAGATGACATGTTTGAAATTGCGATCAGATACGCAAAGTGGATCCTTAAATCTGATGAAGCAATTGGAGATTTAATGATCATCCAGGAAAGATCTATCAAAGTCGCTCACATACAAAGGATACACGATTTCCTGAATCTGACCAGCAATTTCTCTAACCAGAAGATTATCATCATCAGTCACTTTGAGATAATGACAGCTGGTGCGGCAAACGCACTCTTGAAAGTGCTAGAAGAAGGAAAACAGACAGCGACACTTATCCTGATAGCTAGATACTTACAGCAAATTACAAATACAGTCCGTTCACGTTGCTTTCACCTTTATTTTCCACCCTTAAAAGAAAATACAGAAATAGAGAAATTAATTGCGCATTATAAAAATCTCTTAGAAAAATCTATAGGGGAAGAAGCAAAGGATTCTCTTCCAACTCTAGGCAGACTCGATCGGGGTCTAACAACACAATTCCAGATAGCTCAAAAATTTTCCGAGGCATCACTAAAGGATCTGCTATGCTTTGCGTTCAACCGGATCATTAAATTTCACCACGGAGTTCTAGAAAAAGAAAGCTTCTTTGGCGAAAGAACTTTACTAGAAAAATTAGGACAATCAGCCATTTTTTGGCACAACAGGTGGCTGCAAATTAGCGAGGTACTCTCAACACCCAAAGAGCTTTACATAGAAAAAAATCACCTACTAAGGATTGCACTAACTACAAGGGAGATTTAGGTTTCTCCTTATCAAGCCACCAAGATAATAGACACACGCAGGCCACGCTCACAGCTGACCTTTCCAAAAAACTACTCATAAAACACTAACTGAAAAGCTAACAGATATGAGCAGAAAACAGACTAGTAGACCCTCTTCTGAGGAGGAAATGATTCTATTTCATTAGTCATTGGCTGCAGACGTACTGGCCTGTAGCCAAACTTTGTCTCATTACCGTCTGGTAGGAACCAAAACAGCGTGTGACGGAGCCAGTTCTCATCATCTCTTTCAGGATAATCTTCTCTAGCATGGCTGCCTCTACTTTCTTTCCTATTTGCAGCTGACTCTATTGTTGCAACAGCCTGGCTCACCATATTATCGAGCTCAAGCGTTTCTACGAGGTCAGTATTCCAGACAAGTGAACGGTCAGTTACATTGATCTCATCCATTTCACGGAGGAACTCCCGCATTTTTTTACACCCTTCATCCAGGACCTCCTGAGTCCTAAAAACGGCAGCATGCTCCTGCATTATCAATTGCATTTTTCTTCTTAGCACAGCTGTAGGAAGCCCACCGTCTGCGTAACGGAACCTATCGAAGCGCGCCAGAACCCGCTCTGTCAACTCCTTATCGATAGGAGAGTGCTTCGTATTGGCCTTTATGACCTCTCTGGCCCTAATAGCAGCCGTCCTACCAAAAACGACAAGATCCAGTAAAGAATTTGAGCCAAGTCTATTCGCGCCATGTACTGAAATACAAGCAGCTTCCCCTATAGCCATCAAACCTGGAACAACTTTCTCTACATTCTCATCATCGACGGTAAGGACCTCCCCATGATAATTTGCTGGAATCCCTCCCATGTTATAGTGGACAGTCGGAAGTACCGGAATAGGCTCTTTCGTCACATCCACATTTGCAAAGATACGTGCAGTTTCGCTTATACCCGGAAGCCGTTGTTCTATAACCTTAGAACCTAAATGTGAAACTTGAAGGTAAATGTGATCTTTCTTTGGGCCAACACCTCTACCAGCACGGATCTCCATAGTGATTGCACGACTCACAACATCTCTGGACGCAAGATCTATTGCAGAAGGAGCATACTTAGCCATAAACCTTTCCCCTTCTGAATTTATAAGATAGCCACCCTCACCACGAACCGCCTCACTGATTAAACAACCAGCTCCATAAATACCGGTTGGGTGAAATTGCACAAATTCCATGTCTTGGAGCGGCAAACCAGCTCTCAGGACAAATGCATTTCCATCGCCCGTACAGGTATGCGCACCTGTGGCTGAAAAGTAAATACGACCGTAGCCACCAGTTGCTATCACCACAATATGAGCTCTGAACCTATGTAATGAGCCATCTTTGAGATCCCAAGCAATGACTCCCTTACAACCTTCATCATCCATGAGTAAATCAAGGACTATATATTCCACAAAAAATTCCGTATCCAGCTTTATAGACTGTTGATAAAGAGCGTGTAGTATGGCGTGGCCTGTTTTATCCTCAGCAGCACATGTTCGAATAGCACGACCCTTCCCATAATGCGTCGTCATACCACCAAATGGACGCTGATATATTTTACCTTCAGACGTCCGTGAAAATGGCACACCGAAATTCTCTAATTCTATTACTGAACTGGAAGCATTTTTACACATGTATTCAATTGCATCCTGATCACCAAGCCAATCAGAACCCTTGACAGTATCATAGGCGTGCCATCTCCAATCATCTTCACTGATATTCCCCAATGCAGCACTGATTCCTCCTTGAGCCGCTACGGTATGACTCCTAGTTGGAAAGACCTTAGAAAGACATGCAACCTTCAAACCCTGACTCGCCATACCCAAAGTAGCCCTGAGCCCAGAACCACCAGCCCCTACAACGACAACATCATATTCATGTTCAACAATTGGGTAACTACTGAGAGCCATAAACCACGTGCAAAAGACACAAAGACCAAACCCGAATTGTAGTCCAGGCAACGGAGGAAATCCATTACCTCATTTACAAATGGTGTTTCTAAACATTAAGTGAATAAAACTATCAACACCTACACAAAAACCACAATGTTGTGCAAAGAGATCAAGAACTCATAGCATTTACTAATCCACAGGTATTAGCTAAAAGTTGAATTATACAACTGAGATTTCACTCACAAAGACAGTTATATTGGAAGATCAGCAAAAGTTGGCTGTGAAGATGGAAGACCTATTTGCCGAACTAACACAATTGTATACACTTATGAATCACACGGAGCGACTGGAATTAGTAGAATGCGTGCACTTATAACAAATGACGATGGATTTGACTCACCGGGACTGACACTGCTCAGGGAATTTGTCCTAAGCATTGGCTTCCTGGAAGCTATCACGGTCGCACCTAAAACAAATAGGACTGCATCTAGTCATGCTGTAAGTCTGGATAAAAAACTGAGAATCGAAGAAATTGCTGAAAACGTATTCTCAGTTGATGGAACCCCGGCAGATTGTGTTATAACAGCTTTCCATGATTCTAGACTTACGAAAAATGGTGTACCGGATGTGGTATTCTCCGGTGTAAATATTGGTGCAAACTTGGGAATAGACACTATATACTCAGGAACGATAGCCGCGGCCATGCAAGGCATGCTATCTGGAACAGTTTCATTTGCTTTTAGCCAGTTTTATTCTTCGAGTCCCCATACTATAACCTGGAACATAGATAGCCCTCACATAAAAAAATACATACTTTCAATGCTTGAAAAAGTTGACATCCTGAAAAATTGCGTACTGAACATAAACATCCCTGAATGCCAAGTTATAGGAGTGAAACACGTGCCGCAGTATGGTAACACCGACATCCCAAACAAGAGAAAATCCGCAATTAGAGCTAGGCCACATGAAGAAGACAATGAAAAATATATTACGATCGAAGGAACATCTTCTCCGCAGTTTTGCGAATTTCTTAGAAGTGGCTATGTAACAGTAACCCCGGTCGGTTGTGACCTCACACACTACGCGGCACTGAAATTTCTCGATAGCTCATTTAGCCTTGTGTAGTACTTTTCATGTAGATAAATGCAATAAAGAACATTCAGAATACTCAAAAGTAAAAAAAGTATTCGAAGTCTTTATTGTATTTTCGCGTATTTACGCCGGAACAACGTCTTTGGTATAGAAGAGCGAGTTGAAATCCTAAAAGAGAATAACCTAGACGACTGTAAACAATTAACTAGTGACTTTGTGAATTTTATCATTCTAAAGAACAATGAAACTCAACCTGGCCAATAACATAAGCATTGACAACGTAATTTTAGCACCCATGTCTGGGGTAACTGATATGCCTTACAGGGATCTTGTAAAAAGTTTTGGCGCGGGACTTGTGGTTTCCGAGATGATAGCAAGCAGAGCTATGATTCTGAAAACAAAAGATACAATGAAAAAAGTTTCTTTGTCTCCTAGAGAAGATATCACTGCTATCCAATTAGCCGGGTTCGAGCCAGACGTAATGGCAGAAGCAGCAAAAATAAATGAAGATATGGGCGCTAAAATCATTGATATTAATTTCGGGTGCCCTGTTAAGAAAGTAGTCAACGGATATGCTGGTTCCTACCTGATGAAAGACGAATGTCACGCAGCAAAAATCCTCGAAGCAACAGTAAAGGCAGTTAAAATACCAGTAACGCTAAAAATGCGCACTGGTTGGGATGAAAATCACAGGAACGCTCCGAAATTAGCAAAAATTGCGGAGGATCTTGGAATAAAGATGATCACTATACACGGACGAACACGAGCACAAATGTATAAAGGAAAGTCAGATTGGCAATTTATCCGGACAGTAAAAAATACCGTTAAGATCCCAGTAATAGCAAACGGTGATATTAAAACGTACGAAGATGCTGAAAGAGCCTTAGTAGAGTCTGGTGCTGACGGTATCATGATCGGTCGTGGAGCCTATGGAAAACCTTGGTCTATAAGAAATATGTTGCACTTTCTCAGGACGGGCAAAAAATTACAAGAACCTACACCACAGGAAAAACTTCCGATAATACTGCAACATATTAGTTCAATATTCTCTCACTATGGCACCGAAATGGGTATAGGAATCGCAAGAAAGCACATTCTCTGGTACAGCGCGAATTATAAAAACTCCGCTGAATTCCGACAACAAATATGCCAAGAAACATGCGTAGAAAAACTTCTCGAAAGAGTGGAAGAGTTCTTTCATTCAGCTTGTTGTACTACCAAACTACCACAACAATAACTTCTTGTACCTCAAAAAAATATCTGTGACCCTAGTGAAGAAGGACAACTGTACTCAGCAGGCTCGCATCATCCCTTTTGTTCATCACTAGATGAAGAGCAAAGAAAATTACCAAATATTCTTAATCCAGTTAGTAAAATATCTGACACCATGTACAAACAGCTTTAAACCAGGGATTCTGTGTAAAAAGTTTGTTATTCTGCTGAGCAATGCAGAACTATGCAAGGGACTTAACATGCCGTTCTCGTAACACAGGTAGAACTCCTGTAAAGATATGGATCCTTCGCTAATAGCATCATACAGATTAGCCAGGTTATGTAACGTACCAGTAGGATCGAATCCTTCATCTGTATCGATAGCATCTTGATATCTTGACAGTTGCATTAATACCTTAAAACAGATCTGCACAGTAGCTTCTTTATCGTTAGGCAAATCAGTGCTTGTCGAATCATCTCTTAAGACAACGCTAAACAACTCAGCAAAACTACGAACTTTTTCATGCGGAACCGTACCCACACTAGGAAAAAAAAATTCTTCGGCAACAAGCTTAAGGAGACCCTTCAAAAGATATTTTTCCTTCCCCACAAAGAATCCTGCATCCTCAGGCCCTGAATAATTCAGCACTACCGCAGAGAAAACATCACTAATATCATCTCTTTGCTTTATAAAAATACCTGCAAAAAGAAGAAGAAAAATCGCGTTTATATTCTCATCATTCTCTTCAATCGCTAACCTCTCAACCACATCACACTTAATGAAAACATAGTCACTAAAAAGTTGTAACAAGTTTGGATGGCTCAGAAATTGAACAATCTTGCCCTTCTCCCCTTCATTAAAGACACGCGACATAAACTGACAACTTTAACTGCAAGATCAAGGCTACGATAAGGAACTTAAAAAAAGGCTAAATCTAGAATAGATTATATATATTTGTATGTATCAAAAATATAAATCTGAGCCGCGCAGCACAGAGTGGTTATGTCACATAGATTGAATTGCCCACCATATATACAGAAACAGATCACGGCACCTTGCAAAAAATGGCAACGGTATGATTTGGCTTATCTAATATAGCTATACCTTATTCATATATCTTTGCGGTCTGGATAAAAGGGTACAGTATCGTACAGCCCTTGATTTAATCCGTAAACCTTCCGAGAAAAATCATCCTTTTACTATAAACACGACATACATAAGTGGCTTAATAAGCTTTGCAACTTCTTTTTTTTATGAAAATTTCCTTGCATAAAAAAGTAATGTATGATTCCTGCATCATGATTAATGTATAGTGAACCTGGTAGGCTTTTGAATGGATACGGATCCAATTGCACAGTTTTTGCTATGGCAAAAGGAGGCTGATGCTTACGACAGAACTGCTGCTGTGCTTGCAACATGTACGAGGGATAATATTCCCTATGCGAGGACAATTTTAGTGAAGGATGTTACTGCAGATGGATTTACATTCTACACCAATATGAATAGTACCAAAGGTAAAAACTTGTTCGATAATCCAAGAGCAGCAATCGTATTTTACTGGAACGAAAGACAGGTTATCGGACGTGGGAATGTTTTCCTCGTAGATGAAAAGGAAGCAGACACAAGCTTTGCCTTTCGCCCACGAAGTAGCAGAGCTGTCACCACAATTTCCAAGCAATCTCAAGAATTAACAGACGAAACACTTTTCCTTAATGCGGTGAAAAAGCTAGAAAATTCCAGCGACCCAATAGGACGACCAAAACACTGGGTGGGATTCCGGTTGAAGCCATACGCTATGGAGTTTTTCCTTGCTGGCAAACACAGATTGAACAAAAGATACCTATATCTTCTCCAATCAGACGGAAAGTGGAAAATCTCTAGGCTGTATCCATAGGTATTTCAGATAAAGAAGACATATACTGAAAAATCAACGCTGAGCAGGCAATGATGCCCACAGCCGAACCACACTGCGAGAAACGAGAGTACAGATCAAGAAACAGGCAACTTGGGTCAGATTTCCTTCTCTCATGTACTAGCCGTGATAATTGGCAAGCTTGAAAAAAAGCCCCTGCTTCCGTAAGACTCAACTAAAGAGTCTCGTTGTTTTGCTTCATCTTAATGGAATGCTGTGCAGCTGCGACTTTCGCAATCGGCACCCTGTACGGCGAACAAGAAACATAGTCCACACCCGAAGATGCAAAAAACTCTACAGAGTATGGGTCACCACCATGTTCACCACAGATACCTATTTTCAGTGCTTTGTTTGCACTTCTACCTTTTTTGATAGCTTCCTTGATCAAAAAACCAACACTTTCAACTTGAATAGAGATAAATGGATCCTCCCTGAACAAACCCTTCTCCTTATAAATATTCATGAACATTCCACAATCATCTCTTGAAATACCCAGAGTCGTTTGGGTGAGATCATTAGTCCCAAAACTAAAAAAGTCTGAACTTTCAGCTATTCTGTCAGCAAGAATTGCAGCAGAAGGTAATTCGATCATGTTACCTAATAAATAATCAACCGAGTACCCTTGCGCAACCGATGTGACAAGCTGTTTTATTGCACACAGCTCATCTGCGTTCATGATAAACGGAATCATAACCTCTAGTTTTACGTCACCCACTTCTTGTGCCGCTCCAAAAATCGCATGAAGCTGCATCTCATATATTTCAGGATGCGATATCGCTATTCTACAACCACGATGCCCCAGCATCGGATTCTCTTCTTTAAGCACCTTTATCCTCCTTTGTATGAAAGAGTCTTCAAGTGCAGAATGCTTCCTAAAACTCTCTAAGCTTGCCTCATCAGCTGGTAAAAATTCATGTAATGGTGGATCAAGTAATCTCACTGTGACACACCTACCCTGCATTTCACGAAAGATCGCTGCAAAACAGCCTTGCTGGATAGGAAGCAACTTTTTTAGGGCTATACTTCTCTGCCGTAGATCTTCTGCAACTATCATATCCCGGACTATATGAATTCTATCTTCTGAGAAAAACATATGTTCAGTTCTGCAGAGACCTATTCCATCCGCCCCAAATCTTAACGCCACTTCTACATCTTCTTTCGTTTCAGCATTTGCCCTCACAGATATTTGCCTAAATTCATCGACCCAAGTCATGAAAGTGCTAAATTCATCGGAAAAACTGAACTCAGAAGTACTTGCGTTTCCTAAAATGACATTACCACTCGTCCCATCAATTGTAATTTCATCTCCTTTGTTCAAAGTGACATCAGGTGTAATACGCAGGACCTGAGAATATTGGTCAATGCTTCCACCAGAAAGAGCGCAAACACAAGGTTTGCCCATACCTCTTGCCACAACAGCTGCATGCGAAGTCATACCACCTCTCGTCGTAAGAATTGCAACTGCAGCATGCATACCCGCTATATCCTCTGGACTAGTCTCGCTTTTGACAAGAATCACCTTCTCACCACCTTGAGCTCGCTTTACTGCCTCCTCAGTGGAGAAAATTATTTTTCCAGAAGCAGCGCCTGGTGATGCGGGCAAACCACTACCTATTATTTGATGGTTTGCTTCATCGTCAATTCTAGGATGAAGCAAGCTTTCCAGCGACTTTGGTCTGATTCTGAGAACAGCTTCTTCTTTTGTTATCAATCCCTCCTTTACCATATCGACAGCAACCCTTATCGCCGCTTCTACTGAACGCTTTGCACTCCTCGTCTGGAGTATATACAACGCGTCATCCTCGATAGTAAATTCAATATCTTGCACGTCCCTATAGTGCTTTTCCAAACTTTGACAAACCGATTCAATCTGTTCATACAATCTTGGATTCTCAGACTTCAGTTCGCCAATAGGTTGAGGCGTTCTCACACCAGAAACAATATCTTCTCCTTGCACACATTTCATGTACTCACCGAACATCGTTTTGTGGCCATTGGAAGGATTCCTTGTGAATAAAACACCAGAACCAGAACGCTCATTGAAATTCCCAAAGACCATACTCTGTATATTAACTGCAGTACCTACACTCTCTGGAATATCATGAATTTTTCTGTACGTTTTTGCACGCTCGTTTCCCCAGGACTGAAAAACAGCCTCTATGCAAGCCATGACCTGTACATAAACATCCTCTGGTAAAGAAGCGTGAGAATTCCGCTTGACAACTTCGCGAAAAGCCTCGATTAGCTCATGCAAGTCGCTAATGCTGAGATCATGATCACGCAGGATACCCTTGGAGTTCTTGTAATTGTACAGCACCTCTTCAAAATGGTAGGATTCTACTTTTAGAACCACATCCCCATACATCTGAATGAGTCTTCTATAGCTGTCAAGAATAAACCTGCTACTACAAGAAGCGATGATCTCATCGTTTAGCCCTACATTAAGAATGGTATCAAGCATCCCCGGCATAGAAAACTTGCTACCTGAACGCACCGAAACCAATAGTGGTCTCACTTTTGATCCAAATACCTTACCGGTGACAGCCTCAAGCACTTGCAAGGATTTTTGTATTTCCTTTTCTAAAATCTTGCGGAAAAGATCTTTATCACGATGATAAAGCTCACAAGCACTCGAGGAAATTGTAAATCCTGGCGGCACTGGTAACCCCATGTTGCACATCTGCGCAAGATTCGCACCCTTGCCACCGAGCACATCCAACATCAAGGCATCCCCATCCGCATTAGAAGGGGAAAAATGATATACAAGCTTCTCTGACATCGGGAAGTCCTAGAATCACTCAGAAAGACAACAGGAAAGGTCACTCCCATATATTAAAAACAAGGGACAACATATGCAACATCTGGAGAGAGTCAGACCATAGAAAATTTTCATGCACGATACCCTTCTTGCATAGCTGGAGAATCATTTTGCGCTTCAATACCCTTAACTTTCTCCACGTAAAAACACGTAGATGGAAAAAGTGTTGCCGGTCTATGATAAAGTAGGTTCTGAAGCGCACCGGAAAACATAATACCCAAAGTTGCACTCAGTATACCAATAATAATCGAAATACCGACAATAATTTCTATTCTATGCTGATCAATCTCAGAGAAAAGCTCTCTTATTCCTCTGACTGCAACATATTGAACGAAACAAAGAAAACCTGCAACTAGAAGAGAAATAGAGTAATAACACAAGTTCACAACAAAATTGTCAGGACTTGTAAAATTTTTCCACCACTTTTGAACAGCATTCCCTTCTCCTTCTTGTGGCGGTTCTGTTTCTTCATATTTTGACAGATTTAATGCCCTCAGTACCCTTACGTTTCTTACACTATTGCTAATTACGCAACCAAGAATTGGAAATACTACACACAGGGCAAATAGATACATTACCACCCTTGCTGCCAATTCATTTTTATCAGAGAACCAGTCTTTTGATATCACCGGAACACCAACTTTTACAAAGAAACCAACAGCAGCGGCCATACTTGAAAAAAGAAACGGTAAGGTGATTTCTTTTGTAGCAGCCCTTCTTTTTAAGTGCGCATTCTGCCTCTCCAGTAGTCGGACAGACACTTGCAAAAGCTGTATTTCTTCCCTTTCAGATGTACTCACAAGATTGTCTCCCGCAAATATGCCTGTTACGTATGGCTAAAAAGTGAAACAAGCTCGTTGAGGCTGCGGCTTTCTCTTTTTGAGTCAAGACGATATTTCAGCTCAATTGTTCCATGGATGGGACCGTTCTTACCAACAATTATTTGGAAAGGCACCCCAATTAAATCCATCCTGGCAAACTTCACACCCTGACTATCAGCCGTATCATCATAGATGACGCTGTCTAATTTGGAAAAAATCTCCTCAGCAAAACCGCAAGATTCCCCGTGCAAATTGATAAGCCCAATTTTAAATGGCGCAATCGACTCTGGCCAAATAATGCCCTTATCATCCGAGTGTACTTCGATTATAGCAGCAAGTAATCTCGAAATTCCAATACCGTAGGATCCCATGTAAAAATTCTTCTTTTTTCCATCTCTACCAGAGAAGCGCGCTTGCATAGGAGCAGAATACTTCTCCCCAAATAGGAAAATATGCCCCACTTCTATTCCTTGCGCTGTGCAGATTCTGTTGTCATTTCCTATACCAGAGCTATTACATTCCTCGGTGAAACAAAACAGCTCCTGTAATTTCTCTGTCATAACAGATACCGCGTGCTCATTTGAAGGATCAATTTTGCAAAATTCATCTACGAGCTCTCCCATCTCCTCGGGATAAAAAATCTTACCCTCCCCTCCTTCAGTCGTAGTAATATGGAACTCGTGATTCAGACTGCCGCCTATAACTCCAGCATTCGCTCTACAAGGGATTGGATTGAGCCCAAGTCTCTTAAAAATGCGCAAATAGGACTGATAGACCTTGTTATAAGAAATTCTAGCAGATTGCTGATCTACATCAAAACTGTAGGCATCCTTCATAAGAAACTCACGGGCACGCATAAGGCCAAATCTTGGCCTGATTTCATCCCTAAACTTCCACTGAATATGGTAAAGAATCTTAGGCAGCTGCTTATAGCTAGCAAGATCATCCCTAACTATTGCTGTAATGACTTCCTCATTTGTTGGACCAAAAAGAAGCTCGTTGTCATGTCTATCCTTAAACTTTAACAGCTCCTTACCATAGTCCGAATACCTTCCCGACTCTTCCCAGAGTTTAGCCAACTGAATGCAGGGCATTAGCATTTCATGCATTCCCATAGAATCAAGCTCTTGCCTGATTACACTCTCGATATTTCTTAGCACCTTGAGACCCAAAGGCAGCCAACTATATAGACCGGCCCCACACTGCTTTACAAGGCCGGCACGCAGGGAATACTTGTGCGAGCGCAACTTCACCTCACCCGATACATTTTTCATAAGGGGTAAATAGTACTCGGATACTCTTGTTTTATTTTTCATGCATTCTAACCCCCACCTTCGGTTAAGCTTATGATTTTAGAAATTAACTCATTAATCCCAAAAGGCTTCGCTACAAAAATTTCATCACGATTTTTACTGTCTAAATGTAACTTGTCACGCGTGTACCCAGACATGAAAAGAACTTTGAGATCCGCTTTCTGCTTTCTCATCTCCTTGACCATTTCCGGACCATCCATACCGGGCATTACGACATCTGTAATTAGGAGGGCAACCGTATTTTTTTCTTCTTCAAATTTTTCAAGAGCTGACTTACTACTTTCGTACTCGATGACACTAAAACCCTGGCGAGTTAAAGCTTTCACCAAAAAATTTCTGACAATTTTTTCATCTTCAACTAGCAGTATCTTTGCACCTTTGCTTCTCTCTGAAGGAACCAAATCTTCATCAACCTTTTTTGCATCACTACTGATATCTTCATAGGAAACTGGGATCAATAGTGTAAAAAGGGAACCCTGGCCTTCGGTGCTCTCAACATTTATGTAACCCTTCATCTGCTTCATTATGCCATAAACAGTAGAAAGGCCTAAACCTGTTCCTTTATCTACACTTTTTGTTGAAAAGAAAGGATCAAAAATTTTCGACAGCAACTCCTTGTTTATTCCACAACCGTTATCACGAACTGTAAGGCTTATGTACTCTCCTTTTAAAACAACCTCCTCATTTTGAGTACCAGGAAGAACAGCATATTTTTTGTTTATGAAAGTTTCTGCAATTTCAACAGTGATTTCCCCACACGTTTCTATTGCATCACGTGCATTGACTATTAAATTGATAAGACTCTGCTCTATCTCTGTCCTGTCGACTCTTACGTTTTTTAGACCTGACCTAATAACAAAAGTCAGCTTAATATTTTCTGGAACGAGCCTCTCTATAAACTGCCTCATACTTTTCACAACCTCTGCCATACTCAAAACCTCGGGATGCAGAGTTTGTTTTCGAGAAAAAGCCAAAATTTTCTTTACCAAGTCCCTACCTTTTTTTGCGCTATACCTTATCTGAGCAACGTTATAGTAGTGCTTGCTTTCTAGTCGCACATCTTCAAGCAGCATTTCTGCAAAGCCCATTATCGCAGTGAGAATGTTATTAAAGTCGTGAGCTATACCACCACTCAACTCACCTAAAGAAAATATCTTTTGAGAATGCTGAAATTTTTTCTGCAAGTCACTTAACTCGCTTAGGTCGACGAGAAACCCTATATTAAGAATACCACAAGTTGAAAGGTAAAGTCGTGCACTATCACCGTTCTCCGTGGAAAAATTAAATATAGACGGTCCACCTCCACGCTTTAAATCACTCAATTTGTCACGAAGAAACTGCTTTATCTGATCTCCCTTCTCGAATATATCAAAGAAAGCGTCATTCGCGCTAATTATTTCTAAGTCATTGCTCATTAAAACAATACCGATAGACGCATTGTTTGCTAGCTCTCTGATTTCTTTCAACTTTGGTACTAACACTCCGTAATGTGTGTCATTGAAACACCTTCTGTAGTTTTGCAGGAAGAGGCCTTTATGGTTTTGCTCTGTTAAAAAAACCTCTGTTAGTCTGTAAAGCTCATTCTCAAGAAAAGTTTTTTTATAACTCGCCTCTTCGAAATAGGAAGCACATCTGTACTTTAATGAATCACCTCTGACGCTATACAAAGAAATCCCCGCCTCTCGTAAAAGCACATCATAAATTTCTCTTTCACCAACCCTCCTGGCCGCAACAATGAAATACCCCTTTGGACGAATCATTGGGGTAATTTCTACCACCTGTCCATCATAAGAAAAACTGTGATACAGCACCCCTTCCCTGATATCAGAAATAAACTTTTCGTATTTCTCTCCTAAAAGGGATTGTAGATTTTTTATCTTCGTTCTCTCATCCCTATATACTACCTCGCCATTATTGGTGATGATCAAGTAAAATTCGGTCAGTGCCTTTGCAGCATTTGAGTAGAACATATTTTGAAATTCCGCTGCTGCAAGTACTAAGTGAAGTTTCTTTAAGTTGTAAGTGAGGAGAAAAAATATAATAATCCCGCATGCATAGAAAAGCCCTTTAATTTCGTGAACGCCTGACAGATCTATTGAATTGAATCCCAAAACAATTGGAGCACCGCACAGAAACTGCAGTAACATCAAAATGAAAACTAAGAAAAATCTTCTCGGATACCTGATAACAAAGTTCAGCTTGTTCTTTTTGATACCATCTGTGTATCTACTTTTCATTTTCCTTCACTTTTCGCTTTAGATAATCTATTTTCTCCTCTGATACCATCTTATCTATAAGCAAAATCTCCTTCTCCGCTGCTAATTCATCTATAGTAGCGTTCATATTTGCCCTTTCAAAAGCATAGATGTTGTTTAACTCTTTCAACCTATTGTTCTCATTCGTAAAGTGCACTACTTTACTCTTATTTTTTTCTACTTCTCCTGAAAGAAAATTTATCCCAGCATACACCTCACGGAATTCACGTATATGGAAATGATATTCCGCACCTTTGCCTGCGACGCTATCCAACAATTTTGAGATCTCCTTCCAGATAAAAATGCAACAGCAAAACGAGAGGCATAACCAAGCAAAAAATAAAAGGGCAAAATCGATAAAATTTATGACCGAGAACATATTTATATCACCCCTATAAAAATAGCATATTTTAATCGGAGCTGCTTCGTTCGCTCTCATAAAACCATACGAATATTTTCCTTTTATGAGATTGAGAAAGCTAGCAAATCTTTTATTTCTTAAATCGTAAAATTCAACCTTCCGATCAAGATTAACGGAAAGTAATACTTCATTATTTTCCTTTAAGATGGCTATTTGCATGTATGGATCTCCTCTCACTAAATCTTCCATTGCTGCAAACAGATCATTGAGTGACAAGTAAAATAGCAACCGCCCAGTATTTTTAGGGCTTTTAACAACGACTGTGATCGGCAAAACTGGTTCCCCTCTCGAAGAGCCAAAATCTCTTTGGAGCAGCGATTTACCTATTGAGACAGCGGGAAACAAATTACTTCCAACTTGATCGCTCACCTTTTCCGCTTCATCATCTTTGAACCAGTAGGCGTATACCTTCTCATTCCTCCGATTGAAATCTGCAATTTCCCTTTCCACTAGTTCACTATTAATTATTCTATTGCAAAGGTCTGTGATTTTTTGATATGCCCATTCTGTAGATTGATCGACAAGAGCTTCCATTTTTGCTGCGTACCCATCCATTACAACCTGTACCCTGGACGCCTCAATTGCCTCGCGTGATAAAGAAAAGATTACAACACAAAAAACAATGCTCAAAATTAAGTAGAGGCCGCTATACAGTGAAAAAGATGGTATTTGCAACGTAGTCTGGCATAATCGACTGCAAGATAATAGCAGAAAATAATATAAATCCTCAAACTAGAATGATTTATATAAAAATTTGTAAGTGTTAAGTTGCATCTTTAATAGAATTGCATATTTATCCGAAAATAGTGCCTGACCCATCCCAAAAAAGCTGAAGTTACGCCTCAAGTCATCCAACTATCAAAAACAAAATTTGTGAAAAATAAATGGATAAGCAAACAGAAATCGGGCTTTGCTTCAGACGAAGTACTACGGCTATTATTTGAGTGACGAACTCATTTATCAGAACAAATAAAAGGTGCAACGATATAATAAACTACTTGGACAACACTTCATCTACGACAGGGAAGTGCTTGACAAAATAATCGACGCAGCAACATCAGTAAAGGGCAAACACATCTTCGAAATAGGTGCTGGATCAGGAACATTGTCTGCCGCCATACTTCTGAGAGAACCAGCTTCACTTATATCAGTCGAAAAAGACAAAAGATTTTCAGAATCGCTGTCTTCCCTCATGGCACAGTATCAAAATTACAAATACACCATAGGTGATGCTTTACTCATTCGACTAAGCAGTTTATTTAAACAAGAAAAGGTCACCATAATTGCAAATTTGCCATACAACATTGCTACGCATCTGTTGCTAGGATGGATGAACGAACTAGAGCAAGTTCGAGAAATGGTGCTAATGTTCCAAAAAGAAGTAGCAGACCGTATTTGTGCACAGCCTAAAAGCAAAAACTATGGCGCTTTGTCTGTTCTAGTGCAACTAGAATGCAAAGCGGAGTCACAATTTGCCCTCGCACCAGAAGTTTTCACACCACCACCAAGAGTAACATCTACAGTCCTGAAGCTTACACCACTGAAAAACAAATGGCCAAGAAACAAACCTGTTTTGGAAAAGATCCTGACAGAAGGTTTTTCCCAGCGAAGAAAAATGATCAAAAAAAGCCTATCAAGAATTTTCAAAGATTCTGAAGCACTACATTCCGCATTAGCGCAGGTAGGAGCCAGTCCTACAATGAGAATAGAGGAACTTAACCCCGAGCAACTCTGCAGGCTTTCTTGTATAGCAGAAATGGACTAACTTCGAGAGAGCAACGCGTCTTTAAGCTTCGCACGAGAAAGTTAACTTCAATAAGTTGATTCCTCCTTGTAAAACACCCAAGACGCACAAACGATAAAACTGCATGCAGCAAGCACCCCTTTCTTTCCTGTAACAAAAAAAATTACTGCAGAAATAGAGCACATCAGACACCCAAAGGAAAATCAAGCCAAAACACCCTAGCAGCAAAACGAATGAATAACCTGATTGTGCTCTAGGAAAACTCGCATACAACCCAGCTATTATGAGGCGACTTTAATGACCTCTCAAATATCCATTTATCCTCTATCACTTCTATTGTGTCGTGGTCCCCAGACAGTACGCGACCAGCATCATCGCGTACAACATTAATCTGCTCGGAAACGAACCGTACGGTCGCGTACAAAACACCTTTTATTACGTCAAGCTTAATCAAATTCTTCGACCGCAAAGCAACCAACGTTCTTTCAAGGGTATTGCCACGGATCTTGCGCTGCTCTATTTTCTCCGAGACAACACTAAAAGCTTTCTTGGAGAGCAACTTTGATAAAACCTTTAGATCGCAATCAGTAAAAGCTTTGGTGAACATCTCAAAAGCGCGCTCAGCACCTTCCATAAACCGATCTGTCGAAAAATCCTGTTTCCATAAAGACTCAATTTCCTTTTTCGCGGACACGATCTCCTGAAGATCACTTGGAGCAACGTAAGTGAATTGATCAATGTCCCTGACCTTCTTTTCAAGAATTTCTTTTACTTCCGCAGCCTTAAAACCCAACTCGCGTTCAACAGATATCCTACCAAAGGATGCATAGAGTCTGTTGAAGATAAAAAAAACCAATATCGCGTACAATATTAACTCCATAAACCAAGAAAAACAGCGCTACTAAACCAACAAATGTAAAGGTGGACAAAACGCCACACTTACTCTAACCTACATCTACAGTATCACTTATATTTCTAAAGAATACAAAAATGCCCGACAAAGACGAAATCACCCATGATGCACAATCCGAAAACGAAGAAAGCCTCCCATTGGCACGGCCTGAAGGTCAATTCATGAAGTCAATAGCTCTTGACACGCCTAACTCTCCGGAGGTGTTTAGCATCATGAAAAATCCTCCGGAGGTGGATGTGCAGTGCAATATAGACAGCAGAGCAATAGATGAGAGAAACGGTGTATACGAAGTGGTTCTTGATTTAAAAACTGAAGCACGGATAAAGGATAAAGACTCTCCAGATGAAACACGTGTTGCGTTCGTTTGTAAGTTGAAGTACTGCGGTGTCTTCACGATAAAGAATCTCACTCAGGAACAACTGAGGCAGACATTACTTGTCGAAGCGCCTACGTTACTCTTTCCGTTTGCAAGGAGAATTATAGCTACGGCAACAACTGATGCAGGTTTCCCACCTTTGATGCTTGCACCTATAAATTTTGCTCAAAAATACGCTGAGAGTCAAAGAGATTAGCTGTTTTCCGGGTTTGCGTTCTGCTTCCGCATATTTCTGATACCTTGCCCTGTTTTTCAGTTTTGTTGGATGCAGATTCGCTTTGCGGTGTGTTACGGGGTGGTATCCGTTACTCGTCGTTGCTTTCTTTGCATGCCTCCTACCTTATTCACGACCCGGTTTAGTGTGTGTTTTGTGTGGATAGTTTTGCCTACGTGTTTTCTCTTGCCCGCGTTTTTACTCTCCCTATCGTGATGCCTGGAGTTTTTGAATCCATTTCCTGAATCAGATTGCCAAATGATTTTTGATTCGCATTGTCATCTTCTTTTCTACGGAAAAGAAGCAATAAAGGATATTGTGGAAGAAGCAAAAAGAAATGGTGTAGGAGTCTTACATAATATCGCGACCAAGTTAAGCGAAGTTGAAGATTTGCTTTCAATTTCCGAGCAATTCTCCAATGTCTACTGCTCTGTAGGTGTACACCCAAATCACGTCGAGCACTGTGAATCCCTAAAAGAAACACTAATATCATTGGCAACACATGAAAAGGTGATAAGCATAGGCGAAACAGGATTAGATTACTATTACGACTACACTACTAAGAAAGTTCAACAGGAATCGTTTAGAGAGCATATACGAGCGGCCTTGGAATCAAACTTACCACTCGTAGTACATTCGAGAAATGCCGAAACTGATACAGTACGTATACTGGAAACTGAGTTGAGCGACAGTAGAACACCAGTGATTCTCCATAGCTTCGCTTCATCTAGAGAGCTTTTCGAAGCAGCGATAAGAAATGCTTGGTATGTTTCATTTTCTGGGATCGTAACATTTAAAAATGCCACAGAAGTACAAAAAATAGCCGTTGAGGTACCACTGGATAGAATGCTTATAGAAACCGACGCGCCCTATCTTTCTCCTGTCCCATTTAGAGGTAAAACGAACTATCCCTCGTATATTGTGCACATACTAAAACATATAAGCAAACTTAGACGCATCGAAAACGTGGAATTGTCGACAAAACTAATGGAGAATTTTCTTAGGGTGTTTCCAAAGGTCATTCGACCAACATGACAGTATCTATACTGACATAAACCACAAAAAGACGAGTTCTCTGTTGAATTTGCAAGACCTCAAGCTTATCACTCAGACTCAGCAGCCATTCGCATATGCCAATAACCGCCCCAGTGTACTAGGGAACATCAAAGTAGAGAGGTGTTTCTAACACGAAGATAACGATAAAAAATCCGTAGTAAGTTAATGAACCTCGCTTTAACTTTTTTCTTTCTACTTACCCGAAACAAAATTATTTTTACCGTATGCAGTAAGCAGTCTAAATTTGCAGCTTACGTACTCTTGACACATATCTCAGCGTAACAACACATTTGAAGAAACAACCCAGCAAATAAAGCGCAACAGCGCTTAAACAATATGTAGAAGAGAAAAATATGTGGTACGATCTGGACCACCTTGCGCAATCAACAATTATGAACCTGAACGATGAGCAAAGACTTGCTGTGGAAACTGTAAACGGTCCTGTCTTGATACTTGCTGGTGCGGGAACAGGTAAAACAAAAACGTTAGTGCATAGAATAGCCCACCTGATTAGGTCAGGGTATGCGCATCCAAATCAAATTATGGCTGTGACCTTCGCAAATAAGGCTGCAAATGAAATGATTCAGCGTGTTAATGAGATTGTAGGGGAAATGAAATTTCACTGGATTGGAACATTTCACGCAGCAGCAGCAAAGATCCTAAGAATTGAAGCAGAGAAACTTGGCTTTAAACCGGACTTCACAATATTAGATGTAGACGACCAAGTCAGAATGCTTCAGAAAGTCGCTCAAGAAAAAAAAATCGAAGCAGATAAAGCCCTACTTAAAAAGTACTTAAGCGTGATCTCTGCATGGAAAGATAAAGCCTTCACGCCAAGTAGAGTAAGGTTCAATAATGCTGCAAATACATGGTTCGAGAAACAAGCACTCTCTGTGTATGATACTTACCAAAAAAAACTCAAGGAGAACAATAGCATGGACTTCGGAGATTTGCTCATGCACAACGTTACTCTGTTTAACAAGGACGCAGAAACCTTGGAAAAATACAAAGAGAAATTTAGATACATCATGGTAGATGAGTACCAAGATACGAATTTATGTCAATACCTATGGTTGAGGCTATTAGCGCAGAAGCACTCAAACATCTGCTGCGTTGGGGACGATGATCAATCAATCTATGGGTGGCGTGGTGCAGAGGTAGGGAACATCTTGAGGTTTGCAAAAGATTTTGAAGGAGCAAAAGTCATCAAGCTGGAACAAAATTATCGCTCGACGAACAAAATACTCACTGCCGCACACAATATCATAAAAAATAATCAGTCCAGACTCACAAAGAAGCTGTGGACAGCATACCCTGGCGGCGAGGAAATACAAATTTTCACCTACATGGATAGTGAACAGGAGGCAAGAGCTATCATCAGAATGATAAAGGAAAGAAAATTATTGTGTCGCTACAGCGATACGGCCATCCTTGTTAGGGCAGGCTTTCAGACGAGAGCCTTCGAGGAAGCAGCTATTCACGAAAACGTCCCCTACCGCGTCGTTGGAGGACTTAAATTCTATGAGAGAAAAGAAATAAGAGACATTATTGCTTACTTAAGGCTCGTTGTGAATCCAAATGACAATTTGGCCTTTGAAAGAATAATAAACACACCAAAAAGGGGCCTCGGACAGGCATCACTGAACAAGATATATAACTACTCACTTGAAGAAGGGTGCTCGATGTTTGAAGCAGTCAGAAAACTTGAGGAAAACGAAAAACTTAAAAGCACAGCGCTTCTGACATTTGTAAAACAAGTTAGAAAATGGCAGGAAGAATCTCTCAATCACAGTTTGCATGACTTGCTGAAAAAGATCACACTGGAATCCGGATATATATCAGCGTTAAAAGAGCAAGACGAGACAAGAATTGAAAACGTTGATGAGCTTTTCAGAGTGATCCAAGAATTCGATGATGCTACTGATTTCCTACAACACGTATCACTTTTGACAGAGAGTGACGCACAAATAAATAACAGTGATGCTGTCAACATGATGACACTGCACGCTTCTAAAGGACTAGAATTTGAGCAAGTATTCCTCCCAGGTTGGGAGGATGGAACATTCCCACATGTAAGGTCTCTTTGTAGTACTGAACAAATTGAGGAGGAACGTCGTTTAGCGTATGTTGGAATAACAAGAGCAAAAAGGTTTTTAACAATAACAAGTGCTCATAGAAGATTAATAAGAAATTCTTGGCAAAATACTGTAAAATCGAGATTCATGTTGGAGTTAGCAGAGAAATAAAAATGAGATGGTCCTCAGCTGCAAATAAAAGGACCAATGCCCCAACTAAAAACAGACCATCAGCATTTAGCAAACATGAAAAAGCGCACCATCATTTTACCGGTAAGTGCGGAATTTGATTTTCCACATACAACCCATGTTAAAAAGATGTCCGGAACAATCTAAAAATACTTGCTAAAATTCTTTACAATGAGGATATTCATTCTCAGATAGAGGGGGAAAAGCAACCATCACAATCACTTTGCAAGAACTGAGAGGGACCTTGCTAGGAAGTAAGACTACCTATCAACTGAACGAAATCCTTTTCATTTTCAAAGTTCATGTATACAGAGGCAAACCGAATAAAAGCAACTTTATCCAGAGTAGCAAGCTCTTCCATAATCAGCTCCCCAATAACCTTTGCTGTAATCTTTGCGTCATGAATGCGTTCAATCTTGTAAATTACACTATTCATTAATTCATCTACCCTTTCCCGTGTCACAGGCCTTTTGCGTAACGCAACTTCGACTGAACGCATCGCCTTTTCTCTGTCGAAACTTTCACAACTACCGTTCTTCTTAATGACCTTTATTTCTTTAAGCTGTATAGTCTCAAAAGTAGTAAACTTAGCACCACACTCACCACAGAAGCGCCTCCTTTTTATGAAGGTACCTTCATTCACAGAACGTGAATCTCTGACATTAGTATCTCGATTACCACAAAATGGACATTTCATATCACTCGAACGGAAAGTGTAAACTTGGCTCTTAGGCCACTATTCAAAATGATCAGCTCTGAAGAACCAATCGCATAGAATACAGATTTACCCAAGCAAGGTAAAGGCAGTTTTCATAGGTAGCATTACCTGTTATTAGTCAGATACTTTTCTCATGCAAAAAAGCACCTTAGAAGAAACCCTAAAACAGATTGCACAATCAATGAACGGAGAATACAATTATCTTGGTTTCTTTGCTACACAAGTGACAAATAACAGGGCTGCTTCCATACTCGAGTTCGTTGCCAAAAACGAGATTAGGTTTATTGATTTCAGATTTACCTCGATCACCGGGAAATTTTTACATATCACGCGTCATAGCGATAGCATCACTGCAGATGCTCTCACGCATGGTATTTCGCTCGACAGCTCATTGATTCAAGGCTGGCATGATGTGGATAGATCCGATGTAGTGCTCGTACCGGATCTCGAGTCGTGTAGTTCTTTCTTGGATCCATTCGCCGCACAGCCGACATTGTGCGTTGTTTGTGACATTGTTGAGCCGCACGGACGTGGTTCGTATGAGCATAGTCCACGCGCAACAACGAAGAAAGCTATGGAATTTTTACGCAGCATTGGAATAGCTGACAAGGCTTTTTTTGGTCTCGAGATGGAGTTTTTCGTACTGGATGATGCTAGGTTTGCCGTCAAAGAAAATGGAGCTTTCTTTGAACTGGATTCATCAGAAGGGATCTATAACTCTGGCAGACGGTATGAATATAATAATCACGCTCACAGAGAAGGCAGCAGAAACTGCTATCTGGCAAGTCAACCTTCGGATTCTCTAAATGACATAAGGGCAGAGATTCTAGAAACACTCAGAGAAGTAAAAATAAAACCATTACTGCACCATCACGGAGCTGCATCGTCCCAGTGCAGAATATGCTTCCACCATGGGGAGGCTTTAGAGACTTCTGATAATATGCAAAAGTGTAAGTACATCACACGCAACGTTGCCAGTTCTTATGGAAAGTCGGCTACTTTCATGCCTAAGCCATTCAAGGACTACAACGGCAATGGAATGCGCTTACACGTATCGCTCTGGAAGGATGAGCAAAATTTGTTCGTACCACAAGATCCAAGAGAGGAGATTTCACAGTTGTGTAAATACTACATTGGTGGAATCATAAAGCATAGGAAAGCGCTGAACGCTATTTTGAACCCGCTTGCTAATAGCTACAAGCGCCTCGCAGATATCCATAATGCATCTTACGGGCTAGGTTATTCGCCTGAAAATCGTCTAGCAGTGGTAAGGATTCCACACTGCAGGAAGGGTAATCCTTCCGGAAAAAGAATAGAGATTAGGTTTCCTGATGCGGGTACTAACCCCTATATCGGAACCGCCGCTTTGATTATGGCAGGTATAGCGGGTATACGGGAAAAAGTACTACCGGAAGCTGCTGTGGAACTCGAAAAGTCTTCAAAAGTTTCTTTGTGTAGGTCTTTGGAGGAGGCACTCCTCGCACTCGACACTGATAGACAATTCCTGACAGAAGGTGATGTGTTCACGAATGATCAGCTTGATACCTATATAAAGCTCCTAAGTGATGACTCTGAGGAGGTATCAAAACATCCCGTACCGATTGAATTTATCAAATACTATAACGTTTAGGGTCGTATGAGTATTGGCACCGATTGGGTGGAGGCGCTTCATATCATTGTTGTGACAATGTGGATGGCAGGCCTTTTTTACTTACCCAGAATCATGGTCTATCATGCTGAAGTGGATGTTGGTACTGAAACTGATTCTGTTTTTCGTGTGATGGAAAGACGTCTGCTCCGCTATATTATGACACCTGCTATGGTGGTAAGTATTGTCCTTGGGTTGCTGTTAGCAATCGATACAGGTCACATTCTGAGTACATGGCTACATCTAAAGTTACTTTTCGTGGCTGCATTGGTGTCTTTACACATATTCTTTTGGCGATGTTCTGTTGCCTTTGGTAGAGGGTGTAATAGGTACTCGAGCACGTTTTTTAAGTTTGCAAACGAGGGAGTCACAATTGCCTTTATCGCAATTGTGATACTGGCCGTGACAAAACCTTTTTGATGTTCTTCAAGCGCCGCGCACACCTTTTTAGATGGTTGTTCGTGATCGATGTAGTACCTTCCCTGTCTGAAATTGTATTTGTCTTGAAACAACTGCCTCTGGGAAGTCTCGTTGTGCTGCGGTGTTACGAGCATTTACAAAGGAAAAACTTGGCACACTGGCTTTCAAGAATGTGTAGGAAGTTGCGTTTGATTTTTCTCGTTGCTGGCGACCCTTTTATTGCACTTGTAACGCGTGCCTCAGGACTACACGTGAGGGAGTCAACTTTCAGTAAGATGAGAAAGTGGCGGTACTTCAAAAAGCGGTGGTTTATAAGTTGTGCGTCGCACAGTGTAAAACAAAACCTCAAAATACAAGCAGCTGGTTTTGATGCAGCACTTTTCTCACCAGTTTTTCGTAGCAAGAAAACTAACTTTAAGGCAATGGGAGCAACAAAATTCCTTAAATACCAAGCTTTCACAAGAAAAATCGGTGTTTTTGCATTAGGAGGCACAACAAGAGCAAATATATGGAAACTGAGAGAAGCTAGGCAAAAAGTTGGTATTGCGGGAATTAATTTGTATAATGACCGTCTGTGAGCTTGAATACAAAATTCTAGCACCCATATATCACGTAAGGAAATGCATTTTTTATGTCAGAAGAAGAGCTGAATAATCGTGACACAGAGTCAAAGCAAGAACATGATGAAAACAATTCTAACTTTGAAGCAGGGTCAGCACACATGAATTTACCGGTTCTACCTCTTAGGGAGGTTATCTTTTTTCCCGGTGATTACCTTCCAATATTTATAGGAAGGAAAGGATCTATACAGGCAATGGATAAGGCACTGGCGGAAACATCTGAAAATACTGGAAGGATGCTCTTGATTGCACAGAAGAACCCAAAAAAGGAAATTCCAGAAGGTAAGGATTTGTACGAGGTGGGTGTCATAGCAAAAATTGCTGAACCAAAGATCAATCTCCAAGATGGCGGTGTCAAGCTCATGGTAATTGTTGAGTGTCGTGCACGCGCTGTGAATTTCAGAAAAAGCGAGGGAGTACTTGAAGCCGACGTCCTTCCAATAGAGGAGGAGGAAAGCGACAACGTGGACATAGAGGCATATCGAAGGGCAGTCGTTCAGAATTTCGAAAAGTGCGTTAAGTTGAGCGAGACAATTCCAGATGAAATCATTGGACTCCTCTCTCAAATAGATTCCACTAGCAGAATAGCGGACTTGGTAACTGCAAGTATAAACCTGAAGCTTAGTGTAAAACAAGAAATACTCGAAACTGTAGACCTCTTAGAAAGGATAAAAAAAGTCCATGCCCTCCTGGAGAAAGAGCTTGGAGTATTGCAGGTAAAACAGCAGATTAAGGAAAAGACAGAGAGTCAAATTAAGAAATCGCATAAGGTATACCTACTTAATGAACAACTGAAAGCAATTACCAAGGAACTATACGACAAAGAAGGTGAAGAATATGATGAACTTGTCGATCTAGAGAAAAAAATAGGAAATGGTAAGCTCTCTGCAGAAGCAAAAGAAAAAGTTTCGAAAGAACTAAAAAAGCTCAAGAACATGGTGCCCATGTCTGCTGAAGCAACTGTGGTTCGTAATTACGTAGACTGGATCATTTCCCTTCCTTGGAAAAAGAAGGGTAAGATGATTACGGATATTGCAGCATCAGAACGAATTCTAAAAGCGAGCCATTACGGCATAGAAAAGGTCAAAGAGCGCATTATTGAATACTTGGCTGTGCAAAACCGTACGAAATCGTTTAAGGGCTCCATACTGTGTTTACTTGGTCCTCCAGGCGTTGGAAAGACCTCGCTTGCTAGCGCGATAGCGGAAGCTACTGGCAGACCGTTTGTTAGGATGTCACTCGGCGGAATAAAGGATGAATCTGAAATTAAAGGTCATAGAAGGACTTACATAGGTGCAATGCCAGGAAAGATAATCCAGCATATGAAAAAGGCAAAATTATCTAATCCTGTCTTCCTTCTTGATGAAATAGATAAAATGTCTTCGGATTTCAGAAGCGATCCTGCTTTTGCACTTCTAGAAGTGCTAGATCCAGAACAGAACGCACACTTTGTAGATCACTACTTGGAAGTTGAATACGATTTGAGTGATGTCATGTTCGTTGCAACTGCAAACAGCTTAAATATGATTCCCGCATTGTTAGATCGCTTGGAAATAATACGTCTGGAGGCCTATTCAGAAGAAGAAAAATTACAGATCGCGGAGCACTATCTCATCGGGAAACTGCAAAGGGAACACGGTTTGAAAAAAAGCGAGTGGAGCATTTCCAAGGAAGCACTGAAATTACTCATACGTCGTTATACTCGTGAAAGCGGAGTACGAAATTTGAAGAGAGAGCTTGCAAACCTGATGAGGAAAGCTGTCAAGAAGTTAGGTGTGCAATCTGGTCTTAAATCTATAGAGGTTTCAGTTAAAAATCTGAAGAAGTATGCCGGCGTAGAAAAATATACTTTCGGTACTGCAGAACCGGAAAATTTAGTAGGTATGACTACGGGTCTTGCTTACACACAAACCGGAGGGGATTTAATCATGATAGAGGCAGTCTTACTCCCAGGAAAAGGCGAGATTCGTTCTACGGGAAAGCTTGGAGAAGTAATGCAAGAATCTGTCCAAGCGGCTTATAGCTTCGTCTGCTCAAATTGTAACAAGTTTGGTTTCACATCGAAGTTCTTTAAAAGCAAGGATGTGCACCTTCATGTACCCGAGGGTGCAACTTCAAAGGATGGTCCGTCTGCAGGGGTTGCGATATGCACTTCTATCGTCTCGGTGATGACTGGAATTCCAGTACGCTCAAACGTTGCAATGACTGGAGAAGTGAGTCTCAGAGGAAAAGTAATGGAAATTGGTGGTCTGAAGGAAAAACTTCTAGCGGCTGTGCGTGGTGGTATAAAAATTGTCCTGATACCAGCAAGCAATGAAAAGGATTTGGAAAACATTCCAAAATCGGTGAAAAACGCTGTGAGGATCATTCCTGTCTCCACCGTATCAGAGGCACTAACGTTCACTCTTGCCGAGCAACCAACGCCACTTGCGGTTGACGTCTGGCCAGATATCCCGTTGTCTTCGACACAACAGTCAGAACAAAGGGTATAACCTCCAGATCAGGTTTCTTTTGTGCTAGTTAAGTTCTCCGAAACTAGTCCTTGCTTGTTTTGAACGGTTGTTTCTGCACCAATTATGTATTAACAAGCAAACTGTAGATGGGAATGCGGTAGCATCTTGAGTGTAAATATATCTTTTTTATCCTACCTTCAAAGTCCTACTGGACTAGAAAGGTTTAGACTTTTCTACTACAATTGCGCGTAGTATCATCATTTAGATGCCCAATGACAACTTTTTCTTCGGTAGAAAGGCTAAATGAAGCCTTAGAGCGTGAATTGTTAGCAATAAATCAGTATTTTATTCACTCAAAGGTTCTGAAGGATATGGGCCTCCTTAATTTATCCGAGGCTTTGAGGAGTCGTTCTATTGGAGAGATGCATCATGCCGATGCGCTACTTGAGAGAATATTTTCCTGTAAAGGAAATCCGAAAGTTTGTTATAAAGAAATGGGCACATGTCCAAGAAGTGTAGAAAAAATTTTTGAAAAAGACCGCGACCTCGAACTGGAAGCCATTTCTTCATACAGGAAGTCGATCGCGCAATTCGAGCAAAACGAGGATTTCGTGAGTTCGGCACTAATGAGATCTCTTCTACAAGACGAAGAAAAACACTTGGAGTGGTTGGAGCAGCAATTATCTTTAATTCAAAGCCTGGGAATCCAGCAGTACCTGGTGAAGCACGGTTGAAGGCTGAGTTCTCTTGGTCATGCTGAAAATAATTGAGGAGAGAGGTTATTTTTTCCAGTGTACGGACAGAGAGGCATTAGAGCATCGTCTACATTCAGGTGAAAAGCTTGTCTTCTATTTAGGTTTTGATTGCACAGCATCTGCTATACATCTGGGACATCTAGTACCGCTGATGCTGATGCGCTTGGTAAAGAGCTATGGACACGAAGTAATAATACTACTCGGCGGTGGTACTACTCTCATAGGAGATCCATCTGGAAAAGACAAATCCCGCAAAATACTTTCCAGGGAAGAAATAAATAGGAATGTTGATACCATCAGCAAAATCGTGAAGCGGGTTGTAGGAGATGTGCGGTTTGTTAACAATGTTGACTGGCTAGAAGACATTAGATACATAGATTTTCTCCGAAACGTGGGACGTCACTTTTCTATAAACAGAATGCTCACCTTTGATAGTGTGAAAAGTCGTTTAGATCGTGAGTCTCATCTTAGTTTTTTAGAATTCAGTTACATGATACTTCAAGCTTACGATTTCGTTGAATTAAACCGCCTGTATAACTGCAGTGTACAAGTAGGTGGAGGAGATCAGTGGGGCAACATAGTCAATGGTGTGGAATTGGGAAGAAAATTGAGAAATACACAGTTGTTTGGTTTGACCGTACCATTGATCACAACCGCTTCAGGAAAAAAAATGGGCAAAACTGAAGAAGGAGCCGTCTGGTTAGATGCAGATCTATACTCGCCCCATGATTATTGGCAATATTTCCGGAATACTGAGGATTCGGATGTGGAAAGATTCTTACGACTTTTTACTGAGCTACCAATCGATGAGATAGAAACTCTTTCGGCGTGTGATGATGCTCAAATAAATGAGGCAAAAAAGGTGCTAGCCACCGAGGCAACTAGAATATGTCACGGCAGTGTGATTGCAGAAGAGGTCAGCACAAGTATAATCAAGGCCTTTGAAGAAGATGATCTGTCTCAGTTACCAGAAATAAGGGTTCCACATGGTGCAAACATAATCGATGTAGTCATTAGGATCGAAGCTGCTTCCTCTAGAACTCAAGCAAAAAGATTGATAGAGTCAGGTGCAGTTAAAATAGATAAGAAAAAGATACTTACCTACAACCTCGACTTGCCGGAGCAATTTGTTGTGAGTGTTGGAAAAAAACAGCGCAATATTATAGTGACATAACACACCTCCTGTGATAGATAGTGGGACCATGTCCATTGGATCCTCGCTTTATCTGCTTCTCACTGCGACGTGCGCCAGAATCTCCTCCCACTGCTGCCGGCTAGGCGGGATCACAGAAAAAGACTCCCTGGAGAACATCCCCACACGCGATGTGCTTATCACTGCCATACTTACCTTATCTACCAAACATCACAAAAGCCGAACCATAATTGTCATTAACTTTTCCCTTTAACCTAATGTCTTATAGCAGGAGGAAGAATATACACAAGAACCTATCCAAGCTACTACCGCCACAGCAAGCAATATATAAATACTATAAATACGAATCATCAATCACCTTGCTATCAAGGATTAATCTATCTCTTTAAACTCTTGGTTTGTATCTAGAAGAACAATAGTCTCTTTTGAGTTATCTTCTTTATGAATTATATTCAACTTATTCGTTTCAAGATTAATAAAAACAAAAGCGGGCAGTGCCATAAGGTCCATATGCATTATGGCTTCCTCTAGAGAAAGCTGCCTAAGATGAATTTTCTCCTCTTTAACCAGAATAGCCCTTGGCCCTTGTGTTTCATACTCATGATGATGTAGAGCAAATTTCATGCTGCACTTGGCCTCTGATTTATGCTCCTTTAACCTATCTTTATATCGACGCAACTTTAATAATATTTTTGAAAAAGCACTATCAAAAGCTAGATACGGATCATGAGACTCGCCACTTGCTTTAATTAGCGATATAGGGCTATTTACGATCACATCTACGTGAAAGAAGCGTCCTTCCTTAGAAAGTGAAACACGAGCACCCACAGCTTGTACGAGATGTTTCTTCACACTAAAAAGAATCCGATCAGTGATATACTCAGATAAGCTAGAACCTAAATCAAAACCATGCCCAGAAACTGTTACTTTCATCTCTAAAAATACTCAACTCAAAGGGTAAGATTAGCAAAAAGATTACACCGCGGAAACCAAGCAAAAGTACACTTAGAATCTCTCCGGACACAAAAAAGTAATAATTTGAACACGAAGAAAAAGTGTGTCAGTGTCTTAAATACCACGCAAAAGTTTTCTCTCGGGACCTCGACGTCTTAATAAAGACTAGAAAATTGCACGCACCACGAAGGAGAATGGAATTCCTTCAAAAAGAAAAAACGAAACAAATAAGCACGGTAAACCGAGAAAGCGATATTCGATAAGACTGTAAAAACGAAACCTACAAAACACGATTAGGGTCTACTAGAAAAATCAAGATTTCTTCTTTACCCTGCGGATAAAAGCCGGAATCTCGAGCAACTCCATTTTTTTTTGCTCGTCAGATTTCTCCTCTCTCCACCCAGAAAAACCTTCCTCATCTAGATCCCCTGTCTCGCTCAATTCACTGTGATCTGGAGAAATTCCAGTGGCAACAACAGAGACCCGCACGACATTACTCATGGACTCGGAACAAGTAGAACCAAAAATTATATTAACATTCTCACTAGCCTTCTCTCTGACACAATTTGCGGCTGCATCTACTTCAAAAAGCGTCATATCCGGACCGCCAGTAATATTAATCAAAATACCTTTTGCATCTTGCACAGAAAGATTATCCAGCAACGGATTCGCTATAGAATTCTCAGCGGCTTTAACTGCCCTATTCTCGCCCGAAGCTTCGCTTGTCCCCATAAGAGCTTTGCCCATCTTGCTCATGACTGAACGGACATCTGCAAAATCAAGGTTAATATACCCTGGATTCACCATCAAGCTACTTATCTCTCTCACATGAAAATAGAGAATTTTATCAACCTCTTTAAACGCATCCGCAAATGTTGTTTTTTCATTCGCTATCCTGAAAAGATTTTGATTATTAATCACTATATAGGTATCCACTACCCTTCTTAACGCTTCAAGCCCAACCTCAGCTACCTTAGCCCTGCGAGCGCCCTCAAAATAAAAAGGTTTCGTCACAACTGCCACGACTAGAACTTTTCGCTCCATTGCCAATCTTGCTATCACCGTTGCTGCACCAGTACCGGTACCGCCACCCATACCGGCAGTGATAAATAGCATATCAGTGTCTTCTATAGCCTCAGCAAGCTCATTAATAGATTCTTCTGCTGCCTGCCTGCCGATCTCAGGTATGGATCCAGCTCCCAACCCCTTTGTGAGATTAGCCCCCAATTGAATTTTCACATCAGCAAGAGAATGCTCAAGAGCTTGTGCATCAGTATTCGCAGCAATAAATTTAACACCACGGAGACCGGAGTTAATCATATTATTGATCGCGTTACCACCTGCCCCGCCGACTCCGATAACCGCTATTTTCGGACAAAGCAAACTCTGACGCTGATTCTGTTCCAACGGTACAGATAAACGCAAGGTCATGTTCGGTTATACTATCCCAAGTTTTCTTCCATGCTTTTCCACATACTCTGTCACTTTCTTCATTGCCCGAGCATGTATCTGCCTAACCCTCTCTTGAGAAATAGAAAATTTCTCCCCAAGCTCTTTAAGCGTCCTAGGAACTGCACTTAGGCTCCTGGCAACAAAAATCTCTTTATGGCGCGCTTCAAGTGCCTCAACTGCCTCATAAAGCAACTGACTTTTCATCTGTCTCTCCTGTGTTTCTAAAAGAACAGCCTCCTGATTTGCCTCTGGAAAAGGAACGAGATCGTGAACCTCCGAACTATCATCCTCGCCCAACTGCATATTCAGAGAAACATCCCGAGCATTTAGAATCCTTTCCATTTCCTCTACATCATTTTTTGATACTGCAAGAATTTCTGAAATCCTTTTCACCACCTGGTTCTCATCCAGACCAGCAACACTACCAGAATTCTTCAACTTGCGCAAATTAAAGAAGAGTCTCCGCTGAGCAGCAGTCGTACCAATTTTCACCATGGACCAAGACCTTATGACATACTCATTTATAGCAGCTTTTATCCACCATATTGCATAAGTAGCGATTCCATGCCCGAGTGTCGGGTTAAAATTTTTTATAGCCTTCATCAGACCAATGTTTCCCTCGGAAGCAAGATCCATAAGAGGAAAGCCATAATTTCTAAATCGTACAGTCACCTTAACTACCAGCCTCAAATAGGCCTCAACAAGCCTCTGAGCCGCCGAAATATCCCTGTGAACAAACCACCTATCTATAAGCTCGCGTTCTTCTTCCTCCTGCAGTATCGGAATTGCTAAGATCTTCCGTGCATAGGCATCAAACTCAGAATTATCAACGGGTAATAAGAGCTCTCTCATGCAAACAACAGTAAAAACTAAGAGATTATAGCATACCTACCTCATGATTACATTCTGCTTATAATGATTTTTCTATCCGCTGACAAAAAGGGAAGTACGTGTAACTCAGCTTGATCACAACACTACCAGATGATCTACATATTCCCCATAAAATCTACGGCGGTATAACTCTGAAGGTACTTTTTGTTCCATGGAAATGACTCTTTTTCCTCAAAAACACAAGAATAACGCCGCTAAAATTCGAATAGCGCTCTTTAGGTATAAACCGGGCTTGGACATGCAAACACATCCGTTTAAGTAGTGCATGTTATAAGGCAAGCCAGCAGACACGACAGAGCTTTATACCTATAACTATGGTGCAAAATCACCTACACAATGCTACCATAACGCTTGATTTTCTTAATCTCCTAGGGTGCAGCAAGAGTATATTATTCAATTCTTTATCAAATTAATAAGCACTTTAGTTTAATATTTGAAATACGTAATATAGTACACTAGAGCAATGCACAAGCATCTCCCCTCCTCAGACAGATTGGTCGCGATTTCGCTTCTTGTGCCTTCTTCGCTGGCCCTGCTCCTGGCTGTAATCTTGCAATATGGATTTCATTATTATCCCTGTACCCTTTGCATATATGAAAGATGGCCTTATTTTATTAGTATGATAATAGCCATCGGACTTCTTTTAATGGAAAACGGAAATCGCTTTCTCATCTACTTTGCTGTGGCATCACTTTTTTTAGGCACACTGATAACGCTCTACCACATAGGAATAGAGAAGCACATTTTCACCATGGCAGAAAATTGTGCTACCACATACCATGATACACTTGATATTGCTAATCTATATGAACAAATTGCCACAAATGAAATAGTACGTTGTGATAATCCACAAAAATTACTTGGAATACGTTTGACTTATTTAAATCTGTTGTATTCTCTAGGGAGTGCACTTTTGGTAATTTTTGCGTGTATTAAAAATGAAAGCCGGTCCGCTAATTGAGAGAATATTAAGAGTAAACCATGCAGGCGAATCAGCTGCTGTGTATATTTACAGAGGCCAATTGCGTGGCCTTAAGAATAATCCAGAGAAGAGAGAATTGATTTACGAGATGATGAAAACCGAACAAAAGCATCTACAGTTTTTTCATTCTCAAATTATTCAATTGAGGGCTAGGCCAACTATTCTGTTGGGAGTTTGGAAAGGCATTGCTTTTGGAGTGGGATACCTAAGTGCTAAGGCGGGCATCCAAGTTGCAATGTCTTGTACCGCTGCAATTGAAGATACAATAGATAGACACTACCAAAAACAAATAAAGTTTCTCACAAAGGTTAAACCAAACGAGCCTCAACTCTTGGAAAAAATCGTGCAATTTCACCAAGAAGAAGTTGAACATAAAGACATAGGGTTGGCAAATGAGGCAAAAAAAGCACCATTTCATTCCATCATCACAGGAGTTGTAAGTCTAGGTTGCAGAGTTGGGATTTTCATCGCAGAAAAAATTTAGGTATATTCTTTTGCAGTTGTACACCCCTCTTCGAAGTGGCGCATTCTATTGCAGCGAGATTTGTGAGGGAACTAAAATGTTTAGCATCGCAGATTAGCGGTTCACGCGGTTGTATAGTTATGTCGCATAGCAAAAAGAGGTTAATAGTTCGGTACATAATCATGAATTAACAGAACTCACAATTGGGAGAAGATCTACTAAGCTTATGGTCACAGACATAAAAATACATTCAGAGAAAGATTTTGAATCCATGAGAAAAGCTGGCCACTTAGCCGCGGAAGTACTGGATTACATTACCGATTATGTAAAACCAGGTGTTACAACTGATGAACTAAACAAGTTATGTCACGAGTTTATAGTTGCTGCAGGTGCTATTCCGGCACCATTGCATTACAAAGGCTTTCCAAAATCGATATGCACCTCAAAAAATAATGTTGTCTGTCACGGCATCCCAGATGCTGTACCCCTAAGAGATGGAGATATACTCAATATAGATGTCACAGTTATTCTGAATGGCTGGCACGGTGATACAAGTCGGATGTATTTCGTTGGAACACCTTCAATCAAAGCGGTGAGACTGTGTAAAGCCACTTATGAAGCAATGATGGCCGGCATTGCAGTGGTTAAACCAGGCGTACCATTTAATGCAATTGGTCACGCAATAAGCACACACACCTCGCAATACGAATACTCAATAGTCCACCAATATTGTGGCCATGGTATAGGACAAACATTTCACGCACCACCAAATGTTGTACATTACGCATCGGATGAAAATAGCGACCTTATTATGCTACCTGGAATGTTTTTCACCATCGAGCCAATGATAAACGCGGGTAGAGCTAATGTAATACTCGATCGGAGGGATGGATGGACCGTTAGAACTAAGGATTTGTCCTTGTCAGCACAATTTGAACACACTATTGGAGTAACCCAAACCGGATATGAAATCTTTACTCTTTCACCAGCTGGATTACATACTCCAAACTTTTAGAGCTGTGAAACAGCTACACGTTAAATGTATTTCACGTCCCACCAGCGTGCAACACTATAATAAAGCACAGTTCTCAAAATAACGTGCGCGCACTTGCGTAGAAACTACGTTCTGCCATCAAGATATGTAAAATCCAACTCAGATGAAAATCATGCAAGCACGCGTAATGATGCAATCTTAGCGCCAAGATTTTTTCTATTAGAAAAGAGATACGACCCTGTAACAAGGGTCCCGGCACCAGCGGAGACTACAAGATTTGCTGTTTCGGCATTTATTCCACCATCAACAGCAAGGGTTACATCAACACCAAGTTCCACTATGCGACGTCGCACCAAACTCACTTTAGCAAGCTGGGATGTAAGAAAAACCTGAGATGCGAAACCTGGATTCACAGTCATGATCAAAACCGCATCTATCGAGTTGTATAGATATCTTAGTGCTTCCTCAGAAGTAGCTGGGTTTAACGCAACACCTACTTTGACAGACTGACTTTTTATTGCATTAACCATCCTATCCAAGTGAAAACATGCTTCACTGTGCACAAAAATGGTGTCCGCTCCTGCATTGATATAGTCCTGAAAAGTCTGCTCAGCATTCAGGATCATTAGGTGTACTTCAATAGGAATTGATGTGATTCTCTTTATTTGCTCTATTATGACAGGTCCAAAAGTCAAATTCGGCACAAAGTGCCCATCCATCACATCAATGTGAATCGAGTCGGCCCCTGACTCTTCTAACAGTTTCACATCAGAATGTAGATTTAAAAAATCAGCTGACAGTAAGGAAGGGGAGATCTTAATCATCCGATGCAAAGGATTAAACTAGGTAGATTCTAAAATGTACGTCAGGAAAAGCACAATTTCAAAGTTAAACAGTCACATATCGACACTACTGTACAACAACTACCACTATATTTATTTGTCACGGTAATCAGAAAGGAAAGATAAACGCTTTCAATATGGATTCCAGTTGCACACGCTATGCAAACAACGCCTTCTTTAAATTAATAACCTAAAGAATACCCCACACCGACCCAGTAACCCATATTGACTCATGAGAAACTCAAAAAATTTAAGAACAAATGATACGTACCATCCCTCACTAGTGTTTCACTCTGATCCTTTCATTAGAAAGGGAATTCTCAATGCTGAGATTCTTTTCCTTCGCTATTTCGGTTGCGCGACGGATAATCGCTTCTGGAATACCAGAAAGCATTGCTGTATGTATTCCATACGAATTATCACCTCGCCCAGGAACAATTTTATACATTAGAAGAACCTCATCTCGCCAGCGCTTTACTTCAATTGAGTAACATTTCATCCGTGGGAGTTTACTTTCCAGATCACAAAGCTCGTTGTAATGAGTTGCAAAAATAGTCTTACAGTTCACTGAGTCATGCAAATATTCAAGAACAGCTTGTGCGATTGAGATACCGTCTAGAGTAGACGTACCTCTCCCAACCTCATCTAAGATTACGAGAGATCTGCATGTCGCATTATTAACTATATTTGCTGTCTCCATCATTTCCACCATAAACGTTGACTTGCCCATGGCAATATTATCAGATGCGCCAATGCGACTAAAAACCCTATCTACAACACCGATGTGAGCAGAATCAGCTGGCACAAACGAACCCATTTGAGCAAGTATAGTTATCAATGCATTTTGACGCAGGTAAGTACTTTTTCCAGCCATATTAGGCCCAGTTAAAACACACACACGCTCTGCGGAGGTAAAAGCTAGATCATTTGGCACAAATGCATTCACCTGTTCTACAAATGGGTGTCTACCCCCAGAAATGCGCAGTTCGTTACTATTATCAACCTGTGGACGCACATATTTTCTTTGAACAGCAATCTCAGCAAAGGAAGCTATAACATCCAGTTCTGCTATTGCTGCGATCATTTCTTTCAGTGGACCCTCAGATGCAAGAATTTTTCCACACAGTTCCCTGAAAAGTTCCAATTCTAACTTTCTGTAGTTCTCGTTTGCTTTTGCTATCTGTGCCTCCAAATTCTGCAACTCAAGAGTTGTATAGCGTATATTGTTCAACAAGGATTGTCTGTGGATAAAAACTTCACTATCAAGAAGCGGCGCGGACTTAGGAACCTCAACATAGTAGCCTATAAGGTTGTTCTTACCCAATTTCAAAGAGTTAATCCCAGTATTCCTTTTGTATGTGTTTAACAAATCATTTATCACCACATCAGCGTTGGTGGATAACCTATTCAACTCTAGAAGTTTGGGATGATGTGTAGGATCTAGAAACGGGCCATCCACTTTTCTATTAGAAGTTGGTAAAAACGCAGTGCGCAAAGTCTCCATCAATTCATCATCTGGAGCACATTTGTCATATATGCTTCTAATATAACCATTCTCTAGGAAAGCAGAAAAACACTCAGCGAGTAATAGCGAACTCCTCATACAGGAATGCACAGCAAGACAATCAATTGGTTCTCCACGATTCAGTGCAATGCGCGACAGTGCTCGCTCTGCATCTGGAATGTTAGCAAGTTCGGTACGCACCTTTTTTCGCAACTCTTCTTGTATAAAGAAAAATTCTACCTTGTCTTGACGGGCTTGAATTTCTTCGACCGATATCAGCGGAGAAACGATATAGCTCTTTAGAAGCCTTTTACCTCCTGCTGTACACGTCTGGTCAATTACTTGCAGTAAACTATTCTTCTCACCTGGTGTTTGCGATTCGATTAACTCCAGACCTCGAATAGTTGATGCATCAAGCGCAAGATAGTAGCCCTTCTCGTATCGTTTTGGAAATTCTAACCGTTTTAGCTCCCCCATTTGTGTTGCACGCGCATAAGCAATCAGAGCACCACAAGCAACAATTTCGCATGGAGATCTAGCATCCATAAAACCCAATTGAAGAACATTATAAAACCCTCTCAATTCATTTGCGGCATAATCAAATTGAAAAAGGTTATTGGGACGTCTCGTTATATGGATGTTGTGTTGTTCTATAACTTTTCTCAGTTCTGAATCAATTGCATCTGGAAGTAATACCTCCTTGGGCTCAATTTTCGCGAGATAGCTTTCCAAAGAAGCTGGGTTGGCACTTGTGAAGACAATCTTCTTTGTAGAAATATCCAACCATGCCAGACCAATCTCATTCTTCCCAGGAGCAACACAGAGTAAATAGTTGTTCTCCCCACTCACTAGAAGATTATCCTCAGTAAGTGTCCCAGGAGTAACCAGCCGAACTACATCTCTTCTGACTATAGCTGTGGCACCACGTTTTTTTGCTTCCTCTGCTGTTTCCAATTGCTCACAAATAGCAACCTTACGACCTAGCTTTACTAATTTGTTTATGTAAACTTCACAAGAAGAAACTGGTACCCCACACATCGGAATATCTTTCCCCTTGTACGTACCCCTTCGAGTAAGATGCAACCCTAGTAGATGCGATACCTCGCGTGCATCTTCGAAAAACATCTCGTAGAAATCACCTACTCTATAGAAAACAACCGCATCTGGGTATTGGCATCGGACTTCCAAATACCGTTTCATCGCAGGCGGGAATTCTTCTGACATAAACAAACAAGACCAGTCCAAAATGAACAATTCTCTCTCACTAAAGCGGAGATTGCCAGAAGCAAATGTGCTTAAAGATAGATTAGTGACAGCAAGTAAAGGAGAGATACAAACAAGAACGCAGCGAGAACAGCAAACCTCGTATTCAAGGAAACAGAAAAGCAAAAAGCCAGACGACAGAAGGAACCCTATCCTCTTTCTATTCTATTTTCGTGAGAATTAGAAACAGCATCACATTGCTGAACAATACACGTATCATTTGCAGAGGACTGACACAAGTCACCTAAATCAAGGCCTGCCTGTAGAACACTACTTTGCAGCGAAGCAGCGGCAGCAGCAGCATCTGAACTTAGAGAAGAAAAAAAAACCAAACTTTTCGGCATACGAACAATATATGCTTGAAAACTTACAGCAGGATTGTGTATATAGTATACTGCACTCTAAAGTAAAGTACAATACTGCTGCAAAGGCAAAGCCAGTACTAAAGAGACACCCAATCTGTGGGTGCATGCTTGTGATCTCTGATTAGAACTCCCATTTTAGCCAACGCAAAGCGAATCCTATCGGCCTCAACAAAGTCCTTTTGCCGCTTACAATCAGCGCGCTTCTGCAATTGCGAACGGATAAAATCTTCGGATACACTGGACTGTCTCACCCCTAAGTCTATACCTAAGAAGATCAATAAATTATAAAGAAGGTGTGCTAAATTATTCACTTTTTCTGCACCAACAAGACGAACCCCATCACTAAGTTTATGCAGAACGGCAATAGCGCCAGGAGTATTAAAATCATCTGCCATACACTCAAAAAATTCCCTTGTGTAAATACTACAATCATCACCTAAACCCCCGAACTTATTAAAAATCTCATTCATTTTTTTCGAGAAGTTTTTTGCTTTTCTCTTATTCCGTGCAACGATAACCTCAGATGCGCAGCTTCTTGGGTCGACTTCCTCATCCTCAGCATTATCACTACAAACTCCTATATTCAGACTACCTATATGGCTTTTACTTTTAGGCAGAACACCGCTATCCAAAAGAGCAAGCTTGAATTTTATTAAAGAGTTAATCGCTTCTCCGACCATGGCATCATTCCAGTCCAACGGCTTACTGTAGTGAGTGCTAATAAGTACAAAACGGATCACATTTGGTGTAACACCTGATTCAACTAGCGTATCAACATTAACAACATTCCCTAGGGACTTACTCATTTTTTCCCCATTTACTGTGAGAAAGCCATTATGAACCCAGTAGCGGGCAAATTGAGAACCAGGATTAGCGCACATACTTTGAGCTCTTTCATTTTCGTGATGGGGAAACTTCAAGTCTGCGCCACCACCATGTATGTCAAAATCTGCACCTAACGTTGCTAAAGTCATAGCAGAACACTCTATATGCCACCCTGGTCGCCCGTTTCCCCACGGACTTGGCCAATATACATGATCATCACTTTTCCACAATATGAAATCCCCTGGATGCTTTTTATCGACATCCTTCTCTACCCGCACACCGTAGACCAATTGCTCTTTTTTTCTCTTGGAAAGTACCCCATATTCAGCAAATGAGCCTACATCAAAATATACATTTCCCCCCACGGAGTAAGCATTCCCATTATCTATAAGCGCTTGAATCATGGAAATCATTTTACCTATGTTTTGCGTAGCTTTCGGTTCAACAGTTGGCGAAAGGCAATTAAGCAAGCCTAAATGCTCATGGAAAATATGTTCGTAATGAAGCGCAACCTTATCACACTTGACACCTCGGACAGACGCAGCTGTTATAATCTTGTCATCTACATCAGTAATGTTACGCACATAAATAACTTCAGGAAAAAGCTTAAGTAGGACCCTATATACAATGTCATACACTACAGAAGCCCTGATATTCCCTATATGCGGAACATCGTATACAGTTGGTCCACACACGTACATGCGCACCACTTCGCTGCTTAAAGGAAAAAATTCTTCCTTTAAGCCAGAAAGTGTATTATGAACCCTCAACTTCATTTCACTGATCTAGAAATGCAACTGCACATTCGCGTAAAGTCCTGGAAAGAGGAAAAGCACACAAACCATAGCAAAAAGCGACAAGGGTTGCTTAGTTTGATATCCACAACTAGAAGAATCAGTTGTACTCTTCTTCAATTTTCTTCTTAATGTCCTCAGGAGGGTCTTCGCCCCAACCAGAATATAATATTTCCCCGTAATCCTTAACATCTATGGAGCCACTCTTTGCAGCAGCAAGAAACATTTCCTTCTTAACCTTATCCACAAGAACGTAGTGCCAAGCTGGCCTATTTTTATCCTTGCCACGAACAAGGTATACACAGTCGCTACGCTTCTTTCGGACACTCTCAGCAAAACCTGCAGCATCCTTCTTGCTTTTCTGAACACCCTTTTGAGAAGCAAAACCACCACTAGGCTTTGCTCCGGAAAACTTTTCAGAGAAAGCAGCACTCCCCTGTGAGGCTTTCTGAGTAAAACGAGAGGCAAATCCACCCCCTCCATCTCCACCACTACTCACAGGCTTTTTCTTTTTCAGCCGATCAAGAAACGACTCACCACTACCAGAACTCATACGACCAAACGAAGCAACTCCCTAACCATTGTCTATACCATTTTCTTTACTTTCTGTCTGCTTTATATAGCAAATTTTATTTGGAACTTCAGCCCATTTCTCTGCTCCATCCAAAGGATCCTTTTTTGTAACTATCAAGGGCAGCTCAGCCGCTCTCTCACGATTAAAAACCAGCATAAACCTTGCATCAAGCTGCTTTTTAGTAAGCAGAGAAGCATCCGACACAGAAATAATCTCCCCTAAACTTTTTCCATCAATATACGTTTCATCACTAATTATCGCCTCTATCGGACACTCAGGAACACAAACACCACAATCTATGCAGACATCTGGATCTATCACCAAATACTCCCCAGCTTCGTGAAAGCAGTCTACAGGACAGACTTCAACGCAGTCTGTGTACTTGCATTTCACGCATTTCTCCGTGACAACATGCGGCATACAGGTGCTCAAACACATAACTCACACAGTCTAACCGACATACTCATACTTGGCAAATCCATAAAAGACCCACTGAGCACAACAAAACAATGAAGACAGAAGCACACCTCCTTCAAATTCATGTCAGCAAGACAAGTACGCAACTTGCTCAATGTAGAACAACAGGAAAGTCAACACTTTTCTCAAGCTACTTACCTTGTCCATGCACAGCATGTTCCATATTTTCCGGAGTATGCGATGGAGCATGCTGTAGACCCTGTGTCTCGTCCACACCAGATATTGGGATACCAGAAGCCGCATTCAGAAGCGCTCCTGCAAGGGAAGACTTAAAGGGGGATTGCACAGGCGCAACACCCAAATGACTCGCTAAAGCGGGGAGCGCTGCAATCGCAAACACCAAATTTTCAGCAGCTCTTCCTGCGGACTTATACCCCCTAATCTCCTCCACTACTGCACTCGGCAATGGATCCACACTGCTTCCTGGAAGATTCTGCTCACCACGTTCCAAATCTGCAATTTTTTGATCACATCCCGCCTTGAACGCATGTAGCTTGGCTCCTAGGCCCTCCGGCAAACAACCTCTCTGGCTATCTGAAAGGTCTAAAGAGCCGGTAGACCTCATTTCTATTGCAACGCTCCTAAGTTTACATAAATCCACATCCGTAAGACCACCACACACTTCTAGATCCCTATATCTCAGTAACTCTACAAGAGAATTTGCAGCATCAATAACTGCACTCTTTTCCTGAGTTGCAATCGGTTTTAGCCTCATTGCTAAGATAGCACTACGCAGATCGCTCGTAGACTGCGATCTAGTTGGAGTTACAGGTGTTTGCTTTTCCATTTCGCGGAGCTCAGGCATGCTCTTTGCCATATTCAGTCCGGCATTGCTAACCGGATTATATTGATTCTCAGGCTTAGAAGGATGGTGGTTGTGTTCGTGATCGCACTGTGTAGAACTAGTGCTTTTTCCAAAGTCTACATCCTTTCTCTTCCACAACCGCTCAGTAGCTTCTCTAACCGAGCATGAATCCTCTATTCCCGCGGCCTTTATAGCCTTTGCAACTCGCTCTTGAAACTCTGCCTTGCTTGCACAAAGTGGGATCTTAATCACAAGCTCAGCCTGGTTATTTTTACCATTCTCTCTAATTTCTACACCACCACCGAGGGCAACAAACTCAGCATGCAGAAGATACAGATGATTCCCCTTATTCTTCTCTCGCGCCTCGGCTATTCCCTCACCACTTGCAATAGCATTCAGATAACCTTCAAGGGCATGTATACTATCCTGTGGCACTAGCGCCCTTGGTACACTAAACTCAACATCCTTTGCTCCATCCAAAGTTTTTGTATGGCTGGTCCAATCTGCACCTAAGGCTGTTTTCGTAAAACGATTAGTATTAGCCTTATGCAAGACCTCCCACTCTTTAGCACCACTAATAAGATCACCAAATCTCTCTGCGATGCCCAACTTCATCTTACGTGGAGTCGCAAGAAGAACGGCCTTGCCAGTATTGAGTACAGCACCACCGATATTTCTGCTCATGCGAGCTGCAGCCAGCGCAAACCGGCCTATTTTACCTTGCATTCAACCCTCCAAGTTAATCGCACTCCATCTAACTATTATAACACCCAATGCAAGAACAACATGTCACAGGAAAAACCGTGTACCAAAACTGACAAACAAAAAACACTCCAGACTAGTTCTCAATGCGAGAAGCATCAACTAAAACTACCCCGATCTTTTTGTTATCTGCATCTAAGATTGTAAACTCCACTCCTTCAGGGGAAGATACAACGTCCCCAACCGAGGGAACTTTTCCAGCAATACTCAATATGTAACCACCTAAAGTCCTGGAACCATGACCCGCTTTTAATTCTAGACCAGATTTATCAAGAAATTCTTTCATCTCAATCCCGGTTGAGACTTCAAATTTATCGCTACCAACACGAAGAAAAGATGGCTCAGCATCAACCCCATGTTCGTCCTGAATATCTCCAAGTATTTGTTCAACAATGTCTGTCATTGTAACAACACCCACAGTCGCACCGAACTCATCGACAACCACCGCTACATGAACACGAGCAGCTTTCATTTCCATCAGCAATCCAGAGGCCTTCATCGAAGGTGGAACACATACAATTTTGCGCAACGCACTCCTTATATTGAAAGGAGCACCCATACGGTTCAACACATCCTTTACGTGAATAAACCCAACTATTTTGTCTAAATTACCATCAAAGACGGGTACCCGACTGTGGCTAATACCCTTCAGGACTTCTAGCAATCCTTCACCCATTGTACGAACGTCAAGCGCAACAATTTTAGAACGCTCAACCATTATGTCCTCTACGTATATGCTGTCTAACTTTGCAAGGAAAGAACCATCCTGAGCAGACACATCCCTCCGCTTCCATGCAACGAACTTTTTTAGAAAACTAAATATGGGACGAAACAAGGCACATAAACGATGGGATATTATAATCTAAAAAAAATGCTTTGTAAATCTGAGAAACCGAACAATTCTCTGAAGAACACACCCTGCAGAAATCACCTAGGTCTGTTCCTACATGAGGCTAAGGAAAAATTACCAACAAATGGTGAACCGTCCGTTTTGACTTTTCTGAGCAGGGCACAAGCACCTAAATCACAATACAAGATCAATGAACCCTTATACAGAGCCACCTCTGTCAGATCAGAAAAAACTTTATCTAAAGTCAGTCACAAAAGACAAACCCCGATGCGGTAAATAGACCACAACAAGATTTGTTGCCAAGTTCCCCCTGAAACCGGAAAATCATAAGCATTAAATGCTGAAAGACAGTCTAGACAAACAAAAGTGCAAGCCCAATATACACACAGGGTCTCTGCGCCCTAGAGGAATCGAACCTCTGACCCACAGCTTAGAAGGCTGTTGCTCTATCCTGCTGAGCTAAGGGCGCGTAAAATTTAGTAATTGATATCCGAAACAGCGCTAGGAGCTCGACGGAAAGTATAAATCAACAACAACAATGAAACAACTAAATGTGCACTTAATTTCGGACTATGGAGTAGACGCATTAATTGCAGTCTCAAGGGCATCTCTAGAAAGATTCGAACACTTGGTCTCTGCAGAGCACCATCTGTGGCCATCTACGACAAGCATTGAAAAATTGCAACAGGTCTTTTTACATATTGAGAGAAGTTCCTTTGTACTCTACTCGATAAGGGAACGGATAATACGAGACACATTAAAAGATTTCTGTCAAAAGAGAAAAATCCCTTGTATAGCGGTACTTTCACGGGTAATAAGGGAACTTTCTTCATATTTAGGAATCGAACCAATACACACAAGTAAGGAAGAGTACCAAACCTTCAACGAAGACTACTTCGCAAGGATTGATGCGATGAATTACGTTCTCACTCATGATGATGGCCAAAATACATGGGACCTTGATGAGGCAAACATCATAATAGTGGGACCATCACGGACCTCAAAATCCCCAACAAGTGTTTACTTGTCACATCTTGGCTATAGAGTTGCAAATATTCCGTTTGTGAATAACATACCACTGCCAGCGAAACTCACTACGCTGGAAAATATCTTAATAGTGGGACTGACCATAAACCCAGACAGACTTATAGAAATAAGAAAAGCAAGACTCTCTATATCACAAAACTATGATAACCCAGTTTATGCAGACAGAGAGCAGATCTTAGAAGAACTCACAAATGCGCGTAAAACATTCATAAAAAATAACTGGCCGGTTATAGATGTCACACACAGGTCTGTTGAGGAAATTGCTGCAGCAATAATGAAGGAGTACACAATGAGAAAGTACTAAATTCCATACTGAGCACTTGCACGTAAAATCTTACACACTATACAATTATGGTTCTTTTTGTAAGGACACATAGTGTCACAAGGTAAAACCACTTTCCTGATAGCGTGATACGGTTGCTTTACTTATCACTTTGATGTGGCTCGTATAAATTTGCTACCGTTCTGCATCTTTGCTCAAAAGCTTCTATTATTCTCTTCTGCGCTGCGCCATACATAAGCTTGACCATGGAATTTACAAGTCTCGACCTCAATGCATACTCTATGTAGAATGCCACCTTTGAAGAGCTTCCTTGTGGATGAAATTCCCACAAGGTATATAGGTGCCTAAACACACCTTCGGTTGATCTGACTTCTATGTAGCCACCCCTCTCACATGTTGGTGGCAAGAACTTTATTACAGAAATATAGCTTGAGCGTATTCCTTTAAACGAAATCACAACTTCAGCCCGTATTGTATCTTTCTCCCTAGAAATAATCCGTATCTGTTCGCACCAAGGTATAAACTCCGGATAGCGTACCACATCAAGGACAATCGCAAAGGTGCAATAAGCACTAAAAGGGAGAATCTTGCAATCACGATATGAACACCGTCCAGACATTTCTCAACACAGCAATAACGGAAAAGTCTTAACAACACTACTTTTGCAATCTAGGTCGTGTTCTAAGCAATAAAAACGTTCAAATAAGACAATTCTAAACAATGCATTGCAAAGATCACTTAAAACACGAAGTTATGCATATTGCAAAACCTTAGCTTACCATACAATTTAGACCAACTTCGCCAGAGCCCCAGCTCTAGCATTTTTTAGATGCAAAAAATCTTCGTCCGCATGATAAGAAGAACGTGTCAAAGCACTTGACGCAACCATGAGAAACCCCCGTGCGTACGCAGCTTCCTTGTAATATTGAAATTCCTCATCTGTTGCATAGCGCTGCACCTCCATATGTTTCTTGCTTGGCCGCAGATATTGACCAATAGTTAAAAAGTCGATCCCTGCCACACGCATATCGTCCATAACCTGCAAAACCTCACTTCTTTCCTCACCAAGTCCCAGCATTAGACCAGACTTCGTAAAAATCCGTGGATCCTTTCTTTTGACTTCCTCCAATAAGGAAAGACTATTAAAGTATCTTGCCTTAATCCTTATTTTAGGATGCAGACGTGGCACAGTCTCCACATTATGATTGAAAACATCCGGCGCCGCAGCTATTATGATGTCCCTTGCACCTACCTTACCAAGAAAGTCCGGAGTGAGAACTTCTATACTCGTACCAGGCGAAGTTTCTCTAATTCTCCTTACGCAGCTTGCAAAATGTTCTGCACCCCCGTCGTCAAGATCATCCCTATCAACAGAAGTTATAACAACGTGCCTCAAGCCAAGCTTACCTACTGCCGAAGCTAGTTTTTCCGGTTCATGAGGGTCGAGTAACTCAGGCTTGCCGGTCGTAACATTACAAAATCTACAAGCCCTCGTGCAGACAGAACCCAAAATCATCACGGTGACATGCTTACTGCTCCAGCACTCACTAATGTTCGGACAGGCAGCCTCTTGGCAAACAGTGTTTAACCCACATGCACTTACAAGCCTGGAAGTCTCGAGAAAAGCACGATTATCCGCAGAAACACGAATCCTAGGCTTTTCTATCGTTCGTTCCATCACCTGACACCTTCTTCATTATACGCTTCTTCAAAACTAGTGCCGACTTACTCAGTTTTGAATTTTTAGTGTTCCTAAGAAAATCATCCAAGCCACCCTTAAAATCTATGGTTCTGATGGTCTTAGCAGAAACTTTAAACCTAAATTTCTGTTTGAGCACATCACTAAAAACCGTAACCCTTTGAAGATTTGGCATAAAGCGCTTTTTTGTTTTCCTGTTCGAATGGGAAACCATATTACCATTTTGCCAACCGTGGCCTGTTAGATCACAAGAATTGCTCATCGACGCTCAGAGAAACTACTACAGCTATAGTCTTATACCATATAGATCGCCAAAATGGCAGATGTTATTTCAGCCACTAGCGATAGAAACATACTTTCTTAAGGTTCTTGAGAAGCCCTGTAAGAATGACTCAACTATAAGGGCATGCCCTATAGAAATTTCATCTGGTCTTATTTTATTTATTACAGTCGAAATATTTACCAGACTGAGATCATGACCTAAATTTACTTTCAGTCCAAGATTTCTCGCCTCTAGCGCAGCAAAATGCAGTCTCTTGATTTCCTCAGATTCACGATGAGTACAAAATGCGCGCGCATACCACTTGGCATGAAGCTCAACGGCATCACAACCAACCTCGGCAGCATACTTCACAGATGCAGGTTCTGGCTCTACGAAAAGGCTTACGCGCACATTTCTTTTTTTCTTGATCCTCTCTATAGTCGAACCAAGCAGTTCTGCTTTCTCTCCAACGGAAAACCCTCTTTCCGTGGTTCTTTCACCATCTCTAACCGGGACAATCGTAAACTGATGTATAGAACTGGCCTCCACAAGTTCTATTATTTCAGGTCTTAGATCACCCTCTACATTGCATTCCACTTCTCCACAAGCAACCTCGCTCAAGCCAAGTATTATTTGAACATCTTCAATTAAAGCATGCCTCCTATCTGCCCTGGGATGCAAAGTAATTCCGCTGCAACCGCTCATAATGCCAAGATTCGCAACATATTTGATATCGGGACTTCCAGCACTTCTTGAATTTCTAAGGAGCGCAACCTTATCCAAATTAATACTTACTCTCGTCATTATTCCAATATACCCCTATCTCTTCTCTGAAATAAAATTCTTTAAAATTTTGACTATCACCCCTTCAGCTACCTGAAGATGTACCATATCATTTTTGTCATCTATCCTTGCAACTGTCCCGCTGATTCCACTAGCCGTAATAACGGGATCTCCAACTTTTAATGCTTTAAGCATATTCTGATGCTCCCTCATCTTTTTGCTTTGCGGACGTATTACAAATACGTAGAACACAAAAAAAACAATACCCAGAGGGAGCAAACTCATTAATATAGAATCAGAACCCGTGCTAGTACTGGTAAAGATCTGCGAAAAAGACATAAAAATATCCAAACCAAACAATCAGAATATAGCACACCCCACTCACCTTTTCTGCCTAGATTAGGAAACATGAAGAATGTACCATCAATGACCGATAAGCCCTAAAAAAAAGCACACCCACACACGGTAAAATTAAAAGACCAAGCGTCAATAAGTAATAATAAATTAACCCATCATCAGCGCCCAACTTCACTGATTTAGATAAAATTTTACAAGTACTAAAACAAAAATATTATAATATTAGCGTTTTAGTTGCCATAATATCATATTTTTAAGTAAAAAAAAGTAGATTTCATTTCTTTACACCAGAATTGTGACTGGTTTGCCGGATTGATGTTTAATGATTGCACCCTGCTTTAGTACACACTTTGGTAGCACTGCTAGACCGTAATTTTGGCAACATGAACTGAGACACCCGACCATATCATCACCCAAGTATATTTTATCACCCTCTTCGATACTTGCTCCTTCCTCACTCTGAAGACAGAATAAGGCTCTCTCAATAAAATCCCTTATCCTAAACCTGGAAATTACTTCCTGCCCTACGTAGCAGCCCTTGTTAAAATCAAAAGCGTAATCCATTGCATATTCCAACGGAAAGGTATTGGGCTTCAGCTCTTTTCCAGCTTCTGAGATTTTGCTCATGATTCTTATTCGTTGATATTCTTCGTGGCAAACTTCCGATGTTGGAAATTCAGAACTTGATAAAACAACTCGAAAACCTAATTTTCTGTTCCTCGGATCCCGAACACAGAACAAACATTTCTCGATGAGCCCAAGCTGTGTTTTCGTTTCACTCGCTCCTTCAACTATTTCCAGGAACTTACATACATCACGGACTGCATCTGTTAACTTTTTTATTCTTGGACCCCTGCATGTGTCTTGATTAGCTTCTTCAGGTTGAGTAGCACATGCATCAGCACCTTTAGGAATTCCTACATATGAGAAGTAAGCCTTTTCCTGGATAACAATACTTCTCTTGAAATTATATAGATCAAGCACCCTTAAGAGGGCTTCCGTATTACAGCGGTTAGTTTCTAGTAGAAGCTCCGTTTCTGTTGAACATCTATACACAAATAGGTCACAAATAAATCTCCCCTTTGGGGTGAGTATCAATCCATAAGCACAATCTTCGAGTGTCTCAACATTGCAGGTAATGATCCCTTGTAAGAAAGCTTTCACCCTCTCACCGCCAATAGAATAAAAGTTAGTCTTATCCTGGAAAAAATGCATTCACTCACAGATAAAATGTGCTCCTGATAGTCGATTATCACCTGAAATCTACTATGAAACTACCATGACAACTATCGCTATTTCTGAATAGATACAACAAAATGGTTAATACCAATATTATTTAGAAATAAATTTTGAGTACAAAGAATCAAACAAAGCTCTTTGTATGGATCCCCTTCCTGTTAAGTATCGGGATTATACTTTTCTTTGAAGCTACTTTTTACCCAAGACCGCATCATTTGGTACTCACAATATTTGGGCTAGGGCTACAGTTATTCTTAGCTTATATAGCTAAAAAAGCCAGAACCGTAACACTGATATGTGTCATAATTTCCGCGGGATTTATTATCGCAGAAATTCGAACGCTGGTTTCCTATACAGAAATGATCAAAACGCCCCAATACATTCAAAACGCAACAGGCATGGTGCAAAGTCTTTCACACAAAAAATCTGGAATGCTAATCACGGTGAAGCACGCTGGAAGTTCTTTAAAACTCCATTCGACAAAAAGTCTAACAGATCTACACTCGGGCGATATAGTAAACTTTTCCGCGTACCTATTACCAGTACAAGGTGCGGCAACACCATCAGGCTATGACTTTGCCATGTTTCAATATTTTAGCGGTGTAAGGGCTACAGGAAGACTAGTCGGAGAAATCACGGTAGTAAAACCAACAAGTCACCAATCTATTTTTCCACGTATCAGAAAAGTCATTCATGAAAAATTCAAATACAACTTGGCGGAAATACCTTCTGAAATAGCTCTAGCACTCACAATAGGTAAAAGAGATGGAATAGATCCAAAAATAAATGAGTTATTTAGAAAATCAGGAACATCTCATTTGTTAGCAATTTCTGGATTACATATGGGATTAGTAGGATTATTTTTCTTTTCCCTTCTGAGAAGATCTTGTACGTTTTCTACACACCTAACACTCAGGTACGACATCAAAAAGCTTTCTGTTATCGCTGGAATAGCATCGAGTATTTTTTATTTACAACTCTCTGGAATGCAGACATCTGCTCAGAGAGCTTGCATAATGATATGTACTTTTTTCCTTTCAATACTGCTGGATAAAAAACCAGATACATTACGTTCTATCATCTTTGCAGCGACCGTTTTAATCGTTTTATATCCCGAGAACATATTCAAACCGGGCTTTCAAATGTCATTCTTTGCTGTACTTGGAATATGCTCATGTAACAGAAGGTCATCCCCGTACATACATACAGAATTTGCTCCTCTCTTTAAAATAGGAAAGTCAAAATTCGACATTAAGGAGTTAACAGCAGTAATACAACCTGAAATGACACTGATCCCACAATCAAAACATCAGACCAAACCTAGCAACAATACTACGCGACGATCTTTTCTCTCTTTACACAAATTCTCCACCGATTCAGTTCACAAAGGCAAAATAAAATCGTTCTGTAAGAGCATACTTAAACCGTTCACATGCCTATTGGGGATAATAAAAACCTCGATTTTTGCGACTGCTGCCACTGCCCCTTTCATTTCATATCACTTTCACTATCTTTCTGTGATTGGAGTGGCTGCAAACGCTATAGCAATACCGTTCACATCTTTCTTAGTCATACCGACACTTGCCGGAATACTGCTCCTCATGCCTTTATATGATTCCGAGCTTTTATATGCCCTCCTTTCAACTGAAATAAAAATATTACTAAGCCTCATGGAATCGTTTAGCCACTTAAACCTAGGCTACTTCAACGTGCAGGGCTTTTCCGGAACAACGTTGCTTGTAATGGTCACCGGAACCTTATCGCTTCTTATAGGTACAACATGGAAGCGATACCTGGGTATAATGCCCATTGCGATGGGAATTGCGATGATAAAATTCTCGCCACTACCAGATATCTTCATCTCAGAGAAGAATATCGCGATACGATCACAAGACAACAACCTATACTTTCTTAATGCGTCAAGAGTTCCACAAAATTTCATCGCAAAGAAATGGCTGCAGTATTCAGGATGCAAGGCAAGCAAAATATCTAACATACCTAATAGCGAAATAGAAAAACGGGAAAACTCGTACGTGTGTACAAAAAATGGCAAAACAATCACCATCACTTTTACAAAGGACGCAAAAAACAGAACACATAACAACTTTTCTGTGCACATGAATGGACCAATAGTAGATAACAAAAGAACATGTTCCTCACTAGAAATAGTAGAAAATCAAAATACGTTTATCTCTATGCAGAACAATGGAATAAAAACGACAAGGGGAAGAAATTGGCCACAAGAGATTCTCGCATCGAAACCACATTACAGCGATCAGTACAGTAGATGTCCAATAAACCCTGTACAGAGCTATAATTAGCGCATGTAAACAAGGTATATTCGAATATATGGCTTAAACCACTCTCCCCATAAAAGGCGAGAAGTTATACCACTACACCCCCTGGAATAATACTTTGATCAGGTTGATGCTTTTCTTCAGAATAGAAGCTCAAATAGGACAACACAATCAAGACCACAATAAGAAGGACAGAAAGAACCATTATTTTCGACACTTTCCAAGTAATACAACATCAGATACTCATTGAGACAATGTGGAAGATGCTAAAGGACAAAAACACAAGTACTAATTTTCATCACATGCAGCAACATAAGTACACAAGCGTGCTCAACTATTTGGTATTCCTTAGCAATCTAATTTGATGATCGAGGTGACTAAAAACGAGTTTCACCTATTCATAATATAGTCCGTAATATTGATTTTTACTCATAACAGCAACATCATTGGACACCAAGTCTCTACATTATCATGTCAGGATTAGCGCTGGAGTTTTGTAACGTTTCAAAATTCTTTAGGGACAAAACAGAGCAAGAAATAGCAATACTGCGTAACACAAATCTGCAAATTCATACAGGAGAAATTATCGCATTGATCGGTGCCTCTGGTGTTGGAAAAACTACTACTCTGCAAATTGCAGGATTACTCAATAAGCAGGACTCCGGGAAGGTGAAAATCTGTGGGAAAGAGGCTTCTCACTTGGACACAACACTCCGTAGAAAAGAAATAGGCTTTATATATCAGTTCCATCATTTGCTTAGCGAACTTAATGTACTAAAGAACGTTATGCTACCACTTCTTATATCTGGAACACCAAAAACAATTGCAGAAAAAAGAGCGAAGGAATTGCTTGAGTTTCTAAAATTAGAGAAAGTTGCATACCAACCGGTCGACACGCTTTCGGGTGGACAGAAGCAACGCGTAGCAGTCGCAAGAGCAGTGATAAAGAAGCCGGCGTTGATAATAGCAGATGAACCGACTGGTAACCTTGATCCAAATACTGCAAAAGACGTGTTTGATTTGGTTTGTAGTTTTGCCAAGGAAAATGGCAGTGCGGTATTTCTTGCAACTCATGATCCGTCTTTTTTGCAAAAAGCAAGCAGAGTACTTGAAATCGTGAACCATTCTTTGATCAGTTCTATATAGGATTTTCTTTACCTATTTTGCGTAGAATCTCAGTAAGTTAATGCAGGGTATTCGGGCTTTGAGCTTATGATAAACAAAAGAAAACAGGGTTGGTGCTTTGATGAGTCTGAAGTTGTCGAGATAAAGCCATCCTTGTACAGAGTCTTTGTTAAAAAAGCTGCCCCGAGCGTCGATCTGAAACAAATTAGAAGTTTGGGCACTGATACCTTAAAATTAAGACAAAATGATGTGGAAGCACTGTGTGAGTCTTTGATACAGCGAGGTGAGTGGTTTCTCGGGACGTATCACTCTGACCTTGCAGAGACAATTATACAGGACTTAGGTCCGTCCGTTCGGTCGCACGGACTGGAACTGGGTATTTCACCCCTTAAAGAATAGTTCCTTGTTTTGTCTCTTTTCACGCAATGATCTCGCCTAGTTTAGAGAATACGCTTCAGAACGCGCTCGTTTTGGCACGGAGTTTTTCGCATTCTTACGTCACACTGGAACATCTTCTTCTTGCCCTCACGGATGACGAAGAAGTTTCGAGAATCGCCTTCAACTCAAGCATGAATTTTGCCAAACTAAGGGATTCGCTTATTCATTTTCTTAGCACAGCAAAGTTTTTCGCACGCCTTTCCAATGAATGTGTCGATATAAGCAAAATCAAACCAACACTTGGATTAAGACGCGTCATACAGAGAAGCAAAATTCATGCAAACATAGCGGAATTTGGACAAATCACAGGTCTACATGTTTTGATCGAACTGTTCTGTGAACAAGATTCCTATGCATTCTCGTTTCTCACAGAAAGCAATATAACACTTACAGAGCTCATGTCTCACGTGATGAAGTCCCGTAAAGGGTCCCCAACTGGAGGTACATCTACTGCAAATACGGATGCACTCAGAAGTGCAGAACTTGATAATTTAAAGGAATACTGCACGGACATGAATGAGCTAGCTATTCAAGGAAGGATAGACAAACTCATTGATAGAAAAAAGGAAATTGAGAGAACAATAGAGATTCTTTTACGGAGAACCAAAAACAATCCTATTTACGTCGGTGAACCTGGGGTTGGAAAGACCGCCATAGTAGAAGGCTTGGTACATGCGATAGTCAGTGGTAACGTCCCACAGAAGCTGAGAAATACACGTGTGTATGCACTCAAGATAGGCTCTTTACTCGCAGGTACACGCTATAGGGGTGATTTTGAAGAGCGTATTAGAACAGTCATGAACGAAATATCCAGTAGTAAGAATACAATACTTTTTATAGATGAAATCCACACAATCGTCGGTGCTGGCTCAACAAGTAATGGCTCTATTGATGCAGGAAATCTTCTAAAGCCATTTCTGACAAAGGGTCCTCTCAGGTGTATTGGCGCTACGACCTATAGAGAATACTCCACACACTTTGAAAAAGATGCAGCACTTGATAGGAGATTTCAGCGGATAGAAATAGAGGAACCATCTATAAGTGACACTCTAAATATAATTGACGGGACAAAGTCATATTACGAGGATTTTCACAGGGTGCATTATACGAAGGCATCCCTTAATGAGATAGTAAATCTAGCCCACAGATACATACCAAACAGAGCCTTCCCCGATAAAGCTATAGATTTAATGGATGATTTGGGTGCATCATACAATGCGGAGTTATTCGATATCAAAAAAAGGCGCGATAGAAAAATAGATATTAAGTATGTCAGGGAAACGCTTGCAAAGCGTTTTAATATTCCGCTTGCACAGTTAAATTATACCGTGGAGGAAGTATTAACTTCCCTTGAGAGAAACCTTAAGGCAGAAATTTTCGATCAAGACAATATCATAGAGCAGGTCATCTATTCGCTGAGACCTGGGCTACTTGGATTAAAAGGTGAAAAACCTTTGGCTTCGTACCTATTTGGGGGTTCTACGGGTGTCGGCAAAACAGAGCTTGCTAAACAAATTGCCAAAAACTTGTGCATGCGGTTTGTGAGAATTGATATGTCCGAATATATGGAAGGCCACGCTGTCTCAAGATTGATAGGTGCACCTCCAGGATACGTGGGACATGATAAGGGAAGCTTTATAGCTGAGATACTTTTTAAACAAGGCAGTTCACTTATCCTGTTTGATGAAATAGAAAAGGCACATGCTGATTTTCAAAACATTCTCCTTCAGATTCTTGATTATGGCTGCATAACGGATAGCACTGGGAAAAAGAGTAGGTTCAAAAACTGCATAATGGCCTGCACGACAAACGTTGGAAGTACTTTTATTGAGAATAATTCTCTTGGTTTTACTCAAGATGGCAAGAAAACCGATAAGAAAGCTCAATTTGCAAGTTTTTTCAACAAAGAACTACTTGATAGATTCGATCTTGCAATAGTCTTCAATACACTTGACAAAAATAGCGTGGAAAAAATAATAAATAAGTCTGCAACTGAAATTCGTGCTCTCCTTGAAGAAAAAGGAATTAAGCTTAAGCTTACAGATGAAGTAGTAAAGTTACTAGTTGCAAGGCACTCATCTGGTAAAATAAGTGCCAGAACTATAGAAAGGACCATCAGGAATGATATAATGCAGGCGGTTTCGGATAGGATGTTGCGTTCTAAAGCTAGCGAAATAGAGTTGACCATCAAGGACGGCTGTTTGGTGTAGGTATTCTTCTTGATTTTTGCAATTTTTTAGTCTTCACCAATATTTCCGTCCTACTTGCACTTTCTTATTTGCGTGGGGAACGTTTTGTGTTTATAGCATATGACAAAAGGTTACAGTTCTAAGTTTCATCAAGTTGTTAAAGCACTGATCACTAAAGGAGTAAAAAGAGGTTTCGTCACGTATGGTGAGTTGAGTGACTCATTTTCAGATGAGGATTTTGAAAATTTAAATTGCATAGAAGAAGCAATAAGCAAACTGGAGGAATCCGGAATAGGTATCCTAGAAAAGGATGAGGAAGACGAGCTCAGTGAAGAAGTCAAGGAAGAAGATGAAGAAGAGGACGAAGCCGCTGACATATTAGGTCACACGGACGATCCAGTAAGGCTATATCTTCGTGAAATGAGCTACGTCAAGCTCCTTTCTAGAGATGATGAAGTAGAAATAGCAAAGGCCATTGTAGCAGAAAAATTTGAGTCGCTTTCCGCGGTTTTACTCTTCCCTTCAGTACTGAAGAGTATAGTAAATCTCGGAACAAAACTGAGAGAATGCACAATCTCGTTGCGTGAAGTAATAGAATCAGACTCAGGATTAAAGAGTGAACTTACTGAGGAAACAGGCAAAGGAGACGACCTCTTTGAAGGCATGGATGGCAAACCAGAAGAAGGAAACCAGATGTCTGACGAGGAGCTTATGGAGAAGGTCTTAGATATCTTTGGTGAGCTCGAAACAATAATCACATCCGCGCTCGATAAAGCGAAAGAAGGACAGATGGTAAAAATTGTAGATGGCGAGGTGATACTCGACCCAGAATATCGAGAACTGCACACTCTTGCAGTAAACCACTTAAACCAAGTGAAGCTCAACCCAAAGCTTCTTGCTGAGTTTTTCGAGAACACTCGAAAAAAGAACGAGCTTATTCTCGAAAAGAAAAAGGTACTCCTCACATTCTTAGAAGAACATGGCTTAGATAGAACGGTCCTCATCAAAGGTAAAGTACACATCCTGGATGCTGTGGTCCTATCAGAACTTCTGAAGGAACACAATATTTGCGACACACATTTCTCTCTTGAAGAATTTCTCTCTCCAATTAGAGAGCTGGAAAAAAATGAAGGAATGGACTATAGAAGTATCAGCTTTCTAACCAGAAAGGTTGCTACTCACCTAGATAATGCGAATGCAGCAAAACATAGAATGGTAGAAGCTAATTTGAGGTTAGTGATCTCAATTGCTAAGAAGTACACTAATAGAGGTATGCCATTCCCCGATCTGATTCAAGAAGGAAATATCGGTCTGATGAAAGCAGTAGATAAATTTGATCATAGAAGGGGGCATAAATTCTCTACATACGCAACTTGGTGGTGCAGACAGGCTATAACCCGCGCTATAGCAGATTGTGGAAGCATAGTGAGAAAACCTGTACACATACACGAGACTGCAAATAAGGTAATGCGGACTAGAAGGAGACTGTACAACCTCAATGGTAGAGAGCCTACTGTCGAGGAGATTGCAAATCTACTTAAAATTTCTCCGGATAAGGTTAAGAAGTCGCTCAAAGTGAATCAAGATCCGATAAGTCTGGAATCACCAGTGGGCGATGACAGTAATAGTGGTTCTTTTGGCGACTTTATAGAGGATAAGAATGCGGTAAGCCAAGTGGACGTAGTCCTCTCAAAAAACTTGAGGAAAGTTCTGGATGAAGCGCTCGCAATGCTCTCCCCAAGGGAAGAAAAAATCCTGAGGTATAGGTTTGGACTATGCAACAGTGTACACAGTCCCGAAGATGAACACTATTTGAAGTCTCTAAAAATTGACCTAAACAGAGGAACAAATCTCACTCTCGAACAAGTCGGGATACTGTACAATGTAACAAGGGAAAGAATCAGACAAATTGAGTCTAAGTCGTTAAGAAAAATGAGAAGTCCAAGCCGATCTATAAAATTACGGACTTTCCTTAAATACTAAGAGTTGTGTACCTATTACTGGCTTTACTTTTAGCTACTTTTCTTGTTCTGATTATCGGAGTTTTATCCATGCTTTCGGGCAACAAAAAATCGGGAAATACCCTAATGCTCCTTAGGGTGATTTTGCAATTTTTCACGATTGTTTTGCTAGTCGCGATATTCATCTTGAAATAGTGTGTTGCACTGCTTGTGTATGATGCATTAACAGATAATCTCCATGTGCACTCAAATTAAACAAGACTCCCTTTGTACCTGTTAGCATTTTAGAATAGATACTTTTCAGTATACTCTTGGCATCACTCCATTGATGAGAGTGCATACCTTTGCATCAGTAATGATCCATAATATTTTTATGATGCGCGATACCAGGACTTTTGTGATGTCACTCTATTGATATACAGCGTAACACTTGTTCAGTAATAATATGAAACTTTTAAGTTCCTAAAACAACGCGTCAGTATGGGTGTATAAAGTAGCAAACCTAGAAAAGCTTGATATTCGTGTCATGTGAGCTTATAAATGCCAAAGTACATCATCCCCGTCGCGCTATGAATCACAAGGTCGTAATATATGTGAAAGAATTTTGTCCTTACTGTAGCAGGGCGAAGGAGTTGCTCGACAGAAAAGGTGTCTTGTACACGGTAGTGGACATTACCAATGATCCGGATCTAGCCGTAGTTATGATGGAAAGATCAGGTGGGAGGAAGACTGTTCCCCAAGTTTTCATTAATGACGTGTGTGTAGGTGGCTTTGATGATCTCAACAGCCTAAACGAGAGTGGCAAGCTCAATGAGCTCTTATTTTTGAACAATCAGTAAAGGTGTTTTATTCTTCTTCTGGCTCAGAAAAGGCAACATCTGTTGCCGCGTTTATTAGTTCGCGTTACGGAATAAAGTGCATTGACGCTCCAGAGGCAGTAGACCCATCGATGATTCTCGCTTTAGGCGGAGATGGATTCATGCTTGATACTCTGCATAGCACAATAGAAACCCAGATACCTGTTTATGGGATAAATTGCGGGAATGTTGGCTTTTTACTGAACAAATTTCATCCAAACCACTTACTCGAAGATATAGAAAGCGCAGGCACCCATATCCTACCCATTCTAAATGCTGAGCTTTTCGATGGAAAGGGCAGTAGGATGGTAAATGCGATAAATGATTGTTATTTCCTTAGAAGCCACACAAAAGCAGCAAAGCTCGGGATAACGGTGGACGGAGAAATCCTTACCGAGAGTTTTGTCGGGGACGGGCTGATCATCTCAACTCCCACAGGAAGTACAGCTTATAATTCAGCTATAGGTGGAGCAGTGTTATCACTCAGCTCAAATTGCATAATCCTAACAGGAATTAATGCATTTACACCAAAAGGATTTAAGAGTCTTGTCCTACCAAGAGATAGTATAATAGAAATCAAAATCCACCACCATGATAGAAGGCCTGTGATTGCTGCAGCGGACGCACAAGTCTTTTTAGGAGTAGAAAGAGCAAGAATATCCATAGATAAAAAGAAGACTGTTTCCGTGTTGTTTGCAGCCAGCGAGAGTCTCCATAAAAAAATTATGATGGCCCAATTCCGTTGATGAAAGCGATCGGTGTCACGGGAAGGATGGCTTCGGGCAAAACGTATTTTTCCTCTATTTTATCCCGTTCACTGCGCTGTAAAGTATTTGATGCAGATAAAGTCGTCCATTCCCTTTACAGAGAAAATGTCACATTGATAAGAGCAATAAATGATATTCTTGGATGTAGAAATGCTCAAAGAGAAATAAATCGGAGACAGCTTCTTTCTTGCATTATTGAGCGACCCAATCTACTAGAGAAGATTGAAAAGATTGTTCATCCAATAGTTAAAGAAAAAACGGATGCGTTCATTAAGCTATGTAGAAGGAGAAGGATGAGTACAATTATCTTGGACATTCCACTCTTGTTCAGGATCGGCGCAGAAAAACTTTGCGATAGCATCTTCTTTCTCCAAACAAGTGACAGCGCTAGATCGAACCGCCTAAAACGGCGGTGTCATTACTCAGCAAAACTAGATGCACTAGGTAAGGTGAAATTCCAACAACGGAACAAATATAGTAGAAAAGTTATTGTAATTTCATCTGGTCTAGCAAAATGTGAACTCTACAAGTACACTCAATTCGTGCAGACGAAAGGGAGAGCAACCTCGTTAGAACAATAATGCTCTTGAGTTTTCGTACGGAAGTTCAGAGAACCTGTTTTCGAGCCAAAATAACAGCGGGAGAACTTTTTCTGAGCAAGTGTGTTGTTTTACACGCGTGAAAATCCATGTTAGAATCACCCCTTCCCCTTTTACGCAAACGCTTCCTAACGTAGTAAGTCTCTAAAGGAGCGCTCTTCTCAATGGATAGACATTTCTCAAAGATTTCTACGAATATAGGAGAAATCCGTCGGTGGTGCCACAGCAGAATTAGTGGAAAGTTGTTGTACCTCTCGGCAGACATAAGGAACGCTAGATTTAAACTTGCCCCGGTAGATGTAAACATCTTTCCAGCTGGATTCCACTTACTCAATAAGGAAAACCAGACACTCGCAACAAGGTTGATTAGTGAACGCTATACAGGAAAGACAATTTTACTAATCATAGAGACACATACCAGAAATACTCACTATTTAAGCAACGTTCACACACTGAAAAAATTATTTGAAGATGCAAAAAATACCGTTATTCTAGGAAATCCTAGCGACCAGAAAATAGAAAATATAAATACAGAAACTTTTCATATAAAGGATAAAAGAATCATCACGGAAAGTGGCACGACTCCGGATTTAATAGTACTAAACAACGACATGATCTCACTCGACCCTTCTGTCCTCCTAGAAGTAACCCAACCGTGCCTCCCTTCCCCATTACTAGGTTGGTGGAAAAGGACAAAAACTCAGTATTTCCCATACTATGAAAAAACGGTAGAGGAATTCTCCAATACTTTTGAGTTAGATCCGTGGTTATTCTATGCTTATTCAGAAGCTTGTGACAATATTAACTTTGACACTCAAGAAAGTCTCGCAAGGCTTGCAGATGTTGTAGATGGAATAATTCAAAAGATCCAGAAAAACTACAAGCAGTATGGAATATCGTCAAAACCGTTTGTTTTTATCAAAGCAAACAGCGGTAGTTATGGTATGGGGATCCTCACTGCAAGCAGTGGAAAAGAAATTCTCTCTATGAACAGAAAAGAGCGTAAAAAATTAGGAACCACTAAAGGTAATACTGCAATTACAAGTGTTATAGTCCAGGAAGGCATAGAAACGGAAGAATATTATCTAAACTACCCTGCAGAGACCCTTATGTACTCGGTTCTAGGGAAAAAAATTGCATTCGCAACACGCTATAATACGAAACATGATGCGCGACAAAACCTAAACAGCTCTGGAATGCATTTTTCTGGCCACACGCCTATGAAAGCAAGTCAAGTGCAACTAGAAATTGTAAGTGATCTTATCATTATCGCAGCAGAAAAGGAGGCCCAATCCATAGACGATAAAAACGTCGCCGCACTACCGCATCAAGCTGGTTAATTTCATCTGAAATTGCTCGATGTGGAAAAAGAATAACGGACCGCTATTAGTACCCATACCGACCTGTTACGGAAGACCATATAACACTACTTCTCGGGATTATCATTTACTGACTGCAGCACTTGTATTCATTGAGGAACTTTTCTTTGCGCGTAGCAATATCACTTAAAAGAAGAGGAAGATTCGTACCAATAAATCCAAATAACTTATTCAGACGCTCCAACTCCAACGCAGTAAAACGTGACAAAACATGTTCAGCCGGGTCACCAACACCTCTTCCAACACCGAAGCGAAACCTCCAATAATCTCTACCCAAGTTAAAATCAAGAGATTTCAGTCCATTATGACCTCCAGAGCCTCCACCCCTTTTTATCTTCACTTTGGCAAAATCAAGATCTATATCATCATGAAAGACAATTACATTCTCCAGCTCAACTTTATAAAAGTTGACCAGCTGTACGAGCGGCCTACCTGAATTATTCATAAAGGCTACTGGCTTGAATAAGTACAAAAGAAAGGAAGAGACCCGTCCCGAAGACAAGAGCCCTGAAAATTTCGGAAGAAACTCCGGAAAAGAAAAGGTATACCTAACGTAATCAATAAGCATGAACCCAAGGTTATGCCGCGTCTGCGCATACCGCAGTCCCGGGTTACCCAAGCCACACAGAACAAACGTGCGAAACTCGGACATTACGCGGTAGCAGCCACAGTACCAGCCTTAACTTTCTTACCTACAACCGTCGCAACAACCGAATTTGCATCTCTCGCAAGTGGCACAACTCCATCAGGAAAAACTAGATCAGAGAACTTGATTGAGTCACCTACCTTAGCGTTTTCTATATCTACAGGAATACTCTTAGGAAGATTCGCTGCCGTACACCTGACAAGAACTGTCCGCTTGACTATATTGAGCATTGCACCAAGCCTTATTGCCTCGGACTTTCCAGAGTTTACAAAATTGAGCGGAACTTGAAACTTCGAAGCATGTTCACCAGCGAAAACAAAATCCAAGTGCAGCACAACAGAAGAAACTGGGTGGAGCTCATATGCTTTAGGGACTACCTTATATACCTTTCCCTCGCAAGATAACTCAACAACTCCACTACCCGATAAGACTGCAAAATGCTTACTTACATCTCTAACGGAAATGGCAACGTTTATATTTTCTCGCTCTTTACCATAGATAACAGCCGGCACAAACCCAGACCTGCGCAAAACATTCGCGCTATTTCTCCCGAAACTAGTTCTAGGAATACACTCAATCGAAACAACCATTCTTACCTAAGCAAACATCGCAGAAACACCCGATTCTAGATCGTTTTTTAAGATTATGCAAATCTCCAGCGTACGTACCGCGCGTAAGAAGCCACGTTATTGCAATACATATAGCCGTCATTATGAGTGCTGGCATAGCAGCATCTTCATATCTTTCATCCATGACAAGCTCGTATACACGAGTGGACATTGTCTCGAAATTGAAGGGTCTAACAAGTAAAGTCAATGGCAGTTCTTTAAACGTATCAAGAAAAATAAACATGGCAGCACTCACCAAACACCCGACCAACATTGGCGAATAAACGCACACTGTGTCGATGAAACCACTTTTTCCTACAAGCCTCATCGTCCAAGGAATCTCATTGGGTATTTTTTCCATGCCAGATTTTATGCTGTTAGAACCTAGGGCAAGAAACCGAAAGACGTATGCATAAACCAACGCTGTAAAGGTCCCAATAGTAAAAAGGTGTAATCCTGGTAGTGGTATATATGATAGAAATGACGAACCGCTAGCAAAAAAGTTTATTATGCCCATTCCTACAACTAGTCCAGGAACCGAGTATCCCAAATTAGACAGCTGAAAGGCTGTTGCCCCTATCTTTTTCTTTTTCTCCATATATACGAAAAAAGACGCAACTAGAATCGTAAAGAAAGAAACTATCAAGGCAATCTGGATACTCTCAAAAGCGAGAGATAGAAGTCTATAATCTGGAACGGCACCAACACTTAAAATCATGAGCGAAACTATTGGAAAAATTAAACCAAAAAGCGGAAGTAAGAAAAGTAAAAGCGGAACGACAACGGCTTTATAGCCCTTAATGTGCCAACAAAAGCCTGCACGTGGGTCCCCCATGACATTAGAATAAACAGCACCCTGTCTTAGAAGTTTCTCAAGGAAAATTATTCCTACGACAAACAGTAGCAAAAATAGAACCAACCTCGATGCACCTATGACATCATTCAGTAGGAACCACTTCCTGTATATACCAGTTACAAATGTCTGCAGACCAAAAAATTGCATTATTCCAAAGTCCGAAACCACTTCCATCAATACGAGTGTGATTCCACCAACAATGGCTGGTCTCGCTATTGGAATCACAACCTCTAACATAGTGGAAAGAAAAGATTTTCCGCAGCTTCTTGCTATTGCTATTGCCCCGCCAATGGAAGAAATCCTAGCTAAACACAATATGTAAACATATGGGTAAAAGGCAACACTCATAACAAAAATCGCTCCGTATAAAGAGTTGATTCTCAGTAAGTGCTGCACACCAAGAACATCCCTAAAGAAACTTGAAAACTCAGAAGAAAATCCAAAGAACTGCACATAGGAAAGCGCCATTATGTAGCCTGGGACAGCGATCGGGAAAAATAACAGCATTCTTAGCAGCTCCCGACCTGGAAAGCGCAAAAACGTCACGGCACAAGCAGAACCAACTCCAAAAACAAAAGTTAAAAAGCCCACCCCAGAAAGTAGTACAAGAGTATTGAGTAGGTACTCACCAAATAACCGACAAGAAGCACAGCCAAACCCGTATGCACTGAATGATGGTAGAATCAGTGAAAGTGTAGGAGCAAAAAATAGGAGAATCAGTCCATTAAGCAGTACCTTTTGCATTATAAGCTCCGCCAAGTATACAAAGAGACAATAAAAAGTGCACACACCTCATTCAGTGTGAGGTAAGTTTCAACTTTTAGCAAAATCATTCGCGTTTATTTCAAGCAAACTTTAGCAAATAAAGCAGCCTCTAGAAAGAACAGAGGACATGCGAAGAGCAATTACAAGCAGAAACATATCTATTCAGTGATACCTCACACCACCGATACGACTCACCGTTTTTTCCACAAAAAAATCACATTATAAATTATAAATGTCATACCTACCAACAGGTATTTGATAGTGCACTATATAACCGAAGCATGTTAGAATCATGATTATTCCATAACCCTTGTCTAGAGGAGAATACCTCACCATGCTCACAGCCAAAACAAGGTATGCGATTGCAGCATCTATTGATATCGCATTGCACTCAAAAGGTAGAAAATACGTAAAAACCTCAGAGATTGCATCAAGACAAAAGATATCTGAGAAATTCCTTGAGTTAATTTTACCACCCCTGAAAAAACAAGGAATTTTAGAGTCTCTACTGGGTCCTGGAGGCGGCTATAGACTTGCTAAAGAGCCCGACACAATCTTTTTGATGCAAATCCTCAAAGCCGTGGCTGATACTCCTAAAATAACTCGTTGTGGTGGTGATGGGCAGCAAAGCTGTACGGGAGAAGCAAAAAAATGCTGCACCCATAATCTATGGGTTGTTCTAGAGAAAAGGTTCAATAATTTTTTTGAGTCTGTGACGCTTCAGGACATCATATCAGACGATGTTCTAAGACAAGAAAAGAACATGCACAATGGATCAATATTGGAATCCCATCAAGAAGACATCATATACATGGATAATAATGCCACAGCCACTCCTTTCCGGTATGCAGTAGAGAAAGCATGTATCCTCTTAAAATTGCCATATAATGCATCCTCAATTCACAGACGGGGACAAGCAGCCAGAGAAGTTATTGAAGAAGCCCGTAGACTGATAAAGAAAAATCTCATCCTCGAAGAAAACTATGAACTTGTATTCACTGCTTCTGGAACAGAAGCAAATAATATGCTTTTCCATAATGCAAGCGATTACCACCATATAGTTTGCAGTACAGACCACAGTTCGACGCTTAAAGTTGCCAATAACCCTATTAAAGTCGATGTTGATGAAAATGGTATTATCAAACTTGAAAGTCTAAAAAGAGCCCTATTGGAAAACCATGGTCAAAAATTAGTGTCGCTGTGTCTAGCAAATAGCGAAACTGGAGTTATACAACCCCTAGACCTCATAATGGAAATTGCAAAAAAGCATGGGGCATTGGTACATACGGACGCTACACAAGCCATTTCCAGAATTTATTGTAGACTTAATGAGACACAACCAGATTTCATTACCTTTTCTGCACACAAAATGGGAGGCATTATTGGTGCCGGGTGCCTTGTTTACAGGAAATATCTTTCGAAAGAACTGAAACCACTCATCCTAGGAGGAGGACAAGAAAGAAACCTCAGAAGCGGAACAGAAAATCTCGCTGCGATAGCTGCATTTGGAAATGCATCAACGTTTATTAATACCTCTATAAAAAATATGAAAAATATAAGATCTTTGAGAGATTACATGGAGGATGAGATATCAAAACGCATGAAGTCGGCTGTCATAGTGGGCCAGAAAGCTCAAAGACTTCCGAACACAAGTTGCATCATCATCCCAGAAATTGACGGGACAACTCAATTAATGCATTTCGATATGCATGGAATATGCGTCAGCAATGGATCAGCATGTTCATCCGGACAGCCGGAAGCATCTCATGTGCTGCTCGCAATGGGCTTTGACAATAATATGGCTAAGTCAGCAATTAGAATAAGCTTAGGGATTTCAAATACAAAAGAAGAAGTGAAAAAGCTTGTATCAACATGGGAGATATTGTACAACATTAGGGCGTAAAACGATTATTACATAGTTTTAATTAGGAAAATGAAAAATGAAGTTGCCAGTATTCCTTGATAATCAATCCACAACAAAACCTGATCCAGAAGTCATTGAGGCAATGGTCAGTCTCTTTGATCGTCCTTGCAATCCACATTCGAGAACACATTCATATGGATGGCATGCCGAAGCTGCTGTGGAAAATGCACGTGAAAAAATTGCACACCTTATTGGTGCTTCTTCTAAAGACATCGTTTTTACATCTGGTGCAACAGAATCAAATAATTTAGCTATCAAGGGGGTGGCTAATTTTTATCGTTCAAATGAAAAAAATCACATAATTACCCTCTCTACAGAGCATAAATGCGTCCTGGACAGTTGCAGAAACTTAGAAACAAGTGGAATCGAAGTAACTTACCTTCCAGTTGAGAAAAACGGCATCGTAAATTTGGACGTACTCAAAAAAGCCATAAAACCATCAACTATGATGGTGTCTATAATGGCTGCAAATAACGAAATAGGTGTCTTGCAACCGCTCAAAGAGATCGGGCAAATATGTAGGGAAGCGGAGATAATCTTTCACACAGATGCAGCGCAAGCCTTTGGTAAAATCCAGCTCGATGTGGAAGAAATGCAGATCTCCCTTATGAGCATTTCTGGTCATAAGATATACGGCCCAATGGGCATTGGAGCACTTTATATTCGCAGAAAAAACCCTAGGATAAGGGTGACACCGCTGTTCAGTGGAGGTGGTCAAGAGAGAGGTATTCGCTCCGGTACACTTCCTACTCCTTTGATTGTTGGTTTCGGAAAAGCAGCAGAAATTGCAGCAAGGGTCATGGAGGAAGAAAACAAGAGAGTGAAGTTTTTAGCAAATAAACTGTATGAAATAATCAAGGCAGGAATACCAGATATCGTTCTGAACGGAGATCTCTCAAGAAGGCTACCTGGCAACCTTAATATCAGTTTCCCTTATGTTGAGGGGGAATCAATAATCATGGCGATCCCAGAGATATCTGTTAGCTCCGGATCTGCGTGCACATCAGCATCATTAGAGCCATCCTACGTTCTGAAAGCACTTGGAGTTGCAGAAGACCTCGCCCACTCATCAATACGCTTTTCGGTTGGTAGGTACAACACAGAGGAAGAAATAATCATGGCTGGTGAGTTGCTTGTGAAACAAGTCATTCGCCTGCGTGAGATGAGCCCTCTATGGGAAATGGCCCAAGAAGGGATAGATCTTAACTCAATAAAATGGGATACGAGCTAGGCAAACGGTTTACAAAATAGGTAATATTGATATTTAGTTTAGGAGGAGGACGTTTATGGCTTATAGTGATTCCGTATTAAATCATTACAACAATCCAAGAAATGTTGGTACAATTGACAAGAACAAAAAAAATGTAGGAACCGGCTTAGTGGGTGCTCCAGCCTGCGGGGATGTAATGAGATTACAGATCGAAGTTGATAATAACGGTTGCATTGTAGACGCAAAGTTCAAAACCTTTGGTTGTGGTTCAGCGATAGCATCAAGCTCCTTAGCAACAGAGTACCTGATCGGGAAAAGCATCGAGGAAGCCGAAAAAATCAAGAATACTGAGATCGCATCTACTTTGTGTCTCCCACCGATAAAAATGCACTGCTCAATGCTGGCAGAGGATGCAATCAAAGCTGCTATCAAAGATTTTAGAGAGAAACAGGTGACTTCTAGCACTGAGGAGGCAGGTAACGAAAATACAGAGAACAAAAGCTAAAGCAAGGCTCCTCATATCTAGATTCAGATGAACTTAAATGGACCACCCATCGCAGTGAGCGCTTTGGCATTTCAGAAGTTTGTTGAACTGATCGATGAAAGAAAAAGAAAGGGCAAGCCAACCCTTGGTATAAGGATAAAATTACTTTCCAAAGGATGCGGTGGAAATGAATACGGTATGGAGTACGTTGAAGAAGCAGAACAATGTGATGAAATGCTAGAGCTAGCACAACCTCCTATGGGAAAGGTGTCATTGTTTGTTGATCCAAAAACGATGCTTAGGATTATTGGAACCAAAATAGACTATGAAGAAACAAAATTCAAAAGTGGGTTCGTTTTTAAAAATCCCAGAGAGAAAGGAAGATGTGGATGTGGTAAAAGTTTTTACTATTGAGTGAGTACAATACTAAATTGAATGAGACAGGTGCGGCACTAAAATCCACTCTAAGCAGAGTAGGCAAGGACTTTCCTTATTTGAAACGCAATTAGATCAATCGTATGAGATGCAAAAGAAAAATTATTTCAGGGTCCTAGAATTGGAAGAGAGGTTCACTTTTGACCCAGCAGATTCACTGGAGAAATCTTATCTCGCTCTGCAAAAAGAATTGAGAAGCACGTCTAATTCAGTTAAGGAAGATTCGGCTATCTACGAGAAGGTTCAATTGCTCAACAAAGCGTATCATCTTTTAAAAGACCCAGTTAATAGAGCACAACACTTACTAGAATTATCTGGTTACACTAACCTCTCCGACAAAAGCTGTCCTGGACTACTCATGCAAATCGTCGCACTAGAAGAAAAAGTGGAAAATGGCAGAACTGTAGAAGTCCTACCATTAGTAGAAAACATGTACCTCGATGCTCTACAACAAATGGAAGAAGCTTTCAATTGCAAAGATTATGACTCAGCAAGCTCGCATTGTATGGGACTCAAATATTTAGAAAAATTAAAACAAAGGATCTATGCAAGTGATAACAATCAATGAGCCAAGACAAAAACTTGATCGTGAAGTCATCATAGGTATAGACTTTGGAACGACCAATTCTCTTGTTTGTATATTCGACGGTAGCAAATGCGTTGTTATTCCTCAAGAGGGTGGCGACGTCCTTCTTCCATCTGTTATTGGTGTGAAAGACAAGGACATCATTATTGGAAAGGAAGCAAAGAAATGTAGGGGTCACATTCTATCGATAAAGAGGATAATCGCAAAAAAAGCAGGTATACCAGGAAGCATACGAAACAATCCGCAGGAGATGTGCACTCTCTCAATAGGATATGCGTCCAGAATTTTTGCATCTCTAAAAAGAACAGCTGAAAAATATCTTGGACACTGTGTGAACATGGCTGTGGTCACAGTTCCGGCATATTTTGATAACGCTTCCCGCACGGCAATTAAGGATGCGGCAACGATTGCCGGGCTAAATGTAGTGCGTCTGTTAAGTGAACCAACTGCAGCAGCACTTTTCTACGGAATTGACGAGAAAAAAGAAGAAGGCAGATATATCGTCTACGACTTAGGTGGTGGAACTTTTGATGTTTCAATTTTGGAATTTCACAAAGGCATTTTTAAGGTTTCCTGTACCGATGGTGATGATTACCTTGGTGGTGATAACTTTGATCAGGCACTGTTAGAACATCTCCTGAAAAAATATGCACTTGAACCCACGGATGAGGAAAAAGCTGCCCTGCTAGTGGTTTGCATAAAGATCAAGGAGGAGTTGAGTCACCAAAATAGGGTAACAAACTACCTTGACTATCGGGGACAAAACCTATGTTTTGAAATCACATTGGATGAATTTGAAAAAATAATAGAAAAGGATGTAGAGAAAACAATCAACATAGTGAAACGCGCTCTCAGAAAAAGCAGTCTCTCCGTAGGAGATATTGATGGACTCCTTCTTGTTGGTGGATCAACGATGGTACCAATGATAAGAAGCAGAGTTTCCACGTTTTTCGGGGAAGAAAAAGTCGTAACAGGAGTCAATCCAGAGACAATTGTTGCTTGCGGCGCAGCATTGATGGGAAGCTTTCTTAATGGTAAGAATCCTAAGAGGGTACTTTTATTAGACGTCCTACCGCTCTCATTAGGCATAGAGACTCTTGATGGTACGATGGAAAAAATCATCATGAAAGATACCCCAGTTCCAGTCAAACAGTCACAAGTACTAACCAACGCAGTTGATGGTCAAACTTCTTTTAAGATACATGTCTTACAAGGAGAAAGAGAATTCGCTCGTGATAATAGGTACTTAGCAGAGTTCACACTTAACAACCTACCCCCGCTCCCAATGGGTAAAGCGAGAATAGAGATTACCTTTAGCGTAGATGAAGACGGTATATTGAAGGTAAGTGCGACCGAATTGCTCACAAGAAAGACACAAGCAATTGAAATAAACCCGCACTATGGCCTAAAAAGAGAAACTGTGCAGAAGATGGTAGAAGATTCCCTAACTAGCCTCGCAGAAGACATAAAGAGAAGGTCAGTAACAGATGCACAGAGACATGCCGAGCGTGTTTTACAGGTTCTAAGGAAAGCATTAGCCGAGCACGAACCCTTACTCGTCAGCAACGAAAAAGAAACAATTGATGAACATATGCAACTTATAGCAAGAAGCATACAAAAATGTGATAGCATCGAAATTAGAAAAGCAACTGAGGGACTAGAACGAGTTGCAGAACCGTTCCTGAAGCGAAGACTAGACTTTCTTTTTAAGAAAATGGAAATAGACCTGAATAAAACCTGATATGTCGAAGGAGCTAAAAATAACTTTCATTGAACCAGATGGAAAAGAGCGTCATTGCACTGCTCACGAAGGAGAAACCATTCTCACGGTGGCACATAAAAACGGTATTGACTTAGAAGGTGCATGTGAAGGTTCTCTTGCGTGTTCTACTTGTCACGTGATAGTTGAATCACAATGGTTTGACAAGCTGCCTCCTATCTCTGCCGATGAAGATGACATGCTAGACCTTGCATTTGGACTTTCTGCTACGTCAAGGTTAGGTTGCCAAGTTGTGATGCGTGAGTCCATAGATGGGATCAAAGTAAGGCTCCCAAGCGCAACAAGAAACATAAAGTAAGAGTTTATTTACCGAAACATGGATAAGGCGCGCTTTTTTCTCTACTGCTGCTTATTTGTTGTACTTTTGGCTTTTTGTGTCACGGGATATTGGTTCTATAAGACACAGTCTCTCAAGAATAATATTGTTTCCACACTAGGCAGTTTCTCACTTTTTGAATATTCAGGCTACCAACTTGAAGGATTTTTCGAGTACAGATCCAGAGTTTCCTTCACAAAGCCGATTCTCAAAATAGATAACCTGAACAAACCGCTGCTTGTGCGGTTCGATAAGCTTATCTTCACCAGTGCCCCTTGGAAGAATGAGATAAAAGTAAATAATCCAACTGCAACAGTTGTTATTTCTGCGGTCGATGGACAGTTTCACTGTAAGAACATCGATGAAGCATCTATATCAAGTATGCCAGCTGGGCAAAATGGTCTTGCCATTTCAATTAGGAAAGACAACCTAGAGTGTTATCTACAGAACAAAAACACTGAAAGTGATACGATGCTCTTCGACATTGCTTTTAGGATGAGCTATTCACAGAAAAACTCACTAGAAAGTACCATTGACCTCACCCTCAGCCTCGGTGAAGGTACAAAAAAAATCGAAACCGACATAACACTAGTAAATTTATCTGAGAGACCTCCTACTTATACGTTAGATGTGAAAAAGCTTGATATATCAACACCGGAACACAGGTGTAACATAAGTGGAAAAATGGCACTTTCACCAGGTTACGTATCCATTGCCAAAGGTAAAATATGCCTAGCAGTACAGGGTGCAAGTTATTTACTGTCATCGATTGAGAAAAGCCTGGACAGCGGCCTCACAGCACAAAAAGTACATGGATTTCTTGTGAAGGTGCGTCACTTTGTAGATAAGAGCCATGATACACTACACATATGCATGCAAGACAAAAATGAAGAGTTGGTAATTGGTACCGAACAAAATATGATTCCCCTATTAAAAATGTTCTGAAATTGCCCTCTTTTCCCACATTATAATTGATTCTTTCATCCTTTCATTGTAAAATCTCGGTCAGTTGATCTCGTAGCTCAGTAGGCAGAGCATTTGACTTTTAATCAAAGGGTCGTGCGTTCGAATCGCACCGAGATCACGGGTTTTTAGAGTTTCTTAGGAGCATTTTTTTGGATCCTGTGTTCGCGGTGCTACTTTTGGTTGAGAGTCACATTTGGGACGTGTCGTGTTAACCGTAACTCTTTTGTCATCTTCTTTCAGCCTATCCTCTGGTAAGACCGTTGGATCTGTAATATCTGATTTTGATGCTGAGATTTTTTCTAAGACAATTGCAGCTTCGGTAAATGGGGTTAGTGTTGATCTCTCTTACCGTCTCGACTGTGATGCAAATATAGAACCCATTCTCCTCGAAAGCGAAGCGGGAATTGAGATACTAAGACATGATTGTGCTCATGTCATGGCACAAGCAGTACAGGAACTATACCCAGAAACGAAATTAGGAATAGGACCAGTCATTGATGATGGTTTTTATTATGACTTTTCTACTCCCATCGCTTTCTCCGACAGTGATTTCGAAAAAATAGAAGAGAAGATTAGAGAAATCATTCAGAGGAACTACCGGATAATACGTGAAGAATGGAGCAGAGACGATGCAGTTTCGTTTTTCCAAAAAAAGGGCGAAAAGTATAAGGTTGAACTTATCAGTAGGATTCCGCCTGAAGAAAAGATTTCTATATACAAGCAGGGTGATTTTATTGACTTGTGCCGTGGTCCGCATGCCCCTTCGACAGGTTGGTTGAAACATTTTAAATTACTGAAGGTATCGACTGCTTACTGGCTTGGTGACGCAAAAAGCGACTCTTTGCAGCGTATATATGGCACCGCATGGGCAACAAAAGACGGATTGGAAGCTTATCTTTCCTTCCTACATGAAGCAAAAAAGAGGGATCATCGTGCTATTGGCAAGACAATGGAACTTTTTCATCTACAAGAAGAAGCTCAAGGACAGGTCTTTTGGCACGAGAATGGCTTCATCCTTTACAGAGTATTGGAGAATTACATCCGTAACAAGCTCAAGACACACGGTTATCGCGAGGTAAAAACTCCACTCGTATACAACAAATGCCTGTGGGAAAGATCAGGACATTGGTCTAAGTTCAAAGAGAATATGTTCGTTATAAGATCGGATGATGGTGAATTTTCACTAAAACCGATGAACTGTCCTGCACATATTGAGGTCTACAAGCAGTCTCTAAAAAGTTATAGAGATTTGCCACTGCGGCTAGCAGAATTTGGTATGTGTCACAGAAATGAAGCTTCTGGAGCACTGCATGGTCTAATGAGGGTCAGAGGTTTTGTTCAGGATGATGCACATATTTTCTGTACACCTCAGCAAATCTGTGACGAGACTATTGCGTTTTGCGGATTACTAAAAGAGGTCTACAGGGATCTTGGATTCACAGAAGTAGAGGTGCGCTTTTCAGATCGCCCAGAAGTACGTCTTGGAAATGACGAAACCTGGGATAAGGCAGAGATTGCTCTGAAATCTGCGATGGATAAAGCAGGGTTGATTTATACACTCAACCCCGGAGAAGGAGCGTTCTATGGACCAAAAATAGAGTTTGTACTGGTAGATGCACTAAAAAGAAAATGGCAATGTGGAACTTTGCAGGTAGATTTTGTGTTGCCTGAACGTCTGGATGCAACCTATATAGACCATGAAGGGAAAAAGCAGCACCCTGTAATGCTGCACAGAGCTATTTTAGGTACGTTTGAACGTTTCTTGGGTATCCTGATTGAACATTATGATGGCAAATTTCCATTGTGGCTCGCTCCCACACAGGTAGCAGTCCTCACCATTACGGAAAAGGTTGAAGAATATGCAAAGTCGCTACTGAACCATCTATCCAAAACAGGTATACGTGCTGTCTCTGACTTTAGCAATCAAAGAATTGATTACAAAATCAGATATCATACTACAAGAAGGGTCCCAATTTTGTGGATCATCGGTAGGATTGAGGAAAAAAGCAATAGCGTCACGGTACGAAGAATGGGTTCAAGTGAATCTGAAGTGAAGACAGTTGATACAGCCCTTGGGGATATATTGAGGGAGTTCAATGTTAGATAAATAAGTAGTACTAATATAAGAAGAATTTGAGGTTCAATAAATTTGAAGAATAAAGAAAAAAGTTTTACTAACCGTACTCCAAGTAGGTCTAATACAGACAAAAGAATTGTCTGGAGTTACGCAAACGCGAACAACGAAGTAAGAGTGATAGACGTGAACGATAAGTTCATGGGAGTGATGAAGATCGCGGAAGCGTTGCAGCTGGCAAAAAGCAGGAATTTAGACTTGGTGGAGGTATCCTCAGCTGTATTTCCACCGATATGTAAAATATTGGACTACGGAAAATATAAGTACGAGGCAAAGAAGGAGTCCAACCTAAAACGGAGAAAACAAAAATCCTCTACGATAAAAGAGGTTCAGTTACGCCAATCCATAGGAGCAGGCGATCTGAGTACAAAACTCAAAAAAATTAGGGAGTTTTTGCAGGAGGAAGACAAAGTAAAAGTTGTAGTGAGACTCCGTGGTAGGGAAATGACTAACAAAAACCTTGCTATTAACTTACTGAACAAGGTCGTAGAGGAAGTCGGATCTGAGGTTGGTAAATTGGAAAAAGAGATTGTACAGAATAACAATAATTTTTTTATCATCCTTGCTCCCAATGCAAAGTCGTAAGGAAAGAAAGCAGGACGTATTTACAAAATGTGCGACATGCTTTGGTATCGGTTACCTTTCTCCGTTACCTGGTACACTGGGTAGCATACTTGCATTTGTTTTTCTCCCGTTGATTATATTTTTCCCTCTCTCCATTGCGTATGTTATCCTGATCTCATCATTTTTGTTTCTGATTGGCATCTGGAGCTGTGATAAATATGAAACAACCTACTCCTTGAAGGATCCAAAGGAAGTCATAATAGATGAGCTGGTCGCACAACTAATTTTGTTTATATGTATCAGTTATGTCTTTAGGAGTAGCTTTGAGCTTTCCATCATGTTGCTTCTGTGCGTCACATCGTTTGTACTGTTCAGATTTTTCGATATCGTAAAACCCTGGCCCATAAGTTTCGTGCAAAAAAATATACATGGTGGTTTTGGAGTGATGCTTGACGATCTACTCGCAGCATTTGCTACCTTCATAATGATTTCAATTATTGCATATGTTTTGTTTTGAGAAGGGAAAGCTATACTATTCGATACGTGAAGTTGCAGAAATTATAGGACTAAAAGAGTATGTGTTGAGATACTGGGAAACTCAGTTCCCTGAGACACTTAAACCAAAAAGACAATCTGGGAAAAGACTTTACACACAAAGCGATATAAAGGCAATACAGAAAATACAAGAGCTACTTCACAAAAGAGGAATGACCATAAGAGGTGCGCGCTCAGCACTGGAAGGAGATCCCAATCAAACAGAGCTCGAAATGGCAACGGAACATCTCAGGTCGCTCAGGGATTTTCTCACAAAATTTGCAAAAGACTAGGAAGGTGCAAGTGAATTTTTATACAAATTCTATGATAGCCATTGGAGCAGCATCACCGACTCTGTATCCGGTCTTAACAATCCTACAGTAACCGCCTGGACGATCTGTATAACGCCGTGCAACCTCATTGATAAGTTTTGTAACCGCAGCCTCGTTCTTGATACGAGAAAGCAAAAGCCTCCTAACAGATAACGAGTCTGGTACTCTAGCTTTAGTAATTAACTTTTCAATAAACGGCCTCAGAGCCCTGGCCTTAGCCAAAGTAGTCTGCAACCGCCCGTGCTCTATTATTGAGACGGAAAGATTGCAGATAAGTGACATCCTATGTGAGGAATTCCTTGATAATCTATGCTTCTTTACCCTGTGCTTCATAATAAATTCCCATAAAGTTCAACCATGACTATCGAGATTCATACCAAGACTCAATCCCTTGCTAAACAGCTCTTTTTTTACTTCTTCTAAAGAGCGCCTACCGAAGTTTGGTGCTTTCAACAAATCAGCCTCTGTTCTAGAAACCAAATCCCTTATGTAAACTATATTCTCTCCATTGAGACATTTCCTTGCTCTTGCAGACAAATATAAACGATCGATGCGCGCAGACAAAAGATCACTGGCATCATTCCTGTCAGAAGTGGAAACACCACAGGGAACTCCATGAACTCGATGTTCGGGGTCCGCAATATTAAGAAAACACCTTGCCTGAGTCGACAATATCTTACTTGCCTCAAGAACAGCAGTCTTTGGATCCATGGCACCATTTGTTTCAACATAAAGAATCAACTTGTCGTGCCCAGCAAAGCTGCCAGCACTAGTAGGCTTGACTGTAAAATTAACAGCACGAACAGGATTATAAATTGCGTCTATTGGGACAGCACCTTCAAGGTCATATTCATCTTTCCTGACAGAGACAGACGACACATATCCGAAACCGCTACTCACCTTCATTTCCATCTCTAATGAAACCCCCTCAGCAACATTACATATCAGCAAATCCCCATTAACAACTTCGAAGTCGTGACTAGGAGAAATCATATTAGAGAACACAGCACCTCCATCCGTAACTGAAAGATGCAAATTTCCGCATGTAGCACCAGAAATGCTCTTTAAAACCACTTTTTTTAAGTTGAGCGCAAGGTCAGCAAAATCCTCACGCACTCCAGGTATACAAGAAAACTCGTGAGTTAAACCCTTAATCCCAACAGCACTTATCGCAAAACCACTAAGGGATGAAAGGAGAACCCTACGCATCGCATTCCCAATTGTCAGCCCAAAGCCCACACGCAAGGGCTCAACAATGAACTCGGCACAGTACCCTTCTCGGATTTGGTTAAAAACAACAGAAGGAGAAGAAAAAACATCGACTAAAGAACCCTTATCTAAGACAGCACTCATAATAAACTACACAACGTCAAAAATCATATATAAAAGACTAGACCCTACGCCTTCTTCTCAACCTTACTCCATTATGTGGAACAGGCGTCATGTCCTGAAGGGAGATGATTACGATGCCCGAATTGCGAATCGCACGCAGCGCAGCTTCCCTAATTGGATTGGAACCACTCAAATGAACATTAAGGATCTTTAACCCAATGCGCTTCAGCTTGGTCATTAAGGTCGTTGCAACAGACTGCGCAGCATACGCAGTGGACTTCTTATTACCCTTAAAGCCAACCGAGCCAGAACTGGCCCAACCTTGCACATTTCCCTGATGATCGGTGACACTGATATAGACATTATTAAACGTCACAATAACGTGCGCATTACCCGAAACGATACTCTTCTTTTCTCTCATGTATATCGAACACTAAACTCTCTTTTTAGCTGCAATAGGAACCCTGACTTTACCTTTTCTAGTGCGAGCATTTGTCCTAGTCCTCTGTCCCCTAACAGGCAGATTTTTTCTATGTCTTACCCCCCTATAGCACTTGATATCCACTAAGTGCTTAATCGAAAAGGCAACAGACTTTCTTAACTCCCCTTCAAACGGAATGTCGTTCTTGATATATGCCATAATGGAATTTAGCTGCTCCTGTTCCAAGTCCGGCAATTTAGCAGATCCATCTATAGCAAGGCTAGAACAAATCTTCCTCGCGGTAGGTAGGCCTATCCCATATAAATACGTCAAAGCAACGACAACCGCCTTATTATCCGGCAAGTTTACCCCTAAAAACCTCATACGCTCAAATATATCATATAAACATCAAAAGTTGCGTTCTAAGATCAGCTGCAACCTCATCTACTGAACGGCCTGCATCTATGCTCAACACCTTTATAGATCTAGACCTGAACAAGTTTACAATATCCCGCTCAACAGCACCATATAGCATCAACCTCTTTTTTATTATCTCAACTTTGAGATCATCACTACGTCTTTCACATTCAACGCTACCACAGGAAACACACCTACCCAAAACAACATCATGGAGAGCACCACACGCACTACAAACAAGCCTATCCAAAAGCCTCGCAAAAATTTCCCTTTCAGAAACTTCAAATTTTACAAGACACGAAATCTCGAACTCTAGTTCAGAAGACATTTCAAATAGCGCATGACACTGAACCACACTTCGTGGAAAACCATCAAGAATAAAATTATCCCCGACTTTTATCAGCTCTCTCAATTTCTCTCTTACAACACCTATTACCAACTCATCTGGAAGGAGTTTTCCAGCTTTAAGATCCTCAGACTGCCTCATAGTAAGAGCGGCTACCCTCAAAAGCTTACCACAGTCAACCACGGAGGCCGAAACATAAGAACAAATCCGTGAGGACTGCGTACCCTTACCAGAGCCAGGTGGACCAAACATTACTAAATTCATCGCTTATTAAAAACCATTCCTCCCTTTTTCAAAAAAGAAGAATAATGAGAACTGAAAAGAAGCACCTGAATCTGAGAGAGCAGATCTGTTATAACATTTACAATTATCAGTAAACTCGTACCGCTGATGATAGCATCAAAACCAAAATAGTTACGAAAAATCTCAGGCACCACACAGATACAGACAAGATACGCAGCACCAACAACCGTGATACGCCTAAGAACATAATCAAGATGCCTCTTAGTCGAAATGCCAGGCCTTCTACCCGCAACAATTGCCTCACCCTTCTTTAAAGAGTCAGAAATCTCAGTTGTGTTAAAAACAAAATCACTATAGAAAAAACAGAAAAATACCAATAAACAAGAATGTAACAGAAAATACAGTGGTTGACCAACTGAAAAATACCTAATAATGAATTCCCCAAGATGGCTCTCCGCTGAGAAATTCGCCAGTGTCAGAGGAAATAAAATAAGCGCATTAGCAAAGATTGGAGGTATAACACCTGAAACGTTAATCTTCACAGGTATATTAGAAGCAGCGTCTCCATGCGTACTACCCCAAGTCCTGCGACGTGGATAATGAACAGGAATATTCTTGGAAGCACGTTCCACAAGAACAACCAAAAAAACAACAAAAACAAGCAAAGACAAACTTACAAAAATGCCAAGAATGCCTGAACCTGGAGACCCAATACCCGAAAAGAGATTGCCAAAAATAGCGGGCATCTCTGCAACTATTCCGGCAAAAATTATCAACGACATACCATTGCCTATACCCCTAGAATTGATCTGCTGACCAAGCCAAATCAAAGAGAATGTTCCACAAACCAAGGTTAAAACCGATGTATATTTCAACAAAGAATAAAATTCTTCATTACCACCAACAAAGGCTTTCGTCCTTTCGAGACCAGCAACAATAATGAAACCCTGAAAGAAAGCAAGAAAAAGCGCAACCAATTTTGAATAAAATGACAACCTGGACTCGTTCATAAACTCGGCACTCACTTTTCCTTCACTCTTGAGCATCGAGAAAAATATCTGCACTACAATCGACGAGACTATGTATGGCATCACGTTGAGCGCAAATAGCGTCATTCTCCCAAGAGCACCTCCAGAAAAAGTGTTAAACATCCCTATTATGCCAGATGAAAGATTGGCACTAAAGATCTCCGATACATGCGCGGGATTGACACTTGGAAGAGTTATAAAGGTACCAATCCTGTAAACCAAAAGAGCCACCAACAAGAAGCACAGCCGGTGGAACAGATCTTTAGATGAAAACAGTAATCCAAAGTTCGATTGATTCATTCGGATAATCCAAAAGCACGTCTAGCTGAAACAGAAATTTTGTCGTACTCACAGGAAGAAATCTTAAGATCAACAAGTGAGACATCAACAGAAGCCAAAACCTTAACCAAAGAATTCTTCTTAATCAGGCCACACTTGAGCATCAACTCCTTTGAAATATGGATTTCCCCCGAAGAAAAAAACCCAGACCTTATAAGAGAAGCAATGTCCCCAGTACTAACAAGAGAATAAACCTTTTTCGCCAATGGCCTTTGTCCACGCTTAGGTAACGCGCGAAGGAAGGACTGCTGTCCTCCCTCCATACGAGAAAGAGTGACTCCAGTCCTAGAGCCTTGGCCATTGAGGCCCCTACCACAGGTCTTACCCTTCCCACTACCTATACCCCTGCCGCGTCGCTTTGAGCGACGAGTCACCAAAGAGAGCAAAATATCATTAACTTTAATCATTGGGTAACAGCTTTACTAATAAATTTTGACTTCTTTCTATTTCTCTTGCCAGCGACATACTCAGGGGAACACACCAGCGAAAACGCTTTAATAGCATTCCGTATTACTATGCCAGAAGTAGAGGAACCATAGGACTTGGCAATAATATCCGACACACCCAGCATTTCACAGAACTTTCGCATGGCACCACCAGCAACTATTCCGGTACCTTCAGGAGCAGGTTTTATAAACAGTTTGCTAGCACCAAGCTTCGAGAAACAATCATGATGGATAGTCCTGCCTTCCCTAAGCGGAAAACGGATCATAGCACCTTTTGCCTTTCTCACAGCCTTACTGCGTGCATCAAGCACCTCATCATGCTTCGCAGTAGCATAACCAACACAACCCTTCTTATCTCCCACCAATGCGGCAACTCTAAACGAAAATTGACGACCACCTTTCGTAACTTTACTTACTCTTGCTATGTCAACAACGCTCTCGAAAAGATCTAAATTTCTATGATCGACGTTTTTCATTTTCTGACAAAAGACCTCAAAACTCTAAACACGCCCTTACCTTTTCCGCAAAAAGCGCCACTAATCCATGGTAGGCAGAAGCACCACTATCAAATACAACCTTAGATCCTTTCAAAGATTCTGGTATCCTGGACACGAAATATTCAGCCAACTCCGCCACAACAGATGAATTAAGGACCCCTCCCTTTCTTACAAAATCCTTGCTCAGGGTGGAAACATGATACACCGTGCTTGCACTTGTATCATCTATAATTTGCGCGTGAAAATTGCGGTTCTTTCTTGAGACAACAAGACGCAAAGGTAGCTTCCCCCTTTTCCGATAGTGAACCCTGAAGGCACGCTTATCACGCCTATTTAACCTTAAATACATTGACAATACGAAACAATCACTACTTTTTCTTCGCCTCTTTCCTAGGCATTACAACATCACTCGGAAAAATTCCCTTTCCCTTGTAAGGATCGTACCTCCTAAGAGAACATAGGTCGGAAACAACTAAACCTAACACATGCTTATCCGAACTTTCAACAAGAAGCTCAGTTGGTTTAACAGCCGTAATAGAAACTGCATCAAATATAAAATACTTAATATTATGCGTATACCCCAAATAAAGGATGAGATATCTGCCACGCACCTCGGCTTTATAACCAACACCGTTAAGTACAAGCCTCCGCTGGAACTTTTTTCTCAAACCGCAAGCAATGTTATTAAGCAAGCTCCTATGCAAGCCAAGTAACATGGACATCGAATCATCCTCTGCACTTAGCTGAATGCGCCCTGCACTAACCTCGCAAAAAATACCACCAGGCAAGGAGTGGCTCACGCTCACTTCTCCAGAAGAAAATCTCACCACACCAGTAGACCGCTCAAAAGAACAGTCCAGACCTGAAATATCAATACTGCTCTCTCCAACCCTGGACATCTCTAATACACCCCAAATAACAACTCACCACCGCAATTACTGCTTACAGCCTTATAGGAGGGCAGAATGCCCTTAGAAGTAGAAAGAACTGAGATACCCAATCCTCCGTAGAACTTTGGTATCTCACATGCACGCGAATAAATCCTCTTTCCTGGACGCGAAAAGAGCTTCAGCTTACTTATAACAGGCTGCCCGCAATAGTATTTCAACCTTATTATTATCCTCTTTACAGAGGGCCTAATCTCAATCACTTCATACCCGACAATATAACCCTCTTCCTTGAGAAGGGCAGCTATTTCAACAAGAACACGAGAATGATATATGGTGACTTCTCGAAGCCTAGCCATTTGTCCATTCCTAATTCTCGCAACAGCATCTGCAATCAAGCTATTCGGCACCTAACACCCTCCCACAAAACTACCAACTAGACTTTACAACACCAGGCAGCTTCCCCCAGTTAGCCAAGACACGCAACTGTATCCTAGAGATACCAAATTTGCGATAGTAACCCCTGGGCCTACCAGTTATTGAGCATCTATTCTTACTCCTCGCAGGAGAACTATTCCTAGGAAGAGAATTAAGCTTCGCCTGAATAGCAACTCTTTCCTTGAGCGAAATAGTCTTGTCGTTCCTCATATTACGAACAGCGGACCTCTTTTCTCTAGAACGGCAGGCTAGAGCCCTTTTCCTTTCATCTTTTACTACTAAAGCTTTTTTTGCCATACAAAAATTCCAAATACTAATCCCTGAACGGAAACCCGTAGCAAGACAATAAGATTCGTGCTAACTGATCAGTAGAAGCCGTTGTCACTACAACCACATTCATCCCGATTATCCGATAAGTTTTATCAAAATCTACTTCAGGAAAGACGATGTGTTCCGTCAAACCGAAAGCCATATTACCATGCCCGTCAAAATTTCTCATCGTAAATCCCTTAAAATCCTTTTGATCGGGTAAGGCCATGTATAATAGCCTGTTTATAAAATCAAACATCCTCCTCTTGCGAAGAGTGACCCGGCAACCAACCGGAAAACCCTTGCGCAACTTGAAAGAAGATATGGACTTTTTCGCAACCGTCACCACAGCCTTCTGCCCAGCTATGAGAGACAAATCTTCCACAGCAGAAGCTAAAAGCTTACTGTCACTGCTAGCACCACCTAGTCCAACACTTAGACACACTTTCTCAAACCTTGGGGCCTTTACAGGGGAGTCCACTCCAACCTCCTTCATGACCCTTGCTAACGCACTTTTATGATATTCACTTTCAAGCATCTCAAAATACCCAAACTAGACAAACTCGGCAGTCCTCTTGAAGATCCGCTTTTTCGTACCGTCCTTTAATTTAAAGCCAACCTTTGAGACAAAACCATCCCCAGCAAGCAGCGCAACATTAGAAACCGCAATTGGGTAAGACTTAGCATCAAACTTCTTTCCAGCTTGAGTCTTCTTAACAAACCTACGAACATTCACATCTGATACGATAACATAAACCTCTTTTCTCCGACCGACAGAAGAATAGAGAACTTTCCGTACAACACCTACCTTGCCAGCTTCGTTACCCGAAATGACCTTCACCTGATCACCAGACACTATCCTTTTCACTGAAAAACCTCCTGCGACAAAGAGGAAATCTTTGCAAAACCTTTATTGCGGCGCAACAAACTATCCGTAGGTCCGAAAACCCTCGTTCCTATCATTTCATTCTGTTTATTGAGAAGTACAACAGCATTATCGCCAAAAACTACAATGCTAGAAGAAGACCTTTTCTTGACTCGGACAACAACCGCTCTATGTATAGAGCCAGCAGAAACTTTGCCTACAGGAATGCACTTTTTCACCGAGACAGTTATTACATCACCTATTGAAGCTGTCTTCTTCGAGCCCGAGATACCGATACACAGAACCTTCCTAGCACCTGAATTGTCAGCTACATCTAACACAGTTTCCTTTTTTATCATAAAGCCAAGATAACCACTTAAACTACCAACCACGCTTTCCGAGCAGATATAGGCCTCACAGCCTGAATCCTCACCACCTGCCCAGCACGGACAACATTCGCCTCATCATGCGCTAAGTAAGACTTTGTAAGGTGCAAAACTTTCTTATACTTTGGATGGGACACCTTGCGAGTGACCCTTACCTTAACCGTCTTAGATAAAGAATCTCTAACGGCAACACCTTCTAACACCAACGCAGACATTCTAACTCCCTTTATTCCCTCGTAAACACGTTAATATCCGCGCAACATCCCTGCGGATAAATTTTTTAGCAACACGTCTGACCCTAGGTTCAGAAGAGGGAGCTCTGAGCTCAATAGCAAACAACTCAGCCCTCATAGACGAAAGCAATTCTACCAGTTCCTCATTAGACCTAGCTCTAATATCAGATATTCTCATAGCTCACACGAAACTCTCTCAACAAACTTTGTGGAAAAAGGAAGCTTAGCAGATGCCTTACACAGAGCAAGCTTAGCCTTCTCTCTGTCAACGCCACCCAATTCAAAAAGCACTCTACCCGGAGAAATAGCAAAGATATAGGAATCGACAGATCCCTTACCACCACCCATCCGGACATCAGTTGGCTTTCGTGTGAGAGGAATTCCAGGGAAAACATTGATCCAAAGCTTACCCGCTTTTGAGACAATCCTGGTTATCACTCTACGCGCAGATTCTATTTGCCTTCCATTAAGCCTAGCGCTCCCAATTGCCTTTAGGCCATATTCCCCAAAAGCCAATCCTGAACCCCGAGCACTAGCGTCTGAAAACCTCACTTTCCTAAACTTTTTGTGCTTTAATTTCTTCGGTGCAAGCATATCAAGTAAAAATCACTATACCCTAAATATATTACCCCTGTATATCCAAACCTTCACACCTATTACACCGTACGTCGTATGAGCTTCAGCGACCCAGTAGTCAATATCAGCCCTCATAGTGTGCAGAGGAATGGAGCCTTCCTTAAAGACTTCCGTACGAGCAATTTCAGCCCCAGAAAGCCTGCCAGAGCAAGCAACCTTCACACCTTTTACGTCACTCTCCCTCATGACGGTAGCTATCGCCTTTTTTATCACCCTCCTAAAGGAAGAACGTTTCTCAAGCTGAAAAGCAATACTCTTCGCCACCAATACCGCACTACTGTTAGGCTTCTTCACTTCAACAACATTCAGGCTAGGAACAAAACCAAACTTTTTGTTCAGCTTAAGCCTAAAAGATTCAAGATCAGCACCTTTCTTCCCAATAATCAGACCAGGCTTCATACAATGAAGTGTAATATCACAAGACGCACCCTTCCGTTTTATAATCACCTTAGATATGCCAATATGAGCAAAACTGCTCTCCACATACTTGGTGACAAAATAATCTTCGGCAACGGTCTTAGCATAATCGCAAGACTTACTATACCAAACAGAACCATGAGAGCCATGTGTCCACAACCTAAAACCAACAGGATTAACCTTTTGACCCATCCAAAACCCCTAATAATATAGATACATTTGAGTAGTGCTTCCTGATAGAAGCAGACCTACCGCGCGCGCGAGCCGCAAATCTCTTTAGAGACATCCCCTTACCCACAAAAACTTCCTTCACGTATAAATTATCTGGATCGACACCAAAATTATTTTGAGCATTCGCAACAGATGACATCAAAACCTTTGAAAGCGGCTTAGCTAAAGCTTTTTTCAAAAACAAAAGCTGCGACCTAGCGACATCAACCCCCTTACCACGAATCATATCGGCAACCAGATTTACCTTCTGGACACTCGATTTCATATTCTTATACTCAGCCCTCATTTTTTGTTAACCTTCCTATCTCCACTATGTCCGTTGAATGTTCTAGTCGGAGAGAACTCACCAAACTTATGGCCGACCATGTTCTCATTCACTTTAACAGGTATGAACACTTTCCCGTTGTAAACTCCAAAAGTGTAACCAACAAAAGCAGGTAGAATCACAGACCTCCTCGATCTTATCTTGATCAGAACGTTAGGATTGCCTCTAGCCCTCCTCGCCAACTTTATAACGTAATTATCGCAAAACGGACCCTTCCAGACAGATCTAGGCATACAAAACACTACCTCTTCTTCGACTTAATAAATTTCGAGCTCAACTTATTAGGATCCCTAGTCTTCTTACCTTTTGTAGGGAAACCCCAAGGAGAAACAGGGTGACGCCCACCTGAAGTTTTTCCTTCTCCTCCACCCATAGGATGATCCACAGGGTTCATCGCAACCCCTCTTACAGAAGGCCTTCTGCCAAGCCACCTAGATCTTCCAGCTTTGCCTAGCTTGGTATTTTTCCTATCTGCGTTAGAAACCGCGCCAATCGTAGCATGACAAGTTGACAGAATCAATCGCTTCTCTCCCGAAGGCAAAGTGACAAGTGTATAATTCCCATCCCTGGCAATTACACGCGCACTACTACCTGCAGAACGAACAAGCTGGCCACCAGCACCGGGTTTCAACTCAACATTATGCACCGTCGTACCAAGAGGCACCTTTCCCAACGGCATACACGCCCCTGGAGCCATATCGTCGAAAACGTCCGTCGAAAGCACATCAGATTTCTTTAGACCCTCCGGAGCAATGATATATGAAGGTAGACCGGTCTTAAAATCACGAACTAAAGCAATAAATGCAGTTCTATTCGGATCATACTCAATCCTTTCAACAACGGCCTTCGTAAAGAGTGGAGCACCAGAAGAAAAACGACTGAAGCTGATCAACCTATATCTTACCTTACCTCTACCGCCCCTATGCCTAACAGTAATGCGACCAGCATTATTTCTCCCGGAACACGACTTCTTAGGAAGAAGTAACTTTTTCTCAGGCGACCCACGCCAGAGCTCAGAATAATCAACTAGAACTGCACCTCTGGAGGAAGCATTAAAAGGCTTTAAATTCTTAACCGGCATAAAATCTATAACCTACTCAAATCAAGTTGGGAACCACCATCTACAGTGAGGATAAACTTCTTCCTATCAGAGCGTTTACCTGACTTACCCTTAAAACGCTTACTTTTCCCACAAGTAAGGACAGAATTAACTGCTAGAATCTTTATGCTTTTGAACCTTTCCGAAAAAAGAGACCTAACTTGCCGCTTGGTTGCTGAAACAGGCGCAAAAACCGAAATCTTCCCTAAGGAATCCTTTAGCAAATATGACTTCTCAGTGACCACCAAAGGGCCTATTAAATCGAGCTTCATTTCAGCAACCTCTTAACCAATACATCAACAGATGCTTTCTCAAGCAACACAAAGTCATGCAGGACAACATCGTATACATTAGCAGAAGATCCCCATAAAACCTTAACCCAATGCAAATTGGAAGCTGCCCTGAGCAAACCTTCGTTTTTTTCTTCTGTCACAATGAGAAACTTCTTACCTACAGATAACTCAGCATTCGAAGCAAACCATTTCAACAACGTAGCAGCTTTTGACTCACCCAACCTAGAACTTTCAAGAACAAACAGGCGACCCTCAGCAAATCTCATCGATAGAGCTGAACGAAGAGCAAGAGACCTGACCTTCTTATTGACAGAAAAACCATGCTGCCTAACCACCGGTCCAAACACAATTCCACCCTTGCGAAATTGGGGAGCACGCAAACTACCCTGCCTTGCTCTACCAGTACCCTTCTGTCTGTACGGCTTTCTAGTCGTACCACTAACCTCAGAGATACCCTTTGTTTTGTGAGTACCAGCACGTCTTTTTGCAAGCTGCCAATTTATCACAAGGCTCAGCAGATCAGGACGAAACGGCGCTTCTATAAGCGCACGATCCACCGCGACACTTCCAGCAAGACTGCTGGCACCAAAATCCAAAACTCCTACCTCTAGACTACTCATCACACAAACTCACCTTTTTTTAACGCATCCTTCAGCAAAACGTAGGAATTCTTGCATCCAGGGACGCTTCCGCGTACACCTATGAGACAGTTTTCAACGTCCACTAACTGAACCAATAGATTCTGTATGGTAACTCTAGCATTACCCATGTGCCCCGCCATTTTTTTTCCCTTAAAAACTTTTCCAGGATCCTGACACTGCCCTGTAGATCCACCTGATCTATGTGATATAGAAACACCGTGGGAAGCGCGCAAACCAGCAAAATTATGCCTCTTCATTACACCAGCAAAACCCTTTCCTATACTTGTCCCAACAGCATCGACGTACTGACCAGGACGAAAATGCTCTACTGTAAGAGACCCGAGCGGTTCTGGCATAAAACGAGGTGAAACCCGAAATTCAACAACTCTACCACCTTTCTCTAGACCAAGTTTCTTCAAGCACGCCGACTGTGGCCTCTTGAGCTTCCTCGTTCCAAATGAGACCCTCGCGATAACAACACCGTCCCTCTCCTCAGCGGAAAGGACAACATTTTCTTCTAACTGAAGAAGCGTAATCGGCACTAAAGAAAAACGATCGTCGTAGACCGAGGTACAGCCAACCTTCTTAAGCAACAAACCAACCCTACTCATCTCTCACCTCAACACTTATATCAACTCCAGCCGGCAGCTGAAAATTCGTAAAGGTGCTCAAAAGGTGAGCATTAAAACTTGAGAGCTCCAAGAGGCACTTGTGCACCGCTAGCTGGAATTGCTCACGGGATTTCTTATCGACATGGGGGGACTTATTCACCGTATAGCGACTCACCCTGGTCGGCAAAGGTATCGGTCCCGAAACCAGAGCACCATTACGCTTAGCTGCCATAACAATCTCCTTGGTCGAACGGTGCAGAATCCCGCTGTCAAATGACTTAAGTTTTATCCTAATTTTCTTCATACTAGATACATTCTACCCAAAACTCGAACAATTAAAAGGCCCAATCACCGCAAAAGCGCTTAAATCACTACAACAAAAAAGAAACAGGGAGCGGATGATGGGAATCGAACCCACACAACCAGCTTGGAAGGCTGGTATTCTACCATTGAACTACACCCGCACAAAATCTGGAGGGAGAAGGATTTGAACCTACGTAGACTCACGTCGGCAGATTTACAGTCTGCTGCTTTTGACCACTCAGCCATCCCTCCCAACACAACGCTGTAACACGCAAAGTTTTTTTGCTAAGATCAGTCGTCGTGATATTCTAACACTCTGTCGGGCAAGTGCAACAGGAGAAGGTCGTAATATTTGGGAAACATGCTGCCGTAGCAGCGATAAAAAATCCTGAGAGAAATATCTTATCTATCTTCATCGCTAGGGAGAAAAAGGCTGTTTACTTACCATTGCTCGAACGATCTAGATTGCCAAATATTTCTTTTTGTGAAAATACGCAAATTGCGAAGATTTGTGGAAGGGATGCGCTTCACCAAGGAATAGCAGTGGTAACCGAAAAACTCTCACAACCCGAGCTAAGAGACGTACTAAAAAGCACCAGCAAGAGGTCCCTGGTTATAATACTGGATAGTATAACTGATCCCTTTAATATCGGTAACATACTGAGATCATCCAAGGCTTTTGGTGTAGATGCACTTGTAGTTAAGGAACGTCATTCACCGAGTGAAACTTCTGTTATCGCAAAAACAGCTAGCGGTGCCTTAGAGAGCATACCAGTTTGCACAATAGCAAACCTTACAAATGCAGTAAAGATTCTACAAGAAAACGGCTATTTTTGTTATGCACTGGATGGAGGAGCAAGGTCTAAGTTAACAGAAATAAGATTCCCGAATAAAGTTGCCTTTGTACTCGGCTCAGAAGGAAAAGGTATCTCACATCTCCTAAAAACCAGATGTGATCAAACCCTTTCTATACCGATGTACAGCGATAAAAATTTCGATAGTATTAATGTTTCTAACGCTGCTGCTATAGCAATGTTCAGATTCTACAGTGCCGAATAAATTCTTCACAGCATACACTAGACTCGAAAATTTTGTTCATTCGAAGCACTATCATATGTCGCGTTCGATGCTAGGAAGGATTCAATCAAAATTAAGTTCTCCCTTAAACTCCACAAATGGACGGTCTGCTTGCATATTAAAAAACATATCCTGACCTTTCCTGCATAAAGAAGCACCACCTGACAAAACAGCATCCAGACGGGCACCCCTCATGCACCCAACTACACAACCACAACCAATGTTTTCCGTAACATCAAGTCACGAATCAAATGCGGGATGCTACTTCCAACCATGGACACTGGACAGAAGATCATAAATATGGAGAAGATTTAACGCACCACCTTTCCTCAAGTTGTCTGCAACCACCCACATAGACAACATACGTGGAGAGTGAAACCTCAACCGTGAGACAAAAACATCATCATATCCAACAACTTCCGGCTGACACTTATAGTTTTTCCTTAAGAAGGCTACCCCCTCGGCATCCGAAAGTATTTCATAAACATCATCCTCGGAAATGTTTTCCTTGAACTCCACAGTTATACTCTGCGCATGACCAACAAAAACTGGAACTCGTACACATGTCGGGAACACATCTATTGAACCGTCTTCCAAAATTTTTCTAGCTTCTCTTACCAGACCTATTTCTTCGTCACAGAAGTTTTGCTCGTCTAATTCTCCCACCTGTGGAATGCAGTTAAATTCTATATTTCTCGGAAATACACATGGCTTTTCCTGGGCAAAAGCAAATCTACGTTTTGTACTCTCGTACAACTCATCCATTCCTGCCTCTCCAGCATCCGAAACCGACTGATAGGTGCTGACCCATATCCTGGAAATTTTTGCTACATCATGCAAAGGCTTTAAAGGCAATAACATCTGTATCGTTAGCGAGCTAGGACTGGAAATAACTTTAGTATCGGGAAGAGAGTTCAAGACGTGTGGATTTACTTCAGGAATGACAAGAGGCACATCATCTCTCATTCTAAAACAAGAGCTACTATCCAAAACAATACACCCTGCCATTGTTGCAAGCTCGGCAAGATTATGAGCAATTCCACGCCCACCGACAAAAAAAGCCAAACGAGCCTTGGAAAAATCATACATACTTACGTCTTGTACAACGACATCGCCGCTCTCACCAAAACCGATGTGCATCCCAGCATGCTCCCTAGAAACAAGAAAAGAAATGGATTCCTTTTTCATCTCCATACACGCGAGCAACTTAATCAGCTCTCTTCCAATAATTTCTGTCGCACCAACAACAGCCACATGAGAACTCATCACAAAACTGAACCCCGATAACAAATCTTATACTATTACATCAATGAAGAAGTGACAGTTTCAGTGATCATGTCAACCTCTTAGTGAGTATTCTGACATCTTCAGCGACTCTTGCGTCATTCTTAATCAAAATCTCGATTTTTCTCACAGAATGTATCACCGTAGCGTGATCTCTACCCCCGAGGAACTTCCCTATATCGATGAGACTTCTCTGCGTAAGAGTCTTAGCGAGGAACATGCACATTTGCCTCGCATAGGCAACATCCTTGACTCTTCTTTGCGACTTAAGATCTGAAATCTTAATACCAAAGTATTCCGATACCTTAGCAAGAATATTTTCTAAAGTGACAGCAACACTATTTGTCCGCAGTATATCAGCCAACAAATCTTTAGCAGAATCAACTGTGACAACACTCCCGGTAATCTCTGAGTGAGCTATAACTTTGTTAAGTGCACCTTCTAACTCACGCACGTTCGACACTATATTTCTTGCCATGAACTCTACTACTTTCTTTGGAACGACAACATCAGACTTCATTTGCTCCAATTTAGACTCCAAAATACCAACACGCAGTTCAAATGTCGTCTGATTAATGTCTGCAACGAGCCCCCAAGATAAACGCGACTGTATACGTTCCTCAACCCCTTGTAGATCACTGGGAGATCTATCAGCCGAAATAACAAGCTGCTTGTTTTGCTCTATAAGAGCGTTAAACGTGTGAAAAAACTCCTCCTGAGTGCTTTCCTTGCCACTAATAAATTGCACATCATCAACCATCAAGACATCCACAGACCTAAAAATTTGCTTGAATGACATCATGTCCTTGTTCTTCAATGCGGTAATGTACTTGTGCATGAATTTTTCTGCTGAGAGGTAAATAACTCTACGGTCTGCATAGTTTGCTTTTATGTGCCAAACAATTGCGTGCATGAGATGTGTTTTTCCAAGCCCCACACCACCATACAGAAATAGAGGGTTACTTCCTGAAATTGGTAACTCAACAGCTTCTGCGACACGCTTGGAAGCCGTAAATGCAAGCTCATTTGACTTACCAACAACAAAACTATCAAATGTCCTACTTCGATCTATGCTGCTACTTAAATTTTCAGAAAAACTTCCTCTATCAAATCGACCCTTTTCACTACTGATTTTGGATTTCACAAAGGGTGCAACCAGCTCTTCACGGTCTGATTCTAGAGCCCTATCATGCTCTTTATTAACACCTATTTCTATCGAGGTAATTGCCGGATTTTCATTACGCAAAAACCCAAGAATGTTACCCAAATAGTTCACGGTGATCCACTCCTTTATGAACCCCGTTGGAACAGAAAGAAAAACCTGACCACATCTCATCTCCTTAAAAGACATGAACTTTAACCAGCTTCCATAAATCTTTTCGCCGTAAAATTTGCGTAACTTTCTCGTTACCCTATCCCATTCTGTTGGACCGATACCATCAATGCGCCTGTCATGTTGCTTCGCTAGCAACACCGCGTCTGAGGAATATGAATCCGCAACACCATCAACGCCCTGTCTATCGTGATACATTCCATCCTCACAACCTCCATCTAAAAGGTCGCTCACCACCCCATTTCGGACTTCCTGCAGATTATGATCTATAACCTCAACCTCTGAGATACAATCACGAGCCGCCTGCTGAAACAATTTTTGTGTAGGTCTTGCACGGATTTCACTTATCTCAAAAGAGCTCACCTGCGGAGCCACTGACGTGGATCCTGTCAACGCAAAACCGCCATTACACGACTGAGAATTAGACTCTAACACTGGTTCGAGTGCCTTTTTTTTAGGAGATGGAAGGGCATCCAAAAATGTATTGATGAACCTATTGTTAATAATACCCATGATAAACTGAGGGCCTAAAAAGTATAAACGTGAAGGATTACAGCATTATATCAGGATAGCTCTTTCCCAGCAAACAACGAGAACAGGGAGCTTCTCTAACTTAGAATCCGATATGTAGTTTTTTTTTCACCACAGTTCAATATATTGTGTCCGCTGCTGGAAAAGTCGAAAACATTTTTACTTAAAATACGTTAGGTGATATAAAATTTATTTTAACCATCCCCCGCTATACTCGGCGTATCTAAAAAAAGTATACGATAGGGTAAATGTCTTTATCTCATCCATTTGGGGATCCTTTTCAATCTCCGGGTCAATGAAAAATGATACAGGCATTACTACCCTTTTCTTTGGTGGGAGTATCTGCTTTTCAAAACAAAAGCACGCAACTTTATTGAAATATTTTGCAGCCTTGTAGGGTGTTACATTATAAACTGCAATCGCCTCAATTGGCTCGTCTGTGGTGTTCTCGACCGCATAGAATATAAGTGCATTCTGACCTGGTTTAACAACTACTGGATAGTCCTGGACAGAAAAACGTACCGGCAGATTCTTAGTTACATCTGCATTAAATCTCACAACTATATCACGAGAACCAATTGGTAAGTCAAAGCTGCGCTTTGACCTCTTAACAGCGCCGGCATAGCCAGTCGCTTTACAGAAAAGGCTATAGAGCGGAACAGAAGCAAATGAAAGAAGCAGCATAAAAACCGGCAGCAAGACAAGCAGCAGGATTCGTCTCTTTCCACCGGACATGTATAACTAAGAAGATTACTTATTCAGCTTAGCTTCCTTAAAAAGCACGTGTTTGCGGACAACAGGATCATACTTTCTAAACGAGTACTTCTCCTGCTTATTCTTGAGATTACGACACACAAGATAAAAAAACCCGGTACCCTCAGTACTGACCACCTTAAAAAGAGTAGCACCTTTTTTCTTTGCTTTCGCCATAAACACAGCACCCAAACCGACCAGTATTATAACTTTTGACTGCAAAAAATAAAAGATAGCACCCAAATATTAAATTCCCTCATTGCACAACTTACTTGTAAAGCGCATTTTGCAAAGCTAGAGCAACGTTCAAGAGTAACTCTTCAGCAAAATAATTTGCCGTAAGATGCATACCCAATGGCATATCATCTTCGGACAGCCCTACAGGAATTGAAATACATGGTAGCTTGGCAACACTTGTTGGAACAGTGAAAATATCATTCATGTACATCTCCAATGGTTCTAATTTTCCGTCAATTGGAAATGCATCATTCGGTGCAGTTGGATTGAGTATTACATCGACCTTTTCAAACACTGCAGAATATTCATTGACAATCTCCTCTTGCAGTTCCTTCGCTGCTGCATAGTAATCGGCGTAGCCAGAAGAAGAGAGTACATGTGTACCCATAAACAGCCTGCGTTTTACCTCCCTACCAAAAGAAACCGAACGATATTTCTCGTATAATTCAGAAATAGTAGATGCACTAATTGAAGGATCAGGAGAGTAGCGTATACCATCATAGCGCGCCAACTGGGAGGACGCTTCAGCGGAACATATGATGTAATACACCATCAAGGAATACTCCACACATGGAAGCGAGACATCAATTATTTCTGCCCCAAGTTGCCTCAATATATTAGCTGTACTTTCCCATAATTTCACTATATGTGAGCTCAGACCACTAACCTTACACTCCTGGGGTATGCCAACCTTTATATGACGTATATCTGGGTTTTTATTATATTTGAACGGCTCCAGTTTAGCACATGTAGAATCTTTACGATCATAACCAGAAATCACCTCAAAAACTGCTGCATTGTCCTCAACATTTCTACTAAGTATACCGGCCTGGTCCAAAGAATTTGCGAGTGGAATCATTCCCCAACGTGAACAGCGCCCATAAGTCGGTCTAAGACCAACAAGACCACAAAAAGAAGCAGGCTGCCGCACAGAACCACCTGTATCACTGCCAAGAGAGAATGGGGAATAATAGTCCGCAACTGCTGCAGCAGAACCACCAGACGAACCACCAGGAACAAGATCAACTCCTTTCTTTCCCTTAAGTGGATTCTTTACTGGACCAAAGAAACTAGAAGTATTAGACGAACCCATAGCAAATTCATCCATGTTGGCTTTGCCAAGCATCACTGCACCAGCATCAATCAGCTTACTTGTTACCGTAGACTCATACGTCGGCACAAAATTTCTCAAAGCACGCGATGCAGCAGTGGTCCTGACACCTTTAGTGCAATACATGTCCTTAATGACGCAAGGTATGCCGGTAAGTGTATTTACACTCTCCCCTCTTTTGAGGCGCTCATCCGCAAGCTTCGCTCTTTGTCTAGCTTCTTCCTCTGTTACAAGTATCAACGCATTGGTGTGGGCATTTCGCTCTCTTATCTGCAATAGATGAGCCTCAACTAGTTCTAGAGAAGAAATTTCCCGACGCGCCAATGCAAGATGCATCTTAGCAACACTCAACTTAATTAGATCGTTCACCACTACTCACACCTTAGAAAACGGAAAAACGTTTACCACCATAGAACATGCATTGCAAACAAGTTGACCCCATAAAAGGAGAAGCTAGACCATTAAAACAATCCTCAGAAGGCAATCAAACTCCCTTTCACACCACTTTTACGGAAGGTTTACTCAGCTAAATCGGGTAGTATTCTGTCCACAACCCGAACATAACACCCTACCCCTGGGAATGTTCTTTAAATCATCCGTGTTTACAACGCAGCTACATTCTAAACACTTGAGCTGTATAGGTTCAAGATCCACGTTCACCGCAACTCTATCGTCAAACACAAAACAATCCCCAACCCACGCACCATCTTTATTCTTGGTTTTTAAAAAATAGTTTATTATCCCACCTTTGAGTTGGTAGACATTTTTGAAACCAATCCTCTTCATATACGCAGTGGACTTCTCACACCTTACACCGCCAGTGCAATACATCGCTATTTTCTGCTCCATGCTCACGTTATCCTTTTCAATCCACTTTCTTACCCACTCCTGAAAGTCCCTGAAATTTATCGTCTCTGGATCTATGGAATACTTAAACCTACCAAGCTTAGTCTCGTACAAATTACGAGTATCAATAGTCTTCACATCCTCACGCGCTATCAGACTGCTCCAATCTTCAGGCTCTACATATTCACCGGTCTCACATATTTCCATATTTTCCAACTCAGCACACCCAAGTGCAACGATTTCTTTCTTCAGGCGAACCTTCATTTCTTGAAACGGCTGAAAATTAGTATAACTCTCTTTCCACTCCAAACCACGGAGCCTCTCATCCCTTCGAACAAAATCAAGGAAATCACGTATTTCACCATCATGACCAGCAACCGAGCCATTGATTCCTTCCAAGGCAAGCAAAACTGTGCCCTTTAACCCCTTTTCAATGCAACATGAAAGGAGTTCGTCGCGCATATCTTCGTAGTTCTCCAACTGCACAAAATGATAGAAAGTAACGAGCGTAAACTTCTCCATAAAAAGTTCGACAAAAAATCCACCAGCACGGGATAGCCTAGCATAGAACCGCTTCAAACCCAACTCAAAGAGGGGTCAAGACTCTAGGATCAAAACCGATTTGCAACCTCACAGATCTTGATGAAGCTATCCGGATCTAAGCTCGCACCACCTACAAGCACTCCACCAAGGTTCTTCACAGCAAAAATCTCTGAGCAATTAACTGGAGAAACAGAACCACCATAAAGCACTGGTACTGCATCTCCAACAGCATCCTTGATTAAACAGACTGCCTCCTCAATCTCCTCGTTCGAAGGCACGATACCTGTTCCTATGGCATAGACCGGCTCGTAGGCCACTATGAAGTCGTGGCTATTCATTGGAATTGAATCCCTACATTGCTTAGTCAGACTCTCTCTATTTATAGGTCTGTTATTCTGTCCGACACAAATGATCGGTATAAGGCGACTGCGTAATCCAGCATTGGCCTTCATACCCACCACTTTACTCGATTCACAGTGCAAAGTCCTCCTCTCGGAATGTCCTACAAGAACATACCTCGCACCAACCTCTTTAAACATCCTAGAACTTATGTCACCAGTGCTAGGAGTATTATCACCTGAAGCGCAATCCTGTGCTCCCAGAGCTAAGGGCAAATCAGAAGACATTACAGCAGCTCTCATCTGTCCTAAGTAGACAGCCGGAGGTGCTATTACAATCTCGACCTCAGGGTTGAAAGCAAAAGCAGAAAAGCGATTCACAAAAACATCACACAATTGCTGACTGCCATTCATCTTCCAATTTGCAACCACGAAGCGCTGCACACAAGTTTCCATACTCTCCAATATATCCTTGCGGGAATCCATGATATCAATTTCAACAGATAAAAAAAAGCCTTTGCCGGAAAACTCCGAAGTTGCTAATTAACTGATACTTGTACGTATTTACAACAGGAAGCTGGGCCTAAAGCTGCGTGGAGAATTTTCCTACCTCCACCTCAACCATACTGCCTAGTTCAACGATGTACAAAGCCTGAATTGTCAAAATAGATCTCTCTTCCGAACGAGTCAAGCACTCTAACCTCCCCCATACCTTCTGAAACAAAACCAATCACCGGATATTTTCTTGTCACGGGATGTTCTTTAGGAACAGTGAAAAGTAACTGGTAGTCATCACCTGCTGTTAAGAGTTTTTTGCGAATTTCTGGCTTTTCAAACAGTATGACATCTGCTGCATCAGAAACGGGAACCTTATCGAAAAAAATCGTGATAGAAACCGTAGAATTCTTGGCCAGGTGTTGAGCTTCACTCAATAAACCATCAGAAATATCAATACAGGAAGTCACGCTAGAGATTATATCCCTACTCACATCAAGGCATGGCTCCGGCAAATCGTACTTGCTGCGAAAGTATGAATTTTCTTGCAATTCGCCTTGATACGAAAGTAATCCCAGATGCGAGTCACCTATTGGCCCGCTAACACAGAGCTCATCCCCAATTTCCGCACCAGAACGAGTTAAAACACGCTCTGCTTTTTTCCCGATCATCGTAACACTTATGAGAAGCGGCCCAGAATGAATAACTGTGTCACCACCAAAAAGTTTAATTCCATAGCAGCGTTGATCATCAAGAAGACCATCGGCAAATCTATTCAACCATGTTGAGTTTTTATGTTTTTCACCTAAGACAAGTCCGAGAAAATAACCGACTGGTTCAGCACCCATCGCAGCAAGGTCAGACAAGTTAACTCTTAAGGCTTTCTTCGCAAGTTTATACGGTTCCGCGAAGGGGAAGAAATGGATATCCTCTACCAAGAGATCTTTCGTAATAACAAAATCGTCGAGCACAAATGCATCGTCCAGAAGAAAAAGAGGCTCTGCAATCCCAGAAATAATCTCAGCGAGAATTCGATGCTCGTCCATAAAGAAGGAAATAGCGAAAGTGGGACTCGAACCCACGACCTACGGATTATGATTCCGCCGCTCTAACCAGCTGAGCTACATCGCCATGTGAGACCGCAATTGTACGCTTTATGCAACATAAAAACAACAAGCACAAATCTTAGAACTAAGTCTGTCTGGATAATCCATCGTATCACGTCACGGCTACTCACATCCAAGGTTTCCATAAAAGCAAAGTTGTTACATCAGCAGTCTAGGTTGTTTGGGGAAATCTTACGTGCTAAAAGGTACTCAGCTGTGTAAGAAAATCTTTCAGGATAAGCAAACAAATGAACATTCATGAATACCAAGCAAAGGAGATACTGCGAGTCTGTGGTGTGCCCACGCCCGCCGGGTTTTTGGTTCAAGAGGATACAGAAACCTCAGAAATCGCAAAAAGTTTAGCTCGACTGGGTGGCAAGGTATTTGCAGTGAAAGCTCAAATACATGCAGGTGGAAGAGGTAAAGCTGGTGGTGTCGTGATTTGTCGTTCTGTTGAAGAGGCGATAGATAACACAAAAAAAATGCTTGGTATGAACCTGGTAACTCATCAAACTTCTCCAGCGGGACAGAAAGTACGGAAGGTCTATATTGAGGCTGGACAGTCGATCCTGAAAGAATACTACCTAAGCATGGTGGTTGATAGAGAAAACGCGAAAGTGGCCATAATTGCCTCAGAAGAAGGGGGAATGGACATAGAAGAAATTGCGAGATCGACCCCAGAAAAAATCAAGAAAGTCTTTGTAGATCTAAGTATTGGTATATCAGACTTTCACGCAAGGAAAATAGGATTTGAGCTAGGACTCAGTCTTGCTCAAATTAAGCAGTTCACACCACTTGTGAAGAAATTGTATGCTCTATTCGTCACAAGGGATGCCTCTCAAGTCGAAATAAACCCCTTGATAGCAAATAGTAAAGGTGAGTTCATAGCGTTAGATGCAAAACTTAACTTCGACGATAATGCGCTTTATCGCCACCCAGATACGCTAGAACTAAGAGATTTATACGAAGAGGACCCAAAAGAAATTGAGGCGGCAAAATACAATCTCAACTACATCAAAATGGAAGGCGGCATAGGTTGTATGGTAAACGGAGCTGGGCTCGCGATGGCAACAATGGACATCATAAAATATTATGGTGCTAGTCCAGCGAATTTCCTAGATGTTGGTGGTGGGGCCAACCTAGAGCAAGTCACGAACGCATTTAAAATAATTTCATCTGACAAACATGTCGCCGGCATATTAGTGAACATTTTCGGTGGTATCATGCGTTGTGATATCATCGCGGAGGGTATAGTTGCAGCAGCCAAAGATATAGGTCTTACTATGCCTTTAGTCGTCCGCCTATCCGGCACTAACTACTCTGCTGGAATAAAGATTATTGAGGGCTCCGGACTGAATATTGTGACCGCCTCCGAACTTGATGATGCGGCACAAAAAATCGTAAAACTGACAAGGAAGGAAATTTAATGGCGATTTTAGTTAACAAAGAAACACGGGTTATCTGCCAAGGATTTACAGGCCATCAGGGTACTTTTCATTCTGAACAGGCTATTGAATACGGCACAAAAATGGTTGGTGGTGTAACGCCCGGTAAGGGAGGTCAAATGCACCTTGGGCTACCGGTCTTTAACACTGTATACCATGCAAGAAAAGAGACTGGAGCAAATGCAACCGTAATATATGTTCCGGCACCGTTTGCGATGGACGCAATTCTTGAAGCAATTGATGCAGAGATAGAACTGATCGTGTGTATAACAGAGGGAATTCCTGTTCAAGACATGATGCGCGTTAAGAGCGCATTAAGTAACTCTAAAAGTCTGTTGATAGGCCCAAACTGCCCGGGCATCATAACGCCTGGTGAATGCAAGATAGGTATAATGCCGGGATATATCCACAAGCGTGGAAAAATAGGCATTGTCTCTCGCTCTGGAACACTCACCTATGAAGCGGTTGCACAGACAACACAAATGGGTCTCGGACAATCCACGTGCATTGGTGTGGGTGGTGATCCAGTAAAAGGGCTCGATTTCGTGGATTGTGTGAAAATGTTCTTGGACGATCCAGAAACTGAAGCAATTATCATGATTGGTGAAATTGGTGGTTCAGCTGAGGAAAAGGCTTGTGCATTGCTGAAATCATCGCAAAGTAAAAAACCAACAGTTGGTTTTATTGCCGGTGCTACTGCTCCTCCTGGAAGGAGGATGGGCCATGCTGGGGCAATTATTTCGAGTAGCGATGAGTCTGCAGAAAGTAAGATAAAAGTAATGAAAGACGCAGGAATTGTAATTGCGGAAACCCCAGCTCTGATAGGAAAAACGGTTGCAGATCTCATAGCATAAGTATTTTTGACGGTGTCAAAAGATACGGGATACTGGTTTTCTAGAGTTTTATCTCGTTAGGATAAATTGGTTTTGTTCTAGGCCGGGTGTTTTCTATCTGCTTTAGCATACCTCCAATTTGTTAATATGTTGAGTTTTTTCGCATAATTAAGTAAAATTATTAATTTTTTGTATTGGCTGCAATATCTGCCAAGTTGGTATGCTAGAAATTCGAATTACAGACCCACGTTGGACAAAAAAGTTAAAGAATCTTGATGCCTTACTACAAAAAGCCCTTGAATGTTGTCTAGAAGGAAAAAAAGCTGAGTTCTCTGTCGTATTAACAGATGATGAGTTTATAAGAACCTTGAACAAAAGCTATAGAGGAAGAGATACTCCAACGAACGTTTTGTCATTCAATTACACGAACGAACAAATCGGAATTGGAATCATAGGAGAGGTGATACTTTCCTTTGACAGGCTAGTTATCGAAGCCCTAGAAAATGAAATTAAATTTGAAGACCACTTGTTGCATATGTTCATTCACGGGGTGTTACATGTACTAGGTTATGATCATTCCTCTGATAGGGAGACATTGGCCATGGAAAAAAAAGAAGAAGAAATTCTGAAGAAATTAGCTCTACTAGGGTAATTGCAAAATGAATTTTGATGTAGTACTGAATTGAGAATACCCGGGGGATTTATATATTCGCGTCGTGACTAAATTTTCGCTTCATAAGGAAGGCTTGCTCACTATCGGCTTCACGCTGGCTTGCACAGCGGTAGCCTTTTTTTTCGTTCCTGCACTAGGTTTGTGTGGAATCTGTGTTGCTGCGCTGGTCACCTACTTCTTCAGGGATCCTCAGCGCGCAATAGCTATATCCAAGGATTTTGTCCTTAGTCCAGCAGATGGGTTAATCTGCAAGATCGAAAACGCCTTACCACCACAAAGTAGTGAGCTGGTCGAGGAAATGCAGAAAATTAGTGTTTACTTAAGCCCCTTGAATGTGCATGTCAATCGTATACCGGTTGATGGCATAGTGAGAAAACTGCATTATGTACCGGGAAAGAATTTGCGTGCTGACTATGATAGCTCGGAGGATGAAAACGAGAGGCAGGAAAGCACAATAGAGATGGCAGACGGTAGGAACGTGGTGGTTGTCCAACAGACAGGTTTTCTTGCGCGGCGTGTGGTTTGCGATTTGAGAAAAGATCAACAAGTTTCTGCCGGAAAGCGGTTTGGTATTATCAAGTTTGGCAGCAGGGTCACTGTATATATCCCCAAAGATATGCCTCTACTTGTTTCTGAAGGACAAACTGTCGTCGCTGGCGAAACGATTCTGGCATTGCTTAGTGAGACGGCATCTCTTGTAACTGAGCGTTTTCTCGATTAACAGATTGTGAAGAGTCGTTCTGTTCCAATAACAAGGTTTTTCCCTAATTTTATTACATTTTGTGGTTTGTGTCTTGGGCTCACTTCGATAAGGTTTTCACTCATAGGCCGCTGGGAGCTCGCTATCGGAGCGATTGTAATTGCAGCTATTATGGATGGGATAGACGGCCGTTTAGCTAGGATGTTTGAGTCAAGTTCGAATTTTGGCGCAGAACTTGATTCTTTAGCTGATATGGTGAGTTTTGGTGTAGCACCCGCATTCATGTTGTACCTGTGGGAGTTGCACAACATCAGAGTCTTCGGTTGGGGAATTACGATGGTGTTCGTTGTCTGTATGGCTGTCCGTCTTGCACGATTTAACGTCACTGCTACGCTGCCCGGAACAGATGGGGAACTTAAAAAATTCTTTTACGGCGTTCCTGCTCCAGCTGGAGGAATCTTAGCTGTACTACCAGTAATACTTATATTCGCTTCCAATAATTGCAGTTTTGTTGTGCTATTTGCAACAGAGCATTATTTTTTGCTCGGTTATCTTTCAGTGATCTCAATGCTCACTGTAAGTAGTATACCAACCTTCTCACTGAAAAATGTTGCCGTTCCACATTATTTAGAGTCCGCATTGATATTTCTCTTTGTCACCATTGCGGTCGCTTTGATACTTAAACCATGGCTCACAATATCTGTTTTAGCTCTGTGTTACATCTGCTCAATGCCACTTTCTTGTTTCACATACTCGAAAAGGTAGTGTGAAACCGATGACAGCAAAGCTGGTAGTGAAGCACACAGTTTCGTTGACGGGTGTGAAGGCTCTGTAGCTCATGATGAAAAAAACACGTCCTTCACGTTCTTGGGTAGTTGAAATCCTGGAAAGGTTTCAGAGACAAATGCCGGAGCCTAAAATCGAGTTAGAATATGTAAATAAATTCACGCTTATCATAGCAGTGCTACTATCCGCACAGTCCACAGATGTTAGTGTGAACAAAGCGACAAAGGCTCTATTTCGTGTTGCATACGAGCCAGAGCATTACGCAAAAATGGACCTTGCAAAACTGAAAGAGTCTATAAAAACGATTGGTTTGCACAATAACAAGGCAAAAAATATCATCGCCTTAGCAAAGAAACTGATTTCGGATAAGCAGACTGACATACCAAATAATTTTCAATATCTACAGTCCCTTCCAGGAATAGGAAGAAAGTCAGCGAACGTAATATTGTGTACACTCTTTGGAGAAAAAAGAATCGCTGTAGATACACATGTCTTCAGAGTAAGCAATAGAATAGGACTTGTGCATGCAAGAAATGTCTTAGAAGTAGAGAAACAATTACTTGAAAACATTCCAAAAACCTTCCTACCACAAGCACATCTGTGGCTTGTCTTGCACGGGAGATACATATGTAAAGCAAGGAAACCAGAGTGCAAAAACTGTATCATCAATGATTTATGCAACTTTAAGCTGGGTATAAAATAAGCGCCAAATAAGGTAAATTTATTGTATGGAATCCTGCTTCAGATAGGGTGAACTCATCGCAGAAGATGGAGTAAATTTAGGGGAGGAAGAAGATGTCTGTGCTATACGAGCAAATTTGCCTGGAAATATCAAAGGGGAGAATCAAGAACATTACTTCGGATCCTCAAAAAGTTGGGAAAGATTTCCTATTTTATGCACCATCAGAAAAGGAACACGCACACATCCGGGAGGCAATCAATCGTGGTGCAAGGAGCATACTAACAAATCAAAAATATGAAGAAGAATGCCTCGCACAAGGAGTTAATTTCTTTGTACACACTCAACCACAGCAGATATATCATGAGGTATGCTCTTGCATGTGGAAGAAACAACCAGCATACATGTGTGCAGTAACTGGCACAAGTGGAAAGAGAAGTGTTGGGCATTTTTTCTCTCAAGTATGCACACTGGCCGGAAAAAAAGCCGTTTCTTTAAGTGCCTCAAATGAACCAACAGATGCTCTTGGGTTATGGCAAGAGAAAGATCATATGATATTAGACGCAGCAGACATGTATAGCATTCTTGACGATCTAGCAGGTAGAAGAATCGAATATTGTTGCTTAGCAATTTCAGGTGCAGCGATTGAAAGCAGGATGATAGATAGTGTCAACTTAAAGGCGGCTGCTTTCAGCAATCTGCTACGCGACGATTTAGAACAACCCGAAGATATAGACAAACGCTTCCAGATGAAGGTACGACTCCTCTCAGAGGTATTACCTGAGGACGGCATTATGGTACTGCCAGTAGCTAGTGAGTATACAACAAGGATAATACAACACTGTCCAAATAAAAAAGTTTGTACATACGGAAGAGCCACAAGCGACATACAGTTGATCTCTCAATTGCCAACACAAAAAGGACAAATACTAACAATGAAAGTCCTTGGGAAAGAAATGGTTATTCATACAAATATACTCGGAAAGTTCCACGGGAATAATCTGGTAACCGCAATGGGATTAGCTATCTCATGCGGAATAGATCCATCCAGCATTGAACATGAACAAATCAGCCCACTAGCCGGGTATATGGAGTTTCTAGAAGAGTACGGAGAGGAGCGCAAAATTATGACAGATTGTGCCCAGACCCCGAGTGAACTGCATGATCTTCTACTTTCTATCAAGTGGCATTTTCCATATAATGATGTCACCCTTGTGCTCAGATGCAGCGAGAATTATGAGGGAAAGAATACCCTAAAGATGGCCAAAATCGCAGCAAAAATGGTGAATAGGATAATCTTCACTAGCGATAGCAATGGTAGCACTTTAACGGAGAAAAGTCGGCGCGAACTTATGTCTTGCTGCCCAAAAGCAATTGAAATTGAGGATAGAAAAAAAGCGATGGAATACGCGATAAATAACTGCAAACCATCTGAGATTATCGTGATGCAAGGAGTGAAATCATCAATAGACAAGCGTGGTGTTGTAAACGATGCAGCTGCAATGCTAAAAGCCGTAGTTGCTCCTCAATAAGTTTCTGTTTCCCCAAAGCTTACTTTTGCCTGGACATACCATCATGCATATACCGGGGACTATGATTGCTACATTTAGGTGAACGGGCTTCGTTCATTCTCATTTGTCTTGCATGCTGAGTGTGATACAGTCGCATTTTCCTTAGTTGCTTTGCCATGTTATATATATCAGCAAGAATCGGTTCTTTTCGTCTCTCCACAGCTGCTTTGTATCGACAAAATCCCCCAACAACTGAGATACATAGCACTTAGTGCTGGACTTTTTGATAATTAAGCTGTATCTTCAGGAAGTGTTGCAGTTTCTCTGTTTACGAAAACGTATTATCCATGTAACATTCGGAGAGAAGGGTTCGCTATTTATCACGCTCGTAGAGGCATGACCTGGATGGAAACGTTTTTATGTTATTTTTTACTAGAAGCTTATGTATAAACTTAGCAAGATATTACTTTTGACGACGGCACTAGCCAGCGTCGCAGGCGCGTCCGAGGTGCCTTTGACAGAGGATCAAGTTCCGGCTGTTGAGAAGACGACATCGAATAAACCATGTGTCTGCAATAAAGCAGGCCCTAATCAGGTCAAGGCCCGATTGAGTAAATTTGCGGACCATTGTGCAACTGGTATGGGCTCGCGTGGATGCAGTTGTGATGGTTCGTCTGACCTAAATGGGACCAGTAACTGCGATGCAGTGAATTTCGTGTTCAAAGTAAAGGGTAGTAACGATTTCTCGTTCGGTTACGCGAGCAATCAGGACTTCTTCAAGTTAGCGAAAGGTCTTCCAAAAATCGATGTCCTTGTAGATGCAAGCGGTAAAGATATTGAAAGCTCATACAATGGAGATAGTAGCACTAGTGGTACTGTGAACGGCGTTAAGGCCCTTTCTGATGGTGGCGTTCTAGGTGATTACACACGTAGCACTGATTTGTTCAACGAGCACAAGTTATCAATAGAAGCTAGACGTACACTAGGCAGCTTCGCTTATGGTGGTTTGCTAGAAGCAGAATTTAGTAGGAAAGATGCGGTTAGTGCCGATAATGCATACGTTTTCTTTGAAACCGGTTACGGAAGATTTGAAATGGGCCGCATCACTGACAGTGCTGTGGAACCGCTCAGGATTGATGCATCTTCCATCGCTGCTGTTGGTGGTGGTTTTGGTGATCTAAATTGGACGACGCTAGCTAACCTTGAAGGACGCCCTATAGGTGCTACGCATAGCACAACAGGGAATGGTGATAGCCAGAAGAGCAGCAGCACGCGTCATAGGGATGCACAGCGCCCTTTCTTGGTGCATGCAAACTACTATACCGCATATAACAATCCACTAAGGGCTAACTTCATTACTACTGGGCTGGGCAATTTGCGGATGGCATTGGGTTATACGAACTCTACTGCGGATGGTACATACCATGATATTATTGATGTAGGTGCTGGCTATGCTGGGAAGAAAGGAAATCTGAAGTATGCTATTTCCTTCAGTGGTCAGGCTGGTCTCAGCACTCCAACTGGTGATGAACATCACCCTCTCAGACGTTTTGAAGTCGGTGCATCGGTTCAGCTTCACACTATAAAGCTTGCTGGATCATGGGGTAGTACGTATCTCTCTGGAGTTAAAAAATCGAAGGATATGCAACTTGATTTAACTAAGGCTTTTGCTGATAGCAGTCAACTCAAAAAAACAGACGGTGATAGTACTTACATGACTTTCGGTGCTACATATGAAGAAGGTCCTGTGATGTTTAGCCTTGGCTATATGGAGAGTTATAATACCTTCGTTAAAAGTGTCGGAGTGAATACGCTAAGAGTTGTTTCCCTTGGTACGCATTATCGCATCACTGGAAGCACGTACGAGCTTACGCCTTACATTAACACCAAGTGTTTCATGGCTCAGGAAGCTGGGATTAAGGCTGAGGACAACAACAAAGGTTTTGTTCTTGCTTCCGGTGTGAAGGTATCGTACTAATTTAAGTTTTCATCATATGGAGACGAGGCCCGCAAACAAATATTATCTTGCGGGTCCTGTCTTTCATGTTGTTTTCACCTTGCTTTTCCTTTGCTTTTCAGTAGGGTCTTCCCAGTTCGTGGTAATATAAATCCAATCCAACCTGTAATCAGTGCACTGGTAACTGCAGCCAACGCATAAAGTAATGGGTATGAGCGGCTTAGTTCAAAAATGTACCCGTCGAGACCCGTTTTCACTATCAGAAGCGGTGTTACTTCGATCCCTATAATCTTGTTCTCTGTTAGTGCAATGACTTCAACGATATACTCTCCCTTTGGTATATTGCTTGGAAGAAAGATATTTCCACGAAAGAGACGTCCATTGATTATCTCAATCTTGTTATCGAACTGATAAAGGGAGCCACGGATCTTACTTTCAGCGAACGCATTTATTTCCGTACTTGGGCTTAAAATATGCGAAAACGGTGTGAATTCTCCGTGAAATACCTTATCAACTTCTTCGTATTTCTGATTTGACGAGGAAAAAGAAAAGAACGATGGCATCATCTTTAACTCAACCTTAGTACCATTTGTCCACAAACCAAAAATTCGGATTTTTTTATGTACGGCAATATCTTTCTTTGGACCATGGATAACAACTATGATATTGTCTACCTTTTCCATAACTGCTCCAAAAACTAGTATTTTCTTCCCTGTAAATTTGGAATGTATTTCAACTCTGTTAGGCGAAAGGTCCGCTATAATAGAAAAGCTATTCCCTTTACAGGGCAGTAGACAAAATGCAGCAAAAGCAAAAAACCTTTTTATTCTCACTATCAAACAGCAGAAAAAGAATACGGACTCTCAGGTGTCACGAGCAATGTAAACAGCAATCTGAGTACACCGCCGAACATCACAAGGGCAAGCAATAATCTAATCACCACTGGGTGGAAAATTAAGTTCAATTTTGCTCCAAAAGTGACACCACAAATCGCACCAATACTCAATAAGAATCCCAAAAGCATATCCACTGTACCCAGTGTGATTGCATGAAAAAAAACAGTGGCAACAGAAACCAAGACAGATTGAGCAACTGAGGTTCCTATTGCAATGCGCACAGGAAGATTGAAAACATACATGAGCACAGGAACAAGAATAAACCCACCGCCAACCCCCGATATAGATAGAATCACACCTACAACTGTCCCAAAAAGAGCAAGAGCAACTAGACTTATATCACCCTTTGCACTATGGAAGTGATACCGAAGAGGAAGTCTATTAATCAATTTTATGAGTTTATTTTTGTAAGGCTTTTCCATATGTTCATGAGGCTCTACTTCATTACGAAACAAACATAACAATTTGCGAATGCTGTCAAATGCCATGACACACCCTGTAATACTGAGCATGACAACATATACGAGAAAAATTGTAATATCGACGTTTCCTTTATTACGTAGATACATCAATAAAAATGATCCCAATGTTATCCCAAACAGACCACCAAGAGAAAGAGAAAGAGCTATGGGTAAGTCTGTGTTTCCCTGTTTAAACTGGTTGAGGAAGCTAGCAAACCCAGATGCAATTGTTTGATTTACAGCGCTAGAAACTGCTACCGCTGGTGCAACACCCATAAAAATCAAGGTAGGGATAATAATAATATTTCCGCCAATACCAAAAAGTCCGGCCATAATTCCTGAAATCAAACCCAAAGCGATTACTGCATATATGGGTATTGCGACTTCAGCTATTGGGAAATAAATCTGTGCCATAATCAAAAAATTTTATGCAAAAAATTGACAAATGCGACCATCCAACGCAAAACTCCGATCTCTCTAAGAAAGAAGACGCTCAATACTATCTACCCACTTACAACATGGAAAACATATGAACCATCTCAAAGAGAACCTTTACAATAAAAACTTTAGCATCATTAGCGTAGAGGCCATACACACTCTAATTAGTTTAGTATGGCCTTTCAGCAGCATACCTAAGAAAAGTCTTCATTGTGAGTAAACTCGCACCGTTTTCAAATATCGAGAGTTTTTTTTCTGCCTTACTAAGGTACTTGCGTGCAACTTCCATCGCTTTTGCTAGAGCATCCACCTCATACATAAAAAACCGTGCTTCTTGTATATCTTTTTCCTCTGTAAAAAATACCTCGCGCCAAAATTTCTTCGCAGCCTTAGATTTTGCATCTCTGTACGCAATGACACATGGTAGGGTGAATTTACACTCTCGAAAATCGTTGCCAACACTTTTGCCAACTTCCTGAGGCTCCCCATAGTCCAGAACATCATCAGTAATTTGGAATGCCATGCCTATCAGAAATCCTATTTCTCTAAGGATGACAACATACTCCTGTTTACCAGTTAGTATTGCTGCAATTTCTGCGGCAGCAGAAAACAACACAGCTGTCTTTCTTGCAATAACCTCTAAATACTCAGATTCACTAACTATCTCACCAATACTCTGAAGCTGCAGCATTTCACCCTCAGAGAGCTGCTTTGCCGTTTTCGAAAGCAACAACACCACACTCAGATTCTTACACTCTAAAATAATCTCAAACGCTACACTGAGAAGGAAATCACCTGTAAGAACGCTTATTTTATTTCCATGAATGCTTTTTATATTAGGCTTACCACGGCGAATACTGTTTTCATCGACAACGTCGTCATGCATGAGTGTCGCATTGTGAATTAGTTCAATTGTTGCTGCAGCACGAATTTCTGCATTGGTATCGGCGTTTTTACAAAGAGCAAAAGAAAGCAGGGATAATAAAGCCCGTATCCTTTTGCCACTAGAAAGCATTTTCTTTGCATACTCTATGCTCTTTAACTTGGTAAAAGTGGTCATAGAGTCATGCAACACTTCTTCCACAGAGCGCAGTTTTTCGGAAAAAGATGCATTCAAAAAATCGTAAGCGGTCACATTCGTAGAAATTATGATACGCTGCCCAAAAAAGAGAGAGTAAAAGAAAATAGGAACTATCGATCCTGAGCAACAAGCAAAGAATAAACCACATACGTAGCAATAGCAAAACTCAGTTAGTAAAAATTAAGAAACCACCACTTTGAGAATATGTATTGGCAGACTACTGGAGCCACAGAGCTAAAAGGAGAATACTGAACTACTGCCTCTTAATCGACTCCGTTTGTATTCGTTATTGTTGTCAAATATAATTGGACCGCAGGTGCTGTAGAGGTTCTAGATGTTAAATTTTCGCTCCAGTCTATTAATATGCTTCTTTTTGTCGCTGCTCTTGAACCATGCAATCAGTGAAGAACGCTATTTCATGAGAGTGGGTACCGGCTCTATCTCTGGAGTATACTACGCTACCGGCAACGCAATATGTAGATTCATCAGAAAGCACTCGCTGCATGATAACACATTCAACGTATCGTGCTCAGTCCAATCTACGCCTGGTACTATGTACAATTTGAACGCACTCAGAAACAGTGACTTAGAACTTGCAGCAGCACAAGAGGATTGGGCCTATGACGCATATAATGGCACAGGGCTCTTTAGTTCAATGCAGCCTATGTCCTCACTTCGTTCACTTTTTTCCACACATAAAGAGGCCTTTACTGTTCTCGTACGAAAGGACTCAGGAATAAGAGATTTTGATGGAATCAAACACAGGATAGTTAACATTGGTGCACCCGGCACTGGAGTCAGAGGAACCATGGAAAAAATCATGAGAGTTAAGGGATGGACAAGTACTGATTTTAAACTTACCACGGAGTTGAACTCATCTGAGCAGGTGCGTGCCCTTTGCGATGGCAAAATTGACGTAATGACGACGGTTATAGGTCATCCGAGTGGGCTTTTTCAGGAGGCTTCTGCGACCTGTAGTGTGCAACTCATACCATTAGATGATGAAACAAGAAAGAAGTTACTTCTAGATCATCCGTATTATTATTCTTATGACATTCCCGTTGACCTTTACTCGGGATTAGCTGAGGAAGTAACAAAAACCATTGCAGTGAAATCAGGATTTTATGTCCTTGAGGATTTTTCTGATGATAAAGCATATAAATTAGTAAGCAGCGTTTTCTCGAATTTTTCCGCTTTACAAGGAACACATCCGGCTTTTTCGCACATAACAAAAGTTGATCTCATTCCAGAAGCTGGAAATATACCAATTCATCCAGGCGCGAAACAGTTTTACAAGCAAATTGGTCTCCTGCGAGAGTCTGTAGGGAAGGCTTACCCTAAATGAATAATCATTTAATTTTAGGTGTAGAGACAAGTTGCGATGAAACCTCAGTCGCCATTGTTTCTGAAGAAGGGGAGGTTTGCTTTCACGAAATTTTCACCCAAGACCATAGCAAATATAATGGTGTCTACCCGGAATTTGCATCCAGGGAGCATTTGAAAATTTTACCCCAGATACTACGAAGGGCAGTTCAAGCGCACGATCTTGAAAAATTAACAGCCATTGCTTGTACAGTTGGCCCAGGGTTGGTTGGATCGCTGATAGTTGGAGTGATGATGGCTCGCGGTCTTGCATTTTCACTTAAAAAACCTGTTTTCGGAGTAAACCACCTCGAAGGCCACCTACTTGCTGTGAGACTTGTAGAGAAAATTAATTTCCCATTTGTTTGTCTCGTGATTTCAGGAGGACATTCTCAACTTATCGATGCAAGAGGAATAGGTGACTATGTTCTTCTTGGAGAAACACTGGATGATGCATTTGGTGAAGCATTTGATAAACTAGCAACTATGCTTGGATTTACATATCCAGGAGGAAAAACCGTAGAAAAGCTCGCAATCAAGGGTGACTCAGAACGTTTTCGTTTGCCGGCAGCAATGATAAATCAATCTGGTTGTAATTTTTCCCTATCAGGGATAAAAACAGCTCTAAAAAAAATAATTACTTCATTGCCCCAAATAACAGAAAAAGATAAGGCAGATATTTGCGCATCATTCCAGGCATGCGTGGCAAGGATTATGGTCAACAAGTTGGAACAAGCCGTGAAAATTTGTGGTCATTCTAGGATCGTGTTAGCTGGGGGAGTTGGCTCCAATCGTTACATAAGAGAAACACTAGAAGAGTTTGCAAAGAATCACAACTTGTCGCTGCACTTTCCAGAAGGTATTCTATGTACAGATAACGCAGCAATGATAGCTTGGGCAGCTATAGAAAGACTTAAAGCAGGCTGCACAGAACTATCTCTGGAACCACAACCAAGATTATGTTGGTAGAGTTTCTATTACTTCCATGAGAGTATAGCTAAGAGTGATCATTCAATTTCATTCTTGATAATTATCTGTGACCAAACATACGTGCATATTGAGTACTTTTATGGATGAATTAGAATTTTATATTTGTTACGGTGGTGAGAATGGGTTCTGAAAAAGTAGCGATAGTAATGGGCAGTACGTCTGATTATCCTACTATGCAGCATGCGGAGAAAATACTAGAACAGCTGGTAGTACACTTTGAGACTTATGTGATATCAGCGCACAGAACTCCAGCAAGGTTATATGAGTTTTCAAAAAACGCAGCAGACAAAGGAATTAGGACAATAATAGCAGGTGCTGGAGGAGCAGCTCATTTACCAGGAATGATTGCAGCCATAAGCGATATTCCGGTCCTAGGAGTACCAGTAGAAAGTAAGACGCTCAACGGTTTGGATAGCTTACTTTCAATATGCCAGATGCCTGCAGGCACGCCAGTCGGCACTCTTTCTATAGGAAAGGCCGGCGCAGAAAACGCAGCACTCCTCGCCTGTAGGATACTCGCCCTACAAGATAAGGACCTACAAGACAGACTGCGAATCTGGATCAGAAAACAAACAGAGACTGTACCTGAAAGACCCTAAGAGCACTCAACCAAGATGGACGCGACATCTACCTGTGGCACGAGAAAAGGAGAAAATCTACTCCTAGTCGACAGCATTAGTGCTACGATCCTCTCGCTTAGGTGGTACTCTTCTGGAGCTCATGCCCAGCCTCAGTCCTCACAGCAGCGTCATCACCATCGGAAATAGCTTTAGATTTTTTTACGCTGCTTCTTATCGGAGGAACATTCTCATTTAACGTGTATCCCCTTCCCCAAACCGTCTCTATGTAACTCACACCGTCGTTATAGGCAGCCAGCTTGCTGCGTAGTTTACAAGCAAAAACATCGATAATCTTTTGCTCTGTCGGCTCATTATTAGAATAAAGATGGCTTATAAACTTGTCCTTAGATATGATAGCCCCTCTACCATGAAGACACATCAACTCTAGCATTGAGTATTCCTTGTTTGTCAGTTGCACAACCTTACCACGCATCTTACAGACCTGCATATGAAAGTCCACCAACATGTTACCAAGTTTAAATTTCGAAAAGTGGTGACTGAAGCACCTTCTGAGAACAGCCCTTATGCGAGCAAGAAACTCACCCTTATGTAGCTCACTCTTTGCGATGAAATCATCTGCACCAAAATCGAAAGCCTTAATCCTGTTCTCATAAGACGAGAGAGCAGAAAAAAAGATCACAGGAGTTTTTATGTTCTTGCAACGCAAGTTTAAGATCATATCTAAGCCATCCCCGTCTGGGAGAACCCTATCCAGAATAATAAGATCATACTGATAATCGCCCTTGCTGGAATTAATCAGTGCTGAAGCATCACGGCAACAAGAAGCTGTGTCACAAACATACCCAACAGAGGTAATGATACTCTTTACGTAATCTGTTACCTTCTGTTCGTCATCGACTACTAATATACGCATCTCAACTCCACCCTACAGCAAAAAAATCAAATCAAATGGGGCACAAGAAAAATACCCCTGGGATCGGGAACTACTCACACCATAAAACACAAAAGACCACTAAGTGCGCTTACTTATACATCATAGTTCGTAAATTTTTGATTAACTATATGTTAACCAAGATCAATGCCTCGCTTAACATAAACCCGAAAATTTAAAGCCCATGCCCAACGCAAAAACTTTGACTTTCCAAAGTACCGTTTACAAACGCCATCCCGATTGTAGCATCTTCTTAGAATATTTTCCAGATATACAACCTTTCTGCAGAACATTCCCCTACAAATATCACTTTCCTGTAATATTAAGACAACACTGAAGCAAATTCAGATGTGAACTTTCATCACTTTAGAAACAAAAGCAAAAGACGTACTGCTTGGTCACATATTTGCTAATCTCTAAACAAGAGCATAGAATATTGACCTGTATGTGGTAACATTCTTCAGGCAAGATGCTAGATTTAGTGCACAAGATTTTTGACTCTCGCAATCGAAAGATCAAGAGAAAGCTGAAAGACGGTTTGGAGCAAGTCAATAGTCTTGAGACTAGGATTCGTGACCTCTCAAGTGATGAGCTTAGAAATAAAACTAGTGAATTCAAAGAAAGATTGTTCAAGCAAAGTGCTTCACTAGATGAAATACTACCTGAAGCATATGCGTGCGTCAGAGAAGCTTCACTCAGGACGCTAGGTATGCGGCATTTCGACGTGCAAATCATGGGAGGAATAGTACTGCACTGGGGAATGATAAGTGAAATGCACACAGGTGAAGGTAAAACGCTTGTAGCAACTTTGGCAGCTTATTTGAATGCTCTATCTGAAAAAGGTGTACATGTGGTCACAGTAAACGACTACCTAGCTCGAAGAGATACAGAGTGGATGAAACAGATATACAGACATCTAGGGCTACAAGTTTCTTGTATTACCTCTGATATGCGCGATCCGGAAAGAGCACACGCATACAAAGCAGATATCACTTACGCCACAAACAACGAGCTAGGCTTCGATTATCTTCGGGATAATATGAAGTTTTCCAAAGGAGAAATGGTTCAGCGGGACCTTCATTATGCGATCGTGGATGAGGTTGACTCAATATTGATCGATGAAGCACGTACACCACTCATAATCTCCGGTGTGACAGATAATGCCTCATACCTGTATGCAAGCATGAACAAGCTTGCAGAAAAACTCGACAGTACCTTGTATATAGTTGATGAAAAAACAAGAACCGTTTCTCTTACAGAGGAAGGACAAGAAGCTATAGAAAAGCTGCTAATGGCCGAAAAATTTATAGAGAGTGGTTCATCTCTCTACGAACCACAAAATCTTCAACTTGTACATTGTTTGAATCAATCTTTGAAGGCAATTAATCTCTTCCAAAAGAACAAGGACTACATAGTTCAAGACGGTCAAATAGTTTTAATAGATGAGTTCACAGGCCGTATGATGCACGGGAGACGGTACTCAGAAGGGCTACATCAGGCACTTGAAGCCAAAGAAAATCTCAAGATCCAAAATGAGAATCAAACCCTTGCATCTATCACATTCCAAAACTACTTCAGGATGTATGGCAAGCTTTCGGGCATGACAGGAACAGCTGCAACAGAAAGAGAAGAATTCTCGACAATATATGGACTAGAAGTTGTACAAATACCATCACATCTGCCAGTACGCAGAGTCGATCACGATGATGAAATATACGCTTCAAAAAAGGAGAAATACGAAGCTATCCTAGCACTTGCAAAAGAATGTCATGAGAAACTACAACCCATCCTGATTGGAACAACGAGTATAGAAAATTCCGAAGAACTTTCACGTGAACTAAAAAAGGCAAAGCTAAAGCACTCCGTACTGAATGCGAAACAGCACGCTTTTGAAGCGGAAATTATTGCACAAGCTGGCAAGCCCGGAGCTATAACTATAGCCACAAATATGGCCGGAAGAGGAACAGATATCCAGTTAGGCGGCAACATCAATTTTAACATTTCAGCAAACGATGAAGCCGAAAAAGAGCACGCAAAGAACGAAGAGATAGTTCGAAAAGCTGGAGGACTCTACGTTATCGGTACCGAAAGACATGAAAGCCGTCGTATTGATAATCAACTCAGAGGAAGATCGGGTAGACAAGGTGATCCAGGTGAATCAAAATTTTTTCTCTCACTCGATGATGATCTATTACGTGTATTCGGTACATCAGGGATACGCAACATGCTAAAAAAACAGCTTTCCAATAACGGTGCCATAAAACATTCTTACATAACCCGATCTTTGGAAAAGGCTCAAAAGAAAGTAGAGAGCCGAAATTATGAGATCAGAAAAAACCTTATTAAGTTCGATGATGTGATAAATGAACAGAGGAAGGTCATCTTCAGCCAGCGGAACAACATCATGGAGAGTGGTGATATAGATCTCTTACCAATAGTGACAGAGGTGAATGCCAAAACTCTTGAGAATGCGCGATCTAAGAATTTTTATGATATCTCAACTCTGATCCACAGTATGCAATCGATATACAACGAGGACTTCAAGGAGTTACACAAAACCGAAGATATTGATGGCTTTATAGACTCAAAAACAAAAAGCATCATTGCAGAAAAAGAGCGCGCACATGTGGAATTTCTTTTGGAAATAAAAAAACGCATAATGATAGCGATACTGGATCAACTATGGAAAGAGCATTTGCAATTTCTAGAGAATCTTAGATTAAGTATAAACCTAAAGGCCGTTGCCCAAAAAAACCCACTTATCGAATTTAAACATGAGGCATTCCAGGCTTTCCAAAGGCTCTCAGAGCGGTGGCATGAAAATATCATAGCGTCTTTCGTCCGCGTAAAACTTGTTGAACGGATGCATATGAAAGTCATGTAGTATCTATTTATAGACCCTTTCTTTAGGTTTTCCTAATTTTATTAGGAAATATCCCATATTTGGGCAGGTTATCTTGACTAATCGATGGTTCTATTGGTATAATCCCATGCGTGGTGTTTCCTGCTGGAAGCGATTTGCTTTCCGTGGCTTTTTGTAGAGAAAATAGGATTTATCATATTGGTATTGTTAATAATGCTAATATGATTGTTGTTGTTTATCTACCGGTTAGGAGTTAGCATAATACTTTACGTTTATTCACGGTACAGTGTTTTTATATGCCTAAAATCTCTGAGAATTTTAAGAAACGTGCGGAAACTGACGTGATGATTGGAAAGCAGATTCGTAGGCTTAGGACCCTTAAAGGTTATAGCCAAGCTGCCATAGCCAAGGAAATTGGTGTGACCTTCCAGCAGCTTCAAAAGTACGAATGCGGTGCAAACCGCCTTTGCGTAAGCAGGCTGCTTGACATATGTAAGTTTTGTAAAGTTTCGCCCTCCTATTTTTTTGCTTCGCTAAATAAGGAGCAAGAAGGGGACACATTGCACGATTCAGAAAACAGTATAGAGTTTGAACATGAGAATGAATATAACAAGGAGCTTCTGGTTTTAGTACGTGCATTCAAGTCCATTACGCAAGATTCAGTAAGAAGTAAAGTTCTCTCATTGGTAAAGACTATGTCTCAAGCTTATGGAGAGGAAAAAGATGAGTGATATAAGGTGCGACCGCTGCGAAACACCATATTTCGGCAGAATTTGATTTTTCTGTTTATCTCGTTCTAGCGGTTCGCGACAGGTAAGGTGCCGGGCTGACTATGAAAAAATTAAGACAAGAAGATGTACAAATTGAACCTGGGTCGTTACATAAGGGGCATAGACTCAGGCTTCGGCAGCGGATAATACAAGACACAGCTGGGACTATTTCAGAGTTGGAATTGCTAGAGTACTTGCTCTTTGGCACCCATCCCAGGATTGATATTAAGCCTTTGGCTAAGTCTTTACTGAAAGAGTTCGGAGATTTTAAGAAACTTTTTGCTGCTGATCCTGACGACTTGAGGAGCGTAAACGGTGTAAGTGATGCCGTTGTTGCACTCATCAGAACCGTGCGCGAGAGTATGAAAGCAATTCTAAGAAAGGATCTGACATCCAGAACTACCTTAAAATCGTGGAAATCAGTTGTAGACTACTTGCGTTTAAGTATTGGAAATAAACCTGTCGAGACAATACGTGTCCTTTTTCTTAACAAGAAATACACCCTGATCAGAGAGTATGTTCAGGAACTTGGGGCCGCTGATCACACGCCGCTCTGTATGAGAGAAATCATTAAGAAATGCTTGACCTGTGGCGCAAGCGCGATGGTTATTGCGCATAATCACCCTAGCGGCAACCCCCTACCCTCACAAGAGGACTTACTCATAACCGGAAAGTTGAAGAAGATCTGTCAGAAAGTGGATGTACAGCTTGTAGACCACTTCATCGTAACACCACATGATCATTTCAGCTTTGTGGTTAACGGGCTTCTGTGATGACAGATAGACAGCTTTGATGTACCATTCTATCGACAATCAAGTATGGTGCTCATGGACTCAGTCGTTATTGGTGGGGGAGCATGGGGAACTGCAATCGCAAACCTTCTCGCGTTCAACACCCAACGCGTGACAATTTTTTGCAGGAATACAACGGTTATCGATAGTATAAACAAGAGACATATTAACACTAAATACCTACCTACTTTCCCGCTCAACAAAAACATTTCCGCTACGAGCAGGATGGACGTCTTAAAAAATGCGGAGTTGATCTTCGTAGCCGTTCCATCTCAGAGCATGCGAGAACTCCTCCAAAAAGTCAAAGAAAATATCAAAGAGAGTGTCCAAATCATACTGTGTAATAAGGGAATAGAGAGAGAATCTTTGCTTTTGATGAGTGAAGTCGTTCATGAAGAACTTCCTAAAAATGATATCTTCGTCCTTTCTGGACCAAATTTTGCACATGAAGTACTTAGCAAGAAACCTTCTTTTAGTAACTTAGCTGGGCGTAACAAAACCAGTTATGACAAGATAGCGAATGCGCTCTCGACGGAAACATTTTTTACAAAATATATCACTGATATTAACGGCACACAGATACTCGGGGCTTTCAAGAACGTTATAGCAATAATTTGTGGCCTACTGGTTCGTATGGATGCAGGTTCGAATACTCTGTCAGCGCTTATGAGCTTAGCATTGGAGGAAGCTCGCTCTTTCATAACAATAAAGAATGGAAATCCAGATACTATAATGGAATTTTGTGGGATAGGTGATCTCGTTCTCACATGCTTTTCAAATAAATCACGCAATTTTAGATATGGTTACAGACTTGTCGATGGCTACAGTGAAAACGCGTTAGTTGAAGGAAAATCAACCTTGGAATCATTACACGAATTGGCTCGTATACATAACATAAACTGTGTACTAACAAATACGTTATACACTGTAACTCAATTTAATTCATATGGCACGAGCTCTTTTGAGCAAGATATCAAACGGGAGCTCAACTCAGCTTTTATGAGCTTGTTAGGTTGCGCGAAAAATCCATAAAATTGGATAAGTAATCCATTAAGAATAGGGATCGCTATGATACTACTACAATCCTGAGAAATGGCGCTTCTGACATATCCTCAAGTATGTTAATATAAAGTTATTTATTTTGTTAAATAATTGATAACGACTTTACGAGAGAAATGTTATGGACCTGATTACAGAATTAAAGCCAACAGACCGGATAGCGCTCGAAGATGATCAACTTAGCATAGTGGAGTTTTATCTTCCAACATGTAAAGCATGTAACAATTTCGCATCCACGTACGAAGAACTCGCACAAGAGAATCAGGAAGTGAAATTCTACAAGATGAATGTCACCAGCAGCAAGGGCGAGAGCCCAAGTCAGACGTGGAAAGTAAGGGCAGTCCCGACCGTGGCAGTTTTCGCAGGGAGTGTATCGCCAGACAACGAACTAGCAAGAATACTAGGCAACAAACCTAAAGAGACTATACAAAGGCTACTTGAGGAATACAAGCCTTCGTAAGTAGTAAATATCAGAGCAATATACTCGTCCACCTCCTAAATAAGTTGTGTGGGAAGCACCCGGAAACCACATGCTACGGAGGTGCAACATTCTTTTTTGTCTATCTATTACAAGTATACCCAAGGAATCCCCCTGTTGATGAAGACTCCAGAAAAAACTTGCTTATAGAATTCAACAACATCAATGAGCAAGAGATTGAATAGTATGAAATTGAGTGCATAAAACAAGGCGGAAGCGTATATGGCATTAAAAAAGCCCTCAAGCATGTTACTGAAAGCATTATTGTAATCTCTTTCGATCCAATACGACGGCCAAGGCTTCGTTATATCTATCAACCTGAAAACAAAATATGGAACCAGCGCCGTTATAAAGTAAGTTGAACATCTCAAAAACCAGTCTGCACAGTTCAAGAAATGAGCACATATGAAGGAGTTAAACAGAAAAATCTGAGTCAAAGTCTTGATAATTGCAGGAACAGAAAGTGCAAGCATAAGGCACTGTCCGAAGGCAACGTGTATCGTTATTTCATATCTACTCTCAGAGAACACAGTCTTCTGGAAGAAATATATACCGATCAACCCAAGAAACAACAGCACCAGAGAGAAGATAAGCAAAACCTGAGCCGCAAGCACTGTAGGCACGGAAAACCCAATGGTAAAGTACAGAACCAACAAAGCTAACGGAATCGAAAAAAAAGCCACCCAATGGCTTTGCCATTCAGGAAGATACCCAATCCAGAAAAAAGTAGTTATCATTCTAGACGGTATAACAGCACCAACAATCCTTCTTATACTTGAAAGACTAAACATAAGACCGCGATCTCTACTCTAGGACACTCACAAAGAAACCACTATTTATCTTCTCGCTGTGGACAAAACAACGACACTGACTTTCATTATTACCTATGAAGAACTTGGGTCCTCTCAGGCCCATTAGAAATCATAGTAACTGGAAGATCAAGACATTTTTCAATTGTCTCCACAAAACTTTTTGCTCCATCGGGGAGATCACAAAAAGAAGTAACACCAACAGTTGACGATCTCCACCCTTTCATTACTATGTACTGCGCTTCATACTTGCTATAGCACAGTTTACTAGGACTACAAATTTCAATCAACTTACCTTTTTTACCTTTGTAAGCACAACATAAAAAGATTTCATTAAAAGAGTCTAAAACATCAAGTTTCGTTATAACAATTTCCGTTACCCCCGCAACAGCATTGACATACCTAACTAAGGGAAGGTCACACCAACCACATCTTCTGATCCTTCCACTTACCGTACCAACTTCCTTTCCCAGTTTCTGTAACTCGCTACCAAATGCATTATCCTGTTCAGTCGGAAGAATACCCTCTCCAACGCGGGTAACATAACCCTTCATGACCCCTATCACCCTATTCACACAGCCAAGTGCAGCACCGTTCATAACCTGACCCAAACCCGAAGAACCTGACGTTACAAATGGATACGTACCATGATCTATGTCGAGTAGCATTCCCTGAGCACCTTCGTAAAGCTTACTTTTACCGGACAAAATGCCCTGCAGTTCACATGGAGGAACTGCATAACAAAGAAGCTCGTCCCTCATTGCAAAGAGCGATGCAAACAGGATTTCCTGACAAACTTCCTGCAGCCCAGCCCCTTTCCGTACGATGTTATGATAGTATGAAAGCCCTGCCAAAGTCTTTCTTAATTGCTCTTCAGATCGTAAATCACACAAGCGTATACCTCGCCTAGCAACTTTATCCTGGTAACATGGACCAATACCACATTTAGTGGTCCCTAGTTTCTGTTTTTGCTCGAATAGAACATCCAACTCCCTATGTATAGGAAGAACAAGATGACAGTTATCGGCAATCAACAGCTTACCTGGGTGTATTTGGACGCCTTCTTTCTTTAGCAGATGAATTTCATCTAGTAGACCTTGTGGGTCAAGAACAACTCCATTACCAATGACGGAAACAACATCCTCCCTCAAAATGCCTGATGGTAGGACCCTAAGCTTATAGGTTCTCTCGCCTACAATTACTGTATGCCCAGCATTATTTCCACCGTTAAAACGGACAACACTGTCGAAGTCGCCAGCAAGATGATCTACGATTTTACCTTTACCTTCATCACCCCACTGTAACCCTATAACTGCAGCGTCCATACAGCTCTCCAAAAACACCGAAGACCCCGGATTGTAACATGAGGGAATATAGTAAGAAAAGCTTAGAAGATAGGATAAACAGGAAATTTAAGCAGTCCCACCAACAGTAATTTTATCCACACAAATGGTCGGCTGACCAACACACACAGGCACAGACTGCCCATCTTTACCACAAGTACCTACCCCGTCGTCGAGCTTGAGATCATTTCCAACAGCTGAAATCCTTTTCAATATAGTTGGACCATCCCCGATAAGTGTAACCTCTTTTACTGGTACTGTAACCTCACCATCCTCTATTAAGTATGCTTCAGATGCTGAAAATACAAATTTTCCAGATGTTATATCAACCTGACCCCCCGAGAAATCGACAGCGTAAATACCGCTTTTAATACTCTTTATTATTTCATCCGGAGTTTTATCACCAGGCAACATATACGTATTTGTCATGCGTGGCAGCGGAATGTTCATATAGCTCTCGCGACGCCCATTACCAGTAGACTGTTCACCCATCAACCTAGCGTTCATGAGGTCAAACATGTAACCCTGGAGGATCCCGTCCTTTATCAGAACATTATATGAAGATCGTGTACCTTCATCATCAACATTAATGGAACCCCTAGCTTCATTGATCCTACCGTTATCGACAACACTGACAACATCAGAAGCAACCTTCTTACCAATCAGACCGGAAAAAGCGGAAACCCCTTTACGATTAAAATCAGCTTCTAGCCCATGACCTATAGCTTCGTGTAACAAGACACCTGGCCATCCACTCCCTAAAACCACTGTCATCTCACCAGAGGGGCAAGGCACAGCCCGCAAAGCAACCTCAGCTTTGTGAAATGCACGATCAACAACCACGTACCAGTCTTTCATTAACTCAGAAAGCGCGAATCTCCCCCCTTTGCCTGAAGTGCCCCCTTGAGCTCCACCTTTCTCATTCTTTAACACGACTGAAAACCCTAAGCGCACCATTGGCTGTTCGTCAGTTACGGTTCCTCCGGTATTTTTAATGATTCCAATTCTTCGGACAAACCGCATAAGAGTAACAGAAGCACTAGCTATGTTTACGCTCTTTGATAAAGCATAGTCGTAAACCTGACGCAGAAAAGCAACCTTCCTCTCAAACGAGAAGGAATCATCTTGGATTTCAAATTTATAAAGAGGATCTCCACAAGCGGTCTCATGCGCAGCCTCTGCAGTCATAGCTGAGCCATCTGCCAGACGGTTTTTCCGAATAAAATCACTAGCTTCAAAGATACTAGCGTCGCTCAAGTGTGAGGAGTGCGTATAGAGCACCTTATCACCATAAAACGCACGGAGACCAAATCCAGAAGAATCGGCATAATTACTCTCAGCAAGTACGCCATCCTCGAACTTCAGAATCTCTGAAAGAGAATACTCGACAAACAGCTCTCCTCCATCAGCACCCTGAAGAGCTGATACAACAACGGGAATAAATTTTTCGAGATCTAACATATAAAACGGTGGGCTTGAGAAGACTTGAACTTCCGACCTCACGCTTATCAGGCGTGTACTCTAACCAGCTGAGCTACAAGCCCACATTCCTCAAAACAGCCAGGCGCCGCAAATTGTAGCACAAGCTATATACAGAAACAAACCTCACAGATGAGAATAATACCCAAATAAATGTTACCAAAAAACTAGACAACCAAGGAGTAAAGTAACTCAATCAACCCCGAACCAAAAAACGACGACCTAGCAAAGTGTATCAAAATGTATTTTAAAGTATCAGCTTTACACATAGGAAAGCTGGTAAACCGGCAGCTTACACTTAACAATTTTTTTTATACCCCTCACTAGAGCCAGAGCAGAGTGAATATTTGTACAACATGGTATCTGGTTAATAATAGAACTAGACCTAATACTCATACTGTCTCTCACAGACTCTAGCACATGAGAAGATGTATTTATCACTAAACTAATTTCACTATTCATTATCATATCGACAACGTGCGGAGAACCTTCCTTTACCTTGTTCACAGTTACCGCGTCGATATTATGCTTCTCGAGAAAGGCTGCACTCCCCTTTGTTGCAAGAATTGTAAATTGCAATTCGGATAATATCTTTGCAACCTCAACAGACTTGAGCTTGTCTTCATCTCTAATGGAGAAAAACACCTTCCCTGAAGTCGGAAGTTTCCTCATGCTGGCCATACAAACCTTTGCAAAGGCGGTATCAAAATCATCACCAACACCCATTACTTCCCCTGTTGACTTCATTTCTGGTCCTAGGAGAACGTCAGATTCTGGAAATTTCTCAAACGAAAAAACAGGCTGTTTTACAAAAACATGTTTCACGTAGTCTTCGTAGCCCTTCAGCTGGAAATCTCTTAGCTTCATGCCGAGCATGACTTTGGTCGCAATTCTTGCAACCGGGATTCCAAGGGCTTTAGCAACAAATGGTATAGTCCGACTTGAACGTGGATTTACTTCTAACACGTATACATCCCTTCCATCTATTGCAAACTGGATATTCAAAAATCCTACTACATTGAGAGCAATCGCTACCTTTTTAGTGCAACTCTTAATTCTCTCAAGTATTTCTTCGGACAACTTTTGAGGAGGAAAAACAAAGGCAGAATCACCAGAGTGCACACCTGCTTCCTCTATGTGCTCCATTATACCGGCAATGTACACATCTTCGCCATCAGAAATTGCGTCAACATCGAGCTCCAGAGCATTTACCAGAAACTTATCTAACAATAACGAAGAACCGCTGAAGAGCTGCGTATGCCTTTCCAAATAATCTTCAAGCATCGCGTCGTCATAGATAATCTGCATTGACTCACCACCAAGTACATAGGAAGGCCGGACTATTAATGGAAAACCAATTTTTTTAACATTTTTAGCTATTTCTTCTCGTGCTAAAACGATCGCATTTTCTGGCTGAAGCATTTCTAATTCTGCCACTAGGCTATTGAAACTTTTTCTATCCTCGGCAGTATTGATCGATGCAAAACCTGTACCAATTATCCTGACGTTATTTTCATGCATCGCTCTTGCAAGCTTGAGAGGTGTCTGTCCACCACACTGCAGGACCACACCAAGTAGCTCTCCTCTCTCAGACTCCTTCTCTACAATGTCTAGAACTGACTCAACATTCATAGGACTGAAGTAGAGTTTATCCGAGATATCGTAATCAGTTGAAACCGTTTCTGGGTTGCAATTTACCATGATTGCTTCATAGCCGAGTTCCTTTATCGCAGAAATCGCATGCACACACGTATAATCGAACTCTATTCCCTGTCCAATTCTGTTTGGTCCACTACCTAGGACAATTACTTTCTTCCTATCAGAGGGATAGGCTTCGCATTCTGGCTGAGTAACAGTATCACCTTCATAAGTGGAATAGAGATATTTTATATCGCTTTCAAATTCTGCAGCACACGTGTCTACCCGTTTAAATACAGGCCTTATAGCCATCTTCTTACGGGTACTCCTTACAAAGGCTTCATCGCAACCTTTCAGAGATGCTATCCTAGAATCTGAGAAACCCTTTTTCTTCCAAATCAGAAGCCTATTCGGGGAAAAGTTACCACTTTTAATTTCATTTTCTAAATTTACCAACTCATCAATTTGCAAAAGAAACCACTCATTGTATTTGCTCAAATACACAATCTCCTTGATCTGAAAACCAGCTCTAATGGCATCTGCAATAACAAGAATTTTATTCGGAATGAGAGAGCGTAGCTTTCTCTCAATAACCTTACGGGAAACATTCAGATCAAGTACAGTATTGAGACCATCAAGACCCTGTTCCAAAGAACTGAAAGCTTTTTGCAACGCTTCCTGAAAGCATCTCCCAATTGCCATTGTGGTCCCTACAGATTTCATGGAACTAGAGAGCCTTTCCTCAGCATGGAAAAACTTCTCAAAATTGAAGCGAGGTATTTTTACAACCACATAGTCCATTGCTGGCTCAAAAGATGCAGGAATTGTTGGAACTGCATCATTATAAATTTCTGGCAGAGTAAGCCCGGCAGCCAGTTGTGCTGCAACCTTTGCGATTGGATACCCAGTTGCTTTCGAGGCAAGAGCCGATGATCTGGAAACCCTTGGATTCATTTCGATTACACGCAGTTCACCATTTTCCGGATTCAAAGCAAACTGCACGTTTGCACCACCGGTGGTAACACCTATGCAATCCAAAACCTTAAAGGCTGCATCCCTCATCTCCTGATATTCTTCGTCTCTGAGTGTAAGAATAGGCGAGACTGTTACACTATCACCAGTATGAACACCCATTGGGTCGGTGTTTTCTATGGAACAAACAATAATTGAATTCCCAACAGAATCACGAACAACCTCGAGCTCAAACTCTTGCCACCCTAAGACTGACTCATCGACTTGTACCTCACTGACTGGTGAAAATTTAAGCCCATTATTGATAATCGTGAAAAAGTCAAACTTTGTAGTTGCAACACCTCCACCCAGTCCACCAAGGGTAAAAGATGGCCTTATTATTGCTGGGACACCGATAAATTCAAAAGCCTTTTCTATTTCATTTACATGGGTAACCATAGTGTTTTTCGGGACCTGTAAGCCAATCTCGCCCATGAGTCGATTGAAAACGCTTCTTTTCTCTGCATTTTCAATTACACGTTTTGAGGCCCCTATTAGTTCAACACCGTACCTGGAAAGTATCCCTCTATCGAATAACTCAATTGCTATATTTAGCGCTGTCTGACCTCCAACAGTCGGCAATAGTTTATCAGGTCTTTCTATGGCAATTATTCTCTCTATTATCCCAATGTTGATTGGCTCTATATAGACAACGTCGGCTGTATCAGGATCCGTCATTATAGTCGCTGGATTGGGATTTATTAGGACCACTTTGTACCCGCATTTCCTCAGGATTCTACATGCCTGCGTACCAGAGTAATCGAATTCACACGCCTGCCCTATTACTATTGGACCAGCTCCTATCACAAGTATAGTAGACTTTTTTTCCTGCATCCTTTGTTTAAAGTTCTCCTCGATTGTACCTTAATAACAGGAAAGTTTGTATAACAGTCTCATGAAAGCAACCAAATAGGAAAACATGAGTAAGATAGAAATAAAAGCATTCTTACGCAAATCTATGTACAAAAGCCGACACTTTTGCTGTTTTCAGAGTAGATCCTAATCAAATTTAAAGTCATCACTCATACAGCAACTTTTCATAATGTCTACTTGTTTCTATAAGTTTCATAATGTCTACTTGTTTCTATAAGTGCTGCGAATTTACCATATGGGGATTCTCCTCTCCATAAATAACTCGAGAAAGCAACGATATCGGCACCATTTCTCAGAAGTTGCACAAAGTTCTTCTCATTTATCCCGCCAATACATACACAAGGAACTCTAGGAGCTATATTTTTCCAATTATTTAGTGTTGCTAAACTCGCTTTAGCTGCAGGATTGGGTTTCGTCTGACTTTCGAAGAAACACCCAAAAGACACATAATCAGCGAAGAGATTCTTTTTTGCCCGATCAATATCATTATAACAACTTACACCTACGATTTTTCCGCTTGGTAAGAGATGCCGACACTGCTCTAGAGTATTGTCTGCTACACCTACATGAACACCGTCTGCCTCAAACCTTAATGCCAAATCAATGAAATCATTGACTATAAGGGGGATTTTATACTCATGACAAAGATCACTAAGACGTGGTATCTCCCTTTCTAACAAATTCCTATCCTTGATGCGCAACTGAAATGCATACACATACGTGGAAAAATTTCGAAAGAGTCTTGCTAGATCAGCATATTCAGCAGTGGTAATTTGCCTATTTGGCGAAAGGATATAAAAGGCCTTACTCAATTGCATACGCAAGCAAAATATTTGTCAAATTCTACAGCTCGTGAGTGGACGTATAAAATTATTCAATTTTAAGTTGTTTATATCTTCTTAATACTCACCTTATACGATTAATCTAGTTTGATATACACTTTTTTCATGTCTGAATTCACTGATTTCACTAACTCCGGAGATTACTTAATTGATATAGTCCCTTCAACTGATATAAGTGAAGGTCCATCTGCAGATCCAGCACTTAAAACGGCAGCTCCACAGGATAAGTCACACCCAGATATGCTTTGTGATATAAACACCAAAACCAAAGGAGACATAGATATCAGTTCCCTCTGTCCTCTATTTTGCAAAGGCATCTTGGCGTTTGCAGAATTCATTAAGCATCGCAGCGCGTGACGTTGGCACCCTTACACGTTGTAAAAGTTGAACTTGCTTGTGAGGTCCAAGACCATTTCAGCTGCATTATCTGTGCTGATTTTTTCCTCAAGTAAGTCAGCAATTAGCCCTCCGATGTGCGCGAATTCCAATTCGCGCATTCCACGGGTGGTTTCAGCGGGACTACCGAATCGTAAGCCAGACGTCACAAATGGCTTCTCCTCATCAAATGGAATAGCATTCTTGTTGCAGATTATCCCAGCACTCTCAAGTTTTAAGGCGCTCACATTACCTTTCAGATTAAGCTTCCTCAAGTCAATCATAACGATGTGGGTATCAGTACCGCCAGAGAGGACATCAAAACCTCTCTCTCTTAAAACGTTTGCAAGAGTTTTTGCATTCCTTATGACAGACCTGATGTACTCTTTGAACTCCGTAGTAAGAGCTTCACCAAAAGCAACAGCCCTAGCAGCTATTGCATGCATCTGAGGACCACCCTGCAATCCTGGAAATATAGCAGAATTTATTTTCCTTATGAGTTCTTCACTATTTGTAAGAACGATTGCACCACGCGGACCACGCAAAGTTTTATGTGTTGTAGAGGTCATAACGTCTACATAAGGGAAGGGAGACGGATACTCGCCTGCAGCTATCAAACCAGCGTAGTGTGCCACATCACCTAATAAATAAGCACCAACCTCGTCTGCTATTTCACGAAAGCTCTTAAAATCTATATACTTCGAGTATGCTGACGCGCCCGCAATGATCATTCTTGGGGAATGCTTCTTTGCCAAATCACGGACCTCATCCATGTCTATCTCGAAATTATCTCTTCTGACGTTGTAGTGAACCGCATTAAACCATTTTCCGGAAAGGTTGACACTTGCACCATGAGTAAGATGTCCCCCTGACGCGAGAGAAAAACCAAGAACCGTATCACCAGGGTTTAGGAGCGCTAAAAATACGGCCTGATTTGCCTGGGAACCAGAGTGCGGCTGAACATTAGCATAAGAACACCCAAATAACTTACAGACCCTTTCTATTGCAAGACGCTCGATCTGATCTGCATATTCACATCCGCAATAGTAGCGCTTGCCTGGATAACCCTCCGCATATTTATTTGTAAACACGGACCCCTGCGCCTCCAGGACTGCAGCACTAGCAAAGTTCTCGGAAGCAATCAACTGCAGATGTTTACGCTGTCTACTAACTTCACCATCAATAATCCTAGCAACAGCCGGATCAACCGCAGAAATCCTAGATTTAAAAAACACTATTCCCCCCCCCCTCATCAATTTTTTCTATCCTTTTCTTGTGACGCTCCTCACAACTAAACTTACTACTTACAAATGCCTCAACTATTTCAAGACACCTTGATACAGTCAGATCTCTTCCTGCAAGACATAAGACATTTGCATCATTATGTTCCCTAGCCATCTTTGCTGCTCGCACATCATAACACAGAGCAGCCCGGACCTTTTTATACCTGTTGGCGGTTATACTCATCCCGATACCAGAACCACATATTAAGATGCCAAAATCCACCCTCCCATCCGATACGTCTAAGGAAACAGATTTAGCAAAATCAGGATAATCAGAAACATCTAAGCAATACGCACCCCTATCCACGGGCAAGCATCCCCGTGCCCTAAAGAAGTCTATCAAAACTGCTTTGAGTGCAAACCCCGCATGATCAGCACCTATGGAAACCCTCACGTTCAAGCAAAATCACCTTACAGTAAAAACACCACGATCAGCTTACCTTCCACCTCAAATCGTTTGAATAAAGGCTTCGCAAGTCATGAATATCATAACGCAGTACCGCCAGCCTTTCCAACCCAGCACCAAAAGCAAAACCTCTATACTTATCAGGCGATATACCAACGTTCTGCAAAACATTTGGATGTACCATACCACACCCCATCACTTCTAGCCATTTTCCATCTTGGCGCCTTATATCGATCTCAGCGGAGGGCTCGGTAAAAGGAAAGTAACTCGGTCTCATTCTCATTTTGGCGCATCCAAAGAGATTTTCCAGAAAGAAACCAACACAATATCGCATATGTGACATATTTATATCCACGTCGACACATAGAACTTCCACCTGATGGAACATAGGGGTATGTGTAGCATCCCAATCATTCCGATAGACTTTGCCCAGCGAAAAAATATAAAAGGGCGGCTCGCGCTCCTCCATTGCTCGAATCTGTACAGAAGACGTATGCGTACGTAAAAGCTTACCTACCTCAGAAAGGTAGAAGCTATCCTGCATTTGTCGTGACGGGTGATGTGCAGGCGTATTTAAAGCATCAAATACGTGATACTCATCTTCTACTTCCGGACCGTCTACATGTTCCAATCCGAGTGAGGTGAGAATTTTTCTAGTATCCTCGATAACTCTGACAAGAGGATGCTTCAACCCCACTTTAAAAGGCCTGGCAGGATAGGACACATCTACTGCCTCAGCAGTAAGTTTTTCATTTGACTCCCTTTCACGTATAAACTCCAACCTGCGTGCTAGAGCCAGATTGCACTCCTTCAGTAGACCAGTCCACATGCTGAGTTGTTCCGCTTCCACACCCTGCTGGATGAGGGCAGCCAAAGCACCTCTAACCAGGCCACTCTTGCTAGACAAGTACTCAAACCGAAGCTTGTTAAGCTCCTCAACAGAAAACACAGCGTCAAGACGTAAATAAAAACGCCTTCTGAGTTTCTCATAATTAACAGTCACAGCGCAGCTTTGGCTTTGTTTACTATTTCACCAAAAGCACTTGGCTGGCTTATAGCAAGCTCAGAAAGTACTTTTCTGTTCACATCCACCCCAGCAGCTTTCAAACCTTTCATGAAGACAGAGTAAACCAAGCCAAACGATCTCACAGCTGCATTGATCCTTTGAATCCACAAACTGCGAAAGTCACGCTTTCTAACTTTCCTGTCACGGTACGCATATTGCCAGGATTTCTCTAATCTGCGGAGAGCTATTCTGTAGCAGTTCTTCGACCTCCCATGAAAACCCTTGGCCTGCTTGATCACCTTCTTGTGACGCTGCCTAACCTGTACACCCCTCTTTACACGTGCCATCTCGCTCCTCCAACTAAAAACTGTAAGGCATCACGCTCCTCATCAGACGCATCTTGCTCTTACTGATGAGGGTATATCCCTTCTGAACAAGAAGCATCCTCTTATTTCTCTTACGCATGTTATGACGCTTACCAGACTGCGTCACCATGACCTTTCCGGTGGAAGTCACCTTAAATCGCTTTTTAGCGCTGGAATTAGTTTTTAACTTAGGCATTCTCAAAACCTCAGGGGGAATAGTAACATCTATTCCTTCCCACAGCAACAAACTAGAACTACACGTGATCAAATGAGTTGCATAAGCTGTTTTATATGCGTCAGGTTTGCACGAGCTATCTCTCTCATCGCCTCAGCAGAATCAGCAAGCATCTTTTTGACTGCATCCCTTTCAAGATTCTTCCTCTTTTCCTGTATCGGTAGGAGCTTTGCAAGAAGCAGATCGATAAGCATAGATTTTAGAGCAGAAAAATTACTCACCTCGTTGCAGAGTTGCTCTACTTTTTTACCACTAAGGCAAGCCGCTATGTTGAGCAAATTAGACGCCTCAGGTCTGTCTTGCAATCCTTCAGGAGAGAAACCTAGTATAGAGTCTGTCTTAGCAGATAATATCTTCTTTTCAATCAACTCCTTTGGATCGGATAAATTTATTCTGGAAAAATCCGAGGGATCAGATTTACTCATCTTTTTTGTCGGATTCGTGAGGCTCATTATCCTAGTGGCTTCTTTCTTTTTGAGAATCGTAGGCAACCTGAAGTACTCACCATAACGTTGATTAAAACGCAGCACCACATCTCTTGCCAACTCAACGTGTTGGGTTTGATCATCACCCACTGGTATAACTTCTGCATTGTACAGCAGTATATCAGCCACCATTAGAACCGGATAAGCATATAAAGAGAGCATCGGAGTAACGCCCTCCCTGTTCGACTTGTCCTTAAACTGAGTCATCCTGTTGAGCAGACCCATAGGAGTGATGCAACCAAGCAACCAACAGAGCTCTACATGCTGAGGGATATGGGACTGCACAAATATGCGACAATCATTTGGATCTATGCCACACGCTATGTAAGTGCAAGCCATCTCTATGGAAGCATCAGCCAGACCTAATGTTCCCCCATCAAGGGAGTGTAGATCAGCCATAAAGAAAAACTTCCTTTTATACTGAGACTGTATTTCTACCCATACGTCTACGGCACCAAGCAAATTTCCAAGCTGCACATACCCAGTTGGCTGGATCCCAGACAAAACAGCTTTATCTTCCACCGTAGACCGTACCATTAAACAATTTACCTTTTAAGAGAAGAGTCTTACTCTAAATTTTCCACAACAACCACCACTGCCGGACGCAAAAGGCGCCCCTTAATTGTATAGCCATCCTGCAGAACTTCAAAAACCGTGTTGTTAGGCAAATCTGCAGCTTTGACCGTACTCACTGCCTGATGTAGATCGTGATCAAACCGCGCTCCTTTGGCTTCGATCTTTTCTATGCCATTTTTTTTAAGAGCGGAAAAAATCGCATCAAGGGTAAGTTTTGAACCTTCAAACACGGGTCCTTCAACATTATGTTCAAGCATATGAGCTACCGCCCTCTCAAGACTTTCAACACTCACCAAAATCTCTTTAACAAGGTCCAAAATAGCAAAATCCCGCACTTTCTCTATTTCCTTTTGAGCACTTTTTTTAAGATTTTCCTGTTCAGCAAGTGCATAAGCCAACCTCTTTTTCCACCGTTCCCTTTCCCTATTGAACTCTTCTTCAGAAACAAAACCGACTTTCAGAAGCTTTTCTTGAATATCTGCCTTTAATTCAGCATTCTGCTTACCTTCCGCTTTTTTGTGTTTTTCTGGCTGCTTTTCACTCATATCTCTCACACGAACTTTTGTTGGTTAACCTTATTATCATACACACTCAGTATAGGTTATATTATCGAATCCAGTAAATGAAAACTTCTCATGCACGAACGAGATCTAAAAGAGGCTCTTGTTGAAGGAGATAGGTATTATAAAGAGGGCCTATCCTGGCACTGCACAAAGAACTATTATGTCTTCGTAGAACGCGTCTGGTTGCTTATGTTTCTCGCTCTCCTTTTTTCCACACTCTGTGTTATGGGGCTGAACATATACTCTATCCTACCACTTAAAACAACTGCTAACTTTCTTCGTTACACCGACAGCATAGGCGTAGATAATATAAAAGCCACTAGACTGTACGACGTGTACAAAAAGAATAATGACTTACAGACGGTCGTAGACAAATATTTACTCTCAACGTACATAGAAGTATGGGAAGAAAAGACGGGACAACAAGACAAGTTTATACAACTAAACTCTTCTCACATAATTTATGAGAAATTCCTTAAATCTAAATCTGGGGTTACCAATACGACAAACAAATACATCGAAATAGCTGATATACAAATTCATAAAGATAGCAAGTCTAGTGGAAAAGTAGCGGTAGCAAAGGTAAGATCCTACGAAAATGGCAATAAGAACCGAGAAAAGACGGTAAAGGTTGCTTTCAGGACGACAGATGTTATTTTAGCGCATAGAGACGTCGCACCATTAGAGTTAATAGTAAGCGGTTATGAAGAGATCCAATAATTTTGCCATCTTACTCACACTACAGTTCATGCTCTGTTTACCCGTGTTTGCTGACCAAAAGGCTCACTCGTTGGCTTCTACTCCGCATATAAAAGAGATGGTTTACAATCCAAATGGTATTCATACGTACACTGGGTTTTTCGGCTACCAGTCCAGCATAGTTTTCGAGGATGGAGAGGTGATAAGTACTATTTCTATGGGCGACTCCACTGGTTGGCAGCTTGATACTCAGGGCAATAGACTCTTCCTTAAACCCGTCGAAGACAACGCGACAACAAACGTCACGATTCTTACAAGCAAGCGGGTTTATCATTTTGTCTTCAACGCCAAGGAAGCTCGGGATGTGTACGATCCAGAGCTAGCATACGAAGTACGTTTCCGATATCCTTCGCATGCTGTCAGTATACAAAGCGCTGGTATTACAGGCGTGCAGAACGAAACAGTGGGAAGTACTGAGCTTGACATTGGCAAAAAAGCATATCTGAATTTTGAGTATAAGCTTTCTGGGTATGATGCAATAAAACCACTCAAAGTTTTTGATGATGGACGCTTTACTTATATGCAGTTCCCAAGTGTAAATGCAAACCTGCCGGCTGTTTTCCGAGTTGATTCGCAAGGATATGAGGCTTTGGTGAATTACCATATTTCGGGCAAATATCTGGTAGTGCAAGAGGTTGCACCATTGTTCACATTGCGTCATGGAAATGATCACGTGTGTGTTTTCAACATGAAAGCTGCCATTAAGAAAAGAAAGGGCAGTACTAAGGTTTTTACAAATGGGTAAGAACCGGAACACTTCTGATATGTTGGAATCAGTCGTTGTACATGGCGTAGCAGATTCTATTACTTTATTTGAAGTAAAGCACGCCCTGCATGAACGTGGGTTCGCACTACTACTTCTCCTTTTTTCATTACCGCTTTCAATACCATTGCCTGTTCCACCTGGATACACAACTGTTCTCGCTATCCCTATACTGTTTTTCTCTGTACAGATTGTTCTTGGATGCGATTCTCCGTGGTTACCAAAATTCCTTGGGGAAAAATCGATGAAGCGCAAAAGTCTCGCTTTCTTGATCGAGAAGACGGTCCCAACGCTACGCAAGGTGGAAAAATTCACACGCCCCAGATTCCCTATTTTGAACAACGCTCTTGGTGAAAGAATTTACGGTATCATCTCCCTGATGTGTGCTATTTCGATTGCAATTCCGTTACCATTAACAAATTTCATCCCGGCCGGCGGAATCGCGCTGATGTCTCTCGGGGTACTAAACAGAGATGGGATAATCAGTATACTGGGAATAATAACATCATTCGTAGGCCTTTTCATTTCAGCCTTAGTAATCATCTTAGGACAGAAAATGGTTGTCGAACTCCTTTCTATCCTAGGAGTGAAATTGTGATTCCCTTACGCAACGATATCTATAACTAAAGGCACAGCACGTGCACTCACACTTACATCAACAAGCTCGGACTCAATAAGCTCTTCCTGCGTCTTGGAGATCAAGTATATATCGAGTAGACATAACAATGTCGCAAATAACAAACCAAGACGAATAACACCTTCCTTTAGAGATATTTTCGCAAGGCCAGTACCCTCAAACCCTCTAAGTATTCTATTACCAAGGGATAGGAGCCCTGCACCAAAGGACACCCACAGCGCATTTGGAGCTCTTTGCAGAAACGGTGTTTTTTCCGTTGAAGCACAATCTTTTTTGTCCACGCTCTTATTCTGCTGCTTTGAGTAATATGAGTAGAGATATAGCGATGTGCACAACAATCCAACAAGCGTAAAGATGAGCTCTAGCGTATCGTCCAGCATAAAGAGAAAGCCTACACGTACTTTTGTCAGGCCGAAATCGCGAAACAGATTAACAACAAGCAAAACCTCGAGCACCAAACCACCAAGTAGAGTAAAAAACCGGAGGCAATTAGCTATTCTGTCGTCCCTCGTAGGGCAAGAAGGCTTGCAATCCTCCCTTATCTTACAGACTATCTCGCTTAACCCTCTCCTTTTTGGATCAAGTATTTCTTCATAACAATCAATGCGATTCACTATATCTGCACGCACCCTAGGCAGAAAAAAGCGCCTCAAAAGAAAAGTCGCAAAAAAAACAGCGGTACCTAAAAGAAAGGCAATCTCTACTACTTTATCCAATGTGCTGCTCATTAATAAATTACGACGCAGCAACGCTACAAAAATAGTCAAACTACCAACTGTGAATACGCATAACGCAGCCAATTCTGCAAAGACAAAACCTCTCTGCAACTTTTTGAGCCTTGTATAGTCCCGCACAACGCAGCTAAGTTTTCTCTCCAAAGCACATAACAGGAGAGACATTGCATCCTCAGGTATCTCTTTGCGTCCAATTGTACCTTGCGAAAGGGAAAGAGAACTTCGTACTCTATTTGGCGCCACATAGGTTTTAAGGCACTTCTCCATGTCCTCATCGATTTCAACTAACAAGCGAGAAACCTGACCCTCACCGCTATTCTTAAGTCCAAATGGAGTTTTCATATTTACAATCCAAGATGAAAATTTGCTGTAAAAACACGCACAAAAAATCCTAAAAAGGAAATGTTAGGGCAAGTATAAGATAGGAGGAAAGCACCACCTGGCCCACAAGTAAAAAACGCTAGCACCAAAAACCAGGCCCCTTTTAGGATAATTAATTTTGCAATCCATGTAAACATTTTACCATATAGAACTTACAAAAAGCACAGGGGATCTGTATCAACTTGCACTTCTACTTTTTTCTCCGCGGTAAATTGGGTAAGCAAATCTGTTAACATATTACGAGAGAAAAAATTTTTAGGGACAACAATAAGAATTCTATATCTAAATCGTTTTTTTCTCATCCCTATTGCAGCAGGGCAAGGTCCGAAAACGTTTATCTCCCTTATCGGAATAATAGTTTTTGCTATTTTTCTTGCGTATGCGATGACTTCCCTTTCTATCAGCCCAGAAATAATAATGCTAATAAGCCTACTAAAAGGAGGCATTTCCTCAGCTAATCTCATTTTAAGCTCTTCTTTGTAGAAAGTTTCTCTGTCATTGTTTTTTAAAGCCTCTACTACGACACTATCTGTAGAATAACTCTGTAGCACCACCCTACCGGGATACACCTTTCTCCTACCGACACGTCCAATAGCTTGCTGCAATATCTGAAAACTCTTTTCCGAGTTACGCAAATCACCTGTATGCATGGAAACATCGCTGTCAATGATCGCCAAAAGAGTAAGTCTAGGAAAATCATAACCCTTAGCAATGATCTGCGTACCGATCACTATATCAACATCACCCTTTTCTATTTTTTGGATGTTTTCAGTAATCTTTGTATCACTACTCATGATAAGCACTTCCTTACTTGGAAAGAGTTCACCAATTTCTTCAGCAATTTTCTCCACCCCGGGACCGAATGATATTATTTTATCCGACGAACATTCCTCACACTTTGTTATCATGGGGCGTTTGAAACCACACAAGTGACATAAAAGTGTGTTGTTCTGTTTATGTTCAACTAGCCATGCAATACAGTCGGGACACTTCATTCTATGACCACAACTCGAACATATTATTATCGATGCGTAGCCTCGTTTGTTGAGAAACAAAAGGCTCTGCATACCAGAATCAAAAGTACAGTTCAATTCTTCATATAACTCATGAGAAATATGCTGACTCACTTTTTGAGCTTTACGCATATCAACCACCCTCACATCTGGAAGCTGAGCTCCGCCAAATCTGCGCTCCAATGTAAGGTGGACAAACCCTTTTTTTTGCACATTGTAATAGCTTTCCAAAGATGGTGTTGCTGATGATAGAATCACTGGAATATTGAATAACTTACCCCTCATTATGGCCAGATCCCTGGCATTATATGTAAAATCTCCTTGATCCTGTTTGAAGGATTGATCGTGTTCCTCGTCTACAACAATCATTTGTAAATTAGGTATTGGAAGTAAGATTGCTGACCTTGCTCCAATAATCAGTCTGGCTTTATTTGTCACGACTTTGTGCCAGTTCTTTCTCCTACGTGCAGGAGAGAGATCTGAATGCCATTCTACAATTTCAACCATCCCGAGAAAACTTTTCTTGATTCGCTCAAAAATGTAAGAAGCAAGAGCTATCTCGGAAAAAAGCATTATAACTTGCGCAGCTGCATCCCGCTGTAGAATCTCAAGCGCAGCCGAAAGATACACTAATGTCTTACCCGAACCTGTAACACCATCCAAAAGGTATACAGTAAACCCCTCCATACAGATTTTTTCTCTAGCAGTACTTTGCTCATCTGAAAGCTCGAACTTGAGTTTTTTTAGCTCCTCCGGTAGAGCTTTTATCTCACTAACTGATGCATGAATACGCTCTATTGCACCAATATCGATAAGTTTCTGCACTGTTTTCCTTTGGATCTTTTCCGCATCCAGCGTATCCGAGGTGATATACTGACTTCCCCTAAATAACGCGAGCACACGGCACACTGCTGGGGTTAAACAAGATCTTTCAATATTATTGTTAGTCAAAATATATGCAGCACTATCAGGAATATCCTTAACCAGTGCGGAACGCAGCACCAAACCAAGCTTGGTGAAATTGTAATATGCAATCCAAGAGAGAAATTGCACATACTCAGACGAAAAAGGCCTTACCTGCTCTACAGCCAGGATTTCTTTTATAATGTATTCATGTTCACTCTCTGGTACCACTGATGTTACGAGCCCTGTTATTTTTCTCCCACGGAAATCAACTTTAACAAGACTCCCCACATACACATCAAAATGTCCAGAAGAGTACAGAAACCCACTATCCAATGGGAGCGGCAGCACGACATTCAGGTACATCTCGATACAGAAACTAGTGCAAACAATAGTAACATTCGAGAAATCCGTTTAGATAGCCGCATACATTTACTAAGGTACGAACAAAATTTCTTCCCCAGAAAACTTATACCCAATGTAACCCCATGTACAAATACGAGACATGTAGGTACGTTACGACCCGACGAAATGGAGAAGTAAATACTTTGCCGCATCAACACTGCTTAGTAATTTCTCTGGCAGCTCATTTATTTTTTCTGGCGTAAATTCAAGCAAAAAACTCTCTATATGGGGCTGAAAATAAAAATTACCGTACTGATCTTCCACAATTTCAATAACACCATCTTCAGCAAAACCAACTACCTTGTAACCAAAATCTCGCAGTGTTTTGAGATTAGCCTTATCGAGCGCAACACCTTCTGAATGCAGCTCCGGAACATAAAGGATCAACCAGCCATTTGCTGTAACCTCAAGAGGTACCTGAGAAATAATCGCACCTACTTTACTTGCAGGATTGACCATAACTTTTCTGATCAACCTATCCGGATGTGGGCCTGAGTTGCTCGCTGAATGGGGATCCTTCTGCTTTTTATGAGGTTCCGTAATACCCATTTGCAACAGATTTAATATGCGAATACCATCGGCGTTGAAAAATTGCTGCATACCTCCACAAATTCCAAAGATGGAGACCTTGTTTTCTTTTACAAGTCCAAGCAACGCTTTGTACATATGGCTCTTTGTGGAAGTCGGATGTAAGGGAGACATATGCACATTGTATACATCACCTGGTAAGATCAGGTGTCTTACTCCTTTTGCTTCTAAAGCATTCTCAAGCAGCTTCTCCAACGGAACTTTTTTATTTTTCTTGAGGTAATCGGAATGAATCAAGTTGTAATCTACCATCACAACTTCAAAGTCATGCCCAAGTGCTTCTGGAAGTTTAAAAAATTTTTCTACTCCAAAAGCTTCACGCTCGTAAACATATAAGTCCGTAGAAAAAATCCCAATTCTTGGCACAGCCAGTGCAGGAACCAAGAAAAGCAAAAAACAAATGGACGGAAAAGTGAATTTCTCTATAAACCTAAGACACAAAACACGCATGAAATCAGACATCAAGCACGACTTTACAAAAAACTTACTAAAAACTGCAACAAGCTATAACACTTTTTAACTAAGAAACAATTGTAAACTATCCATATCACCTCCTCAACCAGGTAATAGGTAGACTATTTCCTTATATGCTAACTAATCAAAATTACTAGAAAAAGCACAAGAAGTGTGTAAACCTTGGAGCAGGAGGGCAGTCGTAATTTTGTGGATGGTACAAGTCGCGCAATTAGACTAAATACAGCGTTGATGCTACTCGTGTCTGCCGTATTAGCTTTTTCCCTTAGCAGTACCCTTATCCTATTTTTAGGTATTTTCTTTACTCTCTTGCTCCGGTCAAAGAGAATGTTTGTTTTGTGTGCTGCGATTGCGTTGGTCGCAACTTCGATGGTCACAGCATTGATCATCTTGTCCCTTGTGACACAGACGGTTTCGTTCTTCCGTGTGGTTTCGCCAACGGATTTCTTTTTTGGGACCGTGTGGGCACCAAACGGAACAATTGTAGACGGGCAAGTCGAAAAACTTTTCGGTATACTACCACTACTTTTTGGAACGACAATGGTGGCTTTAATTGGTAGCATAGTTGGCACACCTATAGGTATAGGAGCAGCCATAGCATTAACCTACTTCATACCGAAAAAGGTGAGGAATGTGATTAAGCCAATAATAGAAATAATGGCTGGTATACCAACTGTAATATACGGCTACTTTTCCCTGACGTTTGTGCCAGCCTTGGTGCAAAAACTTGGACACCTTCTGCACCTTAACATTTCAACTGAAAGTGCCTTATCTGCCGGGATAGTCATAGGTATTATGGTCATTCCTCTTATCACATCTCTCACTGACGACCTTTTGCGTACAACACCGAAAAGCCTATATTACGGCGCAGCAGCACTTGGTAGCACACAGACTGAAATCATATTAAGAGCTGTCTTGCCAAACTGCCTACCTGGACTAGTGGCAATTGTTCTCTTAGGTTTCTCAAGAGCACTGGGTGAGACCATGGTAGTGCTCATGCTAACCGGAATTTCAGCAAATATTGATTACAACATACTCCACACAGTCACCACGGTGACCGTCCAGATTGTCACAATCTTAACAGGTGACCAGACACTAAATACTGAAGAAAGTCTGTCTGCATACGCGCTAGGTATGACGCTCTTCATATTGACCTGGGTATTGAACGCCGTTTCAATGTCTATGTCTAAAAGGCACGTACATTAGATGTAGTGGACACAACAGAATCCTGCAAAAGGAAAACTTTGCCCCCTTATCAAATGTATTCAAAATTGAGTCGGAGACAGCTTCTCAGCCAGCTAAACTATCCTCAAAAAGAGTCTGCAATTCCCTGTTCTCATACATCTCCCTGACGATGTCACATCCGCCAATAAACTCACCTTTCACGTACAACTGCGGGATAGTCGGCCAATCTGCAAACTTCTTTATTCCTTCCCTCAACTCAGGATCCTCTAAGACATTCACCCCATAAAAGGTGACATCTAAAGCTTTGAGAATATTGACGACAGCACCTGAAAACCCGCACATCGGCAGCCCAGACGTGCCCTTCATAAAAAGCACAACATCATGCCGCCTAATTATTCCCTCTATTTTTGCAAAGATATCTTTCATAACAAACGCACTGCGTATCTTTTAACTCTTAACCTTAGCCTCAATAGAAATTGAGTGGAGCCTCTCCTTAAGAATTTCTCCTAAAGCCGAAACTACTAACCTGTGACGCTCCACCGCTGATTTACCAACAAAAGATGTAGACCGGATCTTAAGGAGGTAATGATCTTTATCACCAACAGTGTCAACAAGCTGTATATCAGTCTCAGGGTCCACATCGGGAAATGCATCCAAAAGCAACCTTGTTATCTCCTTCTCTTCAACGGGCAAAACGACTCCGATCACACAAAACTACCACCAAGGGGTAACACAAAGAATATAAGTTATCAATATTAACCCTTTCGTATTCTTGCACCTCCTTAATTTGGCTACTTCCAGACAAAAACTAAATCTGCAAGAACAAAGAGCACTCAAGTTTCTACTCTTTTGGTAGCGAATCAAAGCCTCTATAAATGAATGTTAGCAACTCTGACATTCCATATCTTCTTGAATCAATCAGCTCAAAGGCACGATGCTTTAATTCGAATATCTCTTTCCTGTGTTTCTCTAGAATAACAATACTTCCATCACAAAGCCAACCACGTTCATGAAGCCCTGTAAAACTCTTCTCAGTTATCTGAGATGCACGATATTTATGTGTTTTCTCGTTATATGGAGGATCCATGAATACGACATCATATCGTTTGCCTGACTCCTCTAGCTTTACTATATCCCTGCTAATGACGGTGATTTTATCATGGATAGCCATTTTCTCGAGATTCGCATATATGCACCGCGTATCAATATCAATTGCTGTAACACTGGCAAAACCTCTAGAAAGTGCTTCTATACTAACAGAACCTGTACCTGTAAAAAGATCAAGAAAGTGAGTCTCTTCTGGTAATTTTGTCACAAAACGCGCGTGTAAGATGATGTTAAAAAGCGCTTCACGCACTTTTCCCATGGTGGGTCTAATTTCGACACCTTTTATAAGACCTATCTTCCTCTCTTTGTATTTACCAGAAATAACACGCATCTACTTAAGGATGAACAACCAGCATAAGTTTAGCACAAATAGTGAATGCTTTCCTGAAATTTTCGAACCAGGATCGACTTTATGCCAAAGAAATTTCTTTGTAAATAAAAATACTTCCGCTTAAGACAATCAGTTAAACGAGAGCCTTTAGCACCTATTACATATTCCACTTCTCTCAGCAAAAACGACGCTGAAACACGATTTAGAAATATTAGCAGAACAACGTTTGATACGAAGCAGTTGCAAAAAAAATTTCTCATTAAGACAAATAAATGGAAGGTAATCCCTAAGGATAATTGACTAACTTTTTCGGACAGACTTTCACATAACTAGACTTCTTACAACAAATACTACCGATTGAAACAAAGTACCTATCACAGTCTACTACCCTTCTCAGTACTTACTAGCACGACGTATCAGACCCAAACTGTACATTCAGCATCACGATACACGTCCCGAGATCAGTCTAACTACTAAACCGGAATAGTATGTATCACATTTGCAAACTGCGCGAACTTGCTGTTGTCAAGATCACTAAAAAAAAACTGACAATTTTTTTTAGTTGCCTCCAAAAGAAAGGCTGAAGAGTTATGCAGATCTAGGTGAGCAAAAATATCATCTAGAAGTATTATGTCTATTAGTTCACCGGCAGCAAGTATTATCCCTAAAATAAGTAACTTTTGCTCCCCAGTAGAATAGCATCTAGCGGTATTGTCTCCTTGTCGTACTGTAGCAAGAAAGTCTGTTCGGTGTACACCAAATTGCATCTTCCCAGTGACAGTATCGATAGCTCTACTTCTTTCAAGAGCGGACTGAATACACTGCATCTGCTGAGAAGAACCTACCCTACCAATTGCACTTGCGACAGGACAGAACAATTTAATTTCTGGAGAACCAAAACCTTTAGAAGGGAAATTACTCATCAGTTGTCCGATGAAACTCACTCTGGCATCAGTAATAGCTATGCATAACTCTGCTAGTTTTTTTTCGTTAACATCTAACCACATTTTGGACGCACCTGCGTTAAGAATCTTCAGACGTTCTGACTTAAAACGTTCGTACATCACAAGATTCTCAAGGTGCTGAGGTTCAGAAAGTGCAACCATACGGTCAAAAAACTTTCTCCTAACAGACTTATCAGTGGTAAACAAATTAGACATCTGCGGGGTGAGCCACATAACCTTGACAAGGTCAATTACCTTCTTGAAACACTGAATGGACTTCCCATTTAATTTAGTAACTCGTTTATCCTCATAATAGCCCATTCCGACTTCCCTTAAGTCAGTGCTACCGGCAAATTTCAGACTTACCTCCCAAGAAAGAGACCCAGATCTAACCATCTCGATATTACTCGCAGACCTGAGACCCAACCCAGGAGATAACTTTGATATAGCTTCGAGTATACTTGTTTTGCCGGCACCGTTTTTACCGCAAAGCAAGACATGCCTGCATTTAAATGACCCCGTCCAAAAAGCATGATTACGGAAATCCTTAACCAAGACCCCCGTAATATAAGGCCTCATTTGCTAACTGTAGCTGTCCTTTTACCCTTGTACAGCTTACTGAAAAAAATCGCGAAAGCACCATTACCAAAAATGTTAAGCACCGTCTGGAAAGGATCAAAAACAACGTACAAAGTGGTAATGAGTGTCAACATTTCTGGCGTGAATCCAAGGCGTGAACTAAAGAAAGGTAATAAAATTATTATTCCCCCTCCTGGGATACCAATAGTGGCAAAACGGTAAACAATGAAGAAAAAGATGTATACGCATAGGTCGTATATACCTAGCATTTTACCCGTGAAGGTAAAGAGAATAGCCATCAAGGTAATCGTAATATTGAATGTGTCACCCATAACGTGGAAGTTCACCGCTGGAGGTAATATAGCACTCGCCACATGCGAATCATCAGTATTTTTCTTTGTTGCAACCAACAAAGCTGGCAGAGTCACAGCACTTGACATGGTCGTAAATGCTGTAATCAGTGCAGGTGCAACATTCAAGATAGCAGAGCCTACCCTTTTTCCAGTTAAAATCAAATACCAAAATAAGGAATATGAAATAGAGCTAATCAGTATCACAAGCAACATTACTGAGTAGTGATCTATCACAGGCTGTAGCATTCTATCACTCGCAATTTTGACTGCCAGACCGCCAATAAAGACGGGTATCACAGGCATAATGATCTTGTTTAATAAAAAATTGCAGGCATTGTACAGTTTTTCATTTAGGAAGTTCACCTTATCACCGAATACCATAAGCAGTACGGTTCCTGTCACAACACTCAGTGGCATTGCGTACTCCGTACGTATCAATTGAGGAAGATGCAACCTCCACATAGGTGCAAGTACGGCGACGGATTCATCAACAATGTTTTGAACATCTGGTAAAAAGATACGTCCAACCAAATAGGCAAGACAGATCGCTAGCACATTTGAAGCTACAACGAAAAAGACAAAAGAAATAAGCAGACCAGACGCCTTTGCTCTCATCTTTACTATCAAGTCTAGCAGAGCACTGAAAATTACAAAAGGCAGGATCATTAAAATCACATCTTGAATCGTCAAGCTGACCGCATACATAGCTGAACGGATGTTCAAAGTAATATGATCCACCCACATGAAAACTGCTATGATTATCAGAACTGTAGCGATATTGAAAATACGCATGATAGACCTAGAGAATCAACCCAACTCCTACGGATTCTACAATCACCTACGTGGATTGTACATCTCTAGACTAAAAAAAAGTTGCCATAATTGAGTGCAAATTCCAATGAGCCAAAACCCACCCCACTTAGGAGGCATCTTTTAATCTTCGCGCATATCAAGTAAACATGATACTCAGTGGGGCTTGTTGCATTTCTGGTACGGTCCTTTTCGGTGTGTTTTCTAAAAAAATCTCATGTCTGTTTTGCTGCTTTTTAATTAACAAATTATGTTTAACCCATCTAGAAAAAAGTTCGCCACGTGTGTATGTCTTCTGCTCCTTTCCGCATGTGCAGAAAAAACGGCTATACATGGATACCTCGTTGAGAGCCCAATCAAAATCGGAGAACGCAAAGAAGTAGTCAGAGTAATGTCAGGTGATCCTACACTGATAGATGGTGAAACGTGGTACTACGTAAGAATAGCTACACACTCTGATACTATTGGGATCAGGAAAAGCTACTCCTCAAATGTGATGAAAGTTGTTTTCGAGAATGATGTGGTCAGTGACATCCAGAAGATAAATATCCCAAAGGAAAAGGCTCTCAGAATGCCAGGTGAGAAGTTAATTCAAGAGGAAAGCGATCGATCTACAAAATTGGAAGATGTACTCACTGGTACGTCTTGATTATAACTGTACATTTCCCGATGCCTGGACTGTGGTTCAGGCAATTGAAAGTCCGTGCGATGTGAGTTACAATGTCAGCCTGTTTTCTTGTACTTGTTCGCCGTGTCACAGAAAATCCTTGGAAATGACATCAGGGTAGGCAATGTTCTAGAGTACAAGAATTCTCTGTACCAGGTTTTGAAACGGGAGCACGTAAAACCTGGCAAGGGTGGTGCCTTTGTCAATGTCGAAATGAAGAGCATAGATGGAGCAAGCAAAGTTAATCACAGGTTTAGGTCTGATGAGGTTGTTTTTAAGGCTTTCCTAGAAGAAGATGAGTGTCACTACCTTTTCAAAGAGGGAGATGCCATCGTTCTGATGAGCCTTTCGACTTATGAGCAGTTTTCCGTTGATGCCGATCTTTTTGTAGATGTAGACAAGTATTTGAAAGAAGAGGTCGTTGTAAAACTTCTTAGGCACGGCGATAAAATTGTTGGTGTGAAAGTGCAAGATAACCTGGCGTACACGGTTGAGGAAACTGAACCTTATATAAAGGGTCAAACTGTTACGTCATCCTACAAACCTGCTATATTGAACGGTGGGTTGCTGAAGGTTATGGTACCCCCGTTTATCAAGGTTGGGGATCAAATCGTTGTTAAAACAGAAGATGGAACATATGTTGGGAGGACCGAAAAATGACACATGGAATGTTTTTTTTTCAGATTGATGATAATGGTTTGCTAGACGTCGTTGATCTTACGAATTGTGGGTGTGCTATACCAATTCTTGAGCAGTTCTCAACCATGGTTAATTTTCCAATACACGTTAGCGGATTGCTTCAGCCTAGTACTCCTCTTGTTCAAGGTTCTGAGTCGACTTTGCTTGCTGACACACAGGATGTTAACTTAACACCAACCGAGGAACCGGTTGGATCCTCTGAAACGACTGAAACCATTCCAGATGTTTCGTGTTCCTGCGCTACGGGTCAAGATGCTTCTGTCAGTGAGGCACAGCTAGAAACTCAGAATTTTGATGCCGATCAAAATAGCCAAGAAGTCCTTGTCACGTGGCTTCGGACATCTGCGTAAGCAGAGATTTCTCTTGCGTTTTGAGGGAAGTTGGTAGGTCATGGTGTCGCGGGATCAGTCTGGGTGGCTCACGGAGAAGTGTGGTGTTGTAGCTGTCGTTGGCACACCCAATGCTGTCGAGCTTTCTCTCTTGGGGCTCCATGGACTACAGCATAGAGGACACGAGGCCTTTGGTATCGCATTTGTGCATAATGGTGACGTGGGTGTCGTTCACCGCTTTGGCAGGATTATGTCGGTCAATCCAGTTGACCTTTCTATCCCCTCTGCTGAGACGGTAATTGGACATGTGAGATACTCGACGAGTGGGGGCTCTGACTTTTCCCAGCCAGTATACTTGAAATACCGGTCTTGCGAAGTAGTGGTAGCGCATAATGGTAATCTCACTAACACTGATGAGATAAGAACCAAGCTTGAGAGTGAAGGTTGCGTTTTGCAATCTGAGGTTGATACTGAGGTCATAGCGCACTTAATAGCCCGCTCTAGCAGGAAGACTCCAACAGAAAAAATTGTGGATGCGTTGCAACAAGTTGAGGGAGCCTATTCATTACTATTGTTTGTTGGAGGAGAGATCTTTGCTGTAAGAGATCCTCATGGAGTAAGGCCACTTAGTCTTGGTAAACTTGGTGATGGGATTGTCATAGCATCTGAGACCTGTGCGTTGGACATGCTCAAAGCAACTTTCGTCAGGGATATGGCACCTGGTGAGCTGCTGCAAATAAAAGATGGTAAGCTCACATCTCTGTTCCCGTTTAAGAGAATGGAACATAAATTTTGTATCTTTGAGCACGTGTATTTCGCTAGACCAGATAGCGTTTTAGAGGGGCGTAGCGTCTACGCCTCAAGAAAAGAAATAGGGAAAGAACTTGCTCGTGAGAGTAAAATCGAAGCCGATATGGTAGTACCCGTACTTGATTCTGGTGTGGTAGCAGCCCTTGGTTACTCAGAAGAGTCCAACTTACCGCTCGAACTTGCAATCACAAAGAACCATTATTCAAGCAGGAGTTTTATAGAACCTACGCCGGAGCGGAGAAACATGAGGGTCAAATTGAAACACAATGCAAATAGATTCTTGCTAAAGGGAAAGAAGGTGGTTCTTGTGGATGACAGCATAGTGAGGGGGACCACACTTAAGCACCTGATCACTATGTTGTGGGAAGCCGGAACAAGTGAAATACATGTCAGAATATCAAGCCCACGGATTCTTAATCCATGCTATTACGGAGTTGACACACCTAACAGAAAGGATCTGATATCGGCAAACCTCCCTTTAGGAGAAATGAGCGTGTATTTAGGCGCAACAAGTTTGTACTTTCTTACCCTTGAAGGGCTATACAAAGCTGTATCCGGGAGTGAGAAGCGTATAGGTTTTTGTGATGCCTGTTTCACTGGTGATTATCCGATAAAGTGCCTTGGGACTTCCCAAAGTACGTGACCTATACGGTGTCTCAGTTATAGTGTTACTCGTGCATACAAGGACTATGAGCAGGATCTTCTGTTCCATAAATGTGGCACTGCTCTGCAGTTTTGTATTAGGTGCGCTTTCAACTGGCACACACCAAACCACTTATGGTATTCTCATTGTGGGTAGGATTGGTATTTCTAGGTGGTTTCTTTTTAAGAACGAATTTGTGATGCTGTCTTAGAGGTACATAACCTTCATTGGATTTACAAATGCTTGATTTTCTTTTGGAGCGCAACAAGGCTGTATTGGTGCTTTGGTTCATTCTAATTGCGGCTGGCCTTTATTCTTGTTTTGTCATCTCGAAGGAACAAACTCCGAATATGGAAATACCGTACATACTGGTAAATGCGGTTTTAACAGGGGTGTCAGCTGAGGATAGCACAAGATTTTTGTCAAAAGAACTCGAAGATTCTCTACGATCTATCGAACATCTGAAAAGCATTACCTCACAGTCTGTTGAAAATGCTTCATCCATACTGATGGAGTTTGAGGTTGGATTTGATAGTGCAAAAGCCTTAGCTAGTATCAGGGATAAATTGGATCAAGTTGTTAGTAAACTTCCCAAAGACACGCTGAGACCTACCGTCGAACAGGTTAGTACTGCTCTTATCCCTGCAGTTGTGGTTACAGTCTCAAGCAATTTAGGAGTGGAAGCAACGCAAATGGTTGCAACTAAGCTACGTGACAGATTAAACACTCTAGCAAATGTTCTTTCGACAAAGATAATTGGAAAACGAAAAAAGATTGTAGAAATTATGATCGACCCGAAGACATTCTCTAGGTACAACATTGGCTTGCATAATATCGTAAACACATTACACCAAAATAACACACTTATTCTTTCAGGTAGCTTCCCCAGTAACGAGTATCTCGTTTCCACGAATGGACTTGTAACTCACCTCAATAAACTCAAGGAACTTCCTATATCATTGAACAACGGAAACATATTAACTCTAAAGGATATTGCAGATGTAAATGGCGTTTTTGAAAGGGAGAAAGCCCTCTCAAGGATAGGTGGGATGGATACCGTAGTAATTGAGGTGTCAAAAGCAGGTGGAAAGAACCTTTTGGAAACAGTCAAGCAAGTACAAGAGGAGGTCTCCAAAATGCAGGCAACTCTCCCTGAAGGATTCTCCTTATCAACAGAATTTGATACCTCAACAGAGGTTAAGGAGGTCCTCACAGACCTCAAGAACAGTATTGCACTAACTGTCGTGATGGTTGTTGCCATCATGGTGGTCTACATAGGATGGAAGATGGCGCTTATGACCGCTTTCACAGTACCTGGTTCGATATTCATAGCGATCTTGCTCCTGTATGTAGGTGGATTCACGATGAACATCGTGGTTCTCTTCAGTTTAATCATGTCGGTTGGAATGATTGTAGATGCAGCAATCATAGTAAATGAGTATGCAGACAGAAAAATGCTTATGGGCTCTTCCGCAAGAGAAGCTTACACTTTGTCAGCAAGGAAGATGTTTTGGCCAGTGCTATCTTCGACTGCAACCACGTTAATTGTTTTGGTGCCTTTGCTATTCTGGCCTGGGCTTGCAGGTGAATTCATGAAGTTCCTCCCAATCACACTTATTTTTACACTTTCCGCATCAGTCTTAATGTCAGTTGTTTTCACTCCGGTTATCGGAAGTATGATCGGGACACCATCGACATCTGATCCAGTGGAAATTTCTAAGATCTTTGCAATAGATCAAGCGGACCCTTCAGCAATGGGAAAAATTTCTGGGAAATACTGTCGACTGCTAGAAAAGCTCCTCGATCACCCGAAAGCTGTAGTTGCAGGAATCTCCGTGTTCCTTGTACTGAGTATCGGAGGCTATTACATTTTTGGTAAAGGACTGCAGTTTTTACCAAATGTAGAACCTAAAAGCTCTACCATTTTGATTAAGGCGGTCGAAAATCTCACTCTCGCGCAAAAGAGGACAATAGTCGAAACAGCGGAAAAAACAATCTGTGAGACACCAGAAATTAAAACCTGCTATACAAAGATCGGAACACTAGGCAATGATGTAATAGGAAGTGTTCAAGTCGAGTTTGCACATTGGAAAAAGCGTAGAAAAATTGCTGCGATCAACGACGATATAGAGAGAAGAATGCAGTCTATTAAGGGTATTCAGTTTGAGCTTTTTACCCAGAAAGATGGACCAATACAAGAAAAGCCTATCAAAATTGTCATAAGCGGTACGTCATACGGAGAAGTTGCACAGGCTGCAGCATCGATCGAAGAGATGCTCAGCAAAATTAATGGTACAAAGAGTATCAGTGACGATACATCAGTACAGAAACTGGCCTGGGAGGCAGTTATAGATAGAAACAAGGCTGCACGTTATGGAGTTGATGTTGCAACAGTTGGACAATATATAGCTCTTGCTACTAGTGGCATAACAGTTGGCGAGTACAGAGGCAATGACCACGAAGAAAAATTAGATATCGTACTCACGCTCCCAGAAGAAGGAAAAAGTGTTTCCTCAATTCTGGGCATGATGATTCCATCTCAGAAAGGAATGATTCAACTGTCATCCTTAATGAAGGTGAAACCAATAGCAAAGACTACCACAGTAAAACGGTTTAACTCTGAACCAACTATACACGTGTATTCGGATGTGCAGCCGGGATTCCTTTCACATAATATTGTCAAATCGCTTAGAAAAGAAATTGAAAAGCACAAAGAGCTATCCCAGTTAAAGATCAGTTTTAAGGGCGAACAGCAAGATCAAAGTGAGACAACACGTTTTTTGGTGGTTGCATTTCTTGTATCCACACTTTGTATGGTACTGATCTTACTTCTTCAATTTAACAGTTTTTGTCAAGTTCTGATCATTTTAACTGCCGTTGCACTATCCACAGGAGGTGTGACATTTGGATTACTTATAACGCATCAACCATTTATTGTCGTGATGAGCGGTATAGGAATAATCTCGCTAGCTGGAATAGTAGTAAACAATAATATACTACTCATTGATGCTTATAACGATTACATGAGTGAGTCTACTGACAAAAAGCGCTCAATCATAAGAGCTGCAATATCCAGATTCAGACCAATACTTCTCACCTCAGGAACAACTGTACTAGGACTTTTACCAATGGTTTTCTGCATAACCATAAACCTAGTGGATTTCACGATTTCGTATGGAGCTCCAGCAACACAATGGTGGCAAAGCTTGGCAACAACCGTCGCAGGGGGACTGTCGTTTACGACGCTTTTAACACTTATTCTGACTCCAGCACTACTGATGCTTTCCCCTACTCCAAAATTAAATACACGAACTTAAATCTCATATCTGTCAAAGCGGTACTGAAACAAACGCTGGACACGGAGGAATGAATGCTTTACATCTTAAGAGGTTGACACATAAATCTCCCTGGTCTTTCTTACTGTATCCCAATGCTTTTCGCCTTCGCATTTTCATTTATTCTCGCGTATTTTTTGAATCGCTCTACGACAAAGCTAGCAGCTCTCATTGGATCTAGAGGTATCGCATCCTTACTTGTTGTTGCTTTTCTCAGCATACTTGTCATCCTTGTTTTCTCACTTGCTATACCTCTTCTTTATCATCAACTGATTCTCTTTCTTAAAGGAGCACCGCAACTAATTGCATACATAGAAAACTCAATTAAAATCTCTTCTCCAGGCCTACATAGTTTTCTCGAAGAAAGGGGAATGTCCTCCTTATTTGAGTACATCTTATCTCTTGTGCCACAGCTCTCGACTAAGATTACGCAACATTTATGGAATTCAACGCTCGTTTTAGCAAACATTGTGATCTTACTAATTTTCACTCCTGTAATACTCTTTTATCTCCTCCAGGACTGGCCAAAAATGACAAACGCTATAAAGGAAATCATACCTCTGAAACACAGAACTGCCTTCAGCAACCAGGTTACACTGATGGACGCAAGCATTTCCGGATATGTACTAGGACAGATGAAGATTTCGTTTATTTTAGGTGTGTTGTATACAGTACTGCTCTTTTTTGCAGGAATGCCATATTATTTCCTAATTGGTGTATCTACGGGAATGCTAACAATTATCCCATATTTTGGGAACATAACGGGTCTTATAACGAGCCATCTAGTTGCTCTGTCTCGTGCCTCAAGTATCCTAGATGTGTTACCAATCACGCTGATCTTCATCTTTTGCGGCGCAATTGAAGGTCTGTTCCTATCACCAAAACTTCTAAGTAAGAGTGTGAACCTGCACCCATTATGGGTAATCTTCTCTATGACAGTCGGGGGTATGCTGTGCGGACTAGCAGGAATATTACTGGCCGTTCCTGTTGCAGCAACCGTTGCAGGATTTGTGCGACTAGGTATTTCTTACTACAAAGATAGCTCCTATTATAGAGATGAGGCAACTAATACTGATTGATAACCAAATTAGGCAGAATACCTACTCTGCTGCAGACTATTTTGTTTCAGAGAGTAATCTATCCATTTACAAATCGTTAGTCGAAACGCCATTTAGTCAGAAACCAATTGTACTAAAAGGTCATTCAAAATCCGGTAAGACACATATTGGTAGAGTATGGGCATCGAAGCATGGTGCTGACATTTTGTCCAATCTCACTGAGCAAACACATTTTGCAATTCACAATCACTGTTTCATAGATGATATAGACAAACTGACCACACAAGAGGAAATCGAAGCATTGCTTCATATTTACAACGGCGCTATAGAGAGTGGAAAAATTCTCCTTATGACCACAAGGAGTTTGGACTTTTCGGATGTTCTACCTGACCTAAGCTCTAGACTGAGGTCAAGTATTACATATTCTATCCCTCCCCCAGATGATGAACTACTCCGGGTAGTAATAAGAAAACAATTTTATCTCTATCAAACCAGAGTGTCTGAAAAGATAGTAGATCTTGTGCTTCAGCGAGTTGATAGATCATTAGAGGCCGTAGTAGACTTTGTGGCCCTTTTGAATAGGGAGGCACTACATAAAGGGAAGCCAATTTCCGCACGTCTTTTCCACGAGGCAAGTGCCTGTGTGAGCAAACAAAAGCAATCCCAATAAGCGCTTCACAAGTAAGTCATCGTCATGCAAGCTCCAATAAATCGAGTGGATCTGCTGACACGGACTCCAAATAGAGCTACTTGATACATTGACACAAAAACGCGCTCCATCGCTGGAAAGGAAGTAAAAACATTTTCATATATGGATACAGCAAAGCCAACCACCAGAAATTCTATTTATTCACCAGCAAGAATCTTCTCGACCAGTTCTTTTACGGTTGGTACGTGTCCATCCCTGTATAAAGGATCTGTGGAAAACCTATACGCATTATGCCCAGCGAAGGCTAACTCTGTATCAGGATCAGCCCCGTATACCATGTTCTGAAGCGTTTTCTGTATACAAAAACTTCTAGGATCCGGTAATTCACCTGTTGTGTAATCATCATGGTCTTTCCAATTGCTGAACTTACAATGGCTAAGGCAGCCCATACAATTCATCTGATCTGCCCGAATCAACGCAAACTCATCCGGTGTGAGAAACACAACAGAACGATCAGGAGTCTTAACAACCTCTGTATACCCAGAAGAAAGCCATCCCTGTACTAAAGACTCGTCAGGATGTCTTATGAAGATCTGCCGTTTACGCGGACCATATTCGAAGGATAGCACAAACTCCCCCTCCAGAGATTCGGAATAGGGAATCTGTCTTTCAGAACGATCTATAAGAGCCTGTATGAATTTATTTTTTAGAGCAGATGAATAAAATCCAGTGGGACTGAACTTGTGCAATAGGACGTCACCCCTTTTAGCTTGCAATAACCTTTGTTTCCATATGGCAGGAATCGGGCTTTCCTTTGTCACAAGAGGACGCGTACCAAACTGAAACGCAACTGCACCCACCTCATCATTATCCATGAAATGCTTCCATTCTGAGAGCGACCATACACCACCTGCCATAACTATAGGAACTTGGCTCAATCCGTTCTCATTCATAAAAGAACGCAACTCAACAACTCTTGGATAAGGATCCTGTATATCGTCCGGTCTATCAGTGTTGCTAAGACCGTTGTGCCCACCAGCAAGCCACGGATCTTCGTAAACAACACCACCGAGAAACTCACTAAGCTTTCTGTACGAACGCTTCCACAGAATTCTAAAAGCCTTAACAGAAGAAATGATTGGGTAGTAACACAATTTGTAGCGTGAGGCTATTTCCGCGAGCTTATAAGGCATACCCGCACCACAAGTGATCCCATGAATTAACCCACTAACCTTTGACAAAACGCCATCCAGTACTCTTTCGACTCCGCCCATTTCCCACAACACATTCATGTGGATTCTTCCCTCTCCTTTTGAACGTTCACGGGCTATCCTGGCCTGGCTTATCGCGCTCTTGATGCTGTACTCGATCAGTTCGTCATGGCGCCCTTTTCTGGTCTTACTACGATACTCGAGCGGGACAATCTCCCCATTATCATCTATAAGCTTTGCGTTAACGGCGGAAAAGGTGCCTACACAACCTGCAGCAGCAAAAGCACCTGACGAAACCCCATCACTTACAGCTACACCTTTACCACCTTCTATTATGGGCCACACAGGCCAACCAGAGATGATCAGTTTCTTTACAATGTTCAACTTGGATCTACTAAGACACGCATCCCAAGAGTATAACATATCGTCCATCCATGCAAACTAACATTCGGAACACTCTCAAGGACACACTTCATCATAAAGCGAACAACAAAAACAATCGCAAGTAGGTTCAGATATTTTAACATGAGATCTAATCCTTTGCTTACTCCGATTATCAAGCTCAGGATCCCATCAAACCCTCATTTAGCAGGTTACTTGTCTTCGAAAATGAGCATAAAATGACACAAAACAGGCTGAGTATCAGGAATAACCACATAAGAAGCATCTCTCCAGCTAAGTACAGCTTGAGCAACTTTGTCGCTCCGAATATCCATCGTGGTAGCCCAAGAACCATCAAACCAATTTTCGGACAATAATAAACGGGACAATTGCTACATGTGATGGCATCCAACAGAATACTCTCTGAAAAAATCTAACAGCAGTAACCAAATATGACACCAATTGAATCACAGGCGCCCTTAATCGCTGGCGTAATACTCATATCCGCAAGTGTGATCCGACACGTGACCGCATGGGTATATTTCTGTATAGTTGCCCCCATTTACACCAGCAGATGATGTATATCAAGGAACGACGCTCTCAAAGTCTAGGAATAAGCCAGGAGATGTATCATTAAGACCTGTCGAGTTAAAAAATTACATGTGTAAAATCTCACTATCATATACACATTCGCAATGGAAATACACAAGCTCTTTGTTCAGTCTAGAAATTGAGATAGACTACAGAAGATACCCGGACATTACAATGAAAGTAGGATTACAGGTGCTTGAGCTTGACGCACCTGGAAAAAGCAGCATCTATCTACTCGAAGAAGCTCTAGAAAGAGAGTGCAGCGTCTTTATCTATCCTGTAAAAACTCTGTGTATTTGCAGTGGTCGCGTTTTCGCTCGTGGGAAATATGTGGAGAGCTGTCATAAAGGCGCAATCACTTTATCTAAGGAAGAAATAGAAGTGAATTTAGATACATTAGATCTCCTCCTAATGAGAAACGACCCCCCGTTCAACATGGACTACATAACTGCGACATACATCTTGGAAAGAAGTGGCGCTTTGGTCGTAAACAATCCAGTAGCAGTGCGCAATTTTCCTGAAAAATTCGTGGATTACTATGAGGATACGTTTCCAACTCTCATATCACGCGATATATGGAATATCAAACTCTTCATCGAACAATATAGAGAAGTGGTAGTGAAGCCGCTTTACGCTTTTGCTGGAATCGATGTAACAAAAATATCGAATGCAAACGAGAGTACTCTTGCCCGTGTTCAGAGTTTAATTGAAAAAACTGGAACTCCGGTAGTGATACAAAAATACGATGAATCTGTGATTGAGCAAGGTGATAAACGAGTTGTAGTACTCAATGGAGGCTTGCTGGGCTGTCTAAAGCGACATAATAAAAACAGTTTCATCACAAATTTACGCCAGGGAGGTGAATTCTTCTCATGTACCCTTACTCCAATAGAAGAAGAAAGATGCTACAAGATTGCCTCAGACCTAAAAGAATCAGGTATCATACTTGCAGGAATAGATCTCGTTGCAGGGAGGATAACCGAAATCAATGTCACTTCAACAGCCTGCATAGCGGAACTGAATGAACTCTACCACATAAACACTGCCGCTAGGTGCTTTGATGTCTTTGAGGAAATGGTGTGGTCCCATAAGCGTTAAGCAAGCAGACCTCCTCTGCATAAAATCAGCAGAAAATCAATTTCTTTTTCGAATTCTAGACAAAAAACAGTAAAAGTGCTAACATTCGGCTATGATCTATAGGGTGCTGTTCTGCGCTTTGCCTATTACTTGTGCTAAAAACAACCTAGTACTTATTTTCGATTTGTACTTAAGGTTTCGGCTCAGTACCATGTGTATTTTTGACTTGAAAAACTAAGATGATAAAAAGAGCGCTTATATCCGTTTACGATAAGACGGATCTCTTGCCTCTGGCACACAAATTACAAGCTGCAAATGTTGAAATCATTGCAACTGGAAAGACACATAAATATCTCCTAGAGAATCAAATCAGAGCAATCAATTTATCTGATTATACGCACCAACCAGAAATACTAGGTGGTAGGGTGAAAACGCTGCATCCCCTAATACACGCAGGCTTGCTGGCAGATCCGGCTTTACACGAAGCTGAAATGCAAACACTGACAATAAAACAAATAGATCTGGTAGTTGTAAATCTTTACCCATTTGAAAAGTGCGTAAATAGTGGTGCCCCAGAAAGTGAAATTATAGAAAACATAGATATTGGTGGTGTTTCACTATTAAGGTCTGCAGCTAAGAATTTTAAAAATGTTTGTGTCCTCTCTGACCCAAGCGATTACGGTACATTCGACGTAAACCCAACTTTATCTTTCAGAACTAAAATGGCAAGAAAAGCATTTGCACGGGTCGCAAGATATGACTGTAAGATAGCAGAATGGTTCGCTTCCTCTACTTCTTTGCCAGAGGTGCTAAATCTATCTGTCATGAAGAAAAATGATTTCAGATACGGTGAAAATCCCCATCAGAACGCATCTTTCTACTCTAATGGAGAGTTTCCACTCACAAAACTTCAGGGTAAAGAACTAAGTTATAACAACCTGCTCGACCTAGACAGCGCATTGTCGATTGTGACAAACTTCACTGAACCTACTTGTGCAATTATTAAACACAGTAATCCCTGCGGTGTAGCCTCACACAAATCCAGTCTGGAACAGGCATACGAGAAGGCACTCGCTGCAGATTCGTTAAGTGCTTTTGGTGGTGTAGTTGCATTGAATCAAATTGTTACTAGGAACGTGGCAGAAAAGCTTTTGAATACCTTCTTTGAAGTCATCGTTGCTTATGGAATCACACAGGACGCTATATTTCTCTTTTCAAACAAACCAAATTTACGCATCCTTACATGCAAGGGTTATACTGCACCAGAAAAACACATGCTCAGTTTGCTCGGGGGACTCTTAGTACAATCTGGAAATACAAAATTATTTCAGGACTTTGATATTGTCACAAAAAGACAACCAACAAATGAAGAAGTTAATCAACTTATTTTTGCCTGGAAGATCTGCAAATATGTCAAGTCAAACGCAATAGTGACTGCCCACGATTACACAACTGTAGGAATAGGTGCCGGTCAAATGAGCCGCGTTAAGAGTGTAGAAATAGCACTGGGAAAAAGCAAAGTCGGGCAGCCTCTTGCGATGGCGTCGGATGCGTTCTTTCCATTTGCGGATAGTATAGAGTTAGCAGCAAAGAGTGGTGTAAAGTCAATTATCCAACCAGGTGGCTCAATCAGAGATAAAGAAGTAATAGAAGCAGCCGATCATCATAACATTGCGATGATATTTACGCGAATGAGGCATTTCAGACACTGATCGCAACCTTCTTGGATGGTACGGGACCTAGAAAATTTTTAGATATTTTCCTTGAACTTGACTTTTGTTGTTTTAAAGAATTCCCCTTTTAAAACAAAATTGCCTTTGGAGCGGTCTGCAGGATCGCGATAAGTACACACTAGAACCGCCCGGTGCCCGTATATTGGGAAATCGCATACCAAAAGAGAGTGATGTGCTACTGGCTATATTCGCTCACAGAGTTGATGAGGATATTTACTCACCCAGAACCACAATAGCACAACATTCTCGTGAACCTCTTTGCTATATGTTTGTATACATAATTTTGTAAAAACTGGGCATGTGTTACTTCTGCAGCCTTTATGCCTTCCAGCACACCATCAATGCCTATATCAAATTGATATAAAAGCCAGCATGGAACATAGCTAGGACCCCTGGAACTTGTTTCCTGCAAACATTGTGTAGTAAGCACCTACTCTTGATCACAGGAATCGACATCTAGACTCCAACATATTATGATTAAGAGCGTTGTGTAGCCACATAGTTTAATCTAAGTGGTTCGGAGTTTGGCAGTGCTGCTCTTGCAAGCGAGTGGGCTCACCTCTGTCCTCCAACTTTACTTGGCATTCTGGTTCCTTCTAATGCTTCTGATTGTTTTGGCTGTCTTGCTTTCTAGCATGCTCCTTTTGACTTTTTGTATAGTCTTTTTCGAAGCAAAACATGACAAAATTTTAGCAGCAAATTCTCTAAGCACTCATGTGATAGTCCTTTCATGCTTGTATTCAACCCTTGTACCAGATAGCAATTTCCTTGATATTGCTTACATTTATACCTTTATGGGTTTTATAGGTCTGGTGGGGATCGTAAACTTCATATTCTATAACAACTCAAGACATCGTTGATGGATATTTCTAACGCACTAGCAGAGAAGCCCTCACCTCATCTTGTGTTTCATGTCTTTCTTAGCGGGCTAGAAACTGTTATAGCTATAGTTCTGCTGGGTGTTTACAACTACCATAACCAAGGGATAGTTGTTTCAAATGAAATTTAAAATATTCGTATTACTATTCCTTATTGCTATTCTTTCACCATTTCTGCTGTACAAATACAACAGAAATCTATCAAAGAAATTTGTTGAGTACTACATAAACGGCCGTTTTCATCGATTCAATCCTGGACTTAGTATTTCTTTTACAGATTTTGAACTGGAAAAATCTAATGACTCGAAAAAACTTGTTTTAAGCGGAATTGTAGCTACATTTAATTCCGAGAAAGTCGCTCTAATAAGAGAGGTTAGCCTCTTATTCAGCTGGAGCTTCCCATTTACCAAGCTTTACCCGATAAGTGCAACTGTACATGATGCAGATCTGTACGTGCAAATTGGAGCACAGAAAAAAAACGTTAGCATACCCGAGAGCGCCCAAATTGACAGCGTTTTTTCCCTAATCGGACTCCTAAACACAGATCTCTTTGTGAAAGGACTGAGATTTAACGGCCACAAAATAAATGAGGGATTCATGCGAATAAAAAAAATGAATCACAAAAAAATTCTGCAAGTTGGTATACACGAAGAAAATGCAGAAATAGAGCTAGAAATAGTTCAGTCCAAGTACGACACCGTCGCAATGAGAGTAAAAAACCTCAATCCTAATAATAGCGTTTTCTCGCCTTTGATAAGGGAGCTGGCCAATCTGCAGATCTCAGATGACAATTTCACTTTTAGTGGACACGCGCTACTCAATCTAAACGAAAAGAAGATCAGCGGAGCAGTAAATGACCTCCGTGGCTCGATAAAAAGAAATGGAACAAGCTTTAATTTTGACCACGGAAGATTCGTAGTAACGGGCAAGTCAAGTATAATAGAACTTGACGACGTGGCAATCAACATCGACGGAACACAGTTTAACGGTACTATCCTTTTCAGTGATGGCATTTCTCTTCAGGGAACGGTTAGCAATCTCTCATCAAAAGATGTACTAAAGTATTGGAGCAGCCAGAGTGCAGCAAGAGAGTGGTTCAAGAACAGCATAAAGCACGGCTCTATAAAAGAGGCAACTATAAAATTGGAGAGCAAAACCAAGAACTTTGAGATTCGGGATGCTAGTTTTGTCAATACCGCGGTAGAAATAGATGTTTCCTATGACACCAACGAAACAAAACGTCTTATTAATTTGGAAAGATTCGCAGGTACGCTTAATCTAATAGGTGGCAGTTTATATATCAAAGCTGATTCTGGAGTAGTAGAAGGTCTGTCGTGTCAAAAGTGCGAAGCAATTATTGATACAGCAAAGACAAAATTGTCAGGCACCCTTACAGGAAAACTCAGTGAACTTATCCTGCTAGGAGAAAAAGCAAGCCCAAATAGCATAGACGAGATAGAAAAGGTGACTAACCTAAAAGGACTTAACGGAAATAGTAACGCAGATGTAGTGTTGCATATACCGCATACCTATGAAGAACAGATTAGCACCAAACTTCATGTCGAAGCCGATAATCTCCAGGCAGATAAATTTTATCGAGACTTTTCAATTATTTCAGGTACAGGGCAACTTGAGATGAATGATGACACGGTCAAAATTGATGCAAGTCTACTTTCTGCAGATGGGGAGATCAGCGTAAAGCTCGACAGAGATTTTCATACCCAAGTAACAGATTTCATCTTCGAAGGCACAAGCTCCGTAGAAACAATCAAAAATTCTGGCTTTTTACCAAGTTTCCTACCATTTAGCGGAAAGATTCGTGGAAGAGTAGCAGTGCAACTTCTCCAAGACGGAAATCTGGATTTAGAAGGAAGACTTAGTATGCAAGATGTGCACGAAGAAGTCTTTCAACTTTTTGGATGGGAAAAGGATCCCGATGCCACTTTCAACTTTAGGATCGACTCCGTTGGAGAGCAATATAATTTCAAGAAACTTGATCTTACAGGAAAATTTTTAGAATTGCGTCTCAGTGGAAGCATCGACACAAAAGAGACTATCATAAACAGTCAAGTGGTAAACATAAATGATTCTAGCCTTGAATTTAAATTCAATTATTCACTAGAAGGGGATACATCGAACTTAATCATCAATTCCGAAACACTAGACGTATCAAATGCCAAAACATTCAGCAGAGTGTTAAATTTCGGCGGGCCAGGCAAAACAAAAACTAATTTAGAAGTAAATATAGGCACACTCAAACTAAAAAATGCACTTTCGCTCTCAGACTTAAAGCTCGACCTCAAAAATGGAGACGGTAATCTCTCTGGAATCTTCAATGATGGCACAATCCTAGGAGCAAGCTTCAGTAAATATGGTGGTGTGATTGTGGATAGCACGAACATAGGAACATTGCTCAAGAGTCTTGGTATTAAGAGTGGAATAATGGGGGGAAGGGCTTCATTTTATCTCGGCACAAAGGATACGCGGAGTAACAATGGGATTCTGGTAGTGGAAAACTTTTACATGCAGGACGCTCCTATACTAGCACGCATTCTTTCCTTATCTTCTCTATACGGAATAACAAACATCCTCAATGGAGAAGGCATTTTCTTTGAAAGATTCTTTTCACAGTTTAAATATGCAGACGGTATTTTCTATATCTCAGAGTCATGGCTAGAAGCAGCACCAGTAGGACTAAGCATAATGGGGATTCTTAGCCTAAAACAAGATGAAGCAATCATTCACGGAAGCGTTGTACCACTGTATAAGCTCAACAAATTGATCTCGAAGGTACCGATAATAGGAACGTTAGTAACAGCCGGAAAGAACCGTGGCATAATTGCTGCGGAGTATACATTGACGAGAAAAATGAATAAGTCCACAGTTTCAGTCAATACACTCACGACATTTACTCCAACTATTCTGCATAAGTTTTTTAAAGTTTTTAATTGATTCTAAAGGAAAATTTCCTTCATTTTGGCCCTATTATTCATCAGTACACACGTATTAAACAAACTGCAACAAATAACAAACCCGGACACCAGATACGTACTATCCTTATCACCTGACTAGAGTATTACTTTTCAGGCGTATGTAATAATTCTATACTTGTTCCTCGGTGCTAAATATATTTACCCCGCGTGGAATTTGTATCACCTAGGTTTGCTATAAGTCCTGCTCCAACAAAGAAGTTCAATGCTCCAGGAAAAAATTATGAATAGCAAAGTCTACAAAATAGAAAAAATTCCCCCAATGAACGGAATCTACAGTGTCCCACCCGATGTATCAATGCTGCAAAGTAGCATTTTCGCGCTTGCACACGCAATGGGTAGGTCTACTGTGTCACCCTTTTTCGCTTACGACTGCGTCATACAAACAATTCACTGCTTAGAACAACTTGGCGTAAGAATAAAAAAAATAAAGAACTCATCAGCAATAGAAGTATACGGCATTGGTTTGAGAGGCTTCCATACTCCTGCAAACATCTTAAACATTGGCAGTTCACACATGGGACTCCATCTATTGCTTGGTTCAGTTGCAACCTACTCTTTCCAGACAATCATTACCGGGTCACAGTATCAAATTGGCAAGTTGAAAATCAAGTGCGCACCACACTTTGCTGATATAGGCGTAGAGATAGTTTCACAGACTCTACCAACAGTTATAAAAGGCTGCCACCACTGTATTCCGCATGAACATATATTACGACACTCCTGTTCACAGAGTAAAGGTGCATTGTTAATGGCCGGATTGAATATGCTCGGCACTACCACAGTAACAGAACCCTATTCCGGTAGCAGAGATTATCTTACAGGAATCCTAGAGCACTTGGGGGCCGACATAAAAATAACAAAAGCCAGAGAAAATACAACAGTCATTGTGCACGGAGGCAAAGAATTTGTCTCACGTAATATTACAATTCCCGGTGATTCGTCCATGGCTTTGTTCTTAGCCATGGCAGCAACTTTGCTCGCTGATTCTGCAATTGTAATCAGAAATGTCTACCTAGATGAGGAACGTCTTGAAATATATAAACTCCTCAAGAAAATGGGCGCAAATATCGAGTTTAAGGTTAGTACAACAACTTTTAATGCAAAAATAGGTGAGCTTCACGTTAAGAGTGCTACCCTCAACGGTATAACAATAAACGAGAATGATGTCCATGCAGAGAATCTCAGGACCTTACTTTTTCTCCTATGTACAGCAAGCGAGAAAAGTTCCATAGAGAACCCGAAGGGCCTGAGAATCACACAGAACGAGAGGTTCATGGACTTCGTAGGAATAATGCAGAAGCTGGGTGCAAACATTAAACTCAAGAATGACAGAATAGATGTAGGAGGCACACAACTGAAGGGGAATAACCTCGTAAGTGCATCCTATGATCACCAGCTTGGCAACTTACTTACTCTTGCAGGTTTCATTACCCAAGGAACAATTACAGTATCTAGATATCACCCAGAGTGGCTTCAATTATATTACAATTTTGGAAAGCCCACCGATGCAAACAAAAAAACCTCGTAAGGTGTCTGCATATAAACCTAGATAAACCCACTGGATACTCACATAAAAAGCACCTTACCCGCCAATCCAAGCCGCGTAACCCCGATAGCACAGCGGTTAGAGCGGGAACATGTATAGAAAACAATAGCTGTATTGGAAGTACATACTAAGTTTTACACATAAAAACTCCCTACCCGTTGCAAAATTTATATGTGAGGATTAAAACCGGAATCTAAAATTACGCATCCACACCTACAGCCTCACTTACAGAAGAAAAACCATCAGCCTTAAGTCTCTGAACCAAATCTTTTTTGATCTGGTTCAGAAGGCCAAAACCATGATAGGTGAAACTCGTATAAGCTTGAATTAAAGCAGCACCATTTCTAATTTTCGCATAAGCCGTTTCTGCATCTGAAATGCCACCACAACCTATGAAAACCAATTCCCCGTTTGTGCACCTATACATTTTTCTCAACAAACCTGTAGAAAGTTTAAACAGTGGTGTACCACTTAAACCACCGTATTCGACTTTATGCTTACTATGAAGGCTTTCCCTACATCCAATAGTAGTATTACTTACTATGATCCCGGCTACTTTGTGCTTCAAAGCAAGCGAAATAATACCGACCTCTGCTCCCTCAGCAAGATCAGGAGCCACCTTGATAAAAATCCGTACATTACTTCCAACTGCTGCCTTTACAGCAATAAGAAGTTCCTCAAGGATCTCCACTTTTTGCATATCCCTGAGACTAACAGTATTCGGAGAAGAGATATTTAGCGTGATATAGTCGGCAACCGAGGAGACATAGGCAGCCAAGCGTGCATAATCAGAAACGGCATTACTTGAAACAGCATTTTTTCCGATATTAACTCCTAAAGGTGGCAAATCCATGTGTGTCATAGCTTTCTTAAGCGATTTGAGGAAATAGGCTATCCCTTTATTATTAAATCCAAGTCGATTAATGATGGCACCGTCCTGCGGCAATCTAAACAATCGAGGACTGGGGTTCCCCTTTTGCGGTTTAAGTGTGACGGTTCCAAGCTCAATGAAGCCAAATCCTACTCTCCTGAGCGCAGTAACACATTCAGCATTCTTATCAAATCCAGCTGCAATACCAATTGGGTTTTTAAAATGCAAACCACACACCCTACTTTCCAGAATCGGGTCCTCAAAAGAATTTTGGCTTACAAATCCCGGAAAATGCTTGAGTACCACGCGAGTCACATCATGCGCAAACGACGGGTTCAAACGCTGCAGAAGTGCCACTAAAAGCTTCTCATGCATTTTACTCAGAAAAGCGAGAGACCTGCGAATTTTCCGTCACTTTCTGAAAATTTTCAAGATGGAATAGATAAATAAAACGCAAGAAGCGAAAAGTACAAGCAGTATGAGAAATACAAGCAACCTATTTTATCGGTGACTCTGTGCTAAGAGAAAATCAGCAAACTTCAAATCAAAAGGATGGGTAATCTTAAGATTACTGCTGTCACCTGGGATACATTCCACCTTTATACCGTGTGCAAGCGCTAGACTTCCGTCATCTGTATACCTCTTAGAAGGACACATGAAGTGCGCCTTATATGCTGCAAAAATCTTGCAAAAATCAAACCCTTGTGGCGTCTGCACTATTCTTAACTCATCTCTATTGACATCGGTTACTATACCTTCAGGTTCTCTTTTTATGATTGTGTCCTGTACCGGCACAACTGGAACAACACCCTCACAACCCTCCAATAAGCTCTTAATTACTGCATTGATCACCTTAGGGGTCGTAAAAGGCCTAGCTGCATCCTGTATCAATACGTGACTAGGATTTAAGCACTCTAACGCCTTTAGCCCAGAAAAAACTGAATCCGTTCGAGTATTACCAGCTTCTGACAATGAAACTACATACCCACTCAAGTTGCGCAAAATTGGCAAATAGTGCACCTCACACTTTGAATTGACAACAAGGTGTACACACTCAATTTTCGGATGGGCAAAAAGGGCTTCAACTGTGTACTGCAAAATTGCCTTGCCGCGGACCTGCAAGTACTGCTTTGGGAGAACCGAATTCGTTATCCTCGAACCACCACCTCCAGCAACAACTAGACCGGCAATTTTACCCATTCTTACAGAATAAACTTCGACAAATCCAGCTTCTTGATGATAGTCTGCAGATGTTTATCTACATATTCACGGTCAATTGAAAAAGTCTTCCCCACATTATCGTTGGCCTCGAAGTTAATTTCCTCAAGTAGTGTTTCCATTATTGTATGGAGACGCCTCGCACCAATATTTTCAACTTCATTATTGACCGTTATTGCAGCTTCAGCAATTGCACGCACACCATCTTTTGTGAATTCAAGAGAAACACCTTCTGTCTCCAATAATGCACAGTACTGCTTCAATAGGCTGGACTCAGTTTCAGTAAGAATACGGATCATATCTTCTACATCAAGCGAGTCAAGTTCTACCCTTATTGGCAAACGTCCCTGTAATTCTGGTAGCAAGTCTGACGGTTTAGCAAAGTGAAACGCTCCAGAACCAACAAAAAGTATGTGATCCGTTTTTACAACACCATATTTTGTCACTACCGTGGTTCCCTCTAAAAGAGGTAACAAATCCCTCTGAACACCCTCTCTATTCACTTCCCCTCTAACCTCTGTTCGAGCACAGATTTTATCTATCTCATCGATAAAAACCATACCCCTGTTCGTCACCAGATCTAATGCTTCTTTGATTATTGCGTCTTCATCGAAAAGATCCTCGACTTCTGCATCCGCAAGGATTTTCCTAGCATCTTTGACTTTAACTCTCTTTCTTTTGAACTTCTTATTGGCACCAAAGACCTTACTCATCATGTCCCCGATGTTCATCATACCGATCTGAGTACCTGGCATACCTGGGACATCCATCGTAGGAAAAACATTCTGAGGAAGCTCACGAACATTTATTTCAATTTCTGCATCATCTAATTTCCCTTCATCGAGCTTTTTCTCAAAAACAGCTCTTGCATCATGTTTTTCATCCTCACCATCAGCCAGATCGTCGTCCTCAGTATTTTTTTTACCAACCAGCGCATCAAGAATTTTCTCCTTGGCAGATTCTTCAGCTTCTTTTGAAAACTGCTTCCTCTTTTGATCTTTGACCTGGGCAACGGCACTATCAACAAGATCCCGAATTATCGATTCGACATCCCGACCGACATAGCCGACCTCGGTAAACTTTGTTGCCTCGACCTTAATAAACGGTGCCCCTGAGAGTTTTGCCACGCGTCTAGCAATTTCCGTTTTTCCAACACCAGTTGGTCCTATCATAAGTATATTTTTCGGAATGATTTCATCATGAAGCGGCTTCGGGATATTATTTCTCCTCCAGCGGTTTCTTATTGCAATCGCAATTTTTTTCTTGGCCAACTTCTGCCCAACAACAAATCTGTCTAGATAACTTACAAGCGCCTTTGGAGCAGCAGAATAAGCATCCTCCAAGATATGTTCGGCATCCTGCCCAACCGCAGCTGAATACTTAAAGACTTTCTCTGTACCCATGTTTTAAACTCTCACTAACTTCAACTACACTCTTTTGAAGCACAATCGATGACTTCAACCGTAAAATTTTCATTTGTAAAAACGCAGATCTTAGCAGCTATTTTCATAGCCGCTTCAGCAATCTGAAAAGCATCAAGATCACTGGCGTGAACTATAAGCGCTTTAGCAGCAGCTAGAGCATAGTTGCCCCCAGATCCAATAGCAGCAACACTATCCTCAGGCTCTATCACATCACCAGCACCATTCAGAATGAGCGTACCCCTAGCATCAGCTACAATCATCATCGCCTCTAACCGACGAAGAAATTTATCCGTACGCCAATCTTTCGCAAGTTCCACACACGCACGCAGAAGTTGCCCCGGATGAGCTTCCAATTTTGACTCTAGGCGTTCAAATAATGTGAATGCATCCGCAGTTGATCCAGCAAAACCCGATATTATCTTCCCATTTGAAAGACGCTTCACTTTCTGTGCAGTCGATTTTACAACGACTGCATTTCCCATAGTCACTTGTCCATCACCTATCATGACGACCTTGTCATCCTTTCTGATCGAAAGAATAGTAGTCCCATGAAACCCAGTACCCATTTTATATCTCCAAAAGCTAAACTAAATTGGTTACACGAATGAATGCTACAGCGCTTCTGCTAACACTCCGCGCTCATCCAATACATCTTTTGCACCAATCAACGCAAGGCTCAAGCGCTTACCCCGCAACATAAACTCTGTAATTGAGGCAACATCATCAACTTCAACAGCATCAATAACTTCGATCAGCTCGGCTCCATCTATGTACCTGCCAAAGTAATGAATCGACCTACCTATATGAGACGCACGAGACTCATTACTTTCCAGACTCATCAAAATCGACGACTTAATTTGCTGTTTTGCGCTTTCAACCTCCTCGATCGTAAGAGTATTCCGAAGCTTAGCCAATTCACCAAGGACCACTGCAACCAGCTCTTTTAGTCTCTTTGGATCCGTAGAAGAGTAAACACCCATAATTGCTGAGGTCTCACTCGGTGCATGAAAAGCGCTTATAGAGTAAGCTAGACCACGTTTTTCTCGCACCTCTTGAAACAATCTAGAAGACATACCACCGCCAAAGAGTATAGCAAGAACCTTAGCAGAATATACCTGAGAGATACCATCTGAGTAAGAAACACATGGCAATCCTAGAATGATATGGGTCTGCTCTAACTTGCGCTCTTCTCTATATTCAACAGGAACATACTTTGCCGGTAACCTATTTGCGGCGCGTCTGCTGATTGATTTTATACCTCCAAAATACTTCTCCGCCAGTGAGATAAATCTCTCAGCATCCACTTTGCCGGACGCAATGAGCATCATATTCTCAGAGTAGTAGTGCTGAGATATGAAAGAAGCGATGTCATTTCTTGTAAAGCGTTTAACATTCTCCCTAGAACCAAGAATAGGCCGTCCGTAAGCTTGATTCGGATATATGCTCTCAAAAAAACGGTCGAAGATAATATCGTCGGGTGCATCCTCAGTTTGAGAAATCTCCTCTAGGACAACCAATTTTTCACGCTCAAGCTCTTCCTCTGGAAAGATCGAGTTGTTGATCACGTCGGAAAGAATCTCCATCCCCTTATCTAGGTGCTCTTCCAACAGCCTTACATAGTAAACCGTATAACCCCTACTAGTACAGGCATTGAAATAACCTCCAAGTCGATCAAAATCTTCAGCTATTTGTGCTGCATTTCGTGTGCTTGTGCCCTTGAAAATCATATGTTCAAGAAAGTGTGCCAATCCACCATTTTCTTGAGTTTCACATTCACTACCAGCTCTGACCCAAACCTTTATTGAAACGGAATAATGCCCTGATATACTATCCACAAAAACTGGTAGATTATTTCCAAGACGTCTCTGAACTAGGTTTTGCACTTCTCTGGTGGAAAGCTTCAGGGGCCGATTCTAGCACTTGAAGTCGGGGAAATCAACTCGAGAACAAATGCATTCTTAGCCGGAGAAAAGGCACACCACATTCGAATTCAATCGCTATGTCTCAACAATTAAGGGATTTTTTCTAGTAGATGATTAGAATTGTGTTTTCCTCGCTTTTCAGCACTAAGTAGAAACTGTTTCCTACCCTAGCTCACTTGGAACCACCTAGTGAAGTAGCTCACCTTTCAAGTTACCGATGACCCAACGAACCTCAAAAAATACTTTCTTTCGCAAATTTACAAATCAGAGTTATACATACTGACAAAATAAGAAATTACTTTATTAAGATTTAAAAAAAGAATCTCACCACCAAAGGAATGTATATTATGCCAGTAAGCGTACTTATGAGAACGACAACTGCAACCTTCTCTGCCGGATAATTGAAAACACAACCCAAAAGCATGGTACTAACAGAAATTGGGACCACAGAAAGGATCAGCATGGCGTTGTACACTTTGTTGTTATCAAAAACGTGCAAAAAGGAGGCGTCAAGATAAACAAGACTAAGCATTAGAACCGGCCAAAGAAAGTACTTTACAAACATCGTGATTCCAATGCACTTCCAATCCACTTCGAACCTTTTTATAGTGCCCAGACCAAGACCAATAGTACTCATACCAAGAGTCACATAGGTGCTTCTCAGGTTTGCAAAAAATGGATCCAAAAATTCAGGAAAGTGTAAACACAAAAGCTTCATAGAAAATGCTATTACTATCCCGTGTAGCGGAGGCAGGCTTAGCGTCTTTTTTATACAATACATCGGAGAAAATGCTCCTTTAGACGCAACATAGAAACCATATGTGTTCTCAAAAAGAATGATTCCACTGTATGCAAGGATATATATCCCAACGGTTTCAGCATCAACAATCATAAGTGCGACGGGAAGACCAAATTGACCCGTGTTAAAGCTACCTGAACTAAATGCGATTATGTTCCTGAGACTATCATTATAAAAAAGCTGAGTAACTGTATACACAAGCCAGCACATGAAGCAACTTGTTAGAAAAACAATTACAGGAAGAAGTAATAGCTTCTGCATATTGTTCACACCAAGTAACCCGTTTAATATGACCAACGGTGAGAGGAGATATAAAAGGAGGGTTGCGATGGTATTACGATCGGTATTAAGCACCCTACCAGCAATGTAGCCCAGCAGTATCATCAGATAAAGAGGGAAAATCTTCCCCAAAACCACGAAGAACACCTACTTTTGCTAACAGGACAACTCTAAACTATAATAGCGACAATTTTCTATAAAATGAAAGAAGTACAGTATACAGAAGATTAATATGCCCAAGTTGACAGTAGCGTACGGTGACGGAGTCGGACCAGAAATAATGACATCGGTGCTCGAAATTATTTTTGAGGCTGGTGCAGAAATACAGATTGATACAATTGAAATTGGACAGAAGATTTATGAAAAAGGCTGGCATTCTGGGATTTCTGACTCCGGATGGGAAACCCTCAAGAGAAATAAAGTACTCCTAAAAGCACCGATAACAACTCCTCGCGGAGGGGGTGTAAGAAGTCTTAACGTAACGCTCAGAAAGAAGCTAGGACTGTTCGCCAATATTAGACCCTGCAAATCGCACTTAGAATGGCAAAGCCCTAAAATGGATATCGTCATTATCCGAGAAAATGAGGAAGACCTCTACTCAGGGACAGAATACAGACAGACCCTCGATACATACAACTGCACTAAGGTTATTACAGAAAGTACATCTGAGCGGATTTGTAGATATGCTTTCGAATACGCACGCAAAAACGGCAGAAAAAAAGTCACCGTAATGGTGAAAGATAATATCATGAAACTGACTGATGGAATCTTTCACAAACTGTTTAAGAAGGTCGCGCTTGAGTATCCAGATATCGAGAGTGAAAACTACATTATAGATATAGGGGCAGCAAGAATAGCAAAAAACCCTGAAAAATTTGATGTGATCGTCACGCTTAACCTATATGGAGACATTATTTCGGACATTGCAGCAGAAATTTCAGGATCAGTGGGTCTTGGAGGTAGTATCAATATAGGCGAAGAATACGCAATGTTCGAGGCTGTACATGGTTCTGCACCTGACATAGCAGACCAAGACATTGCAAATCCTTCCGGACTTTTGAACGCCGCAATGTATATGCTCAGTTATATAGGACAGAAGGAAATTGCACAAAAGGTCTATTCTGCATGGTTGAAGACACTAAAATCAGGTGTACATACCGCGGACATTTTTAATCCTTTGCACAGCAAGCTCAAGGTTGGCACTAAAAAGTTTACAGAACACATAATTCACAACATCGACAGAAAAAGTTTGGTAGCTTTCTCATGTAACAGTCTGGTCGAAGGTGTACTTCTTAAACCCCGATACCAGAGTAAGAAGGAAAAAGTTCTAATCGGTGTGGATCTCTTTATTAGCTGGGATAGTACAAATTTAGCAGCCCTTTTGGCTGCTTTAGAAAAAATAAAAGTAGACGATGTGATAATCCTGGGTAGCATAAGCGTCAAAGGCGTCTTGATTTGGCCAGAAGAAACAGCCGTCATGCCCTACAGTGACACTCTTTGTTGTAGATTCTTGGCAGAACCCAATAAGAGTCTAGCCACAACAGTTATCTGCGGTCTAATAAGTGAACTAGAAAATTCAGCAATAGAGGTCACCAAAATGGAGAAACTTTACTCCTTTGGCGATGAAGCGGGGTTTTCAAATATTTAAGAGATAGTGATACCTCGCGTTCATGACTTCTGCTCAGCGAACTTATGCAGAATCTTACCCTTAAGTAAAAAGGAACCAGATACCCAACTTAGAACAACAGAAGCCGGAACCCACAACACGGAGGTGAACAGAGCCCAAATTAACAAGCCTTACATCGCGTGGCCCGAACCGGACTCGAACCAGTGACACAAGGATTTTCAGTCCTTTGCTCTACCAACTGAGCTACCGGGCCAGCAGAGAAATTCTAATCTTTAGGGTTAGCTTTGTAAACATGCTTCTTCACAGGAGGAAGGAGAGGTGCAAAATCATAGAGATCTAGAAAGCCATTGGCATAACAACATACAAAGCACTTTCATCACCCTGAAATAATACTTGGGAAGTTGCATTGTTAAACTTCATTGTCACCTCTTTATTATCCAGAGCCAAGAGTATATCCAAGAGGTAAATATGATTAAAATAGATGCTAATCTCCTCACCGATGTCTTCATTTAATTCCAATGATTCTCGCCCAAAACTCGCATCAGAATTGCTAGCATCGAGATAAAGCTGCTTGCCCTTAATGCCAATACTAATTGCACGACTCTGATCGGGTGAAACAAGGCCAACTCTTTCTATACTGGTCGCTAAAGCCTTTCTATCAAATGTTAGAGAAGACTTGAAGCTGTGTGGAATGACCGCAGCAAAATTTGGGAATGTACCGGCTATCAACTTCGAATTTAAACGAACACCCCCGAACACCATCTTTATCCTACTGACATACTCCCTCCCATGAAGAAAGAGTTCAACTTCTTTGCCCGAAGAAAGCTTGATCATCTCTAATACGGTCTTCTTTGGAATTATGCAAGAAAACTTAAGACCCGTTTTTTTCATAAGTGTGGCCACTGCAAGCCTGTGTACATCAGTTGCAGCGACGGTTATTTTTTCACCATCCGACTCAAAATATACACCATTGAGATGTTGCCTCGTCGATTCAGTTGAAGTTGCAAACCGCACCTTATTGAAGAGACTCCTTATTTCATCCACCGCAAAGTTAATTTGCCCAATTTTTTCCTCTTCACTTATCAATGGAAAATGTTTTGCATCTAAGTATGGTAAGGAGAACTCTATTCTTCTGCTACGAACAACTAAATTATTCTTTTCAATAGAGAGAACAACTCCAACATCAGTTGGAAGACGCTTGACTATCTCATACAATCTGAACGCATCTACTGAGATTACTGCATCAATTACACCTTCAATTCCCAGCAACGAATCCGTAAGTGAAAGCTCATTATCAGTTGTGGTTAACTCTACTGAGGTACCAGTGAAACGCACCCTAACATGCGACAAATAAGCTATAGTGCTTTTCCTTGTCGACACACTGACAAGATTCGCAAGAATTCTTGTCAACGCATCTTGCTGCACAGTAACGGAAGAGTATGCGTTTTCTTTCATTTTAGCGGAGAGAAACAGCGGGGATTATACCAATTTATCTGTATAGTGTGAACCTAAAGATTCACATGCACGGGTTGTGTGGGATTATACTAGTATGTTAGTGTTCTAGTATTTCCCAGAACCGAAGCAGATGCGTAAGAGATCCGCTTTTGGGATAGCTTTACCTTCATTCGATAGGCATAACACACACATAATAGAACATTCCTTTCTTTGTGATGTCCCACTCGAAGGAGACTCTCTGACAAACTTAAGGGATTTTACCCATATGGAATTGCAGGGGAAAGCATATGTTTTACCTAAACAATCGCAATCCAGTGTGTGCATATTCGCAGATAGTGCAAGTACTGGCATCCTAAAATGCAACGCGCTTGTAACGAACAAGCCTCAGCTATTTCTCGTGATAAAAACAACAAATTCTGTCCCTTTACTACTCTCTGATCATATAAACCGTGTTATAGGGATCGCAAATGTAGATCTCAATAGGTCAGATGAATTAGTCCAAAATACGGTTCTTAGGATGTTAGAGTCTGGCGCTGAAATGAGGTATATAAACGCTGTCCTAGGACCGTACATGCACGACAAATACAACAACACGAAAAACGGACTCCCTAGCAGTGATACAAGCACGAGTTTCGTACAATACCCTTCCTGGAAATGTACTATCAATTTACATGACCATTCCATAAAATTATTAGAGAAGGTGGGAGTACGAAGTATACGGGGCATAAACATGTATACTCACTCACACGGAAAGGAAAGTACTCGGGATAATCCTGACGTGTCTAAAGAAGATAGTAAAACTTGCAACATAAGCATGATTTCTATCAGCACGACAGAAAATTCTCACATGAGTATGCAGTGTGAAAGCACAACAGACTGGGACAGTTTTATACAAGATATCACAAAGGTTTCAGACAGATTTGCCTACCCATGTCATAACCTAAGAAAACCTGCGAGGGACATTACACAAAACATAGAAGGCAAAGTCGAGATATACAATAAATCAAGTAGCTTGAACACAAATAATCTTGATTTCGCTAAAAGTGCGGATCCTGATTTTTTGCGAAAAATCAAACGCGGAAAGATCAATATAGATAAAACACTAGATCTTCACGGTGAAACTATGGAAAGCGCTTACCAGAAAACAATTAAATTCATTTTAGAAAATTACGTAAACGGTTTTCGTCACCTTCTAGTTATTGTCGGAAAAGGAAGAACCGGTGACGCAGTTATCAAGACAAGTTTTGTATCATGGCTAGAAAACAACGCCGAAATACAAGGTCTGATCAAATTCGTATCAGAGGCACTGCCGCATCACGGAGGCGAAGGGGCATATTACGTCCTTCTAAGAAGGAAAAAGCCATCCGACGAATAGAAGCACAAGACAAAACTATAAGAGCTGGGATGGCAGGATTCGAACCTGCGCATCACGATACCAAAAACCGTTGCCTTACCGCTTGGCTACATCCCAAGGACGTCGTAGAGTGTAACACACTTGTATGAAGTATTAAATTGCCACAGCACCAGTAATTTTAAATACACCACAAGCTAGAACAAACGATCTTACAGTATCCGCTCGGCACTCACGTACTAATTGATCATATCGCTGCAGCATACCCTGTACTTGAGAATCTCCACACCTTCAATTAATGCAAGCTTGTCAACTGCAAGATCAAAGTCATGTCCTAGAACAATTCTCGTGTATTGAGAATCGTTACGCACAACGAGTGTAACCTCATACTTACCACCACGCCTTAGAACATCCTTCAGTGCAGTGACCTGTTCTTTGCGATTTACGAGAATTGCAAATCTTCCGTTATAATTCGAAAAGATAAATTCGTGTAATTCAGCTAAATTGGTACATACATAGCCATTATCACTCTTTAAGAGAGTCAGTACGACTTTCACACCAACTACAAAAAGTTCACGTCTGGAATCTATAACGTCGGACTCGTAAAACATAACAGTGTATATGTCGTTTACTGTTGAAACATGCATCACAGCAAACTTTCTGTCCCCTCTGGACCTTATCCTTAGTTCAGTTATCACACCAGCAATCTGATTCGGAGAAAGCTTTAAAAACTTTCGATATGGAAAGAGAGGGTGATCAAAAAGAAAAAAGCCAAAGGCATCAAATTCACACTGTGTCCTTTCAAAAAAATTCCAGGGCTTTACGGTCTTTTCCGGTTTGTTCACAGAGATATCAAATAATGTCATCTGTGCACCATCATCCTCTTTTCCCACTAATTCCTTCAGACAAGAATAAAGTCCACTCCTATCAGGAGAAAGTACATCCGTAGCACCTGACTTTATGAGACTTTCAACAGCCTTTCTATGAACTATTTTTCCATCCAAGCACCTTTGAAGTTCTGGAATTGTTGCGAACGGACTTCTTCTCTGTATTGCTGAAGCTGCAGCTTCTCCAACATTCTTCAAAGCTGCAAGCGAGTACCTTATCGCATTATCTTCAATAGAGAATAAAATTTTTGACTTATTTATATCTGGAGGCAGAATTGTGATACCATAATTTTTTGCATCTTGTATTAGGATTGCGAGCTTGTCTGTATGGTGCAATTCAAGGTTAAGAGCGGCCGTGGTAAATTCGATTGGAAAATTAGCCTTGAGGAAGGCTGTTTGATATGAGATTAGCGCGTATGCAGCAGCATGCGACTTATTAAAACCATAGCCAGCAAATTTTTCTATCATCTCGAAAATTTCTTGAGCTCTTTCTGTCTCGATTCCGTTACGTTTTGCACCCTCGACAAATTTCTCGGCTTGCTCTGACATTTCCGCGCGTATTTTCTTACCCATAACACGTCGGAGAATATCTGCTTCGGCTAGTGTATACCCAGCAAGAAGCCTAACCATTTCCATTACCTGCTCTTGATAGATGACAACACCAAAAGTTTCCTTCAATGAAGACTCAAGTAGCGGATGTGGATATTTGACTGCCTCTTTTCCATGTTTTCTTGCTATATATGTCGGAATATTCGCCATAGGACCAGGCCTATTAAGCGAGATCAGGGCAATTATATCTTCAAAACAGTCCGGGTGCAGACGTTTTAGCGTCTCACACATGTATGCGTTATCCAACTGGAATACACCTATCGCATTTCCTGCTGAAAGAAGGTCATACGTTCTCTTATCGTCAAGAGGAATAGAATCTATATCAAAATTGGGATTTTTTAAGCGTACCAACAAGCACGCCTGATTGATCACTGTTAACGTTTTCAAACCAAGAAAATCAAACTTTATTAATCCTGCTTTCTCAACATATTTCATCGAATATTGGGTAACTGGAATATCTGACTCCTTGTCGTGGTAAACGGGAAGATAATCCTCTATCGGAGTATCACTAATAACTATTCCAGCAGCATGGGTAGAGGTATGTCTTAGCGTTCCTTCCAACTTAAGAGCAAGATCAAGCAACTTTGCTATAGATTCATCATCTTCACTTTCTCTTTGGAGATCTTTGTCAAGATTTATTGCTTCCTGGAGAGAAATCGGATTAGCGGGATTGTTAGGAATCATTTTACAGATCCTATCGACTCGACCATACGGTAGCTGGAGCACCCTTCCAACATCTCGCAACGCAGCTCTGGGCTGGAGGGTACCAAAAGTCATTATTTGAGCAACGTGACCATATTTTTTTCTCACGTACTCTATTACAAGATGGCGCTTTTCCTGACAGAAGTCCACATCAAAATCCGGCATCGATACACGAACCGGATTCAAAAACCTCTCAAAAAAAAGGGCAAATTTCAGTGGATCTAAACCGGTAATACCGAGGCACCAGGCAACTATTGATCCGACTCCAGATCCTCTTCCAGGACCAACGACGATGCCGTTGGCCTTACTCCAACGTATAAAATCAGCCACTATCAAAAAGTAGCCAGCATAATTCATGTCAATGATAATACCAAGCTCGTACTCAAGCCTGTCCAAATAATTTTGTGGAACATCAGCCCCCATCCTTCTGTGTAAGCCAATGTAACTTAGACGCCTCAACTCATCGCTCTCGTCCATTTCGCATTCAAACTTGGGCAGAATAGGACTTCTCACTTCTGGCATAAAGCTACAACGACGCGCTATCAAGACAGTATTGTGCAGCGCCTCCTTCAAATCAGCAAAAAGTGCAATCATTTCCTCTGCACTTTTAAAATACGATTCTGGAGAGTAATGTACGCGGTTTATATCGTTGACATACGTAAGGCTTCCTATGCAAGTCAATACGTCATGCGCCTCCCTGAAATCCGTATCTGGAAAAAGAACATCGTTCGTAGCAACAAAAGGAATATTATGCTCATATCCAAGTTGAATAAGTTTTTCCTCTGCAGATTGATTACCCAAACGTTGTATTTCGACAAAAAGGTCCTTACCAAAAACTTGCTTTAGATCGGATACCAAAGTTTCTGCATCAATCGAGTAACTGTTGATAGCATCAATAAAGAACTCTCCTAGCAGAAGAATTAGACCCTTGCTATGTGTGAAAACCTCATTCAGCGCAACTCTCCGCAAGGAAACTATCCCAGAAAGCTTAATCATGTTGTGATAGCCCTCTTCGTTTTTTGCAATCAAGAGTACACGTGAATCAACACGATTATGTGAAATCGAAAGATCAATCCCAATAATCGGCTGAATACCAGAAGCCTTAGCATACTCAGCAAACTCAAGCGCCCCTGCCATTGTATCAATATCAGTGAGCGCCACAGCTGGCATACCAGCAGCACGGGCCAGATCAACAATTCTCCTAGGTTTGGTTACTGCCCTCAAGAGCGAATAATCGCTTCGTACTCTAAGATGTACGAATGTCTGCCGCCGCATTAGAGGTAGAACTAGTTATCCAAGCCTACAGCCGCAAAGATCGTCTGCTTACCACGATTTATCAGCATTAGGAGCGACCTTTGCCCCTTTTTCTTTGCTTCGTCTATGTGCTGTTTAAACTCCTGGACAGTAGAAATCTGCCTGTTGGTACCAACCCCAATAATTATATCCCCAGCTTTGAGAAAACTCTCTTTGTCAGGATCAACGGCCAAGACCACCACCCCTTCAATGCTAGCACCAAGCCCAAACGAATTTCTAATCGTATCAGTCAGATTGGAAACCACTAATCCTATGACCTCTAACTGCGATGCCCCATCGTCTGCATACCTTTGCGGTGTTTTTTCAATTTTTACCTTCAAAGACACCGTCTCCTTATTTTTAAGAGCATCCCTGACTACAGACAGTTCTATTGTATCACCTATTCTCCGCCCGGAAACTTCCCTTACTAATCTCCTTGAACCGCTAATTTTCTCCCCGTTCACAGCTGTAATAACGTCTCCAACCCTCATCCCAGCTTTATACGCAGGTCCATCTTTTTCAACACTCGCCACCAGAACACCGGATAAGTCTCCACCAAGTGAGTCTTTTGTTTCGTTTGTGATCTCTTGGATGACAATCCCTATCCATCCACGCTGAATCTGCTTACCCTTAGCTAGAGCTTCTATCACTGGCTTCGCAACATTCGATGGCACGGCAAAACCAATCCCTGCACTTCCACCATTAGAATACACAGCAGCCGTATTTACACCAATTACTTCACCCTTTGCATTACAAAGCGGTCCTCCAGAATTACCAGAATTGAGCACAACGTCCGTCTGTATAAAATCGCTGTTCTGAGATAGACCGATCTCTCTACTGATCGCTGAAACAATTCCAGCACTGACAGAGCCCCCTAAACCAAAAGGATTACCAACTGCTATCACCCAGTCCCCGGGCCTCATTTTAGACGAATCACCAAAACGCAAATATGGAAGACCACTTACTCCAGAAATTTTTAGCGCAGCAAGGTCGGTTTTTTTATCATACCCAATCACCGTAGCCTCATACTGTTGGCACGCTTCACTACACTGACTCAGAACGACCCTGATTTTATCAGCATTCGCAATGACATGATAATTCGTAACTATAAGCCCATCATCGGAAATCAAAAAGCCAGAACCCAAAGATGTCCCATACTTCTTACCCGGATTCTTGTTGCGAAAAAACGGCTTAAGGCGCTCACAAAATTCAGAAAACTCTTCCAAAATAGCCGGGTTACCACACAGACCCTGGTTATCCATCCTTAACCTGTATTCGCTGGAAATATTCACAACCGCAGGAGCAAGCCTTGAGACAACATCAGAAAATCCCTCAGATGGCACAGCCCCAGCAGCAAAAGAACAGTTCAAAAGTACAGCTAGGAAAAATATCTCATAAAACCTATTTCTTCTCATTAACATCCTTCAATGTAGCCAAAAACTCATCACTCGAGTTGATAATAAATTTTGTATTACCCCGACTAAAAACCTTCCTGTAGGCAATTATCGTCCTGTAAAACTTATAGAAATCTTGATCAACTGCATACGCCTCCGCGTATAGTTTAGCAGCCTCAGCATCACCTTCACCTTTGATCGATTGCGCCTTTGCATATGCTTCAGTTAGAATGACTTTCTTCTCCCTATCAGCATTCGCGATTATTTTCTGCGCTTCTTGGTAACCCCGTGCCCTTATTTCACGTGCTTCTTTTTCTCGCTCTGTTTGCATCCTTTTAAAGATCGCATCACTATTTTCTTCCGGAAGGTCAGTCCTTTTGATGCGAACATCTACTACAGCGACCCCAAAATCTGACGCAACATTTCCAGAATGCAATTTTATCTTGTTCATCACATCTGCTCTCTCCTCAGTCAGAATACTGACAAGAGGTACCAGACCTATCTGTTCTCTCATATTTGCCTCAACCACTGGAGCCAACCTACTCTCAAGATTAGCTATACTCCTAGTAGAGCGATAAAATTGTACGGGATCTATAATCTTATATTTCGCGTAGTAACTAACTATCAATCTCTTTTGATCAGCGGCGATGACCTCCCTAGAATCGGATGATAAGTCCTGTATCCTAGTATCGATCACTATGACTTTATTGATGAACGGGATCTTAAAATGCAAACCTGGTTCAAGTGGCTTTTCAGTTACCACCTCACCGAACTGTAAAACTATAGCTTTATACCCCTCGGGAACCACAAACACGCTGAGATTCAACAGCAAAAAAAAGCCTATAACAACTGCTAAAACTCCTCTCATTTGACACCACCCTTCTGTAAATCGAAGAACTTGAATATATTGCTATCATCAGCAATGATTTTCTCGGTGTTCTTATAAACCTCTTCGAGCATTTCAATTCGCATTCTCATCTTTGTTATGTCGGGGTTAACTCTATACTGGTTATAAATTTCGATGAACCTCTTCGTGTCACCCACAGCGCGATTTATAGCTTCTATCTTGTAGGCTTGTGCACCTTGCAGAGCAACCTCAGCCTCACCACGAGCTCTAGGTAAAGCGTCGTTCCTATAGGAGTAGGCTTGGTTGATTTCCCTTTCCTTATCAGCACGAGCGCTCTGCACATCACGGAAAGCATCTATCACTTTCTCAGGGGGGTCAACTTTTTTCATTTGGATTGAAAGTATCTCGACACCCATATCATAACCATCAAGAATTTCTTGCAATTGTTTTTTCGTATCTGAAGCGATTTTTGCTCTGCCTTCACCTCTCAAAATAAAGGATATCTCATTTTGTCCAATTGCATCCCTCATGGCACTTTCGGCAGCACCTTTGACACTCAACCCAAACCCATAATCCCTGACTTTATACAGAAACTTATAGGCGTCCTTTATCCGCCATTGAACCTCGAAATTTGCGTCGAGAATATTCTCATCACCTGTGAGCATTATGCCCTCACCTTCCCCTTTCTTGCCAGAGGAATAACCTATTTCGTTACGATTTATAGCAGCTACCTTTACCTTATCGACACGACCAATCGGGAAAGGAAAATGGTACCTGAGACCCGGATCCGCCATCCCTGTATACTTACCAAAGGTAAGTTCCACCGCCTGCTCCTCAGGGTTAACAACATAAAAGCCCGACAAAACCCAAAGGATGCCAAACAAACTAAGGAGACATAAGATGAACCACCAACTAAACCTTGATCCTCCACGACGGAAAAACTTACCACGAACAGACAGTAAAAGTCCCTCTATATCGTAAACATTTCTGCGAGTTGCTCTCGTCCTCCGTGGTGGTTCGTCGTCAGAACCCCAAGGGTTGTCATATCTAGCTAATGTCATCCTATATTTTCTCTCTAGACCACCACGATTAATTAAATCTAATTGATTTTCACTCTTGCTTCAAGGATAAAAAAGGCTATAATCCCACCTTAAAAAGCCTACTAAACTAACCCTCTCTATCCCTCTTCCGTTCCACTAAGTATCTCGGTTACTTCAGTAAATTCACGCATACCAATACCATATTTTTCCCTTTCGGAAGAAAGTTCTCCTTTGAGATTATCGCGAACGTATTTAATTGCACTCCTAGAGAGGGTCTTTGCGTGTTTTACATATTCTAAAAAAGCTTCATAGGCCATCGGAACCCAGGAACCCACAATTTCCTCAATGACCTCAGCATACTTGCGAATCTCGTACTGTGCCCCTTGATGTGAACGTAATTTCAAAAAGTGAAACAGATTATGCAAATCCACTTTCCAATACATTTCTGTGTAGGTATTTAAGGGCATCGCAATACGCGCGATCTCACGAGCTAATCCTGTCTCTATGAAGCGCGTGTACTCATCGTATGTTGCACTATTACTTTCTATGAGAAAATGACGAAATTCTTGTGCAAATTCCTGCTCGAGCCTATCTCCTCTTCCCTGAGAATTGGTAGCAGATTGATAACAAACTTTGTCAATCTCAGGAATATAAAACTCCTCCTTGACAATTGAGTAGCGCGCTGAGTATTCGTTAACATTAGCTGTCCTGTGCCTAATCCATTGTCTGGCAACAAATATAGGCATCTTGACATGAAACTTTATTTCACACATTTCGAATGGTGTAGTGTGCCCATGTCGCATCAAGTAATGTATCAAACCACGATCTTGGTTCACTGTTTTTGTTCCCTTTCCATAGGAAACCCGAGCGGCCTGAACAATCGCCTGATCGTTTCCCATGTAGTCAACAACGCGCACGAACCCACTATTAAAAACTTGGTAAGACTCGCCAAGCTTCTCCTCTAGACTCTCAGAGACAACTCTCTTAGTTTTGTTGAGATTCTCCTTATCCACCAAGTCAGACCAAATAATAGGACACGGGAACTATTCTGCACTCATGTGCTACAGTTGTCAAAAGCAAAAAATCACCCCTCTTCACTATTTACGCTCCCAGGGGACCGAAGAAAACGATTTTTCTTATCCAGTCTTTCCTGCACATCAACGCAGTACCTGGCCGTAGGCTCGAGATCCAATCTACCAAAGCCTATCTCGTCACCGGTCTCCTCGCAGTAGCCATACACACCCTGTTCCATGCGTTCAAGCGCCTCATCTATTTCACTCAACAATGAGTTGCGCTTTTGTGCGGACATTATGATGTCGTCCGCCTCATATGAGTTCGCACACTTGCTCAGCACGTCTTTGACAACCTTCCCTTGATTTACTATGGCATTCCTAAGACCGATCAACTTTTCATGAAAGTACGCAAGCATTCTTTCTCCCATATACTCGGCATTTTTTATATCATCAGAAGACATCGGGTAAAAGAAAAAAAAAGCCACACCGGCAGAACTCTAACATCATAAACTTAAATAACTATTATGTTATACTTGCTACCAAAGAGAGAACCTTATATGTTTCGTGGCAAGTCGTCAATAGTACTATTAGCATTCTTATTGATCAACTTTTTTCAGCTACTTCTCTACAAACAGATCTTAAACTGCTCAATGGACGGACCGTTGCTTTGGATAACCACAAACATCCTACATCTAGTCTCAGTGAGCGGAATTTTTTCACAATATTGGGCTACTGGAAGCCTAGAGCAACTCGTTACGTTTACCCCAGGCATCAGGAGCTTTATAGTAAAGACCGTCTTAGGATTATGGATTAGACAAGGTCTTTTATTAACACTCCTGGCTACAGGTTTGTTTTATCTTCTAAGCACCGACAAAATACACACCCCGACTATAATTTTATTTGCTGGTTCACTTTGCTACTCGACAGGAATGCTATCCTTCACTGGTGCGCTGTGCAGTAGTTTAAGTATTCGCTCGGATCGAATCACACCCATTATTCTTGCCGCACCAATCTCGATTCCCGGAATCGTAACAGCACTTGCACTTTTAAAGTGGGGTATAAACAGTCCAGGGATTTTCTCAGCGTTATTTTTTGGAAACGTGATTGCAGTGCTGTTATCCCCACTAGTGATGGAAATTGCACTAAAAGAAACTCTGGAAAACTTATAAGCCAAAGGCACAAACATCCAAAACAGATACCTGATGGATAACATTCATCATGCGGGCACGACAGAGCGCATAAAAAGACGTGCGGTCGAGAAGACTTGAACTTCCAAGGCCGTTTAATTAGCCACAGCGACCTCAACGCTGCGTGTCTACCAATTCCACCACGACCGCGAACAACTCAGAATTGTACGCCTAAAATATACGTTGTTCAATGAGTACTACCACCTTCCACTTAGAAACAGAAACTTCTCTATTGCAATATCCATACCAAAAAGCCAGAAAAACTATCATGAACTCTCATCTACTGATGAGAGACACAATGAAAGAAATCTAGCTCAGAAAAGAGGTGCAAATAGAGAATATAGCCAACTAAAACAACTACATTAAGTGGAAAACCAAACTTTAGATAATCAGAATACTTGTACTTTCCTGCTTCCATGACGATAAGGTTAACTTGATATCCAAACGGTGTAGCAAAAGCACTATTGGATGCAAATATCAGCGTCCACAGTAGATACTTTGCCTCTAATCCCATCATGTGGCTGAGTTTTAGTACAACAGGTGTAAAAATTAATCCTACTGCATTATTACTCATAACTTCGTTCAGTAAAGTCACTATAGCAAAAAGTATACAGATTAGGGCAATAGGGGATAATGTGCGGGTACATTGATAGAGAAGCTGCACAAAATCCCCCGGTAAACCTGTCATTTCTAGTGATGTTCCTATAGTAAGCGAGTAAACAAGCATAAGCAGCAGCTTTACTTCGAGAAATCTGAAAACCTCTTTCACGTCAACGGCATTCAAAACAATCAACAGTGCAAGACCAGAAAGAACAGTAAGAGCAAGTGGTATTTTCAAAATCCCAGATAAAAGAACCATACCAATAAAAGCACATATTACCTTTACGCTATTAGCATGACTCAGAATGCACGATTTATCTTTTGCGAAAAACACTTCCCCCTCTCTATGATAGGGACTCGTTTCTTTACAAACAATAATTAACCTAGAGCCAGGCACTATCTTCTCTGAAGTGTGCGTTATACCAACAGCACATGCATTAAAGTAACTCGCGACGTTATCGGACAATATGCTATAGCCTATCAATTCAGATTTTTCCGTAATCACGATCTCATTCATTATCAGATTATCACCAAATACGTGATTATGTAGAATATTTTTTATCTCATGTATTCCGACTGAAGAGAAAATCAATCTCCCAGACTTAGACGAGTTCAAAACAAAGAGGAATCTTCTAACGTGCTCTTCTACGGGTTTTCTTATTGGAAGTATCAACGTAAGAAAGATCACATAAATGATCCCAAAAATGCCTACAAATATCGCTGGTAAGAAGAATCCAAAGAAGCCTAATTCGACACCGAGCTCCTCAGCTTTTGAGTAGATAAGGAAATTTGTACTACTTCCAAGAACTGTGAGCATTCCACCAAGGGATGCAGAAAAAGCAATCGGGAGCATCATTCTGGAATTGGCTATACCTACTTGCTTGCCAAATGTGGAAACAAATGAAATAAGAAGCACCACCACAGGTGTATTGTTAACAAAGGCGCTCAGTATGAAGCACAAAAGTATCAAAATGACTGGTATGAGTGCCTTATGCTTGATTTCTACTATGAGAACCGCAGCTCTGTTAACGACGCTAGTACAAGCAACTAATCTCCCCATTATAGCCAAACCAAGTATGGCAATAACGGGTGCAATCATTGTACTCTCTAAAAAAGCTAATGGTTTTGAAAGAGTAAAACTCTGATAAACTACAAGTAGCACAATTGAGACAAAGGTTATTCTCTCTGTAGTAGAGCTACCATTCACTAGTAGGTAGGTACTCACAATCAGAACAGACACCACATAAAGAGGCGCAAGATCGACTAGTAATTGATTAAGCACTGGAAACAAAAAAGCACAGCTACAGATGGTTGCAGGATATCGTAAATTAAGCCTTTTTTTTGATGATAAAACAGGAATCCCGTATAAAAGTTATCTTCGGGAAAGTAGCCTTCATAAACAACTCTACCCAGCTCTAAAAGGCTCAGTGTTTTACAGGCGCAATACAAATTTCTAAGCAGCACAAGAACCCTGCCTGCAAGACCTAGTAAGAAAATTGCTGTACTTTACTTTAAAGACCCGAAAACATATAACATTTACGTTCGTGTCCTGTGCATTGGGGTTACTTTATGATAGACGGCCTCAGAAAAAAATTCATAGATTTTTTCGTCAAAAACGGACACACATACCTTCCTTCTGCATCCTTAGTACCGAAAGACGATCCTTCACTGATGTTCGTCAACGCGGGTATGGTTCCATTTAAGGAGTACTTTGTGGATGTCAGAAGAGCACCATTCTCGAGCATCGTAACAGCACAAAAATGCGTGAGGGCTGGAGGTAAACACAATGACTTGGAAAACGTTGGATTTACAAAACGGCACCACACCTTTTTTGAGATGCTGGGAAATTTCAGCTTTGGCTGCTATTTCAAGGAAAGAGCAATAGAGTTAGCTTGGAAATTTGTCACTGAAGAACTCACGTTAAGTAAGAAAAAACTGTACATTACAGTCTACCACGAGGACGATGAAGCGTTCGAGATTTGGGATAAATTAACAGGCTTCGGGGAAAGAAAAATCAAGAGAATTAGCACAAGTGATAATTTCTGGCAGATGGGTGATATTGGCCCGTGTGGTCCCTGCTCAGAGATCTTTTATGACCATGGAGAACACTTATCCGGTGACATACCTGAAGATAAAAAGGACCCCGGGGAAAGATACGTCGAGATATGGAACCTCGTTTTCATGCAGTACATAAGGGAACAAAGCGGAGAACTGGCGCGCATGGAGTGTCCGTGTATAGATACAGGAATGGGGCTAGAAAGGGTGGCCGCAATTCTAGAGGGTACAGATGATAACTATAAAACAAAATTGTTCGAAGCCATTGTAAAGGAATCACAAAATGTTACCGGCAACAAAGACAATCAAGCTGCGCACAAAGTAATAGCCGATCATTTACGTTCTGCTAGTTTTCTTATAGCGGATGGTGTTTTACCAGGTAATACTGGACGTGAGTATGTCTTGAGGAGAATAATACGCAGAGCAGTACGGTACTCGCATGCACTTGGTTTTGATACGGTATTATTACCAAAGCTTTTTTGGGTACTTAAGGAGTGGATGGGTAGTCATTACCAGGAACTCACAAGAGCTGAGAATCTCATTTTAGATACATTAACACTAGAAGAACAATCTTTTCGAAACACACTCAAGTCAGGAATGAAATTACTCGAGGAAGTTTCAAGCTCTATGAAGGAGGGCGATACATTATCTGGAGACATAGCATTCACACTATATGATACCCACGGATTCCCATTGGATATAACGGTAGACATCTTAAAAGAGAGAAAAATTTCAGTCGATGAAGAAGGTTTTGCAGAAAGGATGAAAATGCAAAGGCTCCTTGCTCAAGCTTCTCGGATGAAGGATATGGCACAAACCTCAAGTTATGAGGTAAAAGCAGTGTTCCTAGAGCACGGAAAAACACCTTTTATTGGTTATGAAAATTTTACAGGATTAGCGCTTATCCTTGCGATAACAGAAAAAGAGGGATCTAACAAACTGACAATTATACTTGACCAAACGATTTTCTACCCAGAATCAGGTGGTCAAGAGAGCGATCAAGGCATAATAGAAGGAGAAAATACCCTGCTGAAGGTAGAAAAAGTCTACAAATCTACTGAGGGAGTTATCCTCCATGAGTGTACGATCATCAGGGGTCAAGTAACGAGTAGAGGCGAGAAAGTAAACCTCAAGATAGATATAAATCGCAGAAACAGCCTAGCCAGGAACCACTCGGCAACGCATATACTACATCATGTTTTGAGAAAAAGGCTTGGTGCACATGTCTCGCAACGTGGCTCTCTCGTGGCACCGAGTAGGTTGCGTTTCGATTTTAGTCACAGCCAATCTATCACGGAGGAAGAGCTTTCTAAAATAGAGGACTGTATAAACCTTATGATCTGGGATGATCATCCTGTAATGACAGAAATCAAAAAGACTGATGAGGCTATAAGAGATGGCGCCATTGGATTGTTCGGAGAAAAGTACGACGATACGGTTCGTGTTGTCTCAATAGGGGAAGCAGTAGAGCTATGCGGAGGTACGCACGTCAAAAAAAGTTCAGCCATTGGACTAGTAAAGATTTTATCGGCGTCATCTGTGGCTCACGGTGTTCGCAGAATAGAGGCAGTAACGCATCTTACTGCCTTACAATACATACGAGAAGCGGAACAAGCACAGCTTTATCAACTTACCGAACATCAAGCAAAGCTCAAAGCAATGCAAAAGAGCCATCAAAAAGAGATTACACGCGTATATCAGTCCATTGTCACAAATGCAGAAGCCCGAACAGAAAGATATGGCTCAGTGGAAATAATTACTAAAAATGTTCAGGGTATATCAAAAGAAATCCTGCTGAGTCTTGCATCAGAAATAAGACCCAAAACGGGGGTGCTAATTGTTCACACAGAACTGAGCGAAGCCCTATATTCGCTCATCATACTCGATAAGGAGATTTTCAAAAACATAAGTTTTATAGATTCTATGAAAGAGACAATTGATAAATCGCACGGAAAAGTTACCCCTTCTGTACCATATGTCATTCAGGCCACATTTTCTAAAAAAGAGGATCTGGATCGCTGCCTAAAAAATTTATCTGAATTAGTAGTATCTACCTTTTAGAAATCGTGTAAGTTCTAACCCTTTCCGCACAAAATTTCCAAAAAGTCTTGTGCTAAACGGGCCCTGCAATCTGAGCCTCTTGGAAAGCAAAAGTCCTTTTTCACACACTCATATGCACCGCATCTACACAGGACAATACCTAAAAAGTCGGTGTAAACAAGCAATTTGGTGCTGAAACCTCAAAAGAAAGAGATATTAGTGGGAGCTTTCTTACACATCCATATACACTGTATCTCCACCAACAATAGTACGTAAAACTTTGCCTCTGGTCTTACGTCCTCCAAAAGGCGAATTCTTTGATTTACTTACAAACTGTCTTGTCTCTATTCTTACCTCTGAATTAAGATCCAGAAGAACAAGGTCCGCAGGAGCACCCACCTTTATTCTTCCAGCCTCAGAACCAATAATCTTTGCAGGATTGCATGTCAGTTTTGCAAGCAATGAATGCAGCTCCAGAGCCCCAGAGTGATATAACTCTAATGACAGTGGTAGTATTGTCTCTAATCCAACCACTCCAAACGCAGCTTCTTTTAGCGGAAGCTCCTTATAAACCTCGTTATGTGGTGCATGATCTGAAGCTATAGCATCAATAGTGCCATCTTTAAGCGCCTCAATCATGCAGAGGCGATCTTCTTCTGTTCGCAGCGGAGGGTTCATTTTAGCAGCGGTGTTATATCCATCTACAGCCTCTTCGGTTAAAAGAAGGTGGTGTGGTGTTACTTCACAGGTCACTCTCATTCCCTTATCTTTTGCTGCTCTGACTATTTCAACTGTTTTCTTCGTTGAGACATGTAACACGTGGTAATGTGCACCAAGTTGTTCTAAAAGTAATACATCTCTGGCAACCATGACAGACTCAGCAAGATGTGAAATTCCCGGAACATTTAACTTATGAGATATCGCCCCCTCGTTTATGCAGCCACCATTAGAAAGATCGAGATCCTCTGCGTGCTGTGCTACCGGTACCTTCAGAAGTGCAGCGTTCATGAAAGCTTGTCTCATAAAAAGTGAGTTCATAACTGGAAGACCATCATCCGTGAAACCAACTGCGCCAGCTTTGTGCAAGGCAAACATATCAGTAAGATCTCCCCCCCTCCCAGTAATCGACGCGTAACATAGGACGTTTACAAAACCAACTCTTTTCGCCTTATCTCGTATGTATGCCAGAGTTTCAACTGTATCAATCGGAGGATCAGTATTAGGTTGACAAACAACAGTAGTCACACCACCAGCAGCTGCAGATTTGGTACCAGAATGTATATCTTCGTTTTGTAATTGTCCTGGATCCCTTAAATGAACGTGTATGTCTATAATGCCAGGCATGAGAATATGCCCATCACAATTCACAACTTCATCGAAAGATTTAAGTTCAACATCACTAAGCAGGGATTCCCCAAAATCACCAATCCGCCTCCCATGAACAACCAAATCCCCAAGAATCTCTAATCCGCTTTCTGGATCAACGATTCTAGCATCAACGAAGGCAACCTTTCTGTCACTACCGGTTGGTAGGTTCCATTTTTTCATCCAAAAACGCGACGAGAACTTGCTGTCAGAATAGCAAACACATCTAATCTAGTAAACTCACAATTCTCAAACATTGTTATTGCTTTCATGCGTGACACCACCTGCAAGAAACACTATTCCTATTAAATTCGTCACGAGCATAATCGCAGAAGTAAGGTCGACTATCCTCCAAAGAAAATACACCTCCGATAGTGCTCCAAAGGGCAATACGAGAACGAAGAAAACTTTCCACAATTTAAGCACTTTAGGATTATAATTTGTGAGATATTCAAACGCACACTGCGCGCAAAAAGACCATGTCAAGACTGTTGTAAACGCGAAACAGAACAATACAACGATAAGTAAGTACCCTGCAACATCACTTTCAGCACCAACCCTGAAAGCCTCAAAACACATATTAGTACTTTCGAAAGGCCCCCATGCAACACCTGTCACCATAAGCACCAAGGCCGTAACAAAACAGACCAGCAAAACAATAAACGGTGAAATCACACCTATCAGACCTTGCTCTATCTCTAACGGCAGCTTATGACCTTCTTCCTGTTTCACGTTTGCGTGAAGTATACCCTCCAATCCAAAACCAATATCGGAAGCAAATATGCCCCTGGAAATACCCATTTGCATCGTAGTCAAAAACTGCATCCATGCAAATCCAACAACTCCGCCTTGTATATCCGTTCTGCTCCAAATCGATGTTAGCATAAGCAAGAGTGCATTCGGGATTTTATCCGCGTGCAAAACAAGTATGTAAAGCGAGACACCCAGATACCCAATAGCCATAAAGGGCACTACAAAAGAAACCACTTGAGTAAAAAAGCGAAGCCTACCAAAAGTTACAAGTGCAACCAATACTGTGAAAATGAGACCCCCATAGATCCTTGGTATGTGGAGATAATCCATTGGTAAAGCAAGAGAGTTTACTTGGACCAAGCCACCGCCGATGGTTGCTGTACAAACCAATCCTATACAAAAAAATAGTGACAAAACCTTAGACTTAAGCCCATCTCGAAGAAAATACATAGGACCACCAATAAAGCGCGTACCTACCTTTGTCCTGTAAACCAGACTTAAGTAACAAGTGACATACTTAATAGAAGCAGTGAAAAGGATGATTATAATCATCCATATAATCGAACCGGGACCCCCAGTAGCAAGCGCAATCGCAGTACCAGAAAGATTACCAACTCCAAGATTTCCACCTAATATAGCTGAAAAAGCTGAAAAAGAAGAAATGTTTTTTCTACAGCCCTCAGCCGGAGCAAAAAGACACTTCAAAGCAATCGGTATCTTAAGAATATGTAACCACCCCATTTTGCAGGAAACCCAGAAACCCACACAAATGAGCATCGGTATTACAAAAAACTGCAAAAAATAGCCCTGGAGAGTAAAAAAGATATCCAACACAAAAAATCGCGCCCTGCCACCTCTGTAAAATTAGTAACCAAAAAACAAAGAAAAAGAAACCTAGCTCAGCTCGCTTTAATTTCCTGGCGTCTGAAAACTCCTCCACCAGCAACAACGACTTCTAGCTGTCCCCCAACTGTGCTCTGCTGTATCCAAAAATTTTCGCCCTCTTCTTCCACTATCCCAACCTCAATGGGCCGGAGTAAACCATCTTTGAAAATCTCTACGGCAATCTTCCCATCTTTTCCTAGGAAGAGCGCACTAGCAGGCACTTTGTAGAGAAATTTTCTACCTATAACCACCCTTGTATCGACTACCATTCCGAGCGGTACACGATTTCTATTCCATTCATTATCTTCAACCACAATTTCAACGGGAAATGTTCCTGTAGGACCACTTGGAACAAGTGAAACAAACCTTGTTCTTCCATTTACAGCCCCTATCTCGGGAAGAATAATCTCAACTTCCATACCTTCCCTCAAGTTCAAAATGTCTGCTTCTGAAACATTCATTCGCACAATATAGTTCCCGAATGGGATCAATTCTGCTATGAGTGTCGCCCCTGGTGATACGACATCCCCAACAGCAACATTTATCTTCCCAAGTACGCCCGAAACTGGAGCCTTAATTGCGTGTTTTTCCATTTGCCTTTCTAAGGCCTTCAGATCCGCTTCAGCTTTTTTGAGACCAGCAAGAGCAGCTGAAAGTTTTACTTCCGACGAATGGCCACTATCCTTAAGTTCTTTAGCAGCCCGGTACTCAATTTTCCTTTCTTCTAGCAAAGCTTTCAAACTTTCCAATTGAGCTTCACACACCTCACTATTAAGACGGAGCAACGTATCACCCTCTTGCAATATCTGCCCGTCCCCAGCAAGTTTTTCCACTACCTCCCCAGACACCTGCGAATACAAAAAGTAACGCTGTGCGGCGTCAACAGTTCCGTAGCCATTTACAACAATCGCCCGCAATACTGGTTCGACAACCATGGTACGCAACGAACTTGCTTCTGAGACTGCTTTTTCATTCTCAGAACGAACGCCACCCCCTATGAACTTGAAAGCCAGTACCAGAAGTACTAGGCCAAACAAGACCGTCGGCAAAACGAACCTCATAGCAAAAAACCAAAAAGGAGCTACAAAAAACCCAACAAGAAACAACTACGGAAGTGGTAAACACAACAAGAAAGGCCGGAGCCGGAATCGAACCGACCTAAAAGGATTTGCAGTCCTCCGCATAACCAATCTGCCATCCAGCCTCAACACTCACTCATTCTACAACAATACGATGAGACTATCCACCTTGGACTAGACCCATGAAATTTTCTCACAACTCCTCTCTGTACAGTAAAAAATGGGAATCCAGGAGAAACCTGCGTCTATCATTTTACAGATAAAAAAGAATGAAAAGTTGTTTCCTTATGCTTCAAAGTGCCCTGTCTATAAAAAGTTAGTCGGCGCTAGTGCATTGGTCTCGACAATATCATAAATAAAAAACGCCTTTACCTTGAACAGTTTATCCATTACCGCAACTTAGATTATCAAATGCGCCTGAACCACAAATACCACTTACGGTAATCAAACTGCTAACGTATTTCACCCACCAACAATAAACCTAAACAAAAAACTGTATGGACTGGGCTTAGTTTAATTTGATTCATATCCTTTCGAAGGATTCAATATGAGAACCTGTTAAGGATGAAACACAACACACAATGTATACAATCTAACGCCATGTCGCAAATAAAACGGGAAAAGCAGCCAGCAAATAAACCTTGTGCAACACTCAGTAAGGGTATGAGAAAACAAGAACAAGCAACGATGGAGGAAATAGTGTGGACGCTCTCCTGCATCACGCTCAGCTACGATACATCCGTACAAAGTGAGACACCCTCGTGGAGTTGTGTTCCCCCCAAAGGCTAACCTAAAAAGAAGCACTCTAACAAGATAACTAATGTCTTGCGGTTTAGTGATTCAAATCTGACTCTGTTTCGACTCGACTGCCTTCTACATCAAGCGGACCAGTCAACTCGCCAGGTAGGGGAGAGCACGGGTAACTTTTGGAAGCCCCTTGGGTTTCAGAATGCCCCACAGTAGATGGGCTAGAGAAAAATCTAAACTTTCAGATTTTGTACAACGTACTGCGGAGTACACTGTAGCTGAGACTAGAAATATCAAAAGCACACCAAACAACGCAAGCATAATACCGTTTGCAAGATCACTCTAGACTTTCCGGCAGCAATCTGTTTGTACAAACGCACCCAAAAAGCACAATATATGCCGATACGATGACTAAAGACAAAGCAAACCCAGAAAACAGTACAGAAGAATAAAACTTTCTCTTGGCTTGCATAATGGGACCCTTTAGAGGAGTCCATGATCTTGGTCTGACACGCTTATTATCCCCTAAAACAGGAGATCTCAATCCTTTCACCATGCAAGAGATGATTCAGAATATAAGAATAGCTTAATCAAAAAAAGGCAAGAGGACAAAACGCACCATCGGATACGTTTTAGCGTTATTTTAATAGACGTTCAAAATATTATGATTCGAATATGAGCCATTTCATCTAACTGGTATATTGGTTCCTGGCGCGAATATATTAATGAGTTAATGCTCGTATTTCCGGCTCTGTCTCCAATTTGAATGGGCGGGATTACTGTAAGCAACCCTGCTCCTACTCAGGATAGGATACTGCGTTATTACCGAATTCATGTTATTTTTAACATACTTTGGGATTGCGCTGACCGTATAGTTCTTCTGTCTTCTGGAAATGTCACGAATAGACTTCGGCTGATAGAAATTTTTTCTAAAAAGGGCTGAATTATACTAGCTGGCTCAATGTAAAAGGCCATATTCTTACGGGTAAATGGATGCCTAAATTGAAGAGAATAAGCCCATAAGGCGTGGTGTGGGGCACAGAGATCAGCATCTCTGTTGAGTCCATACAACTTGTCTCCAACAACAGGACAACCTATGGATTTCATATGTAACCTAATTTGATGCGTTCTTCCGCTTCCCAACCTACAATGAACAAGACTACATTTTCTGTCAACCGTACGCGCGATAACGCCGTAGTAAGTCAAAGCGGGTTTTCCGCTACATCTCCCTATCATCATTTTTCTCTGTCCCCTTTTTATTGGTTTCTTTATCTCTCCAGACAAAGATGCTGGAACGGAATGCACAAGTGCAAGATACTCACGCCGGATAACACCTTCTTTGATCATCTGGGAAAGGGATAGATGTGCGGGATTGGTTTTCGCGACAATAAGGAAACCTGCTGTATCTTTATCTAGTCGGTGCACTATCCCTGGGCGAGATGAGTCAAGACTACTGAGTTTTTCCGTAGGATAGTGGTGCTCAAGAATGTTGACGAGCGTTTGCTCTCTGTTACCTATTCCAGGATGAACAACGAGGCCAGCAGGCTTATAAATGACAAGTAGGCAATCGTCCTCGTATCTTACATCTAGAGGTTGTACAAATGCATGTCTAGGTTTTCGCTCCAAGGGTAGATCAAACAAGTGGTACTCCTCACCAACCACAACCCGTCTAGAGGGCTCCAACTGAATCTTTCCTTCGGATTCAATCCTACTACCTTTTATGCAGTGCTTAATAAAGCTACGAGAAAAAAAGGGTAAACAGCGATGCAGGAAAACATCCAAACGATTTCCTGCATCACACTCAGCTACGATGCATTTATACAAAGCTAGGTACCTTCGCGGGATTTTGTTTTCAACGAAGGCTAACCTAAAAGGCGCACTCTAACAAGGTGACTAACACCCCAATCCTGGATCACCTCGACCACCCCTCCTTCTCTTCTTCACGAGACACACCACTCGAACTGGAAAGAGGAGAAGCAGCTCGAAGAGTAATCTGTTCGGCTTCTGCCGAAACCAAATTATTCAGACTGACAGTACGAGACACACCACTCCGATTGGAAAGAAGAGAAACAGCTCGAGAAGTAATCTGTTCGGCTTCTACCGAAACCAAATTATTCAGACTGACAGTACGAGACACACCACTCGAACTGGAAAGAGGAGAAGCAGCTCGAAAAGTAAGCTGTCCGTATTCTTCCAGATTCGGATTACCCGGATCGACGACAGCACGAGGAGAAGTTGAACAAACAGGCCGTCTGTACCACCCCACACCCGAATCACCCAAACTGGCAGCATGACCAGAACCAGAAAAATAGGACCTACCATTCGGACCGGCAGTACGAGACACACCACTCGAACTGGAAAGAGGAGAAGCAGCTCGAAAAGTAAGCTGTCCGTATTCTTCCAGATTCGGATTACCCGGATCGACGACAGCACGAGGAGAAGTTGAACAAACAGGCCGTCTGTACCACCCCACACCCGAATCACCCAAACTGGCAGCATGACCAGAACCAGAAAAATAGGACCTACCATTCGGACCGGCAGTACGAGACACACCACTCGAACTGGAAAGAGGAGAAGCAGCTCGAAAAGTAAGCTGTCCGTATTCTTCCAGATTCGGATCTTCCAGAACCGGATTACCCGGATTTGCAGCACATTCAGACGATGCGCAGCAGCGCTTGAAAAAAACAATGAGTGCAGGCAGTGACAAAACATACCCAACACTTACTGTGATTAGAGCAACGCTTGCTGCAAGATCCTTTAGAGACTTCTCCCCAGCAAGATGTTGATGCAAACGTACTGCAGAGAACGCAATAGCTAACGATGCTAAGCCCAATCCGAGGATGAGATGCACTATAAAAGGTAAGCGCGCCGCTCCTGCCCTCGGACCAAGGTTACACGAAGGAACATAACCAAGACTCATTCTTTACTCCACAAAAAAACAACTTAACACACCCTCAAACAACGGCGTGGAAACACACAAATTTATGCTCTATGTATGCGTTATCGAATATATTTTAATGTTATTTCACAGATATTCAAGACTATTTAAATTCAAGTATGAACCATTCATATTTAACGATGTGTTAGCCCCTGGTGTAAATACATTGAGCAGTTGATGTATTTGTTTCCACTTAAAAAGGTGTTTTTCCGATTTCTTTTGAGGAGAGTGGATGCTTTGCTTCAATTTCCTTATGGAGCTTGTGTTGTGAAATGTGGGTATAAATTTGAGTGGTTGTAATCTGTGCATGTCCTAGTAAATCTTGTACAACCTTAATGTCCATTCCATTATCCAGTAGGTGTGTTGCAAACGAGTGGCGGATAACATGTGGAGAAATTCGTTTGGGATCGATTTTGCACTTTAGTGCAAGTTCTTTCAGGAGCTGTCCTAACCTTTGTCTTGACATTGGTCTATCTTTTCTCCCTGCCCCCGGAAAAAGCCAAGGGGAATTGCTTTGGTAGGAAGTTAGATACAGCTTGAGCACTTGTATTGCTTTCTTAGAGAATGGCAATATTCTCTCCTTTCTACCCTTCCCAACAATGATGATATGCTGCTGCCCATTAAGAAGCGGTCGTATGTCGGAAACTTTCATGTTTATAAGTTCGGAGACCCGCATACCAGAGGAATATAAGATCTCCAGGATTGCATACAATCGTAGGGTTGCAGGCTGCCCTGCTTCTAAGAAAGTAAGTAAGGAGAAAACTTCTTCTTTGGTCAGGTACCTAGGCAGTACTAACGTCTTTTTGGGAAGCTCAAGACTTTGAGCTGGATTGGTACTGGAGATTTTTTCGGAGTATAAGAATGAGAAAAATTGTCTAAAAGTCGCTATTTTCCTTCGTATTGTTGCATTGGAGAGCTGTTGAGCTCGCAAGTTGGCGATGTATTCATATAAATTCTCTTTTGATGCATCTTTTAGACCCCTTTTTTTGAGAAAGGTGCTTAACAATCTAAGATCGGTCCGATAGCTGCTGATCGTGTTAAGTGTGGCATTTCTCTCAACCAGGATCTTTTCCAGAAACTGTTCCACATATTTGCAATCACTCGCTTGCATACACCAATCCCATAGTGAATCGTATAATTAGGTTGCCGCACTTTTTCTGTGAAAAGCTCCAGGACAAGACAGTACCTAACAAAGAAAATTTCAAATGCCTATTCAGTAATAACAATCTCACTTTGAAAAAAGGTTACCTGGTGAGTTCCAATTTGTTGTGCAGTTGCAATTTGGATACTTTCTTTCTGATACTATGATTATAGCAAATCCAAATAACGAGGTTGAGTAGCTCGTGCTTCCAGCCTTAAATATCTTGGTTTTCGGATGAAACATGTTTTATAGACCCAACATACGTCTCATGGTTCTTCTTATCGTGATGTCAGTACCGAGAAACGTACTTTCTCTATTTTTATAGATGATCCGTGCTGTGTAGAGTTGATTTTCCTGAGATAAATTTCTACAATCCCGTGGTTGAAGCACATTTTATGAGTCTCGATAAGATACTGTCAGCGTATTCTCATAACTCTCCTGGTTCTAGAACAAACCTTGTAAGGGTATTGGAACATGGTCATCTTGGTGGTACGGGAAGGTTGTTAATTCTACCTGTAGACCAGGGGTTTGAGCATGGTCCGGATGAGAGTTTCCACAGTAACCCCTCAGCTTATGATCCTGAGTACCATATTAAGTTGGCAATTGATGCTGGCTTAAGCGCATATGCGGCTCCACTTTCGATGCTGCAGGATGTAGCACATAAATATCCCAACCGTGTGCCGCTGATTTTGAAGCTTAATAGCGCTAGCAAGCTTTTTCCTAAGAGTTGTTCGCCTAACCAGTCCTTTATCAGTACGCCGGAAGACGCTACCAGGTTAGGTTGCGTTGGTGTAGGGTTGACCATTTATCCTGGCTCTGAGAGTTATTGTTCGATGCTTACTGAGGCTGCAAAAGTTGTAGCGCAGGCTAAGGCGCTTGGTCTTGTTGTTGTGGTGTGGTCCTATCCACGTGGTGGTGAGCTCTCTGCTAAGGACGAAACCGCGTTGGATGTCGTTTCGTATGCAGCGCATATGGCATGTCTTCTTGGTGCTGACATTGTTAAGGTGAAATTGCCTACTTCCAATCTTGCCAACAAAAAGAGTAGTCTTTCCTCAATAGAGGAGCTTTCGAAAAGAGTGGAGGTGATAGTTAGATCCTGCTTTACTGGTAAAAGGTTGGTGTTATTTTCTGGTGGGCAAAATAAGGAGTTACCTGCGCTCTATGAAGAGGTTAGAGCAATCAAGAGGGGTGGCGGCAACGGATCCATAATAGGTAGGAATGCTTTTCAAAGGCCTCATAGGGAATCCCTTGCAATGCTTTCAGAAATTATCTCGTTGTATAAACAGTAAGACGTGTGACGCGCTTGCAGTTGGTTCATCGGAGCCTGTATCCGTATCAATTAGTGGTCACGTATTTAGGTAGTAGCTTGTACCTGTGGACTGTTGATTTTGTGTGTTCTCAGAAATAAGTCGCATTACTTTTTATGAGTGGTGGGTTAACACAGGCGTTCTCATTAACTGTTTTTCGTGTGATATCGCCATGTTTTTCCATCTAGAGGTCGGAACAGAGATATAGTCATATGCTAGTCTGTAATGTTGCTGTGTCGGAAGATGCATAGATCTAACGAGAGGTTTGGGATACATATCCAGAAGGTTGCTCTACCAGGAACATGCTGTTTTGAGGTCGCTGTAGTACGCTTTGTGCAATTATGGGGGAACATATTGTAGCAGGTGCTGCATGGTCAAGAAGGTTTGTTTCTGATGGTGTGTTATTTTGAATTTCCTGTAGTCCACTTGCGAATGCCTGATCAATAATTTCATTTAGCATCTCTAGCTGTTTTTTTGATCCACATACAGAAATCTTGTGTGTTTCTGGACTTTCCGGTGTAAAAATATGCCAGTGGGAAACAATACCTGTGGGGTCTAGAACTTTTGGTGTCTTTTGCTCTCCTTGCAATCCAAGGCAAATGGGAATCCCATTTGCCGTATAGCACAAGAAAAGAATAAATACAGACAATACAGCAAAGATATTCAATACCCAAACTGCCTTCTTATTGTAAGGAGAAGTTTCCGCACTACTTAGTAAAGCGAGATTCCCTATCAGTACACCAGAAATAAACAGTAATACAAAGAGTGCAAAAATGCATAAGACTCTCTGCTTGGAAAATATGTGAGCTATAAGCACAGTGTTCCTAGATTGCTACTTAAAGGGATGCCGTTCTGGATGAAAGGCTTGATGTGTCCATCATGAATTTTATATATTAAGGTTATATTATTTTTTATTGAAAATCTTAACCCTCAGAGGGCTTAACTCACACACTCTCAAATAGGGTGAGGCTCAGGTAGTCCAATTTATTAATTCTAATGTTAAGAAAGTAGTGCTATATCTATTACAATCAATAAACGTGTGTTACAAACGCTATATATGGAAATACCGTCAATGCTGTTCAAGCTTGCTGTGAACCATTATCTGGTTCCGACCATTTCCACGAAATTCAGGCCCATTCGTTGCACTGCCCTTATTTATTGAGATTGTCGTTCTTAGGAGAGTAACTTCTTTATCAAGCGGAGTTGGATAATTAGCGGGCACAGCACCAATGAAAGAAAAGCGGAGCAATAATTAAACTCCCCGTTGTGATAAAGGTAGTAGAATTGAATCCGAAGGAAAGATTCAGTTGGAGCCCTCTAGACGGGTTGTGATCGGTGAGGAATACCACTTGTTTGATCTACCCTTGGAGCAAAAACCTAGACATGCATTTATACAACCTCTAGATGTAAGATACGAGGACGATTGCCTACTTGTCATTTATAAGCCTGCTGGTCTTGTTGTTCATCCTGGAATAGGTAACAGAGAGCAAACGCTCGTCAACATTCTTGAGCACCACTATCCTACGGAAAAACTCAGTAGTCTTGACTCATCTCGCCCAGGGATAGTGCACCGACTAGATAAAGATACAGCAGGTTTCCTTATTGTCGCGAAAACCAATCCCGCACATCTATCCCTTTCCCAGATGATCAAAGAAGGTGTTATTCATGCAGAGCAAGTTACAGCATAATTTTATCGAAAAACAACCTAAGGAGAACCTCAGCGCAAAATAGATCCAGGACTTTGTTTCGAGGCTTTGTAAGCCGGGGGAATAGTCGCAAAGAACGTTATTAAAATTGTGAATAGAGCTATCAACCCAACACTTGCAGGGTCAAGCAAAACTGGTATTTTATCAACAAAATACACAGACGGATCGAAGATAGTCTCTCCGGTAAGCCACTCTATAAAAAATCTCAGCCTGTTAATATTGACAGCTATCAAAAGACCAAACATCACACCCAGACCAGTGCCAACTAATCCTATTATGCTGCCGCAGAAAATAAAGATTCTAACAATACTTGCCCCCGTCATACCCATGGTACGCAAAATAGCAACAGATTGCTTTTTCTCGTCCACCAACATGAATAACCCTGAAACGATATTGAATGCTGCTACAAGCACAATCATCAATAGAACAACCGACATCACTGCTTTTTCGACCTTCAGAGCACGAAAGTAAGGATTACCAACATCTTGCCAGTTAGTTACATGTAAATTCGGAAGCTTTTCTTTTATACGCTCCGATACGTCAGAAGCAAAATAGGGATCGTCTAGGTAGATACTTGCCGTGTTCATTTCAGAACGGAAAAAAGTTGATGCTATGTTAAATGGCATGTACACAAGTGTACTGTCGTATTCAACAAGCCCAAGAGCAAAAATAGCTGCTACTTTCAAATGCTTCATCCTAGGTATTGGACCAAGGATTGTATTGGTGTATGACGCAGATAAAAACCTCACCTCATCGCCCACATTCACTCCTAGCTCTTTGGCCATTCTCGTACCAATTACGATACCATCTTCAAAATCTGCAACCTTTCCTTGGATAATTTTCTCCGTAACGAGTGATTCCCTCTCAAAATCATTTAGCTCCATTCCTCTAACAAGGACACCTACGTTTGTCAGCTCATTTGAAATGATTGCCCTCGCCTCAAGAGCTGGAACTACCTTAGCAACATGAGGCATTCCGGTCGCAAGGGAACGTAGACGCATCACATCTTCATTTTCATTTGTACTTCTTTGAAACCAAATGTTCACATGACCACTCATACCCACGATGTTTGAAATGAGCTCCGCCTTGAAACCGTCCATGACAGACGTGACAACTATTAACGAGGCAACTCCAATGGCTACACCAATAAGAGAAAGAAAGGTGACAAGCCCTCTGAAACTCTTGGAGATCAAATAACTAAACGCAAGCTCAAGCTCCAGCTTTATAACAAACATTTGCAGAAGGCGGTGCCGCTATCAAGAATCGAACTTGAGACCTCTTCATTACCAATGAAGCGCGCTACCACTGGGCTATAGCGGCAAAACGAGAAACGATTTCACACATCATACCCTTTGACTTAACATTCCACAACCGTGTCATCTCTTTAAGTCGTAGGGTTGCGTATGTCATAAATGCTCACTTACACGCATACTGAGCATGAAACAAATGATTTCAAGCATAAATAAATCGGGTGCTATTGAGGATAAGAACAAAAGAAAACATTTTCTTTTTCTAAGATTCGTGTTAGGAGTCTGTCGCTCGTGATACATCATTCGGCCTTGCTATGTACCGTGTTGGATTCGGATACGATGTCCACAAGATAGACAAACCTGTAAAAACTGGCAATACCTGTATTGTCTTGTGCGGAGTGTCTGTGCCCTGCGAGTACAAAGTCATTGCACACTCAGATGGTGATGTTGCGCTGCATGCATTGGTTGACGCACTGCTTGGCGCAGCATGTATAGAAGGTGCAAATGATATAGGCATGCTTTTTCCTGATACAGACGAAAAATGGAGGGGAAAGTCATCATCTTACTTTGTAGAACATGTAGTAACGCTCATTCAAAGAGCTGGGTACGTGGTAAATAACGCAGATCTTACAATAGTGTGTGAAACACCGAGAATTCAGCAATACAAAAGCGAGATGCAGCAACAGGTAGCAGACTTACTTTGTGTTAGGAAAGAGCAGATCAATGTAAAAGCAACAACAACCGAAAAACTAGGCTTTGAAGGACGTAAAGAAGGAATCGCAGCATACGCGATTGTTTCACTGACTAAAATAAGACCATAGCTTTTCAAAGAGTAATCAGTAAGACAGTTCATACAAAAAAACGTCCATGAGTGGAGATAAAGTTCAGTTGCGCGAGAAATACCGCAAAATAAGAAAAAGCATCGCAAACAAAGCGTTGCTCGACAGGCTCATAGTGCAAAATCTTCTCAAAACATTGGACTTTAAAAACTACAAAACCATTGGGCTGTATTTACCAATTGATGGAGAAGTTGATCCGGCGCTGCTTCTGGATGAATTGTATGATAAAGTCTTCTCCCTTCCATGCATTTTGAGTGATCAAAGAATGTGTTTCAGAACATGGAAAAAAGGTGACATCTTAGTAAAATACAGCAAACTCAATATTTACTATCCTGCAAGGGGCGAAAATATTATACCTGAATTAGTATTTGTCCCTTTAGTAGCCTTTAATTGTGATCGTCACAGATTAGGTTTTGGTAGGGGATTTTTTGATAGATTTATTAATCATTCGAGATCGAACGGCTGCAATACACTGTACATTGGATTAGCATATGACGAACAACTTTGTCACGATCTGGTAATTGAAGCACACGACCAAGCTCTTGACTCGATCATTACACCAACAACGGTATACCAGACATGCAGTATCCTAAAAAATAATTTGTGCTAAGACGAAAGAAGGAGTACGGTTGGATTTGCAAAAATGCTCAAGCTGTAAGAGAATGTGCCTGTGTGTTCGTGCAGCAAAGTAAATGCAACAGTACATAGCCGGTAGATATGCGCAGTCCTTGTATGCAGTTTGCGGTCCCAGATTGGAGAGTGATGCTAATAAGTTCTTGGGTTTGCTCAGTGAAAACAACTTCCTTTCTTTCGCAAAGGTAAAGACCAGCACCAAGCTACATGTGCTTGATAGACTGCATCTCCCGTGCGAACTTAAAAATTTATGTAAGCTCCTTCTTGCAAATCACCGTGGCTTTCTCTGCACTACAGTACTGCTAGGGTACATAGAAATAGTGAAAAAAAACAGGAAAGAGGCAGACGCAAGGGTGGAGTCGTATAGCCGCTTAAGTGCCACGGCTAAAAAGGAAGTTGCGGATGCACTGCTTATCAAATTCCCTTATCTGAAAAAGATTAACATCGCTCAAAAAGTGAATCGCTCTATCCTGGGCGGACTGACAATTAAAATAAATTCAATAATGATAGACCTTTCCATCGCTGGAAGGTTAGCAAAATGTAAAAGTATAGGACAAAGTACAATTCTCGAGATATTTCAATAAGAAGGAAAAAATGAGTTTAGACGTTAATGCATCCGAAGTTTTAAGGATAATAAAGGAAAAAATCAAAGATTTTGATCAGCAGATTTTTTCCGAAGAAATAGGCGAGGTAATCTCGGTCAAGGACGGTGTTGTAATAGCTTGCGGTCTCGAAAATGCGGAGTTTAACGAAAAGGTTGTTTTTCCGAATGGCGAAATTGGGCTCATACAAAGCATAGAATATGATCACGTAGGGATAGTTATCTTAACTAATACACAAGACATAAAGGAAGGTGACACCGTTAGGCGTACGAAGGAGGCTTTGCGCATCCCGGTAGGAAAAAAGTTACTTGGTAGAGTTATCGATCCTTTAGGTAATCCACTGGACGGTGCTGGGCAAATCTTCGCGGATGCATATTCTCCAATCGAGGTAAAAGCACCAGGGATTTTAGACCGTCAGTCCGTAAAAGAGCCTCTTCAAACGGGAATAAAGGTGATTGATTTACTTATTCCTATTGGTCGCGGGCAGAGGGAGCTTATCATTGGAGACAGGCAAACAGGAAAGACAACTATTGCCTTAGATAGCATAATCAATCAGAGAGATATAAATAAGAATCTCCCTGATGAAAAAAAACTATACTGCGTTTACGTTGCAATTGGTCAAAAATGTTCAACAGTCGCAAGAATCATGAAGACTTTGCAGGAACAAGGTGCCATGGACTACACTACCATTGTGTTGGCGGGCGCATCTGATTCTGCACAATCGCAGTTCCTGGCTCCGTACGCGGGTTGTTCTATAGGGGAATACTTCCGTGACAACGGTATGCATTGTCTCATTGTGTACGACGACCTTTCTAAACACGCCGTTGCATACAGGCAAATGTCTTTGCTTTTAAGGCGTCCACCCGGTCGCGAAGCCTATCCTGGTGATGTATTTTACATTCACTCAAGATTACTTGAGCGTGCTGCAAAAATGTCTGATAAACATGGTGCAGGCTCGCTTACAGCTCTCCCAATCATAGAAACACAGGCTGGGGATGTGTCTGCTTACATTCCAACTAACGTAATCTCCATTACTGACGGACAGATTTTTCTCGAAACCGAGTTATTCAATAAAGGCGTGAAGCCGGCTGTAAATGTCGGTCTGTCTGTATCTCGTGTTGGTTCGGCTGCACAGATCAAGGCGATAAAACAGGTTGCCAGATCCATCAAATTGGAACTAGCTCAGTATAGAGAAATGGAAGCCTTTGCACAATTTGGCGCAGACCTCGATGAAACAACGCAAGCGTTGTTAGAAAAAGGCAAAAAGCTTACTGAGCTCTTAAAACAAAATCAGCATGAAACCTTGCCGGTAGAAGAACAAGTTGTTCTTATGTTCGCTGCAAATGAGGGTTACTTTGATAATATCGACGTAACAGGAATAAGTACTGCCGCGAAGAACCTGTTAGGGTCTTTTCGTTTATATCACCGGGATTTATTGGAAGACATTAAAGAAAAAAGTATAATTGGAGACTTAGCTTCGCTCTCGAGTGCGCTGCAGGGCTGCAAAACTACCAATGCTTAGTCAAGCTAAACTTGGAGAGCTTTGTCTTTCCGATGTGTGCTCTTGATTTATAGATGTATTTGATTCTCTCTTTTCGGATGAGGCATGTGTCTTCAGCGGTAGACGATTTTTTGTTTCGCTATATATGAGAGAACACCGATAATTTAGGATCTACTGCAAATTAGTACTGCCGTGTAGAGTATAGTTAGAATTTCAGTAAGTATTTTGTTGTACAACCTCCTCCTCAGAAAAAACTAATAGGCATTATGGCACACTTAATTATGCGCTTAAGAAAGGCTCTAGAGCCTAACAAACGCTTAGCTACGAACTTAAAATACGCTCTATTTAGTAAAAATTTTTACTACTATGACAGGATTACTTATTACGCAAGATACTTCAAGCTAGTAGCCAGACGAGATTTAGCAAGCTCCGCGGCACAAAGAGCAGTCTTTGGAAGGGTCTTAGGAGATTCAAATAGTGTGGAAGTACAAGCCCTTATGTTAATGTTCCTCAGAGAACATTTTGGAGATTCTTCCCAAAGTCGTTTTCTTACGAAAGAGGATAAAGAGCAGTTTACAAAAACAGGAGAAGGTATTGGCTTAAACTTGCTCTTTAAGCACTATGGTGGAGAAAAGGGTAACATTCTGCAAAAAATGAGAACCTCAAGAACAGTAGCATATTTCCTTCTTCTCTTGATTGCTCTGGGACTTGTGATGCTATTCTCACTGCACCTCGCAAATAAAATGCCTGATGTATGCACAGATCCAAATGACGCGGCCCGAAAGATTACTCTGATAGTTGCAATTGGTATAGCAGCACTGCTCAGTCTAGTTCTGTCTATTTGGGAAACAATTAGTCCTAAGGACTTCGACAATTACAAGTGCAACAACCGCTCAAAAGAGCAATTACTAGACAAACTGAGCCCGCATACTATGCGCAACCCTTACGCATTATACGCATTCTCCTGCGTTGTTATTATACTCACGGTTTGCCTCTGCTTATCGGGAGATATTTTAGGTCCCGGAAAGCCCATGAAAGCAGAGCTTACCTTTGCAATCGCGCTTGCGGTCTTAGCAACATTGCTTCTATGTACCATGGCAGCCGCGTATTGTTCCTCAACCATAACATCTTTTTCCAGCAAACCTGCAGTAAGTACAGAGCTATACGAATGCAACCACGAGAACGTTAAAGGTCTCCCAGTATACGATGTAACAGCGTCATGGTAGCCCCTTTGTACCACAAATAAAAAGAGGGCCTATAAAAGGCCCCTCTTAAACAAACACTACTCTTTTGGGCCAGAATCAGCTTTCACGATAAGACACGGGCAAATCTCAACAACAGATCCACCTGGCTGCGGCACACAATGACACTGTCCAATTTCCAACTCTAGTAAACTTAAATCCATTATCCGCCGCAAATTATATTGACATGCGCACGATTATATCACCACTTTTTCAAAAATCACACTTTTTTAAAGAGTACATTTTAAAATATATTTTTTAGTTACTTGATAGCAGAGTGAAATGAAGAATGAGATCGGCGGATCACACCTAAATGTCTCGCGGTAGACTTATTTTAAAACAAGAATACGCTCAATTCCAGATAAATCTCGGTACCTTTCAACAATTTTAAAAGGATAGTTAGCTGACACTACCGAATCTCTCCAGCTGCTACCAATTTCTAGAAAAATTTCTCCACCTGGACGCAATATCTTGCTTGCAAGTTTCAAGATAGAGAAATAGGGCAATATACCATTAAACCCTCCATCCAACGCAATGCGGGGCTCGTTTTGCACTTCTAGCTGGAGATAGGGAATTTCACCGCGTCTTACGTAGGGGGGATTGCTAACAATTACGTCCACTTTGCATGAAAGGACCCTCATTGCGCTTTCAAAGCCGAGCCTATATAGCTTCAAACGAGCACGCAAACCATATTTAAGCATGTTATGCATTGTGAGATAAAATGCAGCCCTTGACTTTTCAAAACCAAACCCCAACGCATTTCGGAATTCCTTCAGTATGGAAATAATAACACACCCACTCCCGGTACCTAGCTCAACTATTTTCAGAGGCTGAGTAAGCTTTTTATAGCGTGATAGAAGAGCTACTAGCATAGTTTCTGTATCTGGGCGCGGAATCAGAACGTCCTTATTAACAGCGAAGCTGTGCTTCCAGAATTCTTTTTCACCAACAATGGCCGCCACAGAATGACTTTTTCTCAGTTTCAACAACATTTCGAAATCCATTGCTTGGGAGTCTGTCATCCCCTCGTTGCAATACAGTATCAGTTGCTCACGATTCAAAGATAGTACATGAGCAAGTAAGAGCTCTGCATCAAGGTGCGGAGTAGAGGACCAATTTGCAAGATACCTACTCCCTGCTATTAGCCTGGCCCGGATGCTCATATCTGAATCATAATCTTTCTCTTTCATCTGAGGCATCGTAGATTAGTCTCATACCTGGATATAGCACTTAGCACTCCTACTGTAATCACAACATTAACCGCATTTTCCTATTCATCCGAATTTTCTTTACTTTCCTTCCTAAGTATCAGCTTCTTTTTACTGACATACCTACAACTAAAAATGGAAAGCTCATATAAAAATAGCATTGGGATTGCCAATCCTATCTGACTAAGCACGTCTGGAGGCGTAAGAACAGCTGCAGCAATAAATATTAATACAATCGACAACCTACGTTTTTTCAGCAAGAGATTATGATCAATCAAACCCATATGAGATAGCAAAGTGAGTATAGCAGGCAACTGGAATGCTATGCCGAAAGCAAACATGAATTGAACAACAAGGTCGAGGTATTCTGAAACAGATGGCATGAACTCTATTGGTAGAGTCCCAGGTTTACTGCCATCGTACTCAAAACTTACAAAGAACCTCCAAGCAAGTGGAAATACATAATAGTACACTACCGCACATCCGAGAATGAAAAGGACCGGTGCTGCTATTAGATAAGGAAGAAAAGCCTTTTTCTCACCGGGATATAAGCCAGGTGCAATAAACATGTATACCTGCCATATGAAGAATGGAGAAGAGACCAAAAGTGCGCCCAAGAAAGCGACCTTAAGATAAACGACGAATGTTTCTGTTAAACCAGTATAAATGAGGGTGAAACTACTATTTAAACCAGCGACACGCTCCGGTTGATTTGCCACTTCAGCAAGTGGCTTGAGCAAAAACTTGTATATCTCCTCGGAAAAATAGTAGCAGAAACAGAAAGTAGTAAGAAAAAAGATTATAGATACTATCATCCTGTACCTTAATTCAGAAAGGTGACTATCAAAAGCCATACATCTAATCCATCGAGATAAAAAATCAAACCAAGATCACACGATCTTAAAGGCCGAATTGGAAGATTATAAATTATAGTATATCCCGTGTGGGTATAACATTGAGAAGAGCAATTGTTTATGGCAAAACAACACAAAGAATAATTTATTTAAACTTAATCAAGCTAATGTAACATCTCTAGCTGAAGTCTCTGAGTCACGATTGTGGAAACATTAGCTGCACGAAGAAGGGGGGATCTTGTGGTGTCGATTGTTCATGGAAATGACAACGATACGACCCTAATATCTGGTGCAAATGATGCTATGCTGTCGCTGCTGTCTTATGATTATTCCGAACTTGAAGGAAAGCCATTCCTTGATATCTTAGAGGATGCAGATAGAAGGAAGATTGTTGAACGCCTCGAATATGAAGATTACAGCATTGATATCGGAACTGTACTTGCAAGAACTGCGCAGCTCCACCTCAAAACGAAGTATGGGGTTGCTATCAGGCTAAAGATAAAAATCTTTCCTTCTAGTAGCACATCCAGCAGAGAGAAGAGGTATGAAATACTTGGAAGAGAGCATTCGTGTTTGGACCACCTGGCGGAGTTCAGGAGAGTGAGACATCACTACGAATACTCGATAGATGAAGTTCTCAGGATAATGGACCCGCGTTCAACTGGAGAGGAATTTGTCCTTCTTTCACATTTTTGCCAGCAACATCAAGAAAACTGTGTAGCAGGACTTTTACAGCTCTCCAATACCTCAGTGACAATGATGCGTGGTGTCATAGACATCCTTAAAGGAACAATGAGACACGGAGATCAGATCGGTATCGTTGGAAAAGTTTTAGTAATTTTCATCATCGGATGCAGCCCAGAGTTTGCTGACCGCCCCATGTCTCGGATAGCAGATAAGATAAAGAGAATCGATAACAGCGCAACACTCAGGTACTTTAACCTACTTGAGCATCCAGTTTTCGATTTCAAGACCGACCTACTTCAACAAAAGAGAATCTTTGCTAGAATGGTTCAACCTTCACAGTACTAGTTGTTGTCTAAGCTAAACTCATCACTCCGACTTGAGATATAGACGGTCTTCATTAATTTCTTTATTAGCCTGAATTCCCATACCTTTTAAATCCTCCGCCCTACCGAGCAGGCTACCCCTTCCGTCTCTAAGCTTGTTCATAGCACTTCTGTAAAGTCTGTCAGAATTGGCAATAGAATGCCCAATCTTCGCTAACTCATCCACGAATAAAACGAATTTATCGTACATAGCACCTGCCTTTTTAGCTATTTCATTCGCGTTTTTATTTTGATCAACTATCCTCCACACGGAAGACACAGCTTGTAGCATCGCTACAAGTGAGTTCGGTGAGACAATCATTACCCTACTTCGTAGAGCTAATTCTTTTAGTTCAAGATCAGTTGAAAGAGCAAGCGCGTAAGCGCTCTCGACCGGGACAAACATGAATACAAAGCCTGGAGTAAAAAGTTCCTGAGCGGAGTGATATTCTTTTCCTGAAAGATTTTTTACGTGGCTTCTTACAGATTTTAAGAAATTCTCTAGGTGCTCTTTTTCATGAGTGTTGATGTACAGGTCATAATGCTTAAGTGGGGTTTTTGCATCAACTACGAGGTGTTTACCATCAGGAAGATTGATTATCACGTCCGGAATAGTATCGTTTTTAAGTTTCTGCTGAAGCATATAGTCTCGTCCTTTTTGCAGACCCGAACACTCAAGTATCTTGCTTAAAACAAGTTCCCCCCACGAACCTTGGGTCTTGCTATCACCTCGCAAACTCCTCCCCAACTTGTTTGCCTCTTCAATCATTTTATCGGTCTGCGAGGCCATGCGTGCAATTTCTTTTGCCAGAGAATACCTCTCTTTGATATCAGCATGAAATGATTCTTCTATTCGCTTTTCAAATTCAGTTATCTTGAGTTTAAGTGGTTCTAGAAGACCACCTATATCATTAATAGACTGCTCCTTAAGTCGAACCGCACTACTTTCGAGGATCTTGCTAGCCAGAGTTTCAAACTCGGCATACATGGCCTTTTGTGAGTATTCAAAACTTTTTTTTTCCGACTCAAGTTGGACAACCCGTCTAATAAGGTCAGTATTTTCTTCTTCTCGCTTTCTACAAGCAGACTCAGATTCAGACAATTCTCTGAGAGCTTTACCTAGCTTCTCCTGTTCATTCTCTAAAATGGTACTTGTGCGCACCTTCACATAAACTAGGTACAAGGAGACCAATACTAATAAAAAGTTGCTTACTCCAAGAAACAGTAACATAGCAACTATATCTCTGGAGGAAACACAACCGCTAAACGCTTTTTATTTAAATCAATGTCCGCCACAAATGCACTAGTAAAAGGTATCATGACCTTTTTACCGGACAGAAGAACAATTTCAAGTACCTCAGCAGCCGCACCGAAATCGTACAACATCGAAACATGACCAACACATTCCTCGAGATCATATACGGCCAGACCCACTAGATCTTTACAGTAATACTCGCCCACTTGTAACGGAGGAAGCAATGACTCAGACAAAAAGACATCGAACCCTACCAGCTTTTCAGCTTCACATGCGCTACCAACACGCGACAGGGTAAGGACAAACATGGGGAACCCTCGGCTAAACGCTCCGCACACGGTGTAAGAAACACCGCCAATAGATACATCAATTCCAGGGAATTTAAAATCAACACTCATGTAGGAACGGAAGCGTACACAACCCCTTACGCCATGCGTAGAAGTAACCCGCCCCGCACAAACCATGTCATTCAAAGACAGGCAACAAACTTAGCAACTCTCTCAGTAGGCTTTGCACCAACACTAGTCCAGTACCGGATACGTTCTATATCTAGACAAACGCGCAGAGGATCGTCCTTTGACAAAAGGGGATCATAACTACCAACTTGTTCCAAAAACTTCCCATCCCTTGGAGAGGAGCTATTTGCAACCACAATCTTATAGTACGGACGCTTTTTCCTCCCGAACCTTGCTAGTCTTATTTTGAGCATAAACAACAGGTAATACATCAGGTGATTCTAACCAACTACAGGTAAGATTTCAATTATCAAAGAGGGAGCTTCCAGCTCCAGAATTTCATGATTTCATAATTTGAAGTAAGGTCACCCAAAAAATCCTTTGGTACACTCCAAGAGACATTCAGTGGATATCAGAGCTTTGTTCTTACATCGATACCAATATCTGCGCTGACAATAGAATGCGTTAGCATTCCCACCGAGATAAAATCTACGCCTGTTTCAGCAATTTCCTTTACCGTGGCAAGCGTGATACCACCGGAAGCATCAATTTTCACACGCGATGAGGCATTTCTTATATATGTGACACAATCAATAATTTCTCTAACCGACATGTTATCTAAAAGGACTGAGTCAACATCGACGGATAATGATTCTTTTACCTGATCAAACGTGTCACACTCGACGGTGATATAAATACCTTCAAAAGACTTTTTCAATTTGTGTACAGCCGCAGTTATGCCACCACAAATCGCTATATGATTATCTTTTAACAAGACCCTGTCGTTTAGAGAGTTACGATAGCTTCCTCCTCCACCGACCTTAACAGCGTATCTTTCCACACAGCGCATGCCTGGAGTCGTTTTCCGCGTATCACGTATTTTTGCCTTCGTGTGAGACACTGCGTCGACAAACCGCCTTGTGGCAGCTGCAACTGCACAACTCCTTTGAATAAAATTCAGAAACACACGTTCTATCCTAAGTAGTACATGTGCACTACCGCATCCCCGGATAATGCACTCTCCAGGAAGAACGCGATCGCCATCTTGCTTATTTAGAAAGTATTCTATCCCAGATTGGCCAAAAATCACTTTTGCCAAGGGTTCTACACACACTACTGTTTCCTTGCGTGCATTTACATCGAAAGACGTAACTAAATCACAGGGAAGTGTATTCTCAGTTGTTATATCACAACCAAGACCTAGATCCTCATTAAGCGCGAGTGTGATTATTTTTTCCAAAGCTTCGTAATCCATAGAAATAACGGTTAGCAATAGAGTCGAAGAGTATACAATGGTTTCTAGGCATAGTGCTATTTTATTAACCCATCTAGAGCACTCAAAGTATTAAAAAAACTATTTGCGTTAGAAACTTACATCCAATTGTGAACAATACCCTTGTTCCCCAATCGGCCAAACTGGGCCTGTATCTTTTACTAAGGGAGATACCTTCCGTCTCACTAATTTCGATGCTATACACAGAGGTTGTCTCTTTTTACATCTGTTATGAAGCAGAGATGGCTCTCTCTTGGTGTCCTTGCTTTGGGACTCTCGGGGATTTTCTCCCTATTTGTAGTCCTACTGAGATTACCCTTCTTCATTGGTTTAGTACCAAATATTTTTGATGTTTCACTCGTTATACATGTTACACTCGGCATCAACGCGTGGATGCTTGCTATCACAGCTGCTACCATAGCAGGAGAGGGGTATTTCCAAAAATTCAGTCACAACTTATGTCTGCTAGGAGTAATTTTTATTTTTATTGCAGGCTTTATCCCGGAAACGCACGCGTTGAAAAATAACTACATCCCCTTCTTAAATAATTTACCTTATGTTCTAGGCACAGCGCTACTTTCATTTGGACTTTCCGTAAGCGCTATCAACACGCTGTGCAATAGGACAGCAGGAGAGTGCAAACGAATCACTGCACTAATTTTTTTAATCTCGCAACTATGTACTTATCTGGCATACGCGAGGATGCCAAGTGGCATCACGTTATATGACTTTTATGAGTATCTCTTCTGGGGGGGCGGACACATACTGCAGTTTGTGTTTTGTCAGACATTAATGCTAGTGTACGCAACACTCCTCGGCATAGGGACATCTGATAGGACCCTACGGGGATTATCTCTATTTAACTTACTTGCTGTTTTGCCAACTCCGGTATTATATTTCTTTTTCTCCCCTGATAGAGAAATCCTTATACGGGTTTTTACTTATCACATGCGTGTTTTAGGAAGTGTGGCACCAATGATTTTTATTTTTTACCTACTTTCTCTTCCAAAAAAGAGAGTCGATTGGTCCAATATCGCTGCTTTCACTTTCTCAGCATGCCTCTTCATCTATGGTGGACTTCTAGGCTTTCTTATCAGAGAGAGCAATGTCGTTATTCCAGCTCACTACCATGGTTCAATCATTGGAATAACTCTTGCTTTCATGGCATTCGCTTACCATTTTACAGGAATATTATCTTTAAAACTTCCAATGTTGCAGCTCACAACATATAGCATTGGACAATTTGCACACATTACAGGGCTACTTCTCATGGGTGGATATGGTGCACTCAGAAAAAGCGCTGGAATGGTAGGAGGAAGTACCACGCTGTTCAAGTCCATCTTCTTCTTCGGAGGCAGCTTGAGTATCTTATCCGGTGGACTGTTCGTAATTCTCCTTACATCGACTCTTCTAAAGAATGAAAAAGGAAATGAGACTCTTAAGTCCAGAAACTCTTTATAGTCCTGTGAGTTTTTTTATCCAAGATGCAAGCCACGATCTTCTAGATTCCACCTTTACTACAGAGCTTCCCTCTGTGACCGTCTTTTCATTCGACTGATCTTCTACAGTCGTTAAAACTTGGTCCTCTCGTAATATCTCTACATCATCCTTTCCGTGAAAGGCAATCTCAAAACCCTTCGCAAGCCCAAGTTTTTCATCAATCTTGAAAACTATGCTCCCTCCAACAACTTTTTCTGCTTGAGCTAGCATCTTGCGATAGCCATTAAATACAGCTACTGCTAATTCAGGATTGGCAGTCACAGTAACCTCCCTGCAGCGAGGTGCTGTATATATGGCTGAAAAAACCCTACGAACCTGATGTTCCATCTTTAGTACTTTACCCTTGCCCTCACAACAAGGACATTTCACAGTATGAGAGTCAAGAATGTTATGTTTGGTCCTTTGTTTAGAAAGCGCAATGAGTCCAAACTTATTAATCGGGGCAATCTGCACCCTTGACCGATATCTTTTGAAAGCATCCAACAGCGCCCTTTCAACATTCAGCATATATTTGGAATTATTCATGTCAATGAAATCTATCACGACAATACCAGCAATTCCCCTAAGTTCGAGATGACGGACAATCTCAGCGACTGCCTCCATATTCACCTTATAAGCAGTCTCCTCGATATTGCTTTCTTTTTTCATCCTACCAGAATTTACATCCACTGCTGTGAGAGCTTCGGTAGTGTTAATGACGATATAAGCACCGTTCCTCAGATAAATTGTCTCCTCGTACAAACCATCAACTTGAGGTTCAACTTTGTACTTATCAAAAACAGGTAAAGTATCCGAATAGAGTGTGATATTGGGATTTTCAAAGTGGAGAGAATTTTGTATGTAGTCCTTTGCTTCCTGATAGACATCACTATGATTAACAATTACCTCCCCTACACTTCCGTCATATGAATCTCTCAAGAATTTTTTCACAAGATTGGCTTCGCGGAAAACTAGTCTTGGCGCCTTGCTTTTATCATTCTGCGAAACTACTTTCTCCCACTCAGAGAGCAACGAACAGTAGTCTCCTAAAATATTTTTTTTATCAGCATCTGCACAATACGGCTTGAATACAACGCCGCACTTTCTATTTGCCATCTCTTCCTCAGCAAAATGCGTCAGCCTACTGACGGCTTGCTCATCCACAATTTGCTTGGACAAGATTAAATCCTTCAAAAATGGCATTAGGACACAATATCTACCTGGCAGTTTTACATATGCCGTCAAAGTAACATCCTTGGTCCTTCTCTTCTCCTTAGTAACTTGTACGAAAAGAACAAGTCCCTTTTTGATCACCTCGGTTGCGTTGAAATGCTTATACAGGTTGACATGTTTGCCCTCAGCTATCGCATTTGCCTTGACCTCCTCAAGCAGGTCAAAGTAGATTACTGGAATTTCAGAAAATGGCAAGAATCCATATTCACCGGGTAAATACTCAACAAAAGCGGCTTGGAGAGAATCATCAACCTTAAAAACTATTCCCTGGTATATATTTCCCTTTTGGGGCAAACTGTTAGTATGCTCACAATCATACCCAACAAGAAGACCACTCCTGAGAATAGCAAGCCTGGTTTCACCGTCTCTTGAGTCTATTAGTATTTTCTTCAAGTAATTCCCTTTAAAACGCTAGACAATTCCTCCATTCTACCCAACCTATGTAGTTTCAGCAATCAATGAGCAAAGAGCTTATAGTGAAACATTGAAATGGGGAACCAATAAAGCCCAAGAACGTATCTTTGTCGTACGTGTACACCTCAACGAGCAAATAGACACTTTTGTGGAACTATTCGCCGTACAGACAGAAACTTTTTTCAAACATTACACATTAATTTCCACATTACCGTAGTTGCTTAGTCTACACACAACTCTCATAATTCACTGATGAAAGTATCCAATTTATGCTTACATATACTATGTGCTATCTACTATAAACATGCGGTTCGACAAATTTACAGATAATTCAGCGTCAATCATTCAAAGCGCGCAGCTAGATGCGGTAAGCATGGGGCATCAGACGCTTACATCGCTTCACATACTTAGGGCGCTGCTGAAGAATACCAATGGTATTGTCACCCAACTACTAGAACAATGCGGCGCAAATTTAGACGTGATTCTAAATAGCGTAGAACTGACACTGAGAAAGCTACCATCCGTGAGTGGCCAAGGTGCAGGACACATTCATCTAACGCCGGATGCAGCACAGACAATACAGACATCAATTGAAATAGCTGGAAGGTCACAAGACAGTTTCGTCACTGTAGAAAGACTCTTGCAAGGTGTAGCAGCAACAGAATCTGAAGCATCTAAAATTCTAAAGGAACAAGGTGTAGACGCAGCAAAGTTGCAACAAATCATTGACGCAAATAGGGGAAGTAGGAGAGCTGATTCTGCAAATGCGGAGAACAACTTCAACGCTCTTAGACGCTATACAAAAGACCTAACTGAGATTGCACGCTCGGGAAAACTTGACCCGGTTATCGGCAGAGACGAAGAAATCCGGAGGGTGATGCAGGTCTTGTCTAGACGAACAAAAAATAATCCGGTACTCATTGGTGATCCAGGCGTTGGCAAGACGGCAGTAGTTGAAGGTCTTGCAATGCGGATGGTCGCAAAAGATGTTCCACAAAATTTGGCAAGCGCTTCTCTACTTTCACTTGACTTAGGTGCACTAATAGCAGGTTCAAAGTACAGAGGTGAATTCGAGGAAAGATTAAAATCAGTAATCAACGAACTTGCAGATTCTGGGGGTAGCGTCATTCTTTTTATAGATGAGCTCCACACACTCGTAGGTGCGGGTGCAACAGAAGGTGCAATGGACGCCTCGAATTTACTAAAACCAGCACTTGCACGCGGGGAAATACACTGCGTAGGTGCAACTACACTGGAAGAGTACAAGAAACACATAGAAAAGGATGCCGCACTAGCGAGGAGATTTCAGCCGATTTTCGTTGGACAACCCACAGAAGAGGATACCATTTCAATACTGCGCGGCATAAAAGAGAAGTATGAAGTCCACCACGGAATAAGAATTGCTGATAGCGCAGTTGTCTCCGCAGCAGTTCTCTCAAATCGGTATATCACAGACAGATTCCTCCCAGATAAGGCCATAGACTTAATGGACGAGGCTGCAAGTAAGATCAGGATTGAATCTGACAGTAAGCCTGAGGTAATAGATGAACTCGACAGGAAAATCATACAACTAAAAATAGAAGCAGAAGCACTGAAAAAAGAAAAGGATGCTAATTCTATCGGCAGATTGGAAAAAATAAAGCAGGATCTAGAAGGTCTTGAAAAAAAACAAGCGGATCTCGAAAGCTCCTGGCAAGCTGAAAAGTCAAAGCTTAAAGAGATACAAAAATTGAAAGAGGAACTCAACGAAGCACGGTATTCACTGGAGATTGCACAGAGAAATGGTGATCTTGCAACCGCAGGAAAGATCCTATACGGCACCATTCCAGCCTTGGAAAATAGATTGGTCAATGAAGAAAAACAAGTAGGCGGTACACTCCTAAAAAGAGAGGTCACAGAGGACGACATAGCAAACATTGTTGCCAAATGGACAGGAATTCCTGTTGAAAAAATGATGGGGAGTGAACAACAAAGACTTTTAAAGATAGAAGATGAATTGAAAAAACACGTCATAGGACAAGATGAAGCCGTAGAAGCAGTCAGCAGTGCGGTAAAACGCTCTAGAGCTGGCGTCCAGGATGCAAATCGTCCGCTTGGATCTTTCATGTTTTTAGGTTCAACAGGCGTTGGAAAAACAGAGCTCAGCAAAGCACTAGCAAAGTTCCTGTTCGATAATGAAACAGCACTGCTTCGCATTGATATGTCCGAATATATGGAAAAACATGCCGTAGCACGATTGATAGGTGCACCTCCTGGATATGTCGGGTATGAGGAAGGTGGAATACTTACTGAAGCAGTAAGACGGCGTCCATATCAGGTAATCTTATTCGACGAAGTGGAAAAAGCACATCATGATGTGTTCAATATATTGCTTCAAGTATTAGACGAGGGCAGACTAACCGATACTCAAGGCCATGTCGTTGATTTTAAAAATACAATATTAATTCTTACATCAAACCTGGGATCGGATGTTTTATCGGAAGTTACACAAATCACCGAGGTTGAGAAAACTAAAATAATGGAAATAGTCAGGCAATTCTTCCGTCCTGAGTTTTTGAACCGTCTTGACGAGATCCTTTTCTTCAATCGCTTGAGCAAAGAAAACATAGAAAAGATACTGGAGATTCAATTGCATAAACTACAGGAACGCATAAAAACCAAGAACCTTCACCTTTCTTTTACTCACGAAGCCAAGAGGTGGATATGTGAACAGGGGTATCATCCAGTATACGGTGCTCGACCATTAAAACGCGTGATTCAGCAATACGTTTATAATCCACTAGCACAAGCAATCCTCTCGGGTAGCCTGCCTGAAAATGGCAAAATTATATTCGATAAAATTGGTAACAAGCTAGAAATCCAGTATTAGCAAGAACTGGATATGAACATTTGGTGCGTTGGGAAGGATAGGATTGCAGGCGTGTGTCTTGTATGGACACCGCAATCCTATCTACATGTTAACAACTCAGTGTAACTGAACTAAAATATACACGGGATACCTAATATAGACCAAAGCTTCTTTTTAAAAGCAAAAAGCACACTCGCCACAATATACATCTCCTAAATCACCCAATCACAATTCGACCAAAAGCACTAAAGTAGAACGGCATTCTGAGTGAAGCCTCTAACTAGAGAGCTGTTTGTATAGGTTGTACTGCCCACAGCGACAATATCTCTGGAAAAACAAATCCCTAAACTGTACACAACAGGACAGATGCTTAAAAACAACCGATCCAAAAGACGCACACGTGCAGCTTCTCGTACACAAAAGCTGTCCCCCTATTTACCCTCGTGGAAAAATCCAGAGACACTTACCCCTGGTACACCAAGCACTAATTCCTTAAGGGACCTTGTGCATCATAGGATGGCTCGGATGCGGCAAAAAGCTCCGGCATACATCTAACCCTTAGCGCACCTTCCATTTCAGGACCAGCAAAAACAGTAAGGCTGCGCCAAACATTAATAAAATGACACTCGAACTCCGGACCAGGCAACAAAACCATAAGTGTCGTACCCTCTAAAATACAACCAGGTTGCCTTAGCGGGGCTAGCCAATCGAATATCGCTCTAGCCCATGCATTTGCCGCAACATACACAGCTGGACGCACAGGAGTATGCTCCGTATATCCAAACCGAGTAACTCCAGACGTGAAGAACCTTGGATCACACACCAGACACAAGCGGCCGTCCGAAGCAGACAGTAGAATCTCCCCCTGATTGGGCTCCGTAACATGCATAAGGGCCTGATGAACAGCATAAGATAAATGCGAAGCAATATCAGACGATTGAGGAGAAAGCGGACCCCATGGATTGATACAATTCTTTCCAAGAAGCCCTTCTACGGTAGAGGGTAATACATCAACAGGTATGGCAGGATTTGTGAGTACAGAGACAGACCCTCCGGTAAGTCTAGCAACAGATGTCGTCACCCTACCAACTGGATCAATAAATGTGTACCCCTTCATTTGATCAAGAATACCCTTCCTGACACCACTGACTACAATTGCCTCTGAAGTAAGCACGTTAGTAGACGGAACCGTCTGCGGGAGCTGTTGTACAGCTGACTCAGGAGAAAAACTTTTTTCTCCCCTACAACATCTACACAATAATATAAGACTCGCTACGAGAATAGCGAACAGAAGGATAGCCACTACGAGCAAAACCACTCGTAACACCTTTCTCCATTTGTCTTCCGGGCCTAGGCCATAAAAAAGGTAACTTGATATCATAAATACGAGAAACAATCCAACTGCAATGTGTACTGAAAATCAACCAGCGAATTACAATTGCCAAAACCTAAAGAAAACACGCTAATAAATGAACTCAAGTACATATCACGCTGTCCTTCCATAGGTAGAGATGCAACAGAGCATGCAACACAACGGCACTATGTTCTCCAAAAAGGGCTACAACAAATGCTTCACTAAATCACCGCTACTTACGAATACGCACCTGCTTTCACGGCTTCATTGCTCAGAACCACAATAACACAATGGACTATATTCTAGCAGTTTCTTGAAAAAAAAATAAATTATTCTATAAAAAACAGAAAATAATTTACTATTTTAGTGCTATACACCCCCAACACATCGAGCTATTGTGCTGTTATTAAATGCATGAGCGAGCATCTGAAATGAATAACTATCTGAGCAACAAAATTTTATCTCCGCTAAATTCAGACTAGCAACTAGGCTTCCACCACCATGTGAAGCAGAAGCAACAAGGAATCCTTCTACGAATCGTGAAACATATACTTCAGATACTCTTCCTGGCGCTAGAGGTCGCATTGGAAAGGGAATGTGTAACGTTGCTCCACTCGCCGCAGCAGAGTATGTTCCTTGCACCGCCATAGTTGCAAAAACGTCCAGGAAAAACGCACAAAAATCATCTGCCGTAGGGATAGATTGTTCAGTAAGCGGCAAAACCGATCGTACACGCAAAAGATTACCCACCAACTCACATTTCTCTTCTTGGGAACATTCTCTTGAAAGTGCTTCCAAAACGACGTACTTCTCAGTTGAGGGTTCTCCGCTTCGCTCGCAGGAACCTATAATTTTTTCTTGTGATATCGTACAACCACTTAATTTTCCAAGAAGAGAAATAGGAAAATTTGATTGGAAAGGCTGAACAACAATATCGTCTGAAACAGAAAGTAGCTCTTCCACTGATGGCGTGGAAGGTGGCTTCTTAAAAGTTCGCCCTTTTAAGAGAATCTTGTGCGCAAAGTAAAACACAACAATGGACAAAACAACCATTGATGCCAAAACAAGCACAAAGATGATATTTTTATTAGCAGAAAACATAACCTACACTCCTAATGAGGAATATCAAGGAACAGAGTCTAACATTGCCCTTTATGACACAATCCAAAATTGTTTTAAATATCTTTATTTCGCGCTCAAAAAGAATGCATCGGGGGAGAGATCACTCAACCGTATGACCTCCTCTCTCCTACATCCCTATTTATCACATATGCCAGCGCGATGAACTAGGCACGGTAGTATAGTGAAAAATTTATTTTTTCATACTTCAGGCTAACTAATTTACGCTCTGACCGGATTCACCGCGTTCAACGTGTTTATTTTCAACTATGGATACTCCCTTGATCATTGAAAAACGATTCCTATATATCTGCCTTAGCCTACACTAAAGCAGTTTATTCGAAATGAAGAAGAAAACTCCATAGCAACAAATGTCACCATCAATCCACCAAACCAATTAACTATTACACCAAGTTCATATTTAGTGATTTTTCAATACGGTTGTAAGAGAAATACCACCACGTATATGGTAATTTTAAAATACTTTTCAAATTCCCACAAAAACAACAAATGACTAAGAGTAATAAAATAGTTATTTTAGAGATCCCCATAGCACTGTGCTTTTGTTAAGCCTGGGCAGAGAACGTCTGACGTACAAGGGTTCACAAAACAGAGAAAACTATCACTACGGCAGTGAACTCACACTAACAACACTGTGGCCAGCCATTTGAAATATACCTACAAAAACACGTTTAAGTGCAGCCCCGACGTTACTACCTGCATTGAGCAGACCCCCGTGCTGCGTTGTACGCTGCATCAGTACAAATGCGCCGCATCTCTTCACCATCACAACAAAGCTTAAATGGCACATGACTCCTTCTGCCAGGATACCTACTGGACGCAACAGCCAGGCAGCCAGCAAAATACCTAGCCTGTTCCACCTTCGGCATTATACCATTGTTTACCTCTGAAAACGGTACCGTCATCAGAACGGTGACAGGAAGGCCCTCATAAGTAGAACGCCCACCATAAAGCTGCATCGCGCATAGACACGCGTATTTTTCCGCTACTTGACGGAGAGCCCCTTTTACTTTAGCAACTCCTGCTCGCCCAGGCTGAGCAGGAGTATGCAAATCCCCAGGACATACATGCGTTACAGTACAGATAGTTGTTCCCGAAGACGAACGAATTTGTGGACCGTCCAAAAATGAATGCCTTCCAAAGGCCTCTAGGGTGCCTTGTGGAACATCCTTGTCAACAAGTCTAAAAACGCGCCATAGGGGTGTATCCGGGTAGACCCCTCTAAGAGGAGCATCACTTGTATCAAGAACTACTACTGCACCTTCCCAGGTTGGTTCAGTTGCCCCAGCCGGACCTAAAACCCCATCTGCACTAAACTGTATACCCTGCAAACCAGGAACTAGGCCGGTGAGTCGTATCTCTTCAAGAGCGCTATCTACAGCTCGTCTAGAACGTACTCTACATAACCAATAGAGCCCAGCTGCTAATAACAGGAAAAGTATTACACCGAACGCTATAAAAAGCTCTTCTCTTTTTCCCACAGTAACCTCACACTATTCTTAAAAAAACTTACTTTGTTAAGGATTGTGCATATTATTTATCGTATATTGTGACTATAAAGTAAATAATTTTAGAAAGTCTTGCGGGAACTTTCCTAAATATCTACTTGAGGAAATATATTAGCTAACATACCCTAACTCCCACCATGGTACAAAACGAACCTAGCCCCAACGAAAATTTACTCGTATAAAGCCCTTGCTGCATACAACAATAGATAACGCACGCGTACTTACGCACTCCATATTCATCATTACCTAGACGACCTTGATGTGCTAATCACCTTTGACTGCTAAATCATCTTGCTATACAAGATCGTAACCCATTTTCCGCAGACGGATAGTTGTACGCAAACACATGGTTAAATGCTTCTTCCAACATGTCCCGCGTAGCAAGATCTCCACAACAAATTCTTATATCAGGTATCTTCAGGATATCGGATAGAGATCGTTCGGTTCCCTTCAAAAAGTCCATTACTGCCATATTAAATGCATTCGCAAATAAATACATGTACTGCTTTTTTTCACTAGGAGTAAAATTTTCTATACTGTGCAAAAATGGGATATACATATTCGTGGCTCTACAGGGATTAGCATTATTATTATATTCTGCCAACCCAAAAATCAGGAGAAACTGCTTTTTGAGCGCCTTGCACGCACGCAAGGACTCTTCCGGGTCATGAGAGAAGGATATACGTGGTGGGATGGAGTGCAACAGAAAAACTAGCGAAGTAAAACTGAAAAACGGGAGTGGTGAAAGAGCCACACCGTATTTTGAAAAGTCACCCTTATTTATGTAGTGACGAAAAGGATTGCATCCTAAGATCCCAAACCTCTTGTACATTTTCGCAAAAATACCTGGTCCGTCATACTTCTCATCTAGAAGAATTCTCTCATTCGGATCAACAACTATTACGGTATCTCCCCATATTGGAGAACCATCATCCTCATCACGACCTAACAGATTCTTCGAAGATAGGTAGCACCCGTCCATTTTAGGATAATTTACACCTAATAACTCAGCACTAACCTCTGTAAAAAATGACCGCGGCAGAGCAACCTCAAAAGCTTCTCTTCTGTGCCACAATGGAAAACGACAAACGCATAATGTGAATGATAGCAGTAAGGCAAACAATAAAAACGCTGTACTTAGTAACAAAGCGGTACACAAACGCCTTCCCCACATACTCTCTCCCTGCACAAGCCATCCCTAGATAGAGAAACTACCTAAGGCCTTTATTCAGAATGAGTATATACTTTTCAGATTAAAAAGAGTCTAACAACACACAAACCGTAACCGAATCATGTGTCGAAGAGATGAAGTTCATACACCCAGGCTTAGGATGTATACTACTCGTCCAAGTGATAGATACCTATTTCACTCGGACGCTCTACCTCGCTAATACAGCGCCCACATTTAGTTTACTAATTTATTATTTTAGCTAAATGCAGGATGCCATTATTTCAGCGTGCAGCACCAGCTTTACCCCAGTGTTTATCGATCTCCCTTGTTGCGTTGTACGCTGCTTCAGTACAAATGCGCCGCATCTCTTCACCATCACAACAAAGCTTAAATCGTGGTCCACTAGACATTTTGCCAGGATTCTGACGGGATGCAACAGCCAGGCAGCTAGCAAAATGCTGAACCTGTCCCGCCCTCGACATTATACCACTGTTTGCATCTGAAAACGGTACCGTCATCAGGACGGTTAGATCAACTTCACCACCCGCACAACGCTTATCAAAATCCCTATGAAGCCCCCATCCACTTACGTATATTTGCGCTACTTGAGAGAGACTCTCTTCTAGCTCAGCGACCCCTTCTTGCCCAGGCTGGACAGGATCATGCAAACCCAAAGGACAGATATGCAGGACAGACCAGCTCTTTCCAGAAGGCAAACAACCTTCTGGACCCCGCAGAATTGGAAAATCTCCACAGTAATCTCGAACTGATTCTGGAACCGGAGTGCCAGCAATTCCAAGAGCACAAAAGAGCTCTGTATTCGGGTAGACCTCTCTAAGAGGAGCATCACTTGTATCAAGAACTACTACTGCACCTTCCCAGGTTGGTTCAGTTGCCCCAGCCGGACCTAAAACCCCATCTGCACTAAACTGTATACCCTGCAAACCAGGAACTAGGCCGGTGAGTCGTATCTCTTCAAGAGCGCTATCTACAGCTCGTCTAGAACGTACTCTACATAACCAATAGAGCCCAGCTGCTAATAACAGGAAAAGTATTACACCGAACGCTATAAAAAGCTCTTCTCTTTTTCCCACAGTAACCTCACACTATTCTTAAAAAAACTTACTTTGTTAAGGATTGTGCATATTATTTATCGCACATTGTGACTATAAAGTAAATAATTTTAGAAAGTCTTGCGGGAACTTTCCTAAATATCTACTTGAGGAAATATATTAGCTGACATATCCTAACTCCCACCATGGTACAGAAAACGAACCTAGCCCCAATGAAAATTTACTCGTATAAAGCCCTTAAATAGCTGCATACAATAACAGGTAGGGTATTACCTACAGCTGGGTAAGAAATCTTTTCGCATATAAAAGAAGCTGTATACATGAAATCTCTACGTGGGTCAAATGTAGTCCTTTAGTCCGGTAAGAAGATAGTCCCGGCTGCTCCTTTGTGATCAGTGCGGGAAGGTGAAGACTGCAGTGATAATGAGGAAACGGTAAGCGCAGCAAGACTTTTTTCTGGACTACCTTCTGACGTGGCAAAACCTTTCATGTGGAACACTAGCTCACATACTGGCTCCAGCAGCATAAGCAGAATAAAAAATAGTATAGCAGCCACAATGGGACCGTGAACTTCCGGAGCAAACCCTAACATATCTACCTTCCTAATTCATGATCAGGGGCGCAATCTGCAAAGTGCCCCTGACAAGATTTATACTATTTAACAATGAAAGTAAATTTAGAAAGTTTTATAAAAATCTGAGGCACTTCTTTTAAGGATAGAAAAACCTCAGATCACTTTCTCTTACAGTGAACCTGAAATATAATCCCCTTATGTTCAGAAAGATCTGATAGCGTAGAGATTTTAACTAAACCACTTACAACAAACGATGCTAAGACGTGTGAAAACCTACACACGTCTAAGTTTGTCTTATGTCCTTCCAACCTAATATGTAAAGGCTATTTCGCTATCACTCAGGTACTAGGATAGTGAGTTAATGCATCTTGGAGCACACGATCTATTTGTTCCTTATTTTAACAAGGCATGAAATACCAGACGACTCTCGCCTAAACACTGTTTAGTGAAACTGCTACATCTCTACACCCGCACTAGCTTTTTGACTCATCAACTCAGCTAAAACAGCATGTGTTTTTGGATCGCCGCAACAAATCCTAACCTCTTTAACTCCTAAAGCTTCAGGTAAAGATCGATCACCAAACCCCTTAATAGAAGAATACAATGCCTCAACAAAACACTGCTGTTGAAGCGAACGCCCAGCACACTTTCCCAGATGTACCACCGGTATCATAACAACTGTATCACCGGGCAAACCTGACATACCTCTTAGCTTAGCGAATGTTCTTGTAAAGGTTCTATAAAGAGCTTTAGACAAATTCCATTTGCTCTCTCTCCTTTTAGAAGTCTCATTTATGTTCATAGAAGAAACATGTATGACACGCGCACTGTAACCATCACGCCTAAAAATCCCCGAATCAAGAACCCTTTTCCCCTCATTAATTTCTCTTTTCTCGAACTTGCCAACTGAAGTTCCAAAAATTCCAAGGGCCTTGTATAAACTACCTGAAACGCCTTTTCCAACATAGCTACACTTCTTGAAGATTTTTTCAGCTACATCAACAATTACCACATTACCACTCCAGTTTGGTTTAGTTGCCCTGGCCGGACCTAAAAGCCCATCTGAAGTTAAGACACAACCTTTTAAACCAGGTATTGAAGTAGTAATACTCGCTTCTTTTTCTTTAAAAGAGGAAGATGGTGATCCCAGCAGCATAGGTGATTTTGCGTGTGCTGACTGACTGATCAAATCCCCCTCTATATTTGTCACCGCATGCGCAGCACGTAAAATACTTTTTTCTCCATTTTTTGCTGCGTTTCTTACGACACGAGAAAATTCACTCCCCCGCTTTTGCCCTACTTCATTTACCGACTGACCACTCTTATTTCCTGTTTGCTCTAACGTAGTGAATGACACATCTCTCGGAGTTCTCCTCACATGGATCTCCGGACATACAGAGATATAAAGTGGTTGCTCTTGTGTCACCGTAGCTACCGACTGGTTGATGGGAACTTTACGTACATCGATGTTCCCGTCAAGGCTAAAAATAGCATAAGATATATATCGTTTCGATACCGAATCTGAGGTCTCATTTATAGGAACTTCCTGCGCACCGATCCCCTTATCTGCACGAGTATGAGTTTTGCCATCCTCTCTTTCCGGTTTTTTCTGAGTTCCTACTGGAAGAGCTTTTCGCTCAGCGCGCTTTCCAAGCATTATACAAAGTGTAACTATCAACACCGTAAAAAGTGCTATGCTCCCAGCTATAATGCCTATCTTAGCATTTGATTTCATGTTGGAGTGTTATATTAATTCATGTTAGTTATAGAATAACTAAAGCACAACTTCAAGGAGCAATAGATGGCAACTACAACGCTCAATACGCGAATAAATTCAGAAGGGTTTATAGAAAATTTATAGGAATTTCCCTAAGACATTCATTGAATAGAAGAGGGTAAGAAAGCGCATATTACTTTCTTCCGAAGCAAACATGAAACACAACACTCATATTTAGGAAGATTCAGAACTGTACACTGAAACGAACAAAGCCTAGACACCGAGATTTACACATCTAGACTTATTACCTAGCCTTCTAACTGAGTACATAAGTGCTATGTCGTTCACTTTGGATGCTACGTCGATAAATTGGGATATCACGCCCGTCTATTGGTTTATCGTTTCAGTGAAAATATGAGATATCGGACAACTCTTGTTTAGGAACTAGTTCAGCGAGATAGCTATTTTGCGATTGAAGCTTGTTGCCCTATTCCTACGGCTTGTTGCTGCATTTCTTCAGCTAAAGCACGCTGCATGCCCTCACCGTAGCAGCAAATCCTAACCTCTCTAACTCCTAAAGCCGCAGCTAGACTAGTACCGCCGCAAAAAACATGAGAAGCAGTGAGGAATGCATCAGAAAAAGCACGGACATACCCCTCTCTGTTTATATTTCCAGAATATATACCCGAAGACACCAGCGGTACCATGACAACAGAGGTGTCAGGTAAGCGCTCACGCTGTACAAGGGCAAACGCCTCAATGAATAGGGAGTAAAGTTGATCACGGAGGATACGTGCGCATGTACCAGGGGGACGAGAAAGCCTACTCATATCTGGAGAGTGAAGATGTATAACACATGCCTGCCAAAACCGACCCTTGAAGATCCTTGGGTTATAGACTACGTGTGACATACCAAGACGGTTTGCCAAAGGCCTCTCAACGAAGGTATTTAGGACACCAAGAGCACCGTACAACGCACCTGAAGCACCACCTCCAGCATACCTACGCGTATGGAAAATAGTTCCACCTGGATCCAAGACTACCACATTACCATACCAGCCGACTCCTGACATTCCAGGTTCTACAGCTAAAATTCCCTCGCGCGCTAAAACGCAACCTCCTATACCAGGAACTGGAATATCTAGCGGCCCAAGTTGCGCTCTCTCAAGCTGAGGAGACGGACGCTGCTCTGGCGGCAATGGCTTGACCTGTTCAGCTCCACCCTCTTCCTCAAGCTGTACAAACCGACCAGTTGTCCCACCACTATCCGGGAGGACACTTCGTGCAGCACGCTTTTTGCATAGCTTGTAAAGTGCAACTGCTAATGCTAACAGCAGCAGGAAAACCGGCACTATACAAATCAAAAAAAGCATTTTTTTCTCTTCCATATTGCTTTCTCCTAATTAATTGCAATTGGGAACATTACCCACTATCAATACTAAGTTTATAATAATTTAATATAAAAGTAAATTTAAAAGTATTCTATAAGAGGTTAAAAGCTTAGTTCTATCGCCCGTAGACAGGAAAACCAACCTTTTCTCTACCGTAAACTTGAAACTTAACCCCTACATTTGAAAAGACCTCTGACATAGGGGTTACAATTAAACTGTATTCTGAAACACAAGGTTCAGAAGTACAATCATTCTTACACCTCTGAACTCGTGACTCACACTCTTGCACTTAATATGGAAGTATCATGCCTTCACATACTCAAATGTTAAACTGATGCCCCGCTCTATTACGGTCTACATCCGTACTACTTGGATCGCCATTTCCCTCAAAACTCGAGATATTAGGTAGTTATCTTAGGTACTATCCCACAGACTGCGTGAATCTGCGCTTGTACCAGCTGCTTGAATTACTCCGACCGTTGCGGAAATAAAGCAAGTTGTATCGCCCTGTCACCACAACAAATTTTCGCACTCTGCACACCTAAAGGTTCGATCGAAGGGTTGCTTGTATTATAGTTGACAGCACACAAAAACGCTTAGGCAAAAGCACTTAGTTGATCAGACCTAGAGCAATCTTTGCCAAAGCGTCTCTTAAAATCCATTACCGCTATCATGAGGGTGGCTTCATGAGAAAAATCGTATATCTCCTTAACACGAAGAGGTGTATATCATTAATCAGTTCACCTATTTTGAAACCTTAAAATACCTTCAAAATAGAAACTACAATGCATTTGTACGGGAAACATACCTAGGCAACTTCCAGTACATCAAGAAGCTCAACCGTTTTATGCATTCTCCCCGTATTACTACTCAGAGCCGTAGATGGAAGAGCATTCACATAGCCAGAAAAACTTAGCAAAATAGCAAACACGGTTTTGCGATATTCCGGGCGGAAAAAATGAAAGGCAACACGAGAAAAAACAACCTTAAGTGAGATCAACCCACTTCCTACCCGTTCAGAGCGGATTTATACGTTTCAGGACTCACACATTTAGTACCAAATGCTTGGACCACAAAGAAACTTTAATTGCCCAAACATGTACTAGGTGGTTCAGACTCAGTAACGCTAAGCACCCCAGCAGATGTAACAATGGACGTCTTTAATTCCACCGAATCATTATCACCACTCAAAGGAGGAAGTAGCATGTCGAAGGAAGATAACATATCTGACGCATACACTAAACTAGCATCCAAAGAGGACACTAAATCCTTAGAAGCCTTTTCCAGTGAATTAAGGAAAGAAACACCACTCTCAACAAAATCTGGTGAATTACAATCCGACTCAACAGGGCGGCTCATATCATCTGTAAGACACGGATTGCAAACATACATGTCACAATCACCCAACTCAACTACAGTACCAGGTGTTTTTGGACATTGATTACCGCACTCATATTGTCTAGAACTACTAGCGCCATCACCAACGCTACGGACAGAAGCCCCAGACAGAGAATCTTTGCTGGGACTTGGGTCAGGAGTCGTTATCTCAAATGCACGCCGTTCCGTATTTTGTGAGCTACCTGAAGGATGGCCCCGTACACCATAAGCCATGCCGATACCATTATCTACCGATATTTGCTTAACATTATCACAGCACTCTGTTTTTACGGACTCAGCAACATCAAGCGCATGATTAAACCCTTGCAGTGCAACCTTTTTAGGTGATTTTGTTTTAAGTGATACTGACACTTTAGGTTTTAACTGTTCCGTAAGTGCGCACCCATTGTTAGGTGTACCATCAGCAGCACCAGCAGCGTCATAAAGTACAGTAGATACATCACCACCACTTTGTATACACGAAGTTTGGTGTAAATCATCCCTACACTGAAGCCCAATAAGTTGATCACGAACTACGCCCATATTTGCTGTAAGATACGGATCTAATTCTTTATAAAAACTTCCAACTGCGCAATCTGGACAAAAATTCTCAACCACGCACTGTAAACCATCAACCTTCTCATTAAGTCTTGCAAGCTCAGCACAAGACCTTCTCATAAAAACAATCCCTGTTGCAAGGACAACAATTACACATGACAAACCTACCGCAGCAACGAACAATATGGGAAGCAAATACTTTGGTTTACATAACTCTACAGTTGACATTTTCAACCTCTAATACCTATGAAAAGACAATACAACGACAAAATTTGATCCTATGTTTCCCGAACAACAGTTCATAACTGGAATGGAAAAACAAGCCAAATCCTCAAGGTAGATAACCAAATTGCTATCTTGCCTAAGAAACATATCAGAAAGGAAACTGTATTGAACGGGAACACTATAATACTTTTTTATACATATGTACAATTTCATCATATGATATCTCCGAACTATCCTAATCTCTAAGTGGTGTATCCTCAAACGACAAAGACCTCTCTATTAAGGGAAACACTGCGCTTGTAGGAATAAAAAAAATCGTAAAACAGCACCCCTAGAAAATAAGGAATATCACCGCCTTAGTGCGCAAAGAACGCATGTTACGAAAGCAGAACCACTTCTACAGCCAGCTCAACACCTTGACTCCATCGTGAAAAAGCCATACAATTAACCATGGTATGATGGTTCGATAGTGGGGAATACATGGATACCGGTAAGCTCCTTCTGTTTTGTGCTTTTTGCTGCTTGGCCATTTTTATGGCGGCTGCAATCACACTCGTCCTACGTGGAACTTCCAGGAACGAATCAGTAGAGTCGGTTTCACGGGCATCTGATGTAGGCAGGGGTGATTAGCCTTTAGGCCTGCAAAGTGGCACACTTGGTGGGACTATATGCTCCTTTGTAATTTCTGAAAGCTTGTTTCCACTGGTAACGTTGAATATGCCTGATCTTGTTCTGCGTATTTTGCTTACAAATGCTAATGACTCCAGCTTGCGTGCGATGTCCCGAGCGAGCGCCCTGACATAAGTTCCTTTACTACATGATACTTTTAAGGTTGATTGTCCAGCTGAATGATTCATGCATTCGATACTGTGTATAACGACCCTTCTAGGTTGCATGTTAAACTCTATACCAGCTCGGGCGAGTGAATAGGCCCTATGGCCGTTTACGTGGATGGCCGAAAACTTAGGTGGCACTTGTAACTGCTCACCAAGAAATGACGGTAAAACCCCAAGAATTGCACTTGTACTTGGTATGAGCCCACCATTTCGAAGCACTGCACCCTCCGAATCTAGTGTATCTGTTTCCGCACCCCATTCAATTGCGAATTCGTATTCTTTGAAAGAATCATCAAACTGCGGGATAAGCTTTGTTGTCCTGCCAAGAGCAATAACCAGGACTCCCGTTGCAATAGGGTCTAATGTTCCTACATAACCCGCCTTCTTTACACCAAACTTACGCTTTAAAAGTTTCAATGCACCAAACGAGGAGATTCCGCTTTCTTTATCCAAGCTAAGCCAACCTTCTATGCTATCTAATTTCACATCCAACGTCATACCACCCTAACTCATTCGCCAAAGATTTTCACAAATGATTTTTTGAAGTATCTATCAAATGCATTAAAGCTCCTTATTTCTATACCCATTTCCTTTGCAGAAGTTACACCAAAATTCTTAATTCCGCAGGGAATTATCGCATCATAGTGGCTCAGATCTGGATACAAATTAACAGCAATGCCATGATAACTTACCCACTTACTCACTCTTACACCAATTGCCGCAATTTTTTTTGGTGGCTGACATCCCGTTCCAACCCAGACCCCAATATGCCCCTCTTTTCTACAGCCATTAATCCCAAAATTATCGAGCGTGACAATTACTACTTCTTCCAACAAATAAATATATTTATGGAGATCACATATATTACGGCTTCTTAGATTAAGTATTGGATAGATAACACGTTGCCCAGGACCATGATAAGTGTACTTACCACCTCTGCCCACGTTGAAAACTGGGAAAAGATCTGAATTGAGTAGATCCTGTGGATCTGCACTCGTGCCACCCGTATAGAGCGCCTCATATTGCAACATCCACACCAATTCATCGCCTGAACCGTTAATAACCTGCTTCACCCGCTCTTGCATAAACATGAGTGACATTTGGTAATCAACACAGTCTTTATCAATTTTCCATTCCATCATAACCCATTGACACAGACCCGCTTGAGGTCATTATACAAATTCATGATATCAACATTGTACAGAGCTCGCTGTTTTTACGAGATCGAAAGTCAAAATACGTTTGATATTCGGAACCTACTGCAACAACTTTCGCAGCTAATACGCTTGAAGTATAACTTTGTAAAACTTTTTGAATCCGACAAATTAACGCAGGCTGGAAATTCTAACAGACGCCTATCGCGAAAACAAACTTTCTCTTAAAGTTGAGTATAAGAGCTGAAATATCTCTCTCGCAAAATAGAAAGATTCCTAAATGTAAACCGCAAGTTTACAAACACTCTATTAAAGTGCCACGCTTCATCAACGAATGCTTTGTTCACATAGTGGAAATACGGCACAGAATTCCAATTGGAGACTACCTTGTAGACCCAGATGAGTATAAAATCATGAATCTACCCAAGGTTTTCCGGTGAATGCAAACGTATGATCTCTTTACCTCGCACAAAGTAAAGGTTATCTGTAATGCTTACGTATAAAAACATCACCCTAAATTGGAAAAATACTATTTATCTGTGCTCCATGAACTGAGAAAGTACTTAAAAAACACAGACATGCTAGATGTAATCGTTGGACTTTCTGGAGGAATAGACTCGGCCTTAGTTGCAGCAATCGCGACTGATGCATTTGGTAATAGTCGCGTGCGAACCGTGATGATGCCTTCTCCCTATACAAGCACCGATAGTCTCGATGATGCACTAGAGATCGCTCATAGGTTGGGCGTGGCTCACACAGTGATCCGCATAGATGGACTGCTTCAGTCATTCAAAGAGGTTTTTTCACACTGCGTAACATGGGAAGAACAGGATATCACAGAACAGAACTTGCAATCACGTATACGCGCTGTCACCTTGATGGGACTTTCAAATAAAACCAAGAGCATGGTGCTTTCGACCAGCAACAGGTCTGAGATCCTTACAGGTTACTTTACCCTCTATGGCGATTCATGCGGCGGATATGCACCTATTTCACCATTTTTAAAAACCCAGGTTTACAAACTTGCACAATGGCGTAATGGCAATATACCAGAAAGCAGTATGCTACAGAAGATAAGTATTATCCCAGAATCGGTATTAAGAAAAGCTCCAACCGCTGAGTTAAAGTACAACCAGAGAGATTGTGACGAACTTCCAGAGTATGAAATACTCGACCAAATTTTAACCGCCATCTCATGTAAACAAGATTTAACAATTTTAAGTATAGATGAACGAATAGTCTCAATGGTCGTTGAACGGGTTAAAAAAGCTCAATACAAGAGAAGATACTTACCTATTGGGCCTGAACTACTTGAGATTAATTAGAGTCCTAGATTCTTGCTTAAATTGAGCATATACTTCAACTATTCTTTAATTTCTATTCTATAACATCAACTAAGCATTGATGTTGTATTATATGCTGCAAGGCAACGTACCTTCTTTCCTCCCTAAGCATGAAGTTGCCTTGCAAAAATTTCCTCAACTACCGACCCCTTCTCCTGAAAAGAAAAAGCCATATAAAATCTACAAAATTGTAATGTTTAAAGATTCTTGATAAAATCTCAGTCTCCGGGGCTATAGCTCAGTCGGTTAGAGCACTCCGCTTATAACGGAGAGGTCGCTGGTTCAAGTCCAGTTAGCCCTACTGGATGGTTCTAATTTGCTTCGAGCTCAGTGAAAATACTTTTTATGGGATCATCCGCGTTTGCGGTTCCAACGCTTTTGAAACTCATAGCAGACCCGCAATTCGAGGTCTTAGAGGTCTATACCAAACCTCCAAAACCTAAGGGCCGCGGCCTCTTAACTTCGATGACGCAAGTACATTCGACATCTTTGGAGTATGGCCTTTCTGTAAAAACACCTTTTTCTCTAAAAGGAGAGGAACTTCCTCCTTGTGACGTAATTGTTGTTGTCTCTTATGGTCTTATCATACCAGCTAAATTACTATCACATCCAAAGTTGGTACCTCTTAATATTCACCCATCTCTTTTACCTAGATGGCGTGGTCCGTCGCCAATTCAATATACAATCTTGAAGGGAGATAAAGAGGCAGGCGTGTCTATAATACGCGTCACACCTGAACTAGATGCTGGAGCGATATACATACAAAAGGCTATTCCTCTTGATGGAACCGAGACATATTCAATTTTACACGATCGACTCGCGAATCTCGGTGCCTCAATGCTTCATGGCGTATTGGAAACTTTGAACACAATCAGCCCTGTACCACAAGCTGAAGAACAAGCTACCTATTCAAAGAAACTTCCTAATTCAGTAAGCATTGATTTCTCTGAAGGGATAGCATCATTTTTAAGAAAGCTAAGAGTTTTTGGTGCTGTTTCAATCGAGTTATTTGGCAAGCACATAAAGATAGTAGAAGTTTGCAAGACCGCGGATTCACCATCTGCTGATGTGGGTGTCAAAAAAGACTCTAAAAAGATCCTTCTTCAATTTAAGGATGGATGTGCAACCATAAAAACGGTGAAACCAGAGAATAAAAGGGAAATGTCCACAGAAGATTTCCTCAACGGAATACAGAGTAAATATGGGACCCATGCTGACTCGCATGTTTTTATAGATTATAAAGAAAACTATTAACTTAACCCACTACCTAGCAGCAGAACCCCTTGTCTTCACACCGGATGGAAACGGCTTTTTCACGACAACGCTCGCAACACGCAGCTATAAACCACCACAAAAAATAGTAAAAGAGAAACACCCGCTCAGACTACTTGGAAAATCACTAAATTCCACCGATACACAACCGGAGCAACTCCAAGCATTGGCGCATATTAGATTCAAAGTAAAACTTCAGGCACAGTATCCTACAGCACCAATAACCATCTTTTACTACGTTTCTCAGCCAGTTGAAGGACAGAACTCACCCTCAATATCATACTGAGCCTAATATTTGTGATCTAGATGTGAAGCTACGCCACCTGCTGAGACTGCCTTGAACCAGTACATTTTTGAACATCGTGCGGGGAAAGGCCAACGTCAGGTGTGACACTCCTCCAAGTACAAATATTTTGAACAGAAAGCCAGAAAAACAGCACACACAGCGATGCAAAGCAAATGGCTGCACACAGCACTTCGGCAGCCACAAGCATATTATCACCTTTGTCTATGGCATTATCCGTAAAATATGCAAGCAATATGCACGCAATAACGCTAAAGACTGCTACTTTATAAGAAAGGCCTACCATGAAGTCAGCACGCTGCTTAACTCTAACAAATTCAGTTTCACCACCATTACCCTTATCTTCCAGATAACCCTCCCCACAGCGTGATAGCTGCTTAACCATAGCAGGAAGCATCATCACAATAGGCAGAATAAGACATAGCATAATCTTCAGACTACTGACCCTGAAATGTAGCCTTAAAAGCAAATGAGTTGCAAAGATAGCAAGCCATGGTACAACATACAGACCAACAGCACACTTTTGCTTCAACGTTCTTCCGAGCATAGTTATAAAAAACAAAGATTACAATGAAAGCACAATACGGAAGATGAACCGCCAGTACAAATGGTCATCTAACCCATGGCTACGTTCCTTAATAATTGTAAAAAAATATACGATTAAATGCAACACTAAATTGAGTAATGACGTAAAATAGATTACTTTATTGAAGAGTTCTTCCAATCTGGTGACACAATCTACACCCTCTTTAACTTTAGATCAGAATAGGCTGAAAAAAAGCAACCTGTAGCAGAATCACTATAGAAAAACAGTAGAAGACTTTGATTCCACTTTCACCATAGTACTTCTTGACTTTTGTAATGAAAAACAAATACTCATGCCCTAGATACGGCAAATATCCTGGTAGACTGTGTCTTATTTACCTTGATATTTAATATAGTACCAAGTTTAGCACTTGTGATTTAGATGTGACGCTACGCTACCTATGTAGCAAATCTCTCCCCAGTTATCACCTCTTGAATCCCGCTCTCGGAAAAGCTGCAATCAGGTCCAGCCTTTGCACAAGCATTATCAATAGCGAGAGTAAAGAACATCAGACCCACCAATACAGTGCAAGTGAGTGCGTACACAGCTTCGGCAACCAGAAGTCCAACATGAAGCTTCCCTTCAGTAACATCCGTAAAATATGCAAGGAATACGCACGCAATAACATTAAGGGCTGTCATAACCAGAAGTATTGAAAACCCGCCTTTAGCACACAGATGCATTCCACGCATGTCATTTGGACTTGTACCAGCATCCTTTTTACCTTGCACATAAGCCTCCCCCGACTGCATTATCCAACCAAGCGTAAGAGGAAGGAACACCATAATGGGTAGAACAAGACACGCCGCAATCTTCGTACTATTGAACTTGTAATGTATCCTTAAAAGCAAATAAGTTGTAAGCACACTAGCCCATGCTGAGAAATACATAAAAACGGCACACCTTTGCTGCAATGTTCTTCCGGACATACTTATAAAAAATAAAGATTATAACGAAAGCACGACATGGAAGATGAACCGCCAGTACAAATGGTCATCTAACCCATGGCTACGTTCCTTAATAATTGTAAAAAAATATACGATTAAATGCAACACTAAATAAAATAATAACGTAAAATAGATTACTTTATTGAAGATTTCTTCCAATCCAGTAACATAATCTACACCCTCTTTAACTTTAAAGTAGAATAAACTGAAAAAAAGCAACCTGTAGCAGAATCACTATAGAAAAACAGTAGAAGACTTTGATTCCACTTTCACCATAGTACTTCTTGACTTTTGTAATGAAAAACAAATATTCATGCCTTAGATACAGCAAACATCGTGGTACACTGTGTCTTATTTGCCGTAATCTAATATAGTACCAAGTTTAATATCTGTGATTTAGATGTTATGCTGCGCCGCTTACGGAGACAGCCCTCCCAGCTGCTAATTGTGGCAAATCCTGTGAGGAAAGGCTAGAATCAGGTCCAGCACATGTGCAAGCAGCCTGAACACAGAGACTAGAGAACGCCATACATAGCAACACAGCGCAAATGACTGTGCACACCGCTTCGCCAGTCAGAAGTGCAGCCTTAAGCTTCCCTTCAGTACTATCCGTAAAATATGCAAGGACCACGGACCCAGTAATAAAAAGGGCTGCCAGAGCCAGAAAAAATACTAATGCACCTCTAGCCCATAGACCCACTCTAAGCAGCGTATCTCCACTTGTATTAGCATCCTTTTTATCTTGCGCATAACTCGCACCTGAACGCGTTATCCAACAAATCGTAATAGGAATCAACACTATAATGGGCACAACAAGACACATCATAATCTTCATACTATTGAATTTGAAATGTGCCCTTAAAAGCAAATAAGTTGCAAATATAGCAACCCATGGTATAACACGCATTATACCATCACACCTACTCTTCAATGTTCTTTTGGACATAGTTATAAAAAACAAAGGTTACAATGAAAGCACAATACGAAAGATGAACCGGTCATCTAACCCGCAGCGACGCTCTCTGATAACTGTAAAGAAATACACGATTAAATGCAATACTAAATTAAGTAATAACATAAAATAGATTACTTTATTGAAGAGTTCTTCCAATCTACCAACACAAAACAGATTCCAATTACTATAAGTTGGACCGTTAAAACAAACACATCCACATCGGTTGAAACAATAATCCAATGAATTAGATACTGAGAAACTGATCTATATTGAATGGAACAGCTGTGATAAACCGGTAGAGAGATTAACCAATACATCCTTCTCTTTCAAAATAACGGTGAACGTCGCTAATCAGATAGAATAACTTACTGGAGACCCGTAAACAGATAAGATCAACCTCTCAAATCTTACCGAAAACAATAACCACCTATTTAAAATCAATAAAATACAATGAAAAGGCCAGCAACAAATGCATAGTATACGTCTTTTGCCTGTTATCCCTTCCTCTACCTTAATGCGTATACTACAGAGAACAGCAAAACGTGCCTTATGACAAAGTACCAGAGATAAGCAGAACAACGTGTATGGCACACCTATCAGGCAAAAAACTTCTCCTTACAGCAACGTCAATAGAGACAAAAACGAGTCAGAAATTGAAATATGGCAAAAGACAGACAACTGATTTAACTACAACCTCATTAGATACATTCTTAACTAGCATGGCAAAACATGAATATCTCCTTTATTATGATGTGAAATATAATAAGCAATTTACCTCAATAACAACGCATCAAAATGCACGTTGGTAAAAGGTTGCATCTAAACGGTATAAAGTGGTCTAGGCTTATTTTTGACAATACATGCCAACAGTGAAATAAATAGAGTTGGCCTTACTATTCAAGGTTAGGTGATTTAATCAACTGCAACAAAGTGGCCTTATCCAAGCTAACATGGATTAGCATATTGCTCGGGCACGTTCTACTGTGCGATTCATTTCTTTTGTCCGTCTCCATAAGGACAAGAAAAAAGGATAAATATCCAAGTAAATTATGCGCTTCTGGGTAAAGTTCAGAAAACGCATTATAAGAACTTGATTAATGGTGAGTAGAATTTTACCTCAAAAAGGAACTTATTATTGGGTTCGACATAGAGTAGCTACACGCTTTACTCTAACTTATTTGCTAGCGCTATGCGGCGCACATTGCAGATTATAGAAAAAGCTAAATGTTTCCACTCAGTATTTAATTTCTTAAAATACGAAAAAAACTGGATAAAAGCTCCTTAGCTTCATCCTCCATAAGGCCTTCATATATTATTGGTACATGAAAATAAGTTCCCGTACCAAGACAGCCATTTGAAATGGCACCACGTTTTTCGTCATACGCGGCAAAACAAAGTGTACCGACCCTGCTTAAAGACATCGCATACATACACATCGGACATGGCTCCAACGTTACATACAGTTCGAAATCCACAAGAAACTTTACACCCAGCCTTTGGATTGCTTCTCTTATAACAAACATTTCGGCATGCGCTGTAGGATCAGAATCTCGAAAAACACGATTACCAGATGAGGCAATAACAGCACCCTGCCTAACTAGGACCGCCCCAACAGGCACTTCACAATCAGACTGACGAGCAACACTCATTGCTAGCTCCATGAACTTCTTATCCATTCTGTGCGCGACGCCTTTCGAGTTCCTCAAGTAAAACTTTGTTTACCAAATGGGGACTTGCATTCCCGTTGCTTTTCTTAATCACTTGCCCAACCAAAAAGGCAAGCATTTTCTCTTTACCCATGAAATACTCTCCAAGCTTCGTAGGATTTTCATCTAATACCTCTTTTACATACCCGAGAATAACCTTATCGTCCGTGACTTGTCGTAAGCTCTCGCGTTCCACAATTTCTTTCGGCGAACCCATACCTTCAAAGCTTTTTCGTAGCACTTCTTTTGCCGTTCGCTCTGATATTTCCGCGCTATGCACAAGTCTCAGAAGTTCATCCATCAAAGCTGGAGTCACAGGACTTTCCACGATTTTGATACCACGCTTGTTAAGCAAACCGAAGAGCTCAACAGTGATCCATCTAGCAGCAAGTTTTGGCTGATGACCAAGTTCCAAAAGGGCATCAAAATATCGCGAGGCATTAACATTCGAAACAAGCACGTTCGCATCATATGGAGATAAGTTAAGCTCTCTCACATATCTATTTTCTCTCTCGTCGGGTAACTCAGGCATCGAAGCCTTAATATCCTCTACATACTTTTCCTCCAAAACAAGAGGAAGCAAGTCAGGATCCGCAAAATAACGGTATTCGGTTGCAGATTCCTTGGATCTTGTGGCAATAGTACTTAGAGTGTCCACATCAAAAAGTTTTGTTTCGACCACAATCGTGCCACCACTTTCAAGAACTTCTACTTGTCTTTTAGCTTCATGTTCTATCGCCTGAGCCAGGCTTTTAGTCGAGTTGAGATTTTTTATCTCACATCTTGTACCCAGCCCCGACTCACCTCCCCTTCGAACCGAAACGTTTGCATCACAGCGAAGCTCACCTTTTTCCATGTTAGCGTTCGAAGCACAAACATACTGCAGAATAAGCTTCAACTTGTCCACATAAGCGACTGCCTCAGCAGGAGATGATATATCGGGCTCTGAGACTATCTCCATCAATGGGATTCCGGCCCTATTAAGGTCTATATATGTTTTGCCAGGTGCGAGGTTATGTATGCTTTTGCCTGCATCCTGTTCGATGTGTATGCGATTTATCCTAATGACTTTATCAGGATTTCTTATTCGCACACACCCACCAGTTATGATCGGATAGCTATTTTGGGTAATCTGGTAACCATGCGGGAGATCTGGATAAAAGTAGTGTTTCCTCTCGAATACCGAGTATAAATTAATCTTCCCTCCAAGACCTAAACCAGCTCTAATAGCTTTCTCAACACAGTTAAAATTCAAAACTGGCAGGACTCCTGGCATTGCAGCATCAAAAAGAGTCACTGCCGTATTAGGCCCCTTAGTAGAATCACATGGAGCATCGGAGAATAATTTATTTTTGGAGAGAATCTGTGCATGTACCTCCAGTCCGATAACAACCTCCCATCGAGCAGTCTTTCCATCTATATAATACATGACCTCAAACGACCTCCCAGTGGATCATTCTATGCAAACCACGACCAAAGGTACACCCCCTTTCACCTTATGAATGTATAAAATGCAGGTATTACGTCCAGTAATAAATCTCCGATGCATGAATAGCTCAACATTAAGAACATTACAAAAAGAAAAGGAGAACTCTCCGATAACAGCAGATACGGAGTGTCGCTTTCACTTCTACGTGAAGATTACAAAACAAGTACACCACTTACAGGAACATAGCCCATCCACCAACACAAGGAAAATTGTTTTTATCCATACAATGCAAACACGCCGAAAAAATACACTCAATTTCGAAACGTCGTTAGAATGACCAAATGGACCTCTGTTCCTATTGTTTGAGTATTACCAAATGAGGGGAACTACAGGTAGCACATAATCACCAACAAAATATTCAACTGTTATGCCCTAAACCCTCAACAATTTGAACAGCCGCACAATAATATGCAAGATTTTAATCAATTATTTCAACTATTACTCATACAGCCAATAGCTCCACTTACATCTGTCGCTCCATTCCAGATACCTGAATTCAAAAGGCAAAAAATGAACAACCACTGAGGTGATTCACACTTCCTCATTAGAACAACTCTAGATCAAATATAAAAACTTCGTAAAGATGCTACGTCAAACAAACAAAGGCTTATAGGAGTAAATAAAAGGGTTTGACTTTAGTATGATTCTGCTAAAACCCAGCATGCATTAATTAAACTCTCAATTTAGGTTCGTTAGCTTTAACAGGACTATCTAGAACGCGGCATACCACCATATCTTACTTAACCTTCCTATTGATTCTTCTACTCTATCTATTTGGAATGCAATGCTATTCAACTTACACGCGATTTGTAGTATACTATACACTCATATAGTATGCATTAGCATGATGATATCACGCTAATATAGCAAAACTGAACAACTTTCTCCTATCCTTAGAACAGTGACAACTTTACTGCTATGCTTGCACATCCCCCAGCGAACACCAATTTAAGTCGCGTGTCTATCTCTTTAGTTACCTTGCAGTGCGTGTGCTCTGCTATCTCGATTGGATGTATCATAAGTATTTTGCTACGCAACAAAAGTTCTCATGTGGAGCATTCACTCATTTTACTTCTCTCCATCATCTCCTCAATATTCAGCATCCTACAGTACAGCATACAACTGAACCACCTTAATAAGATGATCGAAGAACATTCAACAGGCAATATTCAGCTGCCAGACAAAGCAAGCACAAAAACAGACGTATCATCAGCCAACAACGCGGATCAGTCATTGGTTAGTGGTTTAACTTGGAACTATGCACATATGGACTTAACCAACAATGTAAGCCTAGACTCATGTATACGAGGAGGTAACTTTACAGAGACAGAACTGTCCGACTTTCTGGCCTTCAATCAAACTATTGAAAGCAGTTACGACACTTGCATGATGGAGCATTTCCTTCGAGATGGAAATAGATTATTGACTTCAAGTAGAAACTCACTTTTTAGTGGCACTACTGAGGAAGAATACGCTCCTACAGAATCCAGCCCTCAGAGCAAAGAAACGTACAAGTGCATGGTCTGTAGTGACCATATTCCGAGAAAGTTAACCTTGATCACTGATTATTTGCCTAGAGAAGTAAATGAGCATTCACTGCGGAGCAGTGTTATTGTAGAGCAATGCAGAACAGTCAAAGACTCCTCTTCTGTGCCAAACATTGTGCAAGGACGACGTTTATAGCTGCCTTACTATATTGGTTGATTCGCGCTTACCTAAACCGTGCGCACGAAATTGGTTGTAGTGTCCGATACGTCAATCTGCACACTAATGTATAGACAAATGGTTTAATCAAGTCAGGTAAAGACACTACGACGCCTGACACACAGTTAACACATTTTTATTACGCCCTGGCCCTGGCTTTAATAAGCTTTGGAAACATCTCCTTATCCGGCAGTTCAAGTAATAAGGATCGTTCGTACTGTTAACACCAATAAGCAACGTAAGTTCAGGTTAAACGGACACGAGTGATCTGTTGTTCTATCCAGACTAACCACATCACATTTGATTCTTCAAATGGGCAGCACTTCTTGCTTTCACAGCACACAAGAACAGCTGGAATAGCACTAAAGCACCTACCTCACCTAGTAAAGTTTCTAGGATCTTCTCAGTGATTCTCCTCTAAAAAGGATAAACCAACGCTGCTGAAAAGAAATTACTAAAAACTATCAAGACCGAAATTAATTAAAGTATACTAAGACTTCCCAGTACTAGGTTTTCTAGCGTCCCTTAACAGTACCATGGCAGAATGAACGTGTCTTCCACTCCATTGCCATTCGAACGTGGTAGCTCCTCCCGAGAAAGGCTGATGGCCCATATATTTCTAGAACCGGAGAGCTAAATTCTACTGCGCTGCATTCGCGTGAGCCTGTTTTATGAAGTTCACTAAAAGGTTGCTAACTGTAAATGGTATCTAATCTTAGGAAATCAATTTTCAAGACACCTAAAATATTGAAAGCTACTCCACAGCAAGCACCACAAACCTAAAAAAACAGCTGGGATAGGGTAATCTTATAATAAGTAAAAGTTGACAAATTTAATAATAGTATCATATACTTGTTCTTAGCTTCTTCACCACGCATGGTGTTTTATTTATCGTTATGGGACGTTTTTTATCTACTGTCTTTAAACCGGTTTCTCGTTCTGCGCAAAAGTTGAGGCGGGCTATTTTACATCCAAGTTCATCAAAGGCTGTTATCACCATAGCTGCTCTGTGGACTTGTATCCTTCTAGCGTACTGTATTCTACAAGTGCCTCGATATGGGCGGATCAGGTCGTTCGGTGAATCCCTTTCTACCATTTTGCTTCCCGTCATCGGCGTAACTATTTTTTCCATTTTTACGCTAAGAGGCCTTCCTTCAATTAGCAAAAAGGATACCGCTATTGCAAAGAGCGTGTCGGAGCTTTACGCTCAGGGTGGCTACCAACAATTGCATTCTGCCGCTACCGAACTGAAGGAGATCAAAAAACCTTCTCTGCAGCTCGTTGCTACTTGCGCAGTTTCTTTTTGTGTTGCGCTCACGCTAGTAGGCGTTTTTCTTGGAGCTACGGGTGGGACAAAGGCATGCAATTTTTTTATCTTCCTAGAAGCATCGCTCGTGATCGCAGCTTGCGCTGGCGTCGTTGGATTTTTAATGCTACATCACCAGTCCAGGGTTGCTACAGCATTGTCTAACCTTTCAGAAGGGCAGGTCGATGTGATCGTGGATGCCGTTCGTCTTGAGCAAATAGCTACTAAAGCTAGCACGCATCGTCGGATGTAGTTTCATACGGCTCAATAGGCTGCCGTACATTGCATTCGCTTGGTCTCTGTTTCAAAGTCTTGTCTTGGGTGCTAGGCAGAGTATCTTGCCTGGCACGACGTTGGTAGGTCTCATCAGGCTCCACCATCTGGTGGGTAGGCGTGCAGATTTTCAAACTACAAGTGCAGTAGAATACGTAGGTCGTCTCCTTTACATAACCCGCACAGGTGTTGTTGTATAGAGTCCGTACCGCGAGCCCCTATACTTCGTAATTAGAATAAGAAATAAGCACCTTGAATCTTGCACATAAGTTTTTTAGATCCATTACCTCACTTTAACCATCCGATAACGAGAAATCCTCAGAACACGCAATTCAGGCAAGATAGTGAAGTACGCTCATACAGCATACATACACAACCACTCTCTAATAGTGAGAACCCCACCGGAACATACTCTACATGCTGTTAATACTCAGGAACGTGTCCTATATCACAATCTAGATGCGGAAATTGCCTTTATCTCACTCAAAATTACATCCACATAATTATTTTAAAGATCTACTTTTATTAGAATAGGATCTATGATGAAAATATGCTAATTTATTGACATGAGATAAAGAAAATAGTTAGTATTTAAATAATTATTTACATTTTCATCAGCTATCTTTATGAGTAACGGTTCAGAGACTTCTCATTCCAGAAGCAACACAGTAAGACGCGGAGCACGCAGGCTCGTCGCTGGAGTTGGATTTTATGCTGCATATACAGGGCTCGTACTTCTTTGGGCAATATTCGTAGTGGCGTATACTGCTTTGCAATTTCTCGATCAAAAAGACTGGAGCATCATATGCGGAGGTGACGGAGCGGTAGCACGTGGTATGCTTGCTGCAGCTGCTCTGCTTGTGTGCTTGGCCACGCTTTTGTTTGCATCTCAATCTAAAATGCACCCAGATCTTTGCCGTAAGAAGGTAGAATCCCTCTGTCAAAGCAAGCCGGATCTGGAAGATGTATTGATAGAGGCAGACGGAGCTAGAACAGGGAATGGAGCTAAGGTTGTGCTTAGTGTCGCAACGGTACTGGCAGCCATTGCAGTAGTACTATACCCGGCGATGTTTAAATTCGCTGGAGTTAGTAATAATAATCTTTATTCTCGTGTGGGTGAGGTACTTGCTCTTGTTCTTGCTATATCCGCACTGCTTGCTTTGACGCTTGTAGCAGTAAAAACTGATAGAGCTGCCTCTGTGATGTGGGCAGCGCGTGACATTGCAGCCCAGCCAGGGCCACAGCCAGATTCAAAACTACTCTCTGGTAATCAAGGGGTGTCCGTGACCGAAGAAGGATCAATGAGAGAAGATGAGTCTCTGCTGCTTTTCTCTTGAGATTGGTACAGAAGTAAAGCAGACTCGCTTTTAGCCCAAAGGCAATCTTTACTGGGCTACGTATTTTTTCTTAACCACTACGGATATTTATCCTTCCGTAGTGGTTTCGTTGAGTTGAGCTTGGTTTATTATCTTTTTGTTATGCTTTTTTGAGTATAGTAAAGCCACGATAAAGGTTTTACAACTTATGCAAAAAAGCGATGTCGATTTACTCAAAAAGGGATTACTGGATAAAAGGACCATTGCTGTGTTTTCCGTTATGGCATGCGTTTCCGCATTCGCGGTTGGAGAGCACATATTTTTAAGATTCCCTTGGAAAACCAACACCATAGTGCATGGCCAATGTGTTTGGCTTTATCTCTTCCCTCCGATACTTGCGGTAGCTTCCATAGGTGCATTTAAGCTCTTCCAATTGGTAGAACCAACCTCGACGCTTCGTGCAGCAGTGCAAGAAATACTCGATAATGAAAAACAGAACGTCACACTGTGCCCTACCTATGAAAAGAGAACAATAGTAAAAAAAGTAGATGAGGCAGCATACGCTTTAGAGAAATCATTTAAACCAAGAGCAGAAGAGGCACTTGTTATCTCTGCTGTACTCTCGGTTGCCTGTATTACAGTCGCAGGCTGTTTGGATAAGACAACACACCCTGTAAAAATGAAAACCCTGGCAATGGTTGAATCTGCCTTGTTCGCTAGCACTCTTGCTAGCCTACTTGTTCTATGGGTTATTTTGTATTTCATTGGTGCAGGAAAGAATTTACAATCCAATCAACCTCAAGGAAGGAAAAGAATTTATGAGCTCACAGAAGGACTCCAACTCACAGAGGATCCGTTATCTTTGAGCACCTCATCTAGGCTTGTATGAGGTGGGTACTCTATCTTACGTTTATAGAACTTCTTGCACATACACACTAAGCGCGATTACTAGAATACAGTATGTCACTCAGAACATGCACGCCTGACAGATAGCAAGAAGACCTTCTTTATGACAGTATGGATAATCTTAATGGAAAGGAAAACCTCTCAGGTTTCATAAAAACGAGGTGAACTGTTTAGTCACTTTCCACATGTTGTGCCCACTCATAGGTGGGCAGTTCATCAAAAATAATATTGTCTGCTGAAAATAGAACTCTATGAACTTCTTGTAGATAACGGAAAAAGTTACTATAGTCCGCCATACCCTATTTTGGCAACAAAGACTAGAACTCTCTCCTATTGAACCTTAAGGACTTTGAAGCGTGCAACGGTCCAGCATAATCTATAAGTCTAAAAGAAGAATTCTTTAGTCTTAGGTTTCATATCTTTATATAATACCAACAGGGGTTTTCTGCTGTTAGATAATGCGATGTCCACAAAACTGACAATCTTGGCAAAAATAGTACACAAAATGCATATATTGGACATTTCGTTACAACAACAATTTCAATCCAAGAGTATAGTTCCAATGAAAAATCAGAGAATATACCCAAATCGGCTGAGTTCAGTTAATAGGTCATATGTTTCACGCACATAACAGCACCCAACATAGCTTAATGCGTTTTAATCAACCTCAAAACAGGGTAAAACTTAGTTACACTGCGGGTTCGCAAGGCAAAATGAAATTGCCAGCGAAGGCTTACCATTCCTTAGACGTAAAAAATGAATCTTGATACATAAAATCCAATTTGAATTATCTTTTTAACTCACAATATATTGAATAGCCGAACTTCTTTCGGAATCAATCTTCTCAACTTTCTCTAACTCAAAAGCATGTGTCACTTGATCCTTGTATAGAAGTGATGCTGTGATCATGAGAATCGAACTGAATGAAATAACTAGCAACGTGCTTTGTAACGCGGTTAAGCAGGCTGCATGCATATTATGCAATAGACCACTTACAGAAAAACCCTCTAGAACGATAAACATAGCCATAGGGACAATAAAAAAAACTGTTCCAACAATAAGGACCGCATTACAAAAAGAGAAATGAGGTCGGATAACCGCTGATATCTCCTCAATCGAATCACATCTTTCAAACCTGTTATAATAAAGAGATTCTTTGATACGTTCCTTTAGCTCATGTACTTTTTTTCTGCAGACCGAGTTACAGGAAAGACTGAGATCAAACGCTGCCACCCTCATTAGTGAAAGAACGAAAAGAAAAAGGCAGGGACCCAATAGGTAAGATATACGCAAATTCAGAGAGGAAATCTTTTTTAAGGCAGCGATTCGTTCGATAGCAATGTGCGCTGCTATTATTCCCAGCCAAACAAAACCAAGAAATGCAAACTGAAGATTAGTCTGCCAGTTAAATACACATCTAGGTATCTCAGTAGACAGCTCTTGCCAAACAAGTTTCTTACTTGAATGGCATCCACCTCCCGTTTGCTTGTAACTATCCATGATGTAAAAGGTAGCAGCCCTTTCTGGACTAATTTTTTTAGCTCGAGTATATCCACAGTTTTGAAGCCCATCCGGTAAACTTACTTGGATACTATTTCTTGAGTTTCCTATCATATTTTTAGCAGTCACATAGTGCATACGACTGCGTATATATATTTTTAAATTAAAAGAACACTAAATGCTAAAAAAATAATATTTCTTAAAAAGTATTGAATTTTATTTCGATTATATCGCTGGAAAATTCAACTCTCAAAGAGAACAGAGAATAGAAAAACAAACCAAGAAAACTAAAAAGAGCTTCAGGGTCGTTGATTTCACAACATATGAATTTTCAACAACCCGCTCCAATCACGTAGATATGCTTTAGTAAAAGCAACAGAGGCATACACAATCGCGCACTTCTGAATCAAGTCATGAAAAGCGCATGAGGTAAGACACGAAAAAACCCCTCCGAACGAGAATACAATTCGTCAAAATATATCACCTGAGCATGAGAGCGTACGTACCACTGAAAAAATCCGCCAGTCTACAGCCAGGGAATACATCCCATAAACAAACGTACGAGTGCAAAACTCACTAATCCCTACAGATTCCCCCTGCAGCCCCCTCTGCTTCAGAAGAGGCAAGCTTACAGCTGGGGCCGTGCACTATACACCGTTGCCCGTCTACTTCTTCGTCACGAGGAGAGTCGCCCCTCCCCTCAACTCCCATTACACTGCACATGTGGAATACATAAGGTATAGTGAACAAGGCAATTAGGGCAAGCATGCACCACCGAAGAGCCATTATCGTGTCACCACGCTGATTATCTATCACGGCCTCGGCTATGCCCAGGGCTAAACCTCCAACCACCATCACGATACCGGCAACACACGCTGCAAGAAGAGTCCTGTCTTGCCAATGTCTACTGCGCAAAGCTCGTATAAAACTCATATCAACACCCCCAACATTACTTTTGAAGGAGCAATAATTTCCGCATTATGCTCCAAAACACTTATGCTATTTGCTAGCCTCATTTCTCCTATTCGTTATATAAGATACCAAGTTAGCAAATAACTTCATCTATAGGCTAACAAAAATTAAATTAATTTGCAATATCCATGATATAATCCAATGACACTGCATAAAACACTTCTTTTGCCAGCTTTGACCTACTTTGCAGAAAGCGACGCTTTCACTAAGTAACGCCTTCTAACTTCATCTGAACAATCAGGATCTGCGATTATTTGTGTCATGTTCGCGGGTACACAGCTATCGGTATTTTCTAGGATTTTCTTCCATTCCCCCCTACCTTCTCCAGGATCTTCCACAGCATCGAGTACGTTGACTTCTTTAGACCCAAATTCATCTCGTGACAAACCAGAGGACAAACTTTCAGCATCTCCTCATATGAATTGTCGAGCTACATTCCTTACACCATATGTAAATCTGTATACGGCTTACCCACCTACAGGAGTCCCTTCTTCATCAAGTATAGCAGCTACCTTAAATCCACTACTTACACACTGACCATCCGAAGTAGATACATCATACATCCTGACATTGGCGCTTTCCCTTATGCGACCAACATTACGCGTAACCTGAAAAGTACGTTCAGATAATATCGTTGCAGGAGCACGACGGGGAGGAATTGCACCGAGACCACACAAACATCGTACTATTAAGAGCACTAAAAGAGGGAATAAAAGCGCACACTCTACAACAGCAAGTAGCCGCTTTGTTCTTAAGGATAAGTCTGATTTGTGGTCCAAGACTGCGGTAATGCAAATAAGTACTAAAGAAAGCACAAAGCACATGTAGAAAGAGCAAACTTCCAAAAGTACCCTTCTACCCCGACTTTGCTCATTATGGTCTGCTTCGCTTGCGCAAATATCAGCACAATTAAATTCAGATAGTCCGAGTATCAAAGTAAGAGTCAGAAGGAAGCCAACTCACTGAAGATATACAAAACACCACCAGCTTTTTGTTACGATCCCATCATCCATCCAAGGTATCCTTTTTGCTATCTGAACAGCAAGAATAGCCGCAGAGCTCAGAAAAAGAAAAACAGATGCAGTGCGTATAACCCACCCAGAGAATTTTTTGGTATGAGATGACTCATAACCTTCTGGATTCGGTGTCACAAACACTTTCTTTAGTAAATTTCAATTCAAGCACCAACACAGCCCATGACACACTCTACAACCCTACAGAATCTCGCCACACACTACTAAATAACTCCACAGCCAAAAAGTAAGGTGCGGTCCATAGACTGAGCTATAAGGTTGTGTGCGTACGCTAATATGAGTCTACATATAAACGCAACTATTCTCTTAATTTTGACTCATCCTATAGTAAAGCGCCTCAGTTAGATGAGCTTTTTTCACCTCATCCGAACCATCAAGGTCTGCTATAGTGCGTGCCACCTTCAGTATACGGTCGTGACCACGTAGGGAAATATAACCTTTCTCAAAAGTAGCCTTTAGGAACTCCCTTGTTTCATTATCAAGTGAAACATGTTCGGCAAGCGCGTGATTGTCCATGTGACAGTTCAAACTGAACTTCACTTTATTGTACCTTTCATATTGCTTGTTTCGCGCGGCAATAACTCTCTTTCTGATTAAAGCAGACGATTCTCCATCCTGCGATTCAAAAAACTGATTCTTGTTTATCGGTTCCATATTCACAAAGATATCTATCCTATCGAGAAAAGGACCTGAAATCGTTTTCATGTACTCCAGTCCGCATTTCTTCGAATTTTTACACTCCTTTTCCGGAAGATAGCCCAAATAGCCACATCTACAGGGATTCATAGCGCCTATCAACTGAAAAGACGCAGGGTAAGTCAATTTCATATTTGCACGAGATATTGTTACCTCACCTGTTTCCAGCACCTGTCTGAGTGTATCTAATACATGACTAGAAAACTCAGCCATTTCATCCAGAAAAAGTACTCCATTGTGTGCAAGTGTCACCTCACCTGGTTTTGGTACTGCACCACCACCGATCATTGCTGCAGCTGAAGCTGATTGATGTGGCTCTCGAAAGGGACGTTTTCTATAAATCTTATTTGTAAACTCCCCAGAGACACTGATAATCGTATTCACTTCCATGATCTCCTTGGGCAAAAGGGGTGGCATGATGCCGACGATTCTCTTCGCAAGCATCGATTTACCAGTACCGGGAGGTCCACGCATAAGCATGTGATGTCCACCTGCGGCAGCTATTTCGATTGCCCGCTTTGCAATTTTTTGCCCTTTAACATCCTTCATATCAGGATAGGAATCTTCCTCCAGCACAAAGGTATCGCAAATCTTTTTGGGTGTAGATTTCCCCATTAAAAATGATGTCAATTCATTTAGTGAGGCGATCGGTAGAAGCTTCTTATTCTTAGAAATACGTGCTTCTATCCTATTCTCCCATGGACAAACTAGCCACAGATTGCGTTCTTTAGCATAAATAGCCGCTGGAAGGACTCCCGCAACACCCTTTACCGAAGCATCTAGGGACAATTCACCAAGTACGACAAACTCTGAAAAATTTCTGTTAACAAAATTACTATCCAACAACTGAATTACACCAAGCGCTATTGGAAGATCATAGTGTGTCCCTATTTTTGTCAAACCTGCTGGGGAAAGATTAACTGTTATTCTCTTTTTAGGTAAGGACAAACCTATATGGAGGAGTGCCGCCCTTATTCTTTCCTTAGACTCACTGATTGATTTATCAGGCAAACCAACAATGTTAAAACATGGCAGTCCAGGTGATATAGCAACTTGAACTCCTATTTTGACTAGACTAAGCCCCTGAATTGAAATTGTATGAATCTCCGTAAACAAAAATCGTACCTACCAGAAGGTAATATTTACTTATTTATGTTAGAGTTTCCTTTATCATAATCCGATTCTGTTGTTTAGGCTTGTAGGTTCTTGAAATAGAAAATAGAAAAGCGTAGACTTAGTGTCTGAATTGGCTTTTATTAAACAGCATCTGTATTCGGGTGCATGTTTGGAATCGGTAACGCCCAGCGTCCTTATTGACTGCATGTGAAAAGCGTGTTAGTCAGTGCCTTTGGTTGGACCGGCCTTACGTCACTTTGTAAGCGTGTGGGTTTGGCTGTGTTCTTTCTTTTCTCTATTTTTCTTTGGGCTACGATTTGTCTTGTTTTCTTTGCAATACTTACACTATTAGGTCGATCCATGACACTACTGAAAGATTTACACCACTCTACCGTGAGCGAACCGTTAGCAGGAGAAGCATCGCCGGTAGAAAAACACAAAAGTGATACACCGATAAAAAGAAATACTTTGAAGCTTGGAAAAAGAGCTGAACCTTGCAAAGTTGAGGAAACGAAGAATCCTGTGATAGCAGAAACACGATGTGAGCACGCCATGACTAGTGATCCTGAAAAGGTTATTAACTTGTCTGACTTGCGTTCAAAAAGTGCACGAGAGCTTTTAACAATGGCAGAGTCATTAAATTTGCAGAATCTAGCTGGGATGTCAAAGCAGGATCTGATAATCCTCATAGCACAGAGCGAAGTCGCAGACAGTCAAACCAAGAAGGTTATAATGAGTTCCGGCGTAGCTGAGGTCCTGAACGAAGGTTTTGCCTTCATGCGATCCTCTGTATATAACTATCTTGCGAACCAAGATGACATTTATATCTCACCAGGACAGGTACGAAGACTCGGAATTAGGACAGGTGACCTAATCTATGGCGAAGTAAGAGCTCCAAAAAAAGGCGAAAGGTATTTTGCACTTTCTAAGGCATTGGAAATCAATAACAGTCCTGCGTCTGTTGCCAGAAGGTATGTTGCCTTCGAGAGTTTGGTTCCTCTTTATCCAGATACTCCAATAAAGCTTGAATGTGAAAAGTCCACACGGCCTGTGGAGTCAAAAAACTGTGACTTAAGCGGTAGGATTATTGATATCGTTGCTCCGCTCGGAAGAGGACAAAGAGCGCTTATAGTTGCACAACCAAAAACTGGTAAGACTATTCTCCTGCAAAACATCGCGCACTCTATTTCTGCGAACTATCCGGATATACACTTGATAATCCTCCTCATTGATGAGCGACCAGAAGAGGTCACCGATATGCGCAGGTCAGTAAATGCAGAGGTCGTGAGCTCGACATTCGACGAACCAGCGGACAAACACGTATACGTTGCCGAATTTGCAATTGAAAAAGCAAAAAGACTGGTCGAACAGGGAAAACACGTCGTTATTTTACTTGATTCGATTACTCGTTTGGCCAGGGCATACAATTCTGTTGTTCCGTCTTCTGGCAAACTTTTGAGTGGCGGTGTTGATTCCAATGCCCTTCAAAAAGCAAAGCGTCTCTTCGGAGCGGCACGCAATATTGAGGGAGGTGGGTCCTTGACTATTATTGGAACTGCGCTTGTAGATACTGGCTCAAGGATGGACGAACTTATTTACGAAGAGTTTAAGGGTACTGGTAACTCCGAAATAATTCTTGATAGGAAGCTTGCAGAAAAGCGTCTGTTTCCAGCGATTGATATAACTAAGTCAGGCACAAGAAAAGAAGAACTCCTTCTAGAACGCTCTATCCTGAACAAAGTTTGGGTCTTGAGACGGATTCTTAACCAGATGACGGATGCAGATGCAATCGAATTCATAATAGACAAGCTGCAAAGAACGAAAAATAACGAAGAGTTTTTCCTCTTTATGGATAAAAAAGTTAACAACTGAAGAAGCTCGCGCTGTTAGGTTAGATCTTCAACAAAGAGACGTCTAACAGGAGCTTTGTGTGTTTTTACTGATGTCTGCTAGGGAAATGGAGGATGGATGCCCTTATTCATTGGAAGGTGAGGTCTGTGCTATCTTTCTCGAGCCAAAGAAATAGTAAATCAGTCCGATACACGCAACTGCATACCACATGAACGCATACCAGAAGTGCATCATTATTTTCAGCTGCGGCCTCTGAAGTGATAAAATCATCTCAGGATAGATCGCGATAAAATCATTCGAAGTTGAGTACAGAATATATTCTAGAACTGGTAACCTAAAATTCGACCCAATTTCTTTCATATCTAGAGAATAAAGTTCTAAATTAGTAACGTCGTTTCTGACAAGAGGAATTTTAGATCCTCTTACTGGAGATAAGTAACCTTTGAAAACAAACTCTTTGTGAGATTTTAAGATCTGGAGAATCATCTCTCTTGCCCTATCTTTTTCTTCTTTCCTAACATAACCGACATTCACTAGAACAACTTTCCCCTCAGCAGCAAATGGAACGAGTATATTGAAATGCCTGGAATCCTTATAGAGGAGATAAATATCACCATATTCGTAGAAACTAAGCTTACCAACAAAATTACAGTATTTGCGTGGATCACCTAGGGTGGTAGCATGGCACGTTGTAATATTTTCATATGCCTCACGTTTAAAAAGGAACCTCTTTACTTGCCAACAACCCAAAAAGAAAGAGATTAAAATGCAGAGAACAAAAGCTTTTTCCATACATTAACGATTGAAAAGCTGTAAATAAAAATTCTTAAGTAAGAATTATGAGGCACAATACGGACGATAATCCCATAGATAGCTAATACTCTAACGTTAAATACCCTCTTTACATAGTCCGAATGATACTTTACAAAAACTCCCAATATGAATCTCTTACTTTTTACACAAAGTACAACAATTACAGATCTTTTGCTTGATATAAAAACGGAAGTGTTTCAATAAGTGTGAAAAACTAATGACTGTATTCTGCAAAAGCTAGGATGAAAGTTTTCGGCATTAACTCATATACATTAAAGATAACTGTTTATGATCCCTAACAACAACTTGAAGGCAATATTATGGATGCTTGTGCACATGTTTACTGCTGCATTCATGTGCGCCTCGTACAGAATTTTGGGAACACAAATAGATAGGCTTGTACTTGCCTTTTTCCTCAATGCAAGCGGCTTTATTTTTATCCTCCCCTTTGCAGTCTATAAAAACAGGGAGATCAGGCAAAGCACCTCATGGGCATCATATATACTGCGAGCATCTCTTACCGTCTCCGCACAGCTGTTGCTTGTCTATGCGTACAACAATATGGAATTCGCACAGGTTTCAGCAATAACGCTTCTGTATCCTCTTCTTTGCAGTTTTGCGTCATGTATTGTTCTACGTGAGAAAATCGGAGCGAGTAAAGCTACTGCACTAGTTACAGGCTTCATAGGGGCAATCATCATAATAAACCCCAACCATTACACCTTTAACTACTACTCTCTTTATGTAATTCTTGCGACTTTTCTATGGGTGCTTTACGATTTGGCTACAGCAAGGTACGGAAAAAGGGAGTCCATAGTGACTCAATCGTTTTTCATTATGTTTTTTATTACATTATTTTCCGGACTCTTAGCAGCTTATAGAAATTTTACAGACATCCCAGGGCCATTCTGGGAAAAGATTCACTACTTTGGATTGATTGCTTTTGTTTACTTCGTCAGCGGGATTGGAGCAATTATGTACACAAATGAACTCAGTCTAGTCATGCCATTTTATTTTCTTGTACTGATTGTTTCGACAGCAATAGGATACTACGGCTTTTCAGAAAGTATATCATTTAGAGTATCTTTTGGGGCAACGATAATCTTATGTGGCACCAGTTACATTGCATGCTGCGAGTACAAAAACAAGAAATATAAAAGGAACCAGAGGAAGCAAAACTAACGTGCGGATGAGAACCAACCTGGTATCTATCTAGCTGGTTTTACGGTATTACCGGGATTCCTCACTGCATAGTAGAACACTATCATACTTGCAAGAACTGACACAATTGTGAATAACGACAGCGGAACTATTGTCCCATCATAAAAAGGTGCATTTAAGTAGACACTCAATGAACCCAGCGCCATTTCCGAACATACTAGGAGTGCAGTAGCTTTGCCATTGTTAGATTCACCAACTTGGTCAAGAGCAAGCGTAGTTGAATTCCCAATTACGAACGCAAGTCCCATAGCGCTGAAAAACCATATACATTCAAGTATAAGTGGTGAAAACCCAGTAGTGTAATGAAGAAGAATAAGCAACACCTCACTAAGTAGCGGAAGAGCTAATCCAAATGCTACCAACTTCTTGAGCCCTACCTTTGGAATATATTTACTGTTTAAGATTGTACCCAGTAAGAAACCCATCACGTTAATTGCTACCAGATACCCGTATTCCTGGATTGTAACACCCATATCTTCGAGTAATAAAAAAGGAGCAGAACTGATAACATTCCAGAGCCACATGAAAGTAATCACTGTTATGGCAGAATAAAGGACGTAACTTTTATTAGTCGCTATTCGAATATAAGAATTAAGAAGACCCCTTAGTGAAGCGGGATTTCTCTCCTTTAGCGTATCTTGAAAAAAGAAAACTAATAGCAACAGACACACCAATCCTAGTGAGGCAAGAAACAAGAAAATATAGTGCCAACTGAAATAAAAAAGGATAACAGTACCTAAAATAGGCGCAAACGTCGGAGAGACCGCAACCACAGAAGATAATTTAGAAATAACCTGCGCACATTTTTCACCAGAATAAAAATCTTTCACGCTAGCGAAACCTACAACTACTGCAACACCTTGCCCAATACCTTGTAGAAACCTGAAGAAAACCAATGCATCGATCGAAGCAGAAAAAATACAAAGAACACTAGAAACAACAAAAACTAACGAACCTAAAAGCAAAGCAAGTTTTCTTCCCCATAAATCAGAAACCGTACCCCAAAAGAGGCTAGAAAGAGCTAGACCCAATATATTACTACTTATACTTGCCTTCACAGCCATTGCTGTTGCCGAAAAAAAAACACCAATACTTGGCAGCGCAGGAACATAAATTTCCACTGCGACATCTGCTACGAAGACGACAAACGTGATCAAAACCACGTGCAAAAAACGATTCACAAACTAACTCAAGAAGACAAAGATGCAACCTTTTCTCTAATGACACCTAGCTCCTGATTTGGCATCGGAACCATACCAACAGCCCTTAGGTAGCCGTATGTTCCCAGTGCATTCTCACTAAGAACTTCATTGAGTAGGTCCCTAAGACCACGAACAAAATCAAGGTGCGTAAGCTTTACGTACAAGTATACTGGACGAACAAAATCGTATTGACCACTCATTATGCTTTCATAAGTTGGTCGCACTCCATTCACAGAATGCGCCTTTAGTGCATCAGAATTTCTTATAAAGAAACTGTAGCTCAGAAGACCAAATGCATTGTGATTACGTGCAAGTTTTTGGACCATCAAGTTTTCATTATTGCTGACTTCCACATAAACACCATCATCCCGAACAACTGAACAAATCTTTCTTAATTTTTCCAGCCCATACGCCAGATTAAAGGCAGGTTCATTTAGACACTGGCTGAGTAGGACCATCCTTTTTACTGACTCGAACGTACCAGTATTCCTTGTGGGACCGTAAATCTTAATCTCAGAGTCATAGAATTTACCATCATCTATACTACCCCATCGCTTGTTGGGATTTTTAACAAGCCTAACTCCATCTGCTACATAGAATGAGATGGCTTCAAAAATGTCACGGATGGAGAATTCATAATCAAGACCACTACCACTACTACTAGCAACCACGAGAGCGTCCCTACCAAGCTCAATTTCCATTATATCTCCACTATCAATTGAGTACACCTTACAAAGTGCCAACTCCACTTCATTTATCCTGCGTGAGGATACAACTATGTCGGGATGAGCATCACCCACACCCATACAAAAGAGCTTAAATCCGGCGCTTGTACCAGTGGACTCGACTATAGGAGTCTTGACCCTATAGGTCTTAGCAAACTCCTCAGAAATCGCACTCATGAATGGGAAGACCGTACTCGAACCTACGACTCTCACATACTCTCTGGTATCAGCAAAACCAGCGAAGAATAGCAAAAACAGGTATAGAAAAATCCGCGCCATTCAAATCAAAAAGACACTCCAACAAACCAGCCCCACTCTACTGTAAAAACCGGAGCGATACTCGCATTCCAAAAAAGACTGAGCCTGTTCGCACACTAGAGTACTGACACAAACAGACGAGATTATAAGTGCATTCACGGTATACTTGTCAAGCCAAAATTTTCCTGTTAGAATTCGTCCTTTATCGCGTAGCCACTTAGTCACATGCCTTCTCACATTTATGAGTGCGTGTTCCTTGCAAGTAGTTCCCTTTCTGAAGGCGGCGTGTCCAATCTCATGGATAATTTCAATGCCGCCTTTGCTGAGAACAGTATAAAGGTTCTGCGTCAGGAAAACTGGGGGTCTCTCGCCCTTGCGTATAGAGTAAAGAACCACACGAAGGCAAATTACTTTATGTTCGTTATTTCTGCGGAGCCATTAGCACTTCAGAAATTTGAGGCGAAGTTGAAGTACAATGATCTTGTGCTACGTTATTTGCTACAGAGGAAGAGGGAGTTTAAGGCACCTGATGGTGCTGTATCGCTTAAGCTACCCCAACATCAGCAATAATTCGTAGGTTTATGGGGAGTATAGAAGAAGTTAAAAAGACTCAGATGGCTCCGGTAGACGTTGAGTCTCAGGTTGAGCTTGATCTGAAGATCGAGGATTTTGATTACAAGAATGTGGCACTTATCAAGCGTTTCATGACCCCGGTCGGGCGCGTCTTGTCAAGAAGGGCCACTGGTTTAAGTGCGAAAAAGCAACGGAAGATGGCAAAGGAGGTTCGGAAGATGAAGTTCCTTGCACTTGTTCCGTACTGTGACCGCCACAAGTAAAGTGTAGAGTGTATGTTAGTTATTTTAAAGGAGACAGCACGTAAACTTGGAAACGTTGGGGACGTTCTCAAGGTTAAAAAGGGCTTTGCTAGAAACTATCTCATTCCTTCTGGTAAGGCTGTGCGCGCTACCAGGGCGAATTTGGCGATTCTGGAGAACAGTAAGGAGAAGTTGGCAGCCCAGCAGGCTGCGGAGCTAGAGACTGCCTCAGAGTTGGCAAAATCTTTCACCGAGATTGATGTTCTCCCTATATATGCCCAAGCAGAGCGCGGCGTCCTTTTTGGCGCAGTGAGTGCCAAGCAGGTTGTTGCTGAGCTTTCAAAAAAGGGAATAGAAATCACTACTAAAAACGTTGTCCTAGGAGCACCAATAAAGGCCCTTGGAGAACATGAAGTGAGGATTTTTTTACATTCCAGAGTTGAGTGTTCTCTTAAAATTCACATCTTAGATGCCTCTAGAAGGGGCGCTGATGGGACCATCACAGGCACGTCGTAATTTGACCAGATATGATTCCCAGGTACAGCAGAGAGGTCGCTGCATCGATCTGGAGGGATGATACTAGGTTTTCCCTGTGGTTGGAGATTGAGCTCCTTGCGTGTGAGGCACAAGCTCGGCTTGGTAATATACCTCAGGAAAGTTTAAGCGTCATTTTAGAAAAAGCAGCCTTTGATATAGAAAGGATCGGGTTCATTGAAAAAGAGGTTAAGCACGATGTTATAGCTTTTTTAACAAGTGTGGCGGAGTTCGTTGGCCCTGATGCAAGATATATACACATGGGCATGACTAGCTCAGACGTAGTAGATACTGCTTTTTCACTCCAGCTTCGTCGTGCGGGAACTTTACTCTTAGAAGGCTTAGATAAAGTTACCGAAGCACTTAGGGAAAGGGCTCTCGAGCACAAGAACACTATCTGTGTTGCTAGGACACATGGAATTCATGCTGAACCTATTACTCTTGGGCTTAAGTTCGCTCGATTCTATCAGGAATTTAAACGAAATCGACTAAGACTTTCGCAGGTAATCAAAGAGATTTCTGTATGTAAGATTTCTGGTGCTGTAGGACAGTTCGGTAATATTGACCCATTTGTCCAAGAGTACGTTGCAGAAAAGCTTGGACTTGAACCAGAACCACTGGCGACGCAAGTTATACCACGTGATAGGTACGCTGTTTTTTTCAGTACTCTTGCTCTTATTGCTTCCTCAATAGAGAACGTTGCAACAGAAATTAGACATCTTCAAAGAAGTGAGGTGTTGGAATGTTCAGAGTACTTCTCGCCAGGTCAGAAAGGGAGCTCAGCGATGCCTCACAAGAAAAACCCTATTTTGAGCGAAAACCTTACTGGCTTAGCTCGCATAGTTAGGAGCACGGTCATCCCGTTTCTTGAAAATGTCTCTCTGTGGCACGAAAGGGATATCTCACATTCCTCAGTTGAAAGAGTGTGTGCTCCAATGGCCTGTGTCACGTTAGACTTCGCATTGGAAAGACTTTCTACTGTAATAAGGGAATTAGTGGTCTTTGAGAAGAATATCGAGAAGAATCTGAACCTTCTAGGTGGACTTATTTTCTCACAAAAGGTCCTTCTAGCTCTTATAGAATCTGGAAAGACGCGGGAAGAGGCTTACCATATAGTTCAGGAAAACGCGATGAAAAGTTGGAATGACACGAGCACGTCTTTCGTAGAGAACATAAAGATGGATAAACGTGTGACATTTCAGGAAGTTGATAAACTCTTTTGCTACGAGAGTTATCTCAGACATCTGGATTACATATTCGAGCATGTCTTTAGCGCTAGTGAAGTAAGTTAATATATTAAATCTAAGATTTGTATGCGTTGTCACTGAACTTGTATAAACAATGATCAGGGTGTGCTGTGAGTTGATTTACCCAAGCTGAAAGGTGCAAAAGTATCGTAGTAGATCTTTGTGATTATTCGTATTACAATGGCTCTCGACCTTCGCGGTTTTCTGAGGGGGACTTTTGGTGGAGCTTGGTTTTTGTGTGTCTTTTTATAGATTATGGTTGATGAGAAAGCTGAGGTAATAAAAAAATTTAGGACGGCAGATAATGACACAGGATCTGCTTTCGTGCAGGTTGCGCTCTTTACCAGGCGTATAAATAACTTGACTAGGCATTTACAGGGATTCAAAAAAGATTACTCGTCTAGATTGGGTTTGCTTAAGATCATAAGCAAGAGACGTAGGCTACTCAATTATCTAGCAAAGAATGATTGTCAGGGGTGTAAGAATTTGATGGAAATGCTTGATATAAGAAAGTAGATAATGTTTGAAATAAAAGAATCCTCCATGGAATGGGAGGGGAAGAGTTTGCACATAAAAACCGGAGAGGTAGCACGTCAGGCTGCTGGTGCAGCTTGCGTTTCATACGGTGGAACCGTTGTGCTGGCTGTAGTAACTCTTCAGAAGGATACTGCAGCTTCTAAAAAGACTTCTGACTTGTCGGGTCTAGCACTTGTGACAAACTTCCTAGCCAAATCATACGCTCTGGGGCGTATACCAAACGGCTTCTTCAAACGGGAAGGCAAGCTCTCAGAGAGAGAGGTGTTGGCCTCCAGGGTGGTTGATAGAGCCGTAAGACCCTTGATAGAAGAAAATCTCGTTAATGAGGTAAACATAGTGTGCAAACTTCTTGCACATGGCAATAGAAAGGTTCTACCTGAAATACCAGCTCTGATAGCGGCCTCCGCTGCGTTGCAGCTCTCTGGAATTCCATTTAGCGGTCCCGTTATCGGGGTCGATGTTGACATGCGTGGGTCAGAAGTCACATGTAACGAGATCAGGGAGACAGAAGGTGGACTCGAACTCTTTGTTGCTTGTACAGAGGAATCGGTTGTAATGGTGGAAGCCGAAGCAAGTGAAGCCTCTGAAGAGGAGGTTGTAAATGCCCTTTCAGAGGCGCTAAAAAGCGCAAAACCGGTTTTTTCCTTTATCAACGAGTTTGTTAAAAGCGTCACTACGGTAAAGCCGATAGGGGTGCTCTATGACAATAAAGAGCTCTGTGAGAAGGTGCGTGCAGCATGTAGTGGACAATTAGAGAGCGTCTATAATGAGAGAATAAGTAGTAAGGAAAAGCGACACAACAAACTTGGCCAGATCTATACAGATACCTTTGCTCAACTGTCTGACGATGGCTATGCTGAGTCCGAGGTCTTATTCTTCATTAAGAAGCTCGAAAAAGAAATCGTGAGAAAGAACGTTTTGGAGGAGGGCATAAGACCAGACGGGAGGAGCCTGACAGAAATACGTCCAATCAGTATCGCTCTGGATTATCTTCCTGGCACTCATGGTTCTGCTCTTTTCACTCGTGGTGGGACACAGAGTTTAGTCGTAGCTACGCTGGGGTCTTATCAAGATGAGCAAGTTATGGATGATATCGATGGTGAGAGAAGGGAGTCCGTACTTTTGCACTATAACTTTTTGCCGTACGCGGTTGGTGAAGTTGGTGCCCTGCGCGCACCAGGAAGACGGGAAATCGGGCATGGACGCTTAGCCCTAAAAGCGGTGAAGGCTGTTCTGCCAGGTAAAGAGGTTTTCCCTTATACTTTACGTTTGGTCTCTGAAATTACAGAATCTGACGGTTCTTCTTCTATGGCAACAGTATGTGGGTCATCTTTGGCTCTAATGGATACTGGAGTTCCTATTACGAAGCATGTAGCCGGAATAGCTATGGGCTTGATAACTGATGGAGTAAGGTCTGCCGTTCTGAGTGACATCTCGGGTGATGAAGACATGCTCGGAGATATGGACTTCAAGGTTGCGGGTACACGAAATGGAATTGTCGCACTTCAGATGGATATGAAAGTGCGTGGCATAAGTATAGCAACAATTAGGGATGCACTAAATCAGGCACTGGCTGGAAGGTTGCACATCCTTGAAAAGATGGAGCATGTAATTGCTAAGCCCCGGGAAAGTCTAAAGGATTCGGCCCCAAAGATACTGTGCTACAAGATTGATAAGGATGTCGTACATAAGGTGATAGGCAGTGGTGGGAAAACTATTAGGGGGATTTCGTCTGATACCTCTGCAAAGATTGATATAGATCAGAATAACTACGTTTATATAATGGCTGACACCGAGGAGGCATTGATGGAAGCAAAAACTAGGGTTGATATGGCTTCAGGTGCTTCTGATTCCAATGTCCCGCAGCTTAAAATTGGTGAACTATATGACGGAAAAATAGTGAGCGTAGTTGACTTTGGCTTGTTCGTTGTTCTTCCAAATAAGCAGGAGGGATTGGTCCATATTAGTGAAATTAGTAAGAACAGGGTTAATGATATACGCGCAGACTACACTGAAGGACAGGCAGTTACGGTGCGGATCAAGGATATAGGTTCGGATGGAAAAATTAAGCTGACTATGCGCATTGATGAGGATAGAGTAGGTAGTGGTGGAAGTAGCTCCTCACCTAAGAAGCGTTTTGGAGCCCATCCTAGAAAAAATGGTAAGGATAACCGATCCAATAACAGTGAGAGGGGTTTCAACGAGAGGTCCGGCTCTGCTGAAGGTTCGTCTATTAGTAGAAAGCGATTTTTCTAAATCTGGGAGCGTTTTATCTCTAAGAAGCCGGATTTAGCTGGTTTCCACCTTTGTTCGATAACTTCGACGTCTTTTGCCTCTTGTGATAGCTGTGATCTTGCCTCCACCTGATGTATTTCTCTATTAGGGAATAGATGAACCCGTGGGGGTTCTGCAGCTATCGCTCCCTTTGTGGGGGTTCTTTATTCTTGTAGGTCTTTGTCTTTGCTTTTGTAAATCTTTCTTTAAGCAAACTCTAGCTGAACCCTGCCGGAAGGATTATAATCGGCCTATGCTGGTGCACTTTGGTTTTGCTTACAGAGACATGGATTATAGAATTGAAACTGATTCCATCGGATCGATAAAAGTTCCGCAGGATAAGTATTGGGGCGCACAAACTCAGAGAGCAATGGAAAATTTCAAAATAGGGACAGAAAAGGTTCCTATGGAAGTAGTAAAGGCCATCGCAATAATTAAACTCGCTGCGGCGCGCACAAATGTAAAAGCAGGTGCATTATCAAAGGATTACCTTGGAGCAATTGAAGAAGCGTGTCACGAGATTATCGATGGGAAACTAGATGATCAGTTCCAGCTTTCGGTCTGGCAGACAGGGTCCGGAACTCAGACGAACATGAATGTTAATGAAGTTATCTCTAATCGGGCTATAGAGAAGTTTAATGGTGTGATCGGCAGCAAAACCCCAATCCATCCAAACGATCATGTTAACATGGCGCAATCATCAAATGACACCTTTCCCTCTGCAATGCATATTGCAGCTGTTGAAAAGGTACTCAAAAAACTTCTCCCCTCACTTTTTTACCTTGTTGAGGTGTTATCAGAAAAAATAAAAAGTTTTTCTGGCATTGTTAAGATCGGGAGGACTCATATGCAGGATGCAGTTCCTATCACATTAAGTCAGGAGTTCTCATGTTTTTGTGAACAACTAAATAAAAGCGCATCCCGTTTGAATGAAAATTTATCTAGGCTCCTTGAAATACCACAAGGAGGTACGGCTGTCGGTACTGGGTTAAACACGAGGAGGAACTTCGATCATGAGATCGTCGCTGAAATCGCAAGAATTACTTCTATAGAGTTCACACCTGCGAAAAACAAGTGTGAGATGCTTGCCTCACACGACACATTAGTTGAGTTAAGCGGTAATTTAAATACGTTGGCTGTGTCGTTGATGAAAATAGCGAATGACATTCGATTACTCGGTTCTGGTCCGAGGTGTGGTATAGGAGAACTTATATTACCGATGAATGAACCCGGCTCATCAATTATGCCAGGAAAGGTGAATCCAACCCAGTGCGAAGCCTTAACAATGGTTTGTGCGCAGGTCATCGGAAATCACTCAGCCGTAACTGTAGCTGGTGCTGGCGGCCAATTACAGCTCAACACATTCAAACCAATGATCATATACAATCTGCTACAATCAATGGATTTACTTTCAGATGGAATGATCAGTTTCGGAGAGAAATGTGTAATGGGAATAGTGCCGAATAAAAAGCGAATAGACAACATGTTACAGGAATCGTTGATGCTGATTACTGCTTTGAACAAGGAAATTGGATACGACAACGCAGCAAAGATTGCGAAATTTGCCTACTCAAAGGATTGCACGCTTAAGGAAGCAGCCATGGAACTCGAACTTCTCTCCGAAGATGAGTTTGACAGGATTGTCAACCCCGCACACATGCTAGGACCAGACCAACAAGAGAAAACGGGCCCAGCTTAAGGCACTAGGGTACGGCTGCTGCATTTCTGCCCTGACCGGGTTCGCCTGGCACCTTACCTGGACCTAAAAAAGGATAGCATCCCCTTAGTGTTTGTGCAATTGGAGAGGGATCCCGGTACTGCTTTTGAGTCTGACATAGCTTACAACTCCTTTTACACCTTCAATACGCTTTGCAATGTCGTAAACTCTACTAAACTCCTCTTTGCTTTGCGCGACTCCCAGAAGATACACTGTCCCGTCTACTACCTCAACAGTATAACTGAAAGATTTCACAGAACTCTTCAGTAGGAGAGCTAACTTTATTTGTGCTGCAATCCACGCAGATTCAGCAAAAGATTCTTCCCTATCTTGTACCTGTATCTCATTTATCACTTCACGCACTCCCTCCTGTGACCACACAAGTTTACTTGCTGCCACTCTATCTGTTGAATTACGCACGCTACCATAAATAAGTACACTACCCTCGTTTACAGAGACAGTAAGATCTCTGCAAAAGTTCTTACTAGAAATAACTCCAGACACTCTAGATAAAATAGCTTCATCATCGATAACCTCACCTGTTCCCTTATCCTGAATTGAGGTTACAGCAACTGTAGCAGCTGTCGTTCCTATTAGAAGTGGAGTACAGGCAGGCAAACAAAACACAGCCAAGAACAAAAAAGTCACGTAAGTACGCATTTCCAAAAGGGGAGAGCAGGAAGTAAAAGATAGCAGAACACCAAACAATCGCAATACTACTATCAAAGTGTGAATAGAGGCCTACGACTCCTCGTCAAACAATGTTAAAAGCTACCAATCCACCTATAACAACTATCCAGAGTAACGTCACCGGCAGAAATACCTTCCAACACAACCTCATTAACTGGTCATATCTGTAACGTGGGAGCGTTGCTCTGACAATCAGAAAACAAAACAAAACAAATACAATCTTCAGAATAAACCAGATAAAGCCCGGAACAATGGATAAACCCCACCAGTTAATTGGCGGATACCACCCACCTAAAAACAGCGTCGCCATTATGCTACTGCTCAATATCATATTTGCATACTCCCCAAGAAAGAAAAGCGCAAAAGGAATAGATGAATACTCGACATTGTAACCCGAAACTAGCTCAGCTTCTGCCTCGGGTAAATCGAAAGGATGTCTGTTTGTTTCTGCAAGAATCGAAACAAAAAATATAAAAGTCATGGGCAACATCAAGATATCGACCCAATATGGCAGACTGTGCTTTATCACCACTATCTCGGCCAGGTTAAGAGAGCCAGTGAGCAGTATAACCGTCATGACTACTGGCGCTATAACAATCTCATATGAAATCATCTGAGAAGCCGACCTAAGTGCTCCCAAAAATGAATAACTAGATTTACTTGCCCAACCTGCAATGATCGTTCCGTAAACCTCAAGCGCGGCAACACCAAGAAGATACATAACCCCGAGATTAACATTTGCAATTACAGTTGGCACTTCTACACCGTCTATTTCGGATGTCCCAAACGGTATGACTGCCCACCCTACCAACGCCAACACAAATATGATTACTGGGGCGAATAAAAACAGTTTTGGGCTGGCAGCATTCGGAATAATTATCTCCTTAAGCAAAACCTTTATAGCATCAGCAATCGGTTGCAGAAGTCCAAACGGCCCTACCAAGTCGGGACCGACACGAAGTTGTGTTGCTGCTATTACCTTTCTCTCTGCATATGTCAGGTAGGCCACACAAAGTATCAAGACTATTGCAAGCAGTACTATCCAAACAAGCTTAGAGAGAACAAGATAAAGCATTAAACTCCTCACTACACTTTGCCATCGTACTAGAAGCCCTGCTGATCACATCGGACATATAAAAGTTTCTTTTCTTAAATGAAATAACTTCATCTGCAAAAGCAGCTTCACCTATAAATTCATATTTGGAAGGACCCCTGGGAACACATGTACCAAGATGCTTAAAATGTGGCCCTAGCTTCTCCAATTTCGCCCTTATAAAGGGTAAACTAACATTGCTAAACGGAGTACCAAGTGCTTGAGCAAGTTCCGCTATAATCTCTCTATCATCCCTCGCTTCACCAGGAGGAAAAACAGCTCTAAAGGCAAGCTGTGCTCTTCCCTCAGCATTAACATAAATTGCATCTTTTTCTACGTAAGAGCAACCAGGAAGTATGACATTAGCCCGAGATGCACCCTTATCACCATGATGACCTTGATACACAACAAACGCACCTTCAGGTATGCTCTCAACGCAATCATCAGCACCTAAAAGGTAAACAAGCTTCGTATCACCATTGAGAACACCTTTTAAACCATCCTGGTGATAAAAGCCTACATCCAGAGCACCAACAGTTCCAGAGTGACGCTGTAACACTGAGAAGCCATTAAAACTCTCTTGAAAAAATCCAAACCTCTCAGCGATCGCTCGGAGCAACGAGATTATATAATTCGCATCTGCGCGGCTTAGAACATCGGGACCAACAATCATCATTGGCCTTCTGGAACTACCTAACAACTCCTGGAATTTCTGATTTCTACCAGATGCTATCTCAACAAGCGTGGCAGCATCATTACCAATGCTTGAGACATCAAAAGCATATTTTGCATCGCTTCCCAAACCTACTACTGTATAATTACCAGACAACCACCTTTTTCTAATTCTTGCAGCTATTAGTGGAGCATCTACGCGTAAATTCGCTCCAACAAGAAAACAAAAATCTGATTCTTCTATACCAGCAAAAGTGGTATTAAAGGTATAAAAATCGCGCTCCGAGACCATATAACTCGCCCCGTCTTGCCTGCATTCGGTCTTAGAAACCCCCAACTTATTGAGCATCCTTTTTAGAAGGAAAACTGACTCCACATCGGCCAAATCTCCTGCAACTGCAGCAATTTCTTCACGATTTACGTGATCAATCTGTTTAACAATCTCGGATATTGCTTTTTTCCATGTAGACTCATGGAGCTTGCCATTCACTCTCACATAGCACCTATCCAACCTCTGTACCCTTAGACCGTCATAGGAGAAGCGCGACCTATCCGAGAGCCATTCCTCATTTATTTCTTCATTCAATCGCGGAAGTATACGCATCACCGTTTGCCCTCTTACATCAATCCTGATGTTGCTGCCAACTGCATCGAGAACATCTACACTTTCGATTTTTGTAAGTTCCCACGGACGAGCTGTAAAAGCGTATGGCTTCGACGTGAGAGCCCCAACCGGACATAGGTCTATTATATTGCCAGAAAGTTCCGATGATAGAGATTTTTGTATGTAGGTACTTATCTCAGAATCAGCCCCCCTGTTAACCATCCCGAGTTCTTCCACACCGGCAACATCGGATAGAAAACGAATACAACGGGTACAGTGTATGCAGCGATTCATCTCGGTTGAGATCACGGGTCCAAAATCTTTTTTCTGTACGGACCTTTTGGCGTAAGAGAACCGACCTTCACCTTTCCCATAAAGTATTGCCTGATCTTGGAGATCACACTCACCACCCTGGTCGCATATAGGGCAGTCCAAAGGGTGGTTGGCAAGTAAAAACTCCATGACACCCTCTCTCGCAGCCCTTATTTTTGGCGTGTCGGTATGCACAACCATGTTATCAACAACCGGAGTTGCACAAGAAGCGGCCAGCTTCGGAGGACCACCCTCAACTTCAACAAGACACATTCGACAATTGCCAGCTATCTTAAGACGCTCATGATAGCAAAATCTGGGCACCTCAACGCCAGCCATTTGGCAGGCCTGGATGACAGTACATCCAGACTCAACCAAAAGCTTCTTACCGTTGATAGTAACATTCGGCATAAACTTCTAGATACTATCCCACCTGACTGGCATACCAGACGAATCATCACTTTCGACAGGATCACCGTTCTCATACTCCGCACCCATGTAGGAAATATTTTTCCCCTTGGTATGCCTATGAATATAGAGAGAAGGCTGCACCGGCCTGCCATTGTAAGTTTTGGTGGCCTTGGAGCCCTTTTGCCTTCCAGGGTTCGTCTTGCTTGCTACTTTAGCCATATACAAAACCTCTCTAACACGAGAAACTGAGCACGCAACAAAAGCACTACTATCAAAATGCTCAGGACAACCGTGTGCCTTCAGTGTAGCACTCTCCTCTAAATCCGCAAGATTAGATTCGTAAAGATTTTCTTTTACTCAAGTGCAATCCCTCACAGCGCATCGCAATACTGAATTACCCGTAACAGCCTCTTAAAAATATTAAAATTTGAGACTTTAGTTTGAATTTTCATTTAAGAATAACGAATTAAAAGAATTTGTTAAAGATAATATATCAATATTAGAATATAAGTCACTTACTCAACATAGTATGCAAAAATTTAGTATGCAGAAATTGAAGAAGAAACTCGCTACATTCGTTCCGATAAACCGAAGCACTATAAAGTCTAATACAACTGCAAGGAAGATACCAAAAGGAAAACCAGCGAAGAAAATTGTCCAACAAAACTCTGGTACTGTTGAAAAAATCATTACACAAAAGTCTCACATTGCTGCAGCCAAATTACCAAATCAAATACCAGAAGAGAAATTCGTTACACCAAAACTAGAGACAACAGCATCCGCAACACCTCTCCGAGAGGAATATGAGAAACGCCCTTTACCCGGGATCCCGAATGAATATGGGAACGAAGATGCAATCCCTTACATTGATGAGGAGATGAGCACATCGGACTTGGGTATTGGTATATACGATGAAATTTACGAAACTGCATCCATAGGCAATGAAAGCCATTCCATAAGAAGCAGTGTTGGTGATTCAGGAATTGACAACACTTCAGTACCTAATTCAGCAATTTCGAATATAGATACAAAAAATGCCTCTGCTCATGAAATAGATTCAGCATCCGAAACCGGTAGTATCAGTACTGATGGAATCGCTGCTTATATACTTTCATCATCGTTTAAAGCATCGAAAGGTACCCGCGATTCACTTCTTTCAATAAAGCAAGTCACAGATGAGCAAAACGTACAGATAGGTCAAACGTCTGAGCTGGAACACACAACTGAACCACAAAAAAGTGATCGAGAAAGTTTTGCTTCAACAGATAGCGGGAACACCATCAGAAATGAAGCCATAGTAAAACGTCCACCTCTACCAGAGATTTTTGACGCAATATACAACTCAAAATGGATCAAAGGTGATAAGAGCATCGATCCTATAAACACAAACAGCATCTCTATAAAGGAACAAAACAAAGACTCTGCAGAAAGCGAAATTACTAGCTCACAAAGTCAGAATTCTCTTCTTTCAGGCAATGCACAAAAAGAGGCTCACATACAGGAATCGCATACCTCCTCCACATCCGTAAATGAGGAACAAGTTGGGAACATACCTTCAGGAGTAAAAGCATTTACACATACCTCTAGGAACAAACATGAAAATAAAGAAAGTGAACCAATCTACCTAGACCCGTGGGACCTCAAACCTATACCAGAACTGGATGAGCATCAACACACTGGTTCTATGAGCAGTTCACCTAAAAGAACAGCAAATGAACCAAGTTCTTCCATATATCAAGAAGAAGAAATTTACGAAAGCCTTGACGATATAGAAGCTTACTTAGCATCACCCACCCACTCCTTTGAGCAGCTTGCTGAAAAAGCACACCCGGCACTTCGCGCGCATAGGGAAAAAATTGATGACAAAAGCGAACATGTGTATGCCCAAGTAAAAAGAAATAACAACGTAAGAAGTGACCTTCTTAATTTGGAAGATGGCGCAATAACCGCAGATATATTCAGTGTAACAATACCTAAGTTGCATCTCAAGGAACACACAGTTGATGTTTCTCTTCCGAAAACGCAGCAGAAAACGATCACAGAAACTCCCATTAGTACCAGGAAGGCACTGTCTCAAGGAGAGGAAACTCATAAGACAGTTCCGAATAAATCATGGTTGAGACGTATACTGGACAGAATCAAAGAAATATTCTTGCAAGGGTATGCTGCTTTACGTTCTATTTTCACTCAGTCTACCAAAAATAAGGAAAAATCCTTCGATCAGAGTCCTTCTTCGCACAGCAAAAATGGAGAACTCAGCAAGATCGAGCAAACACTTTCCGAGAGACATCCGCTCAATAAGAAGGAAACTGGAGCACTTAACGCTATCAAGGAAGCACTCTCTCAGAAACACGCTCTAGTGCTAGGTAAGGCTGGAGAACTTGGCAAAATCAAGGAAACACTCTCTGAGAAACATGCTCTAGTGCTGGGTAAGGCCGGAGAACTTGGCAAAGTTAAGGAAGCACTCTCTCAGAAACACGCTCTAGTGCTAGGTAAGGCTGGAGAACTTGGCAAAATCAAGGAAACACTCTCTGAGAAACACGCTCTAGTGCTGCGTAAGGCCGGAGAACTTGGCAAAGTTAAGGAAGCACTCTCTGAGAAACATGCCCTAGTGCTAGGTAAGGCCAGGGAACTCGGTAAAGTTAAGGAAGCACTCTCTCAGAAAGTTCCATTGATACAAGAGGACACAATGAGACTTAGTAAAATCAGAGAAGCCCTTTCTGAAAAAGGCTTCCGCGTACATCACCTGAACTATGAACAAAACAAAGCGCATGATAATCCCCAAAAAAACAGATATGCATTTAGCACTGGTACAGAGCATGATAAAATCAAGTCTATTCTGACTCGAGAACCTGAGATAACTGCTAAACTCAGGGAAAGCGGAATGAAGGAGGAACAAAGCAAAACCTGTGTCCCATCCTTGGGATGCAATTCGCATACGAGAACTCAGGCTTCAAGGGTAGTTTGAATGTGATTAGGGCCTCTGGAAAGGGGCCTTATAATCTGAAAATTATAGTCTTTCCCAAAACGTAGAAAATTTGTTAATTCGCGTGGAAACAGGGTATAATAATGGAGCTAACTGTTGTATAATGGATGTTTGTTTGTTCGTAGCTATTTTGCTTATATGAGTTTTATCAACCGTTATTCTTCTACTTCAACAGATTCTGCTTATAGAAACGAAGGGCTGAGAATGTATATGGTGAAGGTCTTCAACTATATGGCTGCGGCTCTTGGGATAACTGGTCTAACTGCTTTCTTTGTTGCAAGCTCTCCGGCTATGCTCTCCTTGTTGTATCAAACACCACTCCAGTGGGTCGTGATGTTTGCCCCTGTAGTGTTTGTTATAGTCTTTAGTACGAGGATTTCAGGTATGACCTCCGAAAGAGCGAAAGTTTTGTTCTGGTGCTTCTCGGTGCTTATGGGACTTTCTCTATCTTGGGTGTTCATTGCTTATACTGGCGCTAGCATAGCGAGGGTCTTTTTTATTGCAGCGACGATGTTTGGAGCAATGGCAATATACGGGAATAATACTAGGACAGATTTGACGGGAATGGGCTCTTTTCTTACGATGGGAGTCGTGGGTATTCTGATTGCTGCTTTGGTGAATGTCTTTCTTGCTAGTCCAGCTATTTATTTCGCTGTGTCCGCGCTTGGTGTTGTGATATTTACTGGTCTTACCGCTTATGATGTACAGCGCATTAGGGATTTTTATTATTTCTCTGTCAATGCAGATGAAGAGACACTTTCGAAGATCGCTGTAGTTGGTGCACTTACACTATACTTCGATTTTATTAATATTTTTATTAGCTTACTAAACCTCATGGGTGAGCGGAAGTAGAGGTGGTCGCTGGGTCCTTGCGAGAGTCTTAGCTGAGTTCTCTTGCAAGGCATTCAGGTCGTTCTTTTTTGTTTTAATGGCCTTGCTAGGCTGTGAGGCCTCGTCGTCTGGGTGTCTTTACATTCTTTCTGCAGGTTCAATTTTCATCACTTTGAGAACAGAAGCTAGTGTGTTCTTCACAGCTTTCACCAATATCAACCTTGCGTTCGTGAGCTCTGGTTCATCTTCTATAATGAATCTGAACTTGTTTTCTATCATACCTGCGTTCCACAAAGCATGAAACCTTTCTGCAACTTCATGTAAATAAAAAGTCAACTTATGCACTTCACCTGAAACTACAATCACTTTAAGAAGAGAAGGTAACTTTGCAAGAGTAACCATCAAATCAAGCTCCTGTTTTTCCACAAGCATTGCAGCATCACACTTAGCTGAAGGTCCACGTTTTCTAAGTAAGGAAGAGCAACGTGCATGCGCGTACTGGACATAAAAAAGCGGGTTATCGTACGAGGCACGAACGAATTTATCTAAATCAAAATCCAACACGATTTCGCTACTTTTAGTCAGCATGGCGAATCGTATTTCACTTACCGTAATACCACTCTCTAGGACATCATCGAGCGTTATAAGGTCACCATTGCGTTTAGAAAGTTTTACTGGCTTTCCATTTCTGAAAAGGTTAACAAGATTATACAATTTGATATCGATGCGTGCATCACCTCCAGAGAGTGCCTCGACTACACCAGAAAGCCTCTTAACATACCCAGCGTGATCAGCACCTAAACCAACAATCATATGATTGAAACCACGTTCAAGTTTATGATAGTGATATGCAACATCCGATGCGAAATAAGTCCAACTCCCATCTACTTTTTGTAGCGCTCTATTCGTGTCATCACCAAACTTCGTCGAAAGGAAGACCTTTTGTCTTCTTTCTACCCAATCCCCACTCTTCCCCTTAGGCGACGGCAATTCTTCCTCATCTAAATAACCTTTTTCGTCAAGGACTGCTATTACCTTTTCAATATAATTTCCCTCATGCAGCTCTTTTTCCCTGACATAACAATCGTAACTTATGCCCAACTTAGCTAAATCGGACTTTATCATGTCCATGGTTAGTGAAAGTATCACTTCCCGGAAAGTGTCTGAGAAGCTTTTCAACTCTGTAGTATCTTTAACGGAATCAGGAAACGTGGAAATAAGATAACTTGCTATATCCCTTATATAGTCGCCGGCATAGCAATTACTCGGAAAATTATCGCTCTCTTTTTTCCGCAGCTGCTCGCAAAACCGTACGAAGACGGAATAGACTAGTAAATCAATTTGTTTTCCGGCGTCATTAATGTAGTACTCCCGCGTAAGGGAAAACCCGAACTTGTCCAACAGCTCTGCAAAGATATCAAAGAGAACCGCGCCTCTAATATGTCCTAAGTGAAGCGGACCAGTAGGATTCGCTGACACAAACTCTAGGTTCAAAGGAACAGCATGGCCAATATCCGAAAATCCATAACCACCAGCATCATCACTCACCGCAGCCAAAAATTCGGACCATGTGTCACTTGTAAGAAAAACGTTAATAAAACCCCCAGAGGCTACAGAGACATTCTTGAAAAGGTCCTTAAAAGATCTTAAACCATCCGCTATAGAACAAGCTACCTCATGTAAGGAAAGCCTAACCTCTTTGGCAATGAGAAAAGAAATGGCCGTGGAAAAGTCTCCATACTCTCTTTTTTTTGGAGAGTTCCAGAGCAAAACTTGTTCACTAAGTGTCACACCGAAAATCGAGGTAACCACTTCAGTCAGTACATTACCTAACCTCAAGAACAAGTCCATAAGGCTAAAAAAATAATCTATAAAATACAGCTACAAACGCAAAAAGAGTAGAGCCAACAAAGATAATGTTCAAAGAAACAAGGACCTTCCGTAGAATAGAGGAAGCGATGTAATCCTCTATTATTACATTTAATCCGAGCAAAGCGTGGCACTGAGCAATTAACACGAACATAGCAAATACCAAAAGGACACCCCAATGGCAACTTAGATATTCGACATCAAATGGGAAAATCCATTTAGAAGAACGAAGCGAGAAAAGTAAAAAGATAAATAACAAAAACAGCAAAAGAGCTGTAATGCGTTGAGCTAACCAACTCCTAACAACACATCTCATAGGTAAGTAAGAGAAAACATTAAGAAGAACAGCAAAAGGGCAGCAATAATAACGAGAAAGTTACTTACCTTCACAGAAGCCTGGGAAAGACCAGTACAAAAATCCCAGAAAAGGTGCCTAACCCCACTACAAAGATGATAGCAAAAAAAGAAAAGAAAGAAACACAAGAGAAAGCCAGCCAAATAACCCGAAAAAAATGGGCTCAGGACAGTGTGCAAAAATGAAGACGGCATGTAGAAGCAAGCAAAAACATACCAAGAAAAAAAACCTGTATAAAAAAACAAAAACGCCCCTGAAAGTCTATGACTTATTGACAAGATCGCAGCCAGAGGAAAACGATAGGCAAAAAGAGAAGGGGAAAGAGGAGATCTCATGAACAAGAAACAAGAGAAAGAAAGTACGCAAAGACAGCGAAACAAATGTTAGGCTTTCGCCTAAATAAAAGGAGGTAATCCAGCCGCAGGTTCACCTACGGCTACCTTGTTACGACTTAACCCCAGTCACCCACCCCACCGTAGATAGCTGCCTCCTTGCGGTCAGCTCACTAGCTTCGAGTAAGATGAACTCCCATGGCCTGACGGGCAGTGTGTACAAGACCCGAGAACGTATTCACCGCAGCATGCTGATCTGCGATTACTAGCGATTCCAACTTCATGCCTTCGAGTTGCAGAAGGCAATCCGTACTGAGACAACTTTTAGGAGATTTGCATCACCTTACGGTGTAGCTAGCCCATTGTAGTTGCCATTGTAGTACGTGTGTAGCCCATACCATAAGGGCCATGATGACTTGACGTCGTCCCCACCTTCCTCCAGCTTGTCACTGGCAGTTTCCTTAAAGTTCCCGGCCGAACCGCTGGCAACTAAGGATGAGGGTTGCGCTCGTTGCGGGACTTAACCCAACATCTCACGACACGAGCTGACGACAGCCATGCAACACCTGTGTTGGATCCAGCCGAACTGACTCCCTCCCTTCAGAGGGATACGATCCACATGTCAAGGTATGGTAAGGTTTTTCGCGTTGCATCGAATTAAACCACATACTCCACCGCTTGTGCGAGTCCCCGTCAATTCCTTTGAGTTTTAGTCTTGCGACCGTAGTCCCCAGGCGGAGTGTTTAACGCGTTAGCTACAAAGCAGATAAAATAACCCACTTTTAACACTCATCGTTTACAGCGTGGACTACCAGGGTATCTAATCCTGTTTGCTCCCCACGCTTTCGTGCCTCAGCGTCAACTGTGATCCAGGCAATCGCTTTCGCCCCTGACGTTCCTCTTGATATCTACGGATTTCACCCCTACACCAAAAATTCCATTGCCCTCTCTCACGTTCGAGTCCCGCAGTTTTAAATGCAGTTCCTGGGTTAAGCCCAAGGATTTCACACCTAACTTACGGGACCGCCTACGCACCCTTTACGCCCAGTAATTCCGAACAACGCTAGCCCCCTCCGTATTACCGCGGCTGCTGGCACGGAGTTAGCCGGGACTTCTTCTGTGGGTACCGTCACTATCTTCCCCACTAAAAGAGCTTTACAACCCAAGGGCCTTCATCACTCATGCGGTATGGCTGGATCAGGCTTTCGCCCATTGTCCAATATTCCTCACTGCTGCCTCCCGTAGGAGTCTGGACCGTGTCTCAGTTCCAGTGTGGCTGATCATCCTCTCAGACCAGCTATAGATCGTCGCCTTGGTAGGCCATTACCCCACCAACTAGCTAATCTAACGCGGGCCTATCTGATAGCAATAAATTTTCCCCCTCAGGGCGTATAGGGTGTTGCCCAATGTTTCCACTGGTTATTCCCTACTACCAGGCAAGTTCCCACGCGTTACGCACCCGTCTGCCACGGGACCAAGGCTGCAAGCAGCTTTGATTCCGTTCGACTTGCATGTGTTAAGCCTACCGCTAGCGTTCGTTCTGAGCCAGGATCAAACTCTCAAATCAGGAGAATTTGATTTATTCAAACTCTATAAATTAACGTTTCGCTGTCTTTACTTACTTTCTCACTACTCAAACAACCGACCGCGCTGCTCCAGAGAGGCACGCGCCTAAGCTCTATGGATACTACACAAAACTTCATGAGTCAACATAGGCACGTAATCCATGCGATCCTATTTTGATTTCACACACAGAATTATCAAAAATGCAGAATTCGTCAAGGAAGTAATACGAAATAACAACCTGACGCAAAAATCACATCTACAACACCTGGAATACCTACCATAAGCGTCTTCCAACAATTATAATCCCGTGGGATATCTCTCGTTTACCATGACCCTGTTGAAATTGAAAGGGACCTTTCCAAGTACCGCCGACACCTATTTCATAGCTGAGAATGCATTTCTTATTGGAAACGTTACAGTTGGTACTAGAAGCAGTATTTGGTATGGGTGCAATATTCGAGGCGATGTTAATTACATAAACATTGGCAGTTATACAAATATTCAAGATTGCACAATGATACATGTTAGCCACGGTGAAAAAGGCCACACAGAAATTGGTAACTATGTCACTGTTGGACATCAATGCTTATTACATGCGTGCACTTTAATGGACGAAACTTTCGTAGGTATGGGCTCGATAATAATGGATGGCGCTATTATGGAAAGTGGATCAATGGTTGCAGCTGGCTCTTTAGTGACGTCTAACAAACGGATAAAATCCGGTGAACTATGGCTGGGGAGACCAGCAAAATTTGTGAGAATACTTACTGCAGAGGAAATCTCACATATAAGAGAGTCCGCAATAAGGTACGCTGCACTTGCAGAGGAATATATAAGAGATTTATCGAACAAGACAACTTTTTAAGCATTTCTTACGCAGTTTTTGGAAAAATGTCAGACAAAGAGAAAATAATCATCAATGTAAATGGTGACAATATTGCTGTGGAACCGGGAACTACATTGTCAGACTTGGTGCACTTGCTAAAACTTGACACATCGCAAATGGCAGTTGAATTGAATCAAATCATTATACCGAGGTCTTTATATGGCGAACACGTGTTAAAAGCAGGTGATTCAGTAGAAATCGTAGAGTTTGTCGGAGGTGGGTGAAAGTTTTTAATCAGGATCCCTATACGCTAATTAGATAGATCAGATACAAATTGATCATTAGGTCATGATATCCGATGGTAGCTCCACGGCTCTCATACCAATCACATGATATCCACAGTCAACGTGTAATGTACTACCTGTGGTTCCACCGCTTAGATCACTCAAAAAGTAGAGGGCTGCACCAGCAACGTCTTCCTTAGTGGTATTCCTCTTTATAGGCGCATTATGCTTGTTCCACTTAAGTATGTAGGAAAATTTTCCAATTGCAGAGGAAGCAAGAGTCTTAATCGGTCCTGCAGAAATTGTATTAATCCTTATATTGTATTTACCAAGATCAACAGCTAAATATTTGACACTTGCTTCTAAAGCAGCTTTACACACACCCATAACATTATAGTGAGGAATCACTTTTTCAGCTCCGTAGTAGGACAAAGTAAGAACACTGCCACCACTTTCCTTCATCAATGGCAAAGCATATCTACAAACCGAAGTGAGGGAATAGCATGAAATATGCATTGAATTCAAAAAATTACTAAGAGAAGTATTTATATAATCACCCTGTAGTTCTTCCTTATCCGAAAAAGCAACGGAGTGTACGACAAAGTCGAGCCTTCCATATTTTTCCTTAATAAAGCGAAAGAGTTCTTCCACCTGGCTTTCCTGTGAAACATCACAACACACAAGTGCGGAACCTCCAAATTCCTCAGCTATTGGACCTAAACGTTTTTTAAATTGGTCAGTCGGACATGTAAGAATCAGCTCCGCCCCATTTTCTCTACAAATCTTTCCTATTGCATATGCAATCGAACGGTCATTCGCAACACCCAATATTACACCCAACTTTCCCTTCAGCATTAACCCACCACATCTAAGACAACCACAGTATTGTACTATGATAAACTAAGAAATAGAACTTAATGATTAGCAACTCCAAGAAGGAGTAAAATGTATTTTCACTTCCAGAATTAAAATTTGAGCACTGTTTAGACTCAACTTCTGGGAAATGACATTAGGTGCCTATGTGAGACGAGAATTTTAATTCATTAACACAGCATTAGCAATTTTACATTGAGGGAGACACCTTTTCCTGAGATAATACGTCCTTACATAAGTAATCAATGCGAAATGATAAGAAGTACGGATGCACCTATTGAAGAAAAACTCAAAGAGACCATACTCCATAAAACCTTGCATAAGTGCAAATCCGTATTTTGGATTCTTTTTTGGTTCAGTTCGGGAATAAATGTGCTAGCACTGTTTTTACCACTCTACACCTCGCAGGTTCTTGATAGAGTACTCTCAAGTGGCAGTACTTCGACGCTAATGGCACTTACAGTGATAACTTTGTGTGCTTTCGCGTGCTCATCGGTTCTTGATGCTTCACGAGCTATGATCACCGTAAAAGTTGGTAATTGGTTTGACGACACCCTAACACCAGGACTGCTGAACAACGCAATTGCACTTATATCGGTTAGACCAGGCACATCAAGTGGTGAAACTATGCGAGACATGCAGATCATTCGCGGATTTCTTACTGGAAACGGAGTCTTTGCATTTTTCGATGCCCCATGGTCAATATTATATTTGGTCGCAATATTCCTAATAAATTTTACCCTTGGTATCGTTGCTATTGTAGGCATAGTTACACTCATCGGTATCGCACTATTAAACGATTTTGCAACCAGAAATCTTGCGCGTCAGAGCAATGAAGCAAATGTGCGTAATTTGAATGAAATAGAGATAGCAACACGAAACTCCGAAGTAGTAGAGGCTATGGGTATGATCGAACCTATAGTCGAAAAATGGAGTAAAAAAAATGCCCTAGTCAGAGATACACAGACACTTGCTTTGAGTCGTTCATACATAATCATGGCATTCACAAAGGCGGTACGCTTTACGTTGCAAATCGCTGTGATCGGAATCGGAGCTTACCTTGCTATTTCTGGACACAAGACAGCAGGAGGGATAATTGCCGTATCAATTCTAATGGGGAGGGCATTAGCACCGTTTGAAATCGCGATTTCAAACTGGAAGAATTTATCGCAGGCAAAAACCTCGTATGGTAGGCTACAGAATATGCTTATCACTTCCCCTGTAAGGTCTCAAGCCATGAAGCTTCCGGAACCCAGCGGGGAAATAGAATTTGACAGAGTAATATACACTCCATTAGGTGGTTCTAAGCCAACAATTAAAGGAGTTTCTTTTACCATCCCAGCTGGTAAAGTAGTGGGAGTCGTAGGCAGCAGTGCAGCTGGAAAGTCCACTATAGCAAGATTGACCGTTGGAGTTCTTAAACCAATAGCTGGGGTAGTGCGACTCGATGGTGCTGATACATACACCTGGGAACGTAAGCACTTTGGTAAGCATGTGGGATACCTACCTCAGGATATAGAATTATTCAACGCAACGGTTAAGGAGAACATATCAAGATTTAACCCAGACATTGACCCAGCAGAAGTCGTGAGGGCAGCGAAAATTGCCGGTGTCCATGAAATGATATTACACCTCCCAAATGGGTACGACACCGTTATAGGCGCCGGTGGCTCAGTTTTGTCAGGAGGACAACGTCAGCGTATAGGAATAGCAAGAGCTTTTTATGGAAATATAAAACTTCTTGTACTAGATGAACCTAATGCAAATCTTGATTCAAGTGGAGAGGCACACCTAGCCAAAGCTCTACGCTACGCAAGAGAAGCAAGGATCACCACACTTCTTATGACCCATAATTTCTCTCTACTAAGCGAAGTTGACTGGCTTATGCTTGTAAAAGAAGGAACAATCGCGTTCCTTGGAGAGAAAGACGAAATCATCAAACAACTCTCCATAGGAACCAAAGAACAGAGCAGCGAATCCAATTAGGCACCTACAGCCTAGTTAGCTGTCCAGTGGCTTGATCAAGCTCCGCTTTATCTAAGCTTGAAGAAGGACCGTCGTGCAGATTTTCTGGCTTGCTGGTATTGTATGATAAATCTGACGTGCTAGTAGTGCTAGTACTATGAGTACCAGTACCCTGATTTGATGATTTACCAATAACCGGAGAAGCAGCACTGAGTGAATTGAAACGCTCGATAAGCTCAGATGCTGTTGATTTGCTAGAAACCGCAGAAGCATTTTGTGATAAATCTGACCTGCTAGAACTCCGACTTAGTGGTTCGGTAGCATCCGGAAAAGCATCTCGTGGTAAATCTGACATGCTAGCACTCCGCTTTAGTGGCGATCCTGCTATTGTGCCCCTATCTGTCTCCTTCATTGTGCCTTTATCGATCATCTCGACGTTACTTCTGAGACCAATCAGCTCGATATTGTTTTTGAAGTGATCTTCAAGGTTCACAGATCCAGTCGCTCTTCTATGCATTATGTACGCAGTACCTCCAGCCAACAGAGAAGCACATAAAATCCCCAAGACCACAGTTGCTGCTATAAGCCCATTATTTGCGGTGCTCACAACTTCAGGTTTTAGCGCAGGTACAACAGGTATAGCAGGTATAGGATTATCTGGAAAAATGCCATTCCACCTATTGAGTAGCTCGGTTAACTGCTTGCCACACTCTTTCTCACTGCACACAGCCTCCAACATCTTTTTTATGACGCTATCTTCCGAACCAAATTTCGCTAAGCTGTCTACGTAGACACTCAGATCATCAATCTCCATCGGATCAAGGTGGCCAAGCGCATCTTTGAAAACCTCAAGATCAAAATTCAGCTTTAATTTTTCACTAAAGAGCTTTTGTATGTGCTGTGCCAATTCATCTATGTTCATATGTGTCATTCTTCCTCTAATATGTTTTTATTATAGCATTAGGATAAAAGAATTGCAATACTAATAAAGTTTTTAATCTTAAAATCAAATAAGCTTGACTGTTATATGTAAATTTTAGTATCAACTAAACTAAAAAGACGTATCATACTGAGGAAGAATGAGATTGCACAAATGAGAAAATGAACTTAGAAATTCATAGAAAGGACAGCGCGGATATCTGCTAGGATTTGCTCTCTTAGTCTCTCAACAGACGGAAAAAGCTTTTCTTCTCGTAGAAAAGCCTTTAGATACACTGTTGCATCTTTGCCATATACATTGTCAGAGAAGTTAAAAATATGCACTTCTAAGATAACTTCACCACTGCCAGAGGTAGTGGGTCTTTTACCAATATTTGCTATGCCCCTATGTATAGTACCTTCTATGGAAACATCAACCACGTACACACCAAGTCTTGGCTTAATTATCTCCTCGGGAATTGCAATATTGATTGTGGGAAAACCAATAGTACTAGCAAGGCCCCTATCTCTCCGAATAATGCCACGTATACTGTGATACCGCCCCAAGAGTTGCCTTGCACTCAGCATATCACCATCCTTGATGCTTGTCCGGACCAGAGTAGAGGAGTACCTACTGCCAGAATCGTTAAGCTCGGGCTTTATGACTACAGCCTTATATGAAAGCAATTCCTGATATTTTTCTATTTCAGCTATGCCACCGGAACTAAACTTTCCGAATCTGCAATTTTCGGCGTTTATAAGGTATTTGAGATTCAGAAAAGAAGACAGAAATTTCAGAAAATCCTCGGGAGACAAACTCCTAAGCTCATCATCGAACTTTATGAAATATAGAGAATCCGCATATGGAGAAAGGAGAACTGTTTTAGTGTACTGATCTGTAATAAGGAAGTCCTTTTTGCGCTTAAGAAAACAGAATGGATGAGGATCAAAAGTGATGACAACCCTATGTAAATCAGCTAACTTACTGACACCGGACAGCGCAGAGAGCAAGGCCAGATGCCCTAAATGTACCCCGTCAAAGTTACCAAAGGTAACGACTGAAGGGTGGGGAAGCAGCTCGGGAGTATGGTAAACCTGCATCTACAGAGGCAAAAACCCTACCTACTCATCCCCCTCATCTTCAGCAAAGGAAAACTCAGAATCAGAGAAAACTTCCGAGTCACGCTCCTCAACAAGATCGTGATCAATGTGTTCTACGAGGCCTCTAGCATGAGGTCTAGCCGCACCCGAATCCGACGAAATACCAGCATAACCAGAACCTGAAAAATGAACTATTCTCCTTATGGCAGCATGGAAGAGTTTCTCGTAATCCATGCTTAGAGAGTATAGCTCCTTTAGCGCAATTACAGGGCTCTTATCACTTTCTTCGTGTTGGACATCAGGCAAGGAACCACTTTGCAAATCATAGGCCCTCTGGCTCGCAAGTATCACCAGCTCAAATCTGGAACAGGACAAATTCCCATCCTCGAAAAAACGCCAATCGCGCATCGCAAGACAAAAGAAAGGCCTAGGGTAACACAAAAAACCGGAAGCAACAACTTACTTTGTCAACCTAACATCAACCTTCCAACCAAGAAGGATAAAAAACTTGAGCAATCTCTCCAAGGAAAAACCTTCAGTTTTGAAGCTCTTTATCTGTGAAACCTTCGGCTGATCAATCTTCAAAAGACTGGCAGCATACTTCTGACTCCAATTATTATAAGCAATGATCTGCGAAATCCTCTTCACAAGGATACTGCGCACATCACTAAGCTGACTGGGATCCGAAATACTGAAGCGGTCCACATCAACGTACTCCCCCCCTTCTGAGATCTTATCATCTCTAACAATATCTTTTAACATTATTTCTTTCCGTCCCAACTACTACACTAAGTGGTATTATAAACAATATTAGGTAAATTATCCATAAATAATATATATTGCATGGCACTTCTTGATTTCGAAAAACACCATATTCATTATGAACTTCACACCCAGATTGTAATATAAACACTACAAAAGTCCTAAATGCCCTACGAAAGTAGGTTTAAAAGGTAAGCCAAATCAAAGCAGCTTCGCGATTATTAAATATTTACAAACTGCCGGCCTGTATTAGAACAAAATTATTACGATATGTCTACTGATTTCCTGATTCACCCCTTTCAAGGCACGATTTATTGTGCAGGAGCGGTTTGTTGGAAAAAAGTGTTCGTTATCTCACGCAAATTAATTTTGGATGGCAGTGGGCAGTAAAAAAATCTGAACTATGCAACTCTTTTGTATTCGTGACACTGGGAATAGGAAATACATAACATCATGCTCGCTTTGTTTATGTTAGAGTTGGGTGTTCTCCTCGTATAATCAGAAATGCGGCTTACAAGGTTGTTCCTAAATGTTGAAACTATAGAAAAAGGTACAAAAATCTGTATAGATCCGAAAAAACAGCATTACCTATTCTCAGTGATGCGCTTACAAAAAGAAGGTCAGGTTATAGTGTTCAACGGCAGGAGTGGTGAGTGGATAGCAAAAGTTAACCACAATTTTTTGGTACCTGATATACAAATTCGACCACAAACAGCAAGTTACCCATATGATATCAATTTGTGCTTTGCAGTCCCAAAACACAAAGCGCTTAAGGAAATTGTTAGACAGGCGACAGAGCTAGATGTCACAGTGCTACGGCCAATATACTCATCGCGCACGGAAAATAAGAACAAGGATCTCGAAAAACTTGAGCTTTGGGCAATCGAAGCGGCACAACAATGTCGTCGGATGAGTATACCCGTTCTACTACCACCCATCGCACTAAAGGAAGTAGAAACATATCATGAAAACGTGTTCATTTGCGATGAAACACTTTCTGACTCTGTTATCTGCGATATTCCTATCTTAAGCTCTTACACTATAGTCATTGGGCCAGAAGGAGGATTTTCCCATGAAGAACTCTCCTTGATTAACAAAAGAATCTCGCTAGGCAGAACTATATTGCGTTGTAGCACCGCAGCAACTTCTGCAATAGCTCAGGTAAGGTCTGTGTATAGCCACCTCACGCGAACTCCTAAATGAAAAATTGAACTTTTCCACACATTTGGGATAATAGACCCCGTACTTGCTTTATGAGTATTAGAGGTGATTCGTTCTATTCACTTAGGAGCTGTATTGGTCGTACGTCTTCTTGAGTTCGGAACAATGAGCTCTGTACTTGCTCTATAAGTACTAGAGTTGATTCATTTTGCGTCGATTAGTCGTGTTTTATCATTGCGTGTGTGGTGTCTATGTTTGAATTCTTGGGGTTATTAATTGCCCTGGTAGGAGTTATCTTTATGTTCAGCGGAACCATTGGTATGATCCGTTTTCCGTGTTTTTTTTTGAAGGTCCATTCAGCAAGTATGACGGACTCTTTTGGTGCGCCACTTATACTTCTCGGATGTGCGCTTAAATTTGGATTTTCAGTTACGACACTAAAGGTTTTACTACTCATTCCAATGGTATGGGTTACCTCCTCGCTTTGTTCGTATCTTTTGTGTAAGTCCAAATTAGAATAAGTATATGCTGGTACCTCAGAATCGATAACTTATGGAACTCATAATATTGAGGATCACACTTCTGTTCCTTCTCTTTTTCGTTACCACCGCGCTGGCACACGTCGAAGACCTATTAACCGAAGTTATCTATCTTGGTCTGGTTAGCTTCTTCCTCACCCTTTTGTACATGACAATGAATGCAGCAGACGTTGCAATTACTGAGAATGCTGTGGGAAGTTGTATCTCAACTGTCTTCGTTTTGTGGGCTGGGCGTTTAATCGGCAGAGAAGGTATCCACTATTCGGGCAGGACCGTTCCAGCATTATTTGCGAGCGTTATGATTGGAGGCATCTTACTTTATATTACAGGAGATCTTCCTAGATATGGCTCACCCACTGCTGCAGTTAACAATGAGGTTTATCGATATTATTTGGAAAACACAGAACCGTTATTTGGTTTTCCAAATGTCATTACAGCAGTGCTAGCTGGTTTCAGAGGGTATGACACTTTGATAGAGACAATTGTTGTGTTCACAGCGGCTTTATCAGTTTTTATTTTATTGGGCTTCGGTAAGGAAAATGATAGGTGATAAAGTGTTGAAGGTCCTAGCTTCGGGGATTATCCCACTTATTATTTTGTTTGCCGTGTACATTCAAGTACATGGGGAGATTTCCCCCGGTGGAGGTTTCCAGGCCGGGGTATTACTTGCAGCATCTTTGATAACGTACTCACTCGTATTTGGTCTTGATCCACTTCTTCATTTTCTTGGTCCAAAGACTCTAATCCGCCAAGGAGCTACTGGCGCACTGATTTACTTATCAACAGGTTTAGTACCGTTACTTCAGAATGCATCCTTTCTACAGCACTCTCATATAATTGAGGCCTTGCCTCTACTATCTCAAGAAATTGGTATTTTTGTGCTTGAGTTGGGCGTGGGACTTACTGTTTTCAGCTCAATATTGTCTATATACATGTGCTTTTCACTCTTGCTGGTGAAAAAGACACTCAAAACCGACTAGCGCAAAGTCTTTGTACGCAAATGTACCTGCCTAGGTTTCCGCTTTTACCAATTGGAAGATGCGCTTAGTGCCAATTACGTGTAAAAACTTCTTGTGTAAGCGTGTATTCGTCCGCATTTTCGCTGTTGCTAATAAAAAGTCCTTTACTGAGCACAACAAAAACTTTTCGTACTAAATGTGCTATTCTAGAGCACAACTAATGGAAGTGTTTATGTTCACATTTTACAACTATGCAGTAGTGGTGTGGGTAATGGTAGTTGGGCTGTACATAATAATGGCAAGTCCCAGACCGATAAAAAAACTCATAGGCCTTGGGCTTTTTCAGTCATCTGTTTTGTTGCTTTACATATCTCTTGCATATATTGAGGGTGCTGCGACTCCAGTGATTTCACCTAATGTAGAAAATTATGTTAATCCCTTACCTCATGTTTTGATGCTCACAGCAATCGTTGTTGGCGTTGCAACTTTAGCATTAGGCTTAACATTAGTCATACTGATGAACAAAACACCAAAAGACAGCAATACAAAAAACGTCTAGGATTGGACTGAAAGTCCTGTTCCTTAGGCATTCTTTTGATATAAACGTTGCCGTTCTGGTCGCATAAAGGATTATTTTGCAAATCCAACGAATTGTGAGAAGAGCGAGCTAGTGGAAACATCGCTAGAAGTTGTGATACAATCGCGGTCTACCTGCACTCATATACAGTTATTACCGCAGCACCTTTTCAGCGGTGAGTTCTGCCTGAAAATGAAAAAAACTCTCTCCTACAAAAGCTCCGGTGTGAATATAGATACCGCGAACAGCTTTGTTGATTTTATTAAAAAGAACGCAGAGGTTGATAAGCACTGCGTTTCCGCTATTGGTGGGTTTGCTTCTTTATTCTCCGTAGGCAATTTGAATTACAAGGACCCTGTAATTGCTGCAGCAACAGACGGTGTTGGAACTAAGCTATTGATAGCAAATGAGTGCAATAACCATGCTAGTATTGGTATAGACCTAGTAGCCATGTGCGCCAACGACCTGATCTGTCACGGGGCAAAACCGCTCTTTTTTCTTGATTATTACTCGACAGGGAAACTTGAGCTCGATGTAGCACGCGCAGTAATCTCAGGGATTCTAGTCGGGTGTAGAGAGGCTTCCATGTCACTGGTAGGGGGAGAAACCGCTGAAATGCCCGGCTTATACAGTGCTGGTGAATACGATTTAGCCGGCTTTGCTGTCGGAATAGTTGAAAAAGAGGAAATTCTCCCACAAAATGTCACGAAAGGTGACATCCTTATTGGGCTGAAATCATCAGGCTTTCATGCGAATGGATTCTCACTTATCCGCAAAACTTTCTCCAGCTTAAGTATTAAGTACTCAACACTGTTCGATAAAAGAACCTGGGGTGAGATACTCCTAACCCCAACAAAAATATATGTGAATTCGTTTCTTTCTTTGAAAAAATTCATAAAGGCGGCTGCACACATCACGGGTGGCGGACTACTAGAAAATCTTAGAAGGGTTCTTCCAGAAGACCTAAAAATCTGTATTCAGCCTTATGAGTTTCCCGAAATTTTCAAGTGGCTCATGCTGAACGGTAATATTCCGCAAGAAGAAATGTTAACTACTTTTAACTGTGGCATAGGAATGGTTTTGGTTGTCGCGGAGCAAAATGCTGAGTTTGTTTCCGAGACACTAGGAGAGGAAGCTCTAATTATCGGAAACCTTAAGTAGGATTTCAGCAAACCAAGCCCCGGAGTTTACCCTTGCCTTTTAGATTACGCTTCCCTGAAATATTCACTCAGTTCCCTTGGACCAGGATAGATTTTTGTCATGCTTAATCTAGAAGTTAATTTCCATCCTTCTGGACTGCGCCGCCCTTAAACACTCATTTAGCCCTTTAAGATTATCTCAAGATAACATGCAGCAGTGTAAATACCGTTTTGCACCTACCATCCTACTGCAAAATCTTGGATATTTATGAGAGTGAACCATCAAGTTTGCACTGCCTTGGAACAAATATTTCTGGATTCAATAAAATACTTAGAAGGTCTTCCGTCATACACAACTAGTCTAATGGAGTTTCTTCTGTGCATGATGACAATACTTATAAGTTTTAAATTCTTTGGAGAAAAAGGGATTTGTGCTTTCAGTAGTTGCGTTTTTATTCTTGCAAATATACAGGTCTTGAGACAGGCACAGTTTTTCTTTCAGGATACTCCAGTAGCACTTGGAACAATTTCTTTTTCATCAATTTTCCTTGCTAATAACATTCTGACGGAGTATCGCGGAGTCAAAGCGGCGAAGACAAGTGTGTATTTGAGTTTTCTCTTGTATGCATTCTTCACCTTGGAAATGATAATCACACTAAGCTATAGTCCTAAAACAGACGTCCACTATTCCTGCATGCAAAGACTCTTCCAAAGTAATGCCACACTTCTATTTTCTGGAATTATCGCATATTTGGTCAGTCAGCTTTCCGATATTTATATCTTCAGTGGTCTAAAGCAGATTCTTCCAAACCGACGTTTTCTTTGGCTGCGCAACGTAATAGGTACAGGATTATCCTCGTTGATAGACAACATAATATTCTCAACTCTTGCATGGTATGTTCTTACAGGAAAACCAGTCGAAATGAAGAGTTTAGTGTTCACGTACATACTAGGAACCTATTGGATAAGGATATTAGTTGCATTATTAGGAACACCCTTTCTCTATTTCGCAAAACGACTAGCATAGAGAACGCTAGTTGAAATAGCTTCAAGTTTTGTAGGTTGATCAAGATTGCTTTACAAAATGATTAGCACGAAGCCCTAATTGATGTCCTTCCTAAGGGCAAACCTTTTGTAAACCACCTATAATCAGCTACGTTATTAAGAACATCCTCTCTATTTTTCAAAACAATTAGGACAAATCGTCTTTCAACACCTCCTTCAGTAATACACCTATAAAAACTATTCATGAACTACTTTATAATTGCTATCCAAAAGCAATAGAGATAAAGGCCTAGTTAATGCTTCTTTTAAGAAAAAGCCTTTCAATATCTTCTATAAGCTGCCTGAAATTGATATACTAGCCTGCGAGGTGCCTGAGGTAGTTGCTGCTCTTTTGATGATTCAAAAATTGAGGAGAGGAAAGTCCGGGCTCCACGGGAGAATGGTAGCGGATAACTTCCGCCGGGCTTAGCCCAGGACAAGTGCCACAGAAAATAACCGCCTGTTTTTTTCAGGTAAGGGTGAAAAGGTGCGGTAAGAGCGCACCGCGTTCGCGGCAACGTGGATGGCATAGGTAAACTCTACCAGGAGCAAGACCAAACAGAAGAAGAGTGTGCTCTCGCGCGATAGATTTTTCGGGTAGGTCGCTTGAAGTGCATAGTAATGTGTACCCTAGATGAATGACTACCGTATACAGAACCCGGCTTATGGGGCACCTCGTTTTAACCGAATTTATCGGAGTGGAAAAATATGCAAGATGGCAGGAAAATACCGAAGTCACTCAAAAGGAGAATAGAAGAGTCCAACATTATTGGTGATCTGGCTGCCGGGATGAGAACACGGAGAAGTAGCTTAGAAGCTAATCAAGAGGCTTTTCTTGGTGAAGTAAGGGTTGCCAGTCCTAGTTTGGCGGAATTCTGCCGACAAAACAAAAATCTTCTTGGATTAAACGATTTACACAGATTATCGACAGAGGAAGTGATTGCTCAAGCACGTTCACTGGTGGGATGTTATGACATGGTGCTGGAATGTCACTGCGAGGTGCAGGCTCTACACGAAGCAATTATACAAGCCGAAAAAAAGATGAAGGAGGTAAGCAAGAAAGAAAAAGAAGCCTTGCTTGCTGATCTTGCAAAAATTGAGGGTTCATCCGGAGTTCTTGCACAGGTCAGTGCGAAGATAGAAAAAGCTACTGGTATAGACATCTCTAGTGGATTTTCAGGTTTGATGAAATCGTTAGGAGCAAAAATTGCTCCTAAGGGAAACGATTCGGATCCTACAAGAACACCATCTGATATTGAGTGTCTAGAGAAAGTTATGCGGGCTAAGTCCCTCAGTACGCCTGTTACATTGGTCAAGGCTATAGTGGTTGCCATTGTCGCGCCAGGTGGCATTCCATTAGTTGGAGCAGGTTTAACAATGCTTCCGATTGTGACGATGGTTTGGCCAGCTATGGTGGCTTGGGATGTATTGAAATTACCGAGCAACATTGCGGGTTCACCTTTTAACAGTGGCAACCTAAACAATGTGGTTAAAGAGTGTGAGGCAGGCTTGAACAGCGGTCCCAAGATTGCAGAAAATATGCCACGATATGGTTCAAGAGAATCAAAACCAAGGACGCTGTAGTACAGATTAGCATTGCCAGATCTCTTTCTCCTAGTAAGGTACGCTTCTTCAATGTCTTGATCTTATTGGTATTTCGCCTTGTGGTTGTTTTCTATATTGTAAAAACATTTTCCACTGTGCGCGGTATCCTTTTCAAAAACATATTTTGTTAACATTTTTATACTCAACAAAATTTTTACCTTATTCACCTTAAAATATACCTAGTGTTTATATCGGATAAGGTTAACTAATGCATTCCAGACGGATCGTTTCACATCGGAATATATACAATATCATTAAGAACTGTAGTGATTTTTATATTAGGGCCCAAGGATTTAATCCATTCAAGACGATCTACTGGCTTTGTATTATCATTGTTGCCACGTTCTTCTTGCTCTATTGCACCTCAGGAATGCTGACGGCGGATCCATCAAAGTACTCCTTGGATAATTTAGCAATTTCAATGATTGTAATTGGGGCAATATTCATATTCCTAGTTGCAACAGCAACCTATCTGATCTGCAAAACGCAGAGAATGCTTATCATAACAGAGTTCCAGAATCTCTTGTTTGCAAGTGCGATGAGAAAAGATACCATTTTTTATGCGATTATTTCTAAGGATAATGTTCTGTATATGGACGCACCGTGCATGGAGCGAATTGGAAAGGATTGGAGAACAATCAGTATAGAAAAATTTTTCCAAAGGCTGCATCTTGATAATGGACTATCTTCTAATTACGTAGAAAGCCTTTCTCTAAATAGGGAATTTTCCGCGATATTTTCCAGAGAAAAAGAAGAGATAGAAATCACCCTTACTCCTCTAGACAGACCCCTTGGGTTTTTCGCGGTCTCTGCAAGAGAAAAGGGTTAGGAAACCCCTACATGTAACTGTTTCCCTGAGTTTGAGATTTCCTTGAATGGTATTCCTATCAGTGTTACACCTTCTTGGCAATTCTGTGGTATCCCTAGGTAAATTTCCTTTCAGTGCCGTGCTTTCTTATATCCCAAGTAAACTTCGACACGACATTTCTTGCACCTGAGACGTGCAGAAATCTACGTATTGGCACTGTATCTCTTAAGACTTAATACCGTAAAAGGATTACCAAGTAAGGGATTTCCTTCGGTAAGTGCACACTTTCTCACTTTTCACAGCAATGCTCCCTGCACCCAAGGCGCCGTTGGATGAACCATCTAGCATTGTACCTTCGTGGCAACATTGAGCATTGCCAAATAAACCCGCGCGAAACCCAAGATCAATCTCATGGACCTAGTTATTTTTAAGAAAGGTAGCTCCGGATAAAACAAGCACCTAGACTAGCTATCTACGTGTTCTGGAATAGTGCTCAATTACAGTGCAAACACGCTCCACAAACAAGGCCAGTACTTAGTGCCGCATAGCACTTGGGAGAAACTCATCTCACACAAACCCACTTACAAAAGTCACACAATGCGTCTTTATAGACCCACCCTTAGAATGAGAGTCGATTACTCAGCAACGCCTTTCTGTTGTTCATCACATAGTCCCTCCGCTGCCAAACCCTGTATCCCTGTACCAGGAGACTCCTCCAACGCATAGGATCCCTCATTCTCAGATGTAGAACAACAGTGGTGGCCCGGATCGCGTACATGGAAGGCACTCAACTGTTCAACAAGCAAACCAGGTACAGGTCGTGCACTCAGAGCGGAGGAGGAAAGAGAAGGAGATGAAGAAAAGACCGCCATTGGGTCTCTTTTGCTTCTAAGATGCAACCTTTCCATTTCTATTTTCTCGACGTCTTCAGGTCTGAATTGGATCTCTGTGTTTGCGCATATCGATATCCCGTCATTAAAACTCGGCTCAGGGATGTTTACTCTAGGATCGCCTGTTATCACAGCACACCGATTAGCTGCACCGTGCATACCTGGAGTTATACAGAAAAAAGTGAGGAGAAGCATAACGACAGAGAAAGCAAATACAATGTATGCTATTTCAAATACGGTAAATCCAGCGCTTTTCTTTTTAACTCCCGTAGAACATACATTATAAAGGGCGCTACATACCACAATAAGCCCTGATATGCAGGACAAGAAAAAACTGGATAACACTGCAGCATCACCCGCTACCTTTAACCTGGAAGCCCGGCTCTTTGAAACTCCTCTTTGTCTATTTAACGCTTGGGAAACATGATCGTTCAGACTAAAACCCCAACTGTACAAATTGTGTTCCGCTTCGTGAACAACATCAAGTGTAGAGACATCCTCCGTCATGTTTTTTTGCTCGAGTAAAGTCCTGAGGTTTACTCTGCCTTCAAGGTAGTTGAGCATAGTCACAAAGTCAGTGGCAGAAACACCCCTTGAACCTACAAGACTTGCAAAAGTGTACAGAGTGTTACGTCCTCCCGCATCCATTGAAGAAAGCACACGCTGCATCAAAACTGCATCCCCTTCTAAAAGATCCAGCATAGCCCTAATTACACCAACTGCCCCAGGAACAGGATTCCCATCACCAGTAGGACCAGCAAGCATAGCTTGAAGTGGATTCATACCATCAGGCACGTAAACAGGTCCTTCAGGAGAACAGGACGAGCCTCCAGCCGTAAGTAGCCCGAACAGGACCCCCTTCGGTAGTCCGTACCCTTGTACTACCGCAACTGACTTGGCATCAACGGCACAATGCAGCGGAGTAAGCCCACCGGAACGTTGAGCAAGAACTTTTGACACATACTTCGTACCTCCACCAGGACAAGCAACAAGCGAGTCAAGCATTATTTTTACGCATTCGTGTGCCCCTGAGGAGAATGCCAGGTGTAGTGCAGGGTAAGGATAACCCCAACTGGTACGACTCAACAGCTTATACCGCTCTTCGATAGACAGAGGTCCTAAAACTTCCTTAACAACTTGAGCATTACCACTCGAAACTGCGTTACCCAAAAGACGCATTGAAAAGTGCTCTGGAACTTGCGCTCCATTCCCTTTGTATTTACTCTCCGCGCAGGACTCCACAACAACCTGGAAAGGTGTACTAACCCACGGCTCATACAAATCCCCCAGCTTTTTGACTAAAAGCCTCACAATGTCTACATTTCCTGCACGCGCGGCCTGGTCAAGTGCAGTGTCACCCACTAAATTACACCTTGTTAGTATAGGTGCCAGCTCCTCAGGAGTCAGAGCATCGATCAGAACCTCAACTATACCCACATTACCTGTAGATACAGCCATATTAAGTCCGTTATCACCCCTAACTCTGATATCATCAATTTGAAGAATACCGGGGACCAGTGGTACACGATCTCCTCTAGCCGTCTGCATATCTCGCTCCAGAGTCTTTATTGCTCCAAGGACTAGCTTCACAATCTCTAGCTTGCCGGTGGCCAATGCGGCGGCTAAAGGTGTTCGCCCATTTGCATCAGCCGTATGCCAAACAACCACAGTACTAGATGGCGGTTTACCATTTTGTCCACGCGCGCTTAACATTCCGCGTAGTAGTGACTCCAGGACTTCCATGCGCCCAACTGCAATTGCGGTGTGCAGTGGGGTGCTTTCAGGGAAAAAAGGATGGCTCGTACTTGTCTTCTTAGCACACAGATCTACTAAGCAGTTACCGGGTAGTGCCTCCATCACGCATTTAAGCACACCTGTATTTTGACTTTCTACAGCAACTTGCAGAACACTACGCCCATCAGAATCAACCATGGACCAGAGAGGTCGACCTTGTGCTGAGGCAGTACCGTTCGCTTCCTCCAATCCTGCCTCTTGCATTAGACACCTTAAAGTAAGAATGTCCGAACTTTTAATTGCTTCACATATCTTTGTGTACATCATTCCCCTCCTGCAAGAGGACTTTTTCACTCGATCCCGCGATGACGGTGGTAGAACAGGAACCAACTAGTACCCATCTACAACTACATACCCTTCGCGCACGTGGTGCAATACGCACAAACTATTTTTTTTACCAACCCCACACCGGCAACATAAGCAGAAAGAACCCCCCAAAAGCACCACAAATGAAGGTAAGGTGCTGCAACAACACCCCGGAATCACACCATCCTAGATCACTGCAATCAGTAAGTTTACATACCAATCTGTTTTTGCTACCCTCGAACCGATAATTCAAACCTTTATACTCACTGATAAACGATAAATATTTAATATGGGTTCTCACGAGTAAACCACGGACTGTCATAAATGGTACCTCTAATCTTTGGAGCAATTTAAAAGGGGACCACATCTATCATGAAGGCACGAAAACAGACGCCCCACACGCACCCACTCACGAGGACAATTCTTCCAACAATTCCGTGAAACACCCTTTTAGCGGAAAATACTCCAAGACCTAATTCCAGATAAACTACCTCGTAAGAAAACATCGCACAGAGAACCAACACGTGTGGACGTGCCAATTCTTCCCCAACGAGCAGCCATTTCTGCTTCGCAAGGATACCAAAGTATCTAATATACTGAAAATACACTCTGCTTCTATCCTAGCATAGAAGATTAACGAAGTCTATTTATACCTACATCTTTCTTACTTATACAAGTATGGATTGCATTTGCTCTAATAATCCACTTTCAGGAGATATAAACCACATGGAGGAGCAGTCGGGCCAGCGTAACGACGATTCTTCTTAGAGAGAATTTCTGTAACACTCATGAGTTTTCCAGATGCAATGGCAACCAAAGTACCAACCATTATCCGCACCTGATGATGCAAAAACGACTTAGCAGAGGCATGAAAAATCATTTCCTCTCCGTTTTTCTCAACTTCCAACCTATCTAGGGTCCTAATAGCGTTAGAAGCACCACATTTGGATGAACGAAAACTCTGAAAATCGTGTTTTCCAACAAGATATTGAGCTTGCTCCCTAATGAGATCCAGATTTAAAGTCTGCGGCACATGCCAGGAGCGGTTTTTAAATACTGCCAGTGGTGTCTTTCTGTTTGTGATTTTGTATTGATAGTGTCTCCTAATAGCAGAAAATCTGGCATCAAAGGTTTCATCAACAATCTCTATCTTCAGCAGAACTATTAACTTCTCTTTCAAATGATAATTTACCGCATTTACTATTTGAAAAGGCTGCAAAGTAGATTCACGTGCATCAAAATGAAAGACCTGTCCGAGAGCGTGCACTCCTGCATCTGTTCTTCCAGCAACATTAACTGCTATTTTCTCCTTTAACAAAAAACTGAGGACTGATTCCAACTCTTCCTGCACAGATGGAGCGGACATTTGTTTCTGCCAGCCAGAAAAACCAGTACCAACATATTCAACTATTGCCTTGTAGCGCATAAAGACCTAGAAAACTACCCGTTAAAAATGAACACACGAATAGGAGGTGAAAAACGGCCTCACACGGGAAACATATATTAGGTTAACGCAGTTACTGAGAAAGCCCATTCGAGGCTTCAACAAACAGAACCTTAAAAACATTGGTGATGCCTTATCTTGTAATTCAGGGACTTCACAATTACATATAGTTCCGTGGGAAAAAATAATAAGACACTTTTATGGCGGGCGAAATAGCAATAGGTATAGACTTAGGAACTACAAACTCATGTGTAGCTATCAAGGATAAAGTTATAGAAAACGCGGAGGGAGCAAGAACTACACCTTCGGTGGTTGCATTTACATCAGATGGTCAGACTCTTGTTGGTGCTCCGGCACAGAGGCAGGCTGTTACAAATGCTAAGAACACAATCGTTGCTTCCAAGCGACTTATAGGAAGACGCTTTAAGGACAACGTTATCAAGGGAATACAGAGGGACTATCCGTACAAGATTATAGAGGCAAAAAACGGTGATGCATGGATCGAGGCAGGAGGTAAATCTTATTCTCCAAGTCAAATAGGTGCAAATGTACTGATCAAACTAAAAGAAGCAGCTGAGACCTATACTGGCAAAAAAGTCACTAAAGCTGTGATTACAGTACCAGCTTATTTTGACGATGCACAACGTCAAGCAACAAAAGATGCAGGAAGAATAGCTGGACTAGAAGTCCTTAGGATTATAAACGAACCCACAGCCGCAGCACTAGCTTATGGTTTGGATAAAACTGCCACAACAAAGAATATTGCTGTATTTGACTTAGGTGGTGGAACTTTCGATGTTTCAATTCTAGAGCTTGGTGACGGAGTCTTTGAGGTAAAAGCAACAAACGGTGATACCCATCTGGGAGGTGAGGATTTTGACAGGATGATACTTAACTTCCTAGTTGAAGAATTTAAGAAAGAAAATGGCATGGATCTTAAGAATGATCCACTCGCTCTACAGAGACTCAAGGAAGCAGCAGAGAAAGCAAAAAAAGAGCTATCTAGTACCCAGGAAACAGATATTAATCTTCCATACATTACTGCTGACGCTGCAGGTCCTAAACACCTGAATGTGAAGTTCACCAGAGCAAAACTTGAATCCCTTGTTTCTGATCTTATCGATAGAACAATAGAACCTTGCAAAAAGGCTCTGAAGGATTCGGGGCTCAAAAGAGAGGAGATCAATGAGGTTGTTCTTGTAGGTGGGATGACAAGAATGCCAGCTGTGGTCAAAAAAGTAACTGAATTCTTTGGTAAGGAGCCACACAAAGGTGTAAACCCGGATGAAGTTGTAGCCATCGGTGCTGCGATACAAGCAAATATATTAGCTGGTGGAAGTGATGCACAAGATATAGTACTGCTGGACGTCACACCACTTTCCCTGGGCATAGAAACATTGGGAGGTGTCTTCACGAAGCTCATAGACCGTAACACGACAATCCCAACTAAGAGATCACAAACATTTTCCACTGCAGAGGACAATCAGTCTGCCGTGACAATCAGAGTCTTCCAGGGAGAAAGGCAGATGGCTAGTGATAACAAGCTTTTGGGACAATTTAGCTTGGAAGGTATTCCCCCTGCACCGCGCGGAATGCCACAGATCGAAGTGACATTCGACATCGATGCAAATGGAATAGTGCATGTATCGGCAAAGGATAAAGGTACTGGAAAAGAGCAAACGGTGAAGATACAAGCTTCCGGTGGTTTGACAGAAGAAGAAATTAAGAAAATGGTAGATGAGGCTGCTTCGAAAGCCGATGAAGACAAAAAGAGAAGAGAGCTGGTTGAAGCGAAAAATAGCGCGGAAAGCTTGATTCACTCTACCGAGAAGTCACTTTCTGAATACGGTAGTAAGATTAGTTCATCGGATAAACAAAGTATAGATGATGCAATTAGTGATCTTAAGAGTGTTTTAGCAAAAGATGATGCTTCCCTGATTAAGGAAAAAACCGATGCTCTCTCTAAGGTTTCTATGAAACTGGGTGAGGCAATGTATAAAGAATCACAAAGTGCATCCAATGACCCCTCGCCTAAGAATGACAGCACAGAAGAAGGAGAAAGAGTCGTAGATCCTGAATATGAGGAGGTAAAAGACGAGGACAGTAAGTGATCAGAAAGTGTGATTCGTTTATCCACACTTCATAAAACAGGTGTGCAGCGCAGCGATGGCTTTTGCTGTTACGTGCGCTGCGTGTATCTATTTGCACTTAGTGTGTGATACATGCTTTATCTGTGTCCTGCAGGATACGTCGCAGACGCAGTGGTTTGGTTGCTTACTATGCTGAGGCTGCATGAGTTTCCTACGTTGAAAGTGCGAACAGTTGCATAAGATAAGTATAGTAACGGTGGCCTTTCAACTTTCGATATTGCGGGCTTGCATATTTCTGGCATTTAAGGTGGTAACTATTTGGGTTACACAAGTCTCACCACGTTTGATGTGGTCGGTCTCTGGTGGTTGAAGTATTAGGTTCGTCGCGTCCCTACTACAAAAACGCCGGCGAGGTTGGTTTTTGTTAAAGTATTAGAATTACCTCTGAGTTGCTTAGCCTGTAGATCAAGCATCCGCTCCATTACAAGTGTACTGTATGAGAAGGTTCTTTCACTGAAGGAGAGTCACTCATTGACCTAGTCTTGTCGCAATTCACGAGCTTTCCTCTAACACGGTAAAGACAAGAAAGAACTTTATTGGAAACAGCCCTTTTGAAAACTATCAAAATAGTAAAATCTTCCTAATACCTGATAGCGTTTGCATACAAAAGGTACTGAACACTCAATCTCTCCATTTTTGGAAGGAGATATCCATGAAGTCGCAATGAGATACCAGCGGTTGATACTTTAAACAGAATTTTGCTAGTACGGAGTCCTTGCGTTCAAAAAGATCTTAGATGCTTAGTCTTTCCACTTTTTGGTGCGAAACGCTCGTGAAGCTATAATAAAACTCTGCAAATAGTGAGTACTTAAGACGAAATGCACGAATCAGAAGTTTTCCCTCGATTCAATTACCTAGAAAATGGAAAAACCCGCTCGAGGAGAGGTAAAATAACAACTAAGCATGGAGTGATACACACACCAGCTTTCATATTTTGTGCAACCCGAGCAGCAATAAAAGGCTTGGAAATACACCAAGTCAAAGAAGCCGGATCTCAAGTAATACTGTCAAATACCTACCACTTGATGCTTAAACCCGGAGGAGAGCATATAGAAAAAGCCGGTGGAATACAGAAGTTCATGGGGTGGAATGGACCAATGTTAACCGATTCTGGAGGTTTTCAAGCCTTCAGCCTAAATACAAAAGATGAGACAAATATACAAGAACTGAAAAGAAAATACTCCAAGGCATTCAACAGTTCCGGCATTCTTGCAATATCAGAAGAAGGAATAACCTGCAAATCTTACTACGATGGAGCAAAGTTTTTCCTATCCCCTGAAAAATCGATGGACGTTCAAATAAAACTCGGAGCAGACCTAATTGTTGTGCTGGATGAATGTACTAAATTCTCGTTGGATAGAGAATACAATAAGGAAGCCCTAGAAAGAAATAAAAGATGGGCAGACAGGAGTCTCACATACGCAGAAAAAAATCGAAAAGCATGGCAAGGAGTCTACGGAATTATACATGGAGGAACCTTTGAAGATTTAAGAAAGGAAAGCGTCGAGTTCAACAACAGTCGGGAACTTTTTGGAAATGCAATAGGTGGCTCTCTTGGAAGAACTAAAGAAGAAATGAAAGAGGTCGTGGAGATGTCTGTAACAAACCTAAACAGAGAAAGACCTATTCATCTACTTGGAATAGGTGGCATATCTGATATTTTTACGGGTGTTAGTATGGGAGTGGACACCTTTGATTGTGTCCACCCAACTAGAATAGCCCGGCATGGAGGAGCTCTAATAAAATACTCTTCCCACCCAGAAAACAACGGCAGGGAATACATAAATCTCAGAAACAATATCTTCAAAAACTCCGATTCATCAATCGATGAATCCTGCGATTGTAAAATCTGTGAGACTTACTCTTGCGGCTACCTAAACTATTTGCTCTCTGTCAAAGAGAACATCGCGTTCAATATGATCACCTACCACAACATATACTTTATGAATAAACTCATGGAAAGAATAAGACACACAATAGAGAAGGACTTAGATCTGGAAGAGCTAAAAAAACTCTACTGTGGATAAGTGATCTTTCTCAGAAACTACCCTTTCAGTTACCACAATGAAAATCATTGGGACGGATTTGAGATTTATCTGAATTCGAAAAACGCTTTTTTCGCGTAAGTGCAGTTTCAAGGGGCATGAGTGTACTGATAATTTCAGAGTCGTTCATTTCAGTTGCAATATCCATTGGCGTTTTACCGGCTTTATTCAGTAGAGAAGAATGCTCACTTGATGCCTCAGTTGATACAAAACTTTCTACGACCCTTTTCAGTATTTTCTTTTCCACTTTAGAAATGACTGCCTCGTGTATAGGTGTGTTGCCAGAGAAATTTTTCTCTGTAACCGAAGCTCCATTGTTAAGCAAGTGCATTATTATGACGACGTTCCCTCTTCTCATTGCAATGTGTAGAGGTGTATCTCCAGCACTTTCATTTCTCGCGTTTAGATCTGCACCGCTCTCCAAAGCAGCGAGAACTGCTTTAACATTACCTGCGTTGCAAGCAATGTGGAGAATCATATCACCATTGCTATCAACCATTCTAAATAGGGCATCAGTCTGCAACTTATCGAGAAGGTCGCTCAAAAGCTCTGTGTTTTGATCCAAAACAGATGCCCTGATCTCATTAAACGAGCAAGAATTGCCAAGCTTCATTTGTTTCTCCGGGTTTTATAGATCTTAATAATATACCCGAAATAGTAGTCTAAATTAGTATAAATTCTTATAATTACGTGTGAAAGTAAAGTAGAGTCTTCTCCTCTGTCCATCCAACTACACGACAAAAGAACATGGAGATGGTTACATAACCCAAAATAAAAACAGTATACCTAGAAAGAAAAAGAGCACGGTGTGGCATAAAAGACCAGTTTGCAATGCCAGAACGCCAGATGAAAGTTTCTGTGAAAGCCTAGCAAGCAGTGCAGGTACGAGGTTAATACACCCAATGTCAATCACCTTCCAGAAGAACCTACTACAGTGTGTTAACGGACCAACAAATAAAACTCTATATATTTTGTCAAAGTAAAATCCGCAACTCAGGACCCTTTTGAAAAGGTTTAGAATAACGCCACTGCGATTAACTAATATAAGTCCGATCGAGAAAATAAATGACACCACACCTAAATAAAAATTTAAAAGAAATGACAAGAGTGTAAAGAGCGACAAACAAACAAATATTCTGGGCAAGGAAATTCTTCTACCCTCAAGAACAAAAACCACAAAGAAACCAGCTAAAGCAAAAATCAAAGGAAGGAAATGCACCAACCCATGCATTTCCGTAACTTGCCGGAAAACTAAGCCAGTTTGCACCCAAAATGAAGAGTTTACTAAAAGCTTCACCCCAAGATAACCAGAAATAAGCGAAAGGAGAACCAGCGGCGCAAGCGGCAAAACCATGCCCACAGGAGGAGAGTGAAACTTCTTAAGACTGAAGTTCTGTTCACCAAAGAACACAAGCATAAGCAGCCTGCATGAATATACAGAAGTGCAAAAAGCTGTGAGTATTAACAAAATAAACGGGATCTCCGCATGGGAGAGGGAGGAAATTATTAAGTCTTTTGAATAGAACCCAGCAAATGGAAAAATTCCACACAAAGCGAGACTTCCTATAATCATCATGCAATAGGTGGAGAAGATTTTATTTCTCAATGCACCCATTTTATGCACATCTTGTTCCCCACCAACGGAATGAATTACGTTACCGGCACACAAAAAGAGTAGTGCTTTAAAGAAAGCATGTGTGGATAAATGGAAGATAGCCAATCCATACGCCGATGCACCACATGCAGCAAACATATACCCAAGCTGACTGCAAGTTGAGTAGGCTATAATTCTTTTTATATCATCCTGACAAAGCGCAACTACAGATCCAAAAGCGGCTGTAGACACACCAACCCACATAATTATGTGCCTTACCAGTTCAGTACACTCAAACAGTGGAGACAATCTTGCTAGAAGAAATACACCAGCAGTAACCATAGTTGCTGCATGGATAAGTGCCGATACTGGTGTAGGACCCTCCATTGCATCAGGAAGCCAGGTATGTAAGCCCAGCTGAGCGGATTTACTCATGCAACCAATAAAGAGCATCAAACAGATAAAGGTAAGAGAATCAAAACCCAAAATTGTTTCACCTGAGTGGAAACCAACATCTGAAATAATCCCCTTTAACTCTAGTGTTCCGAAAATTTTGTATACTGAGAAAATTCCTATTAAGAAACAAAAATCTCCAACTCTGTTAACGAGAAAAGCCTTCATAGAAGCAACATTGGCAGACTCCTTCCTGAACCAAAATCCTATAAGAAGGTAGGAACAAACTCCGACGCCTTCCCACCCTAAAAAGAGCTGTAGCAAATCACCCGCGGAAACAAGGACAAGCATGGCGAAAGTAAAGAGGGAGAGGTATGCGAAAAACCTGGACTTGCAAGGATCATTCTTCATGTACGCGATTGAGTAACAGTGCACGACAAACGAAACGGTATTAACAACTACGAACATCAGCACCGTTAATTTATCTATGTTCACCCTAAAAAGGGCTTGCAATGATCCAACGGAAATCCATTCAAAAAGAGGAAGCAAAAAAGCTTCACCATCTTCAAGTGTAAAAAACAGACTCCAAGAAGAAATGGCAGCAAGACCTATCAAGAACGAGCTCAATAGCTGTAGGCAGACCGATTCCCTACACCTGATAAAAAAACAGCATAACAAACATGACAACAAGGGCAGGAAAACTATCGAATAACTCAACATACGCAAAATGTTCGACATTTAATCCAGAGAACATAGACAAGCGCACAGAAACTTGCTCAAAGAGAACAAGAATACACACCACTTCTCAGGGCGGACAACCAATTATCATAGATAATGAACCCCCAAAGTAAACTCAAAAAGCCAGTTAAAAACTAACCACCAAAGTGGGAATATGCGGTACTGAACAATAACTACCGTCAATACTATGATTTATCACGTCCCTCCATTTCTACACTATAGGACTTCCTAAACTCCAAAACAACGGAACTTACCAACACAATAAAAAAACAATGACGAACTCAATGTCCCAATTTATTAAGTTTTTTTACATCCACATTTCCGGCTTTCCTAAAATACGAAACAACCACTGCAAGTGCTACCGCAGCTTCAGCTGCAGCGACTGTAATCACTAGGATGGAAAAAACTTGTCCTCCTATAGCATTGAAAGAAGTACTACAGAAGCTAAGTATTGCACCAAGCAACATAATTTCTACCGCCAAAAGCATTGTTACTACATTCCTGGTCGATGTCAGCACACCAAAAAGTCCAATAGAAAAGAAACAGGTAGAAACAAAAAAGAGCGCAAAACTAGGACTCACGAGATTCTACATAATGGAAACATGACAAGTCTAACAAAATCTCATACGATTTTACACCTCAAGTAATGCGAAACTGGAGAAATTTGCTCAGTGCCAAAATAACGGACGGATAAGCTTTTCCCAATTGGAAGATTTAGAAATACCAACCACAGCCAGGTAACGCAAAACCAAAAAGTTGCTCAAGATATGAAATCAAATTCCAATCCGTTGAGACTTAGCAGAAGGGGTCAGTCGTAATCTACACCTTTTCCTGAAGGCACGTTCAAAAGTCTCACGACAGAAGACCTAGAAATTTGCTCTTTAACCACCTGGCATTTAGTGTCCCTTTTACTTGGCAAAGCAATACTGATTGCCGCTACCATCGCAAGTAGAAGCACTACTCCCGAAAGATGAAAAAGATATACGTAATCCGTATAAAGCACTGCACCTATATCTTTTATGCCTATATAAGCACGCTCTTGCTGTGTGTCATCATACGAAGACAGAACCAAAAAAAACGGAAGCAAGGCCATAAAAAGTAAACCCACATACTTTGCTACGGACATTCCTATACCCTTCTCGAAATCATCTGAATTGAGCATCATGACAACAAACAGGAACAAGATCGCTATTGCACCAACGTATACAACAAGAAGCATTAACGAGAGAACTTCCAAGCCAGATACTAACAGAAGTACCGAAGAAGTAAAAAAGGCAAGGACTAAGTACAAAACCGCGTGCACAACATTCCTACACGAAACAACCCTAAAAGATGAGAAGATTGCAACCAGTACAAGCGAAAAACAAAGTATGCCCATTCATATTTTACACGCGGATACGGTACTTCTAGCACGTGTGGTATACTCACTGCAATATGTATACAGCAAGCTTGCGATAAGTATGGGTCTCCGTAAGAAGTTGGTAAAATTTGTGGTCAAGGTCTCACAAAAAACTTTCAAGATCAGCAATTAGGTGGTAGGGTTTGTGGCTGTTAAGGAACCTTTGGACTATTCTCTATTGCCATTTTCCCTATGAAGGACCTTCCTAACTTACTTACCGCTTTAAGGATAGCCATTATCCCAGTATTCTGCTTAAGTTTTTATATTCAATCCAGATTTTCTTGGGTGATAACCGTAGGAATTTTCTCAATCGCAAGTCTGACAGACTTTTTTGACGGGTACCTCGCTAGGACGCTAAAGGCTCAATCAAAGCTTGGAAAACTTCTTGACCCGATAGCCGATAAAATGATTGTCTCTACAGCTATTGTTATGTTGGTACATATGCAGTACATAACGGGAGTCCAACTGATTCCCGCAATCATGATCATTTGTAGAGAGCTGTTTATTGCTGGACTAAGGGAATATCTTGCTCGTGACAGTGTGGCATTTCCTGTAAATAGATTTGGTAAACTAAAGACAATATCCCAGATGGTTGCTATACTTCTTTATCTCCTAAACAAGGAATGGATCCCAGATATTCTTCCGACATTTTTCATCTGGATAGCTGGTCTAACGAGCATGGCATCGGCATATTTATATCTTCATGAAAACAAGGAAGAACTACTAAAATCCCTTAGCTAAAAATACTGCTGCCCCAACCCTAGCTGGCTGTCCTATAATCAGGTCGTGATTCTTGGATAGCGAAATGAACATATCAAGTTTGGTAGCACTCTTATTAAAGAAAAGATCTCTTTGGATAATTTTTATCTCTGTGTTGCTTGTAGTGTTTCTCGAAGTACTCCATATAACGATAGGGATTGACCTTACCGGTGATAAACTCCCGGACATACATGTATTGAGGACGCCGTCTTATCTTGGAGTAGACTTAGATGGAGATAAAAAACCCGACTATGTTCTCGGAGATTTGGTGGAACCACGTAAAGAATAGTAAATAAAATAGCAACAACAAATCAGCCTTGGGGTAATTCAAGGAGTAATACCCTTTAAACCCCCAAGCTCTTGAAACATATTCTATTTAAAATTTTTATTACGACTCTACTATTTCGTCTTTACCCTCCATAGTGGAATAACCAAATACTTGCCTTTTTTCATTGATTGTCAAAAAAGATGCCTTTTCTACACAATCCCAAAGTTTTTCTCTCTTCTTGGATAGCGCGTCTATACCATCTTTTTCGTACGCGAACTCTAAATTATCTCCAAAAACCGGAGTAAGCCAAACATTTAAGCTATGCACTATTTCATCGAGTATAGGGAGAACTGTTTCTTCCCATAGGGATAGTCTAGCTTCTATTAAGTTGCTATATGTGTTGTCTCCCGGTATTCCCAGTAATTGTGGCGGTACACCAAATGCCAACGCTATCTCTCTGGCGGAATTGTACTTACTTTGAAGAAAATCCATTTCCTTTGGAGAGATGCTCATTTCTTTCCACTCTATCCCTCCCTCTATAAGAATAGCTTTTCCTGCATTTTCAGCACCGGAACAGTCTCCAAGTTGTCTGCTTAAACGTTTGAACTGTTCTTGTGGCATTGGCTCCTTAGATTTTGATATAAACGCTCCGCTGGGCCTAGCACCATTTTTGAGCATAGCTTGGTTCCAAAGACTAGCCTGATTATGTTGATCTATGCTGTACATTGCCGCCTCTACTGGCGATAATCCATACCAGTCGTTATACGGGTGAAAATTCTTTATGTGTAGAACATCACAGTCCCCAGTGATTTTGTTCATATAATATTCCCTTTCGTAGTTTCCAACTCGATATCTGTATCCCAAAGGTAAACAATCACTTCCTGGTATAACTGTGACCCTATCAGGTCTTAGAAGGTGCAGTTCTTTTGGTAAACCGTTCCCGATCTTAAGAAGGTATAAATTTCCGCTGATTAGCTTGTACATAACAGCATTTTTTATCAATGTTACTCTTGACATATTGGGATTAGGCTCGTTTAATAGCTCATTGAGCGGATGAGAGACTAAGCAACGTTTCTTCTCCGTCCCACTACATTCAAAAAGTTGTATAGGAACAGAAGAGGCGGCCACTGCTACTATACTGATTGCACGTGAGGCGATCACATTTCTTATGTACGCTTTTTGGGCAAATGCACTGTAGTCTCTCCCGCTCCAGAGTTCTGTATATGTATTATATAGACACTCACCGCCTAGTTGGCTTCTGCTATTGGGGCAAGCTTTGCTTCTTGATTTTTTAAATATTTTTGTTAGCATTTCTCTTGTAACGTCCGGGTGGACCTCATAGATACACGCTAAACAGCCTCTGCGGAAGCAGTTTTGTGTATTTCATGCGTCGAAGCTTGCGCATATGGGCTTTTAGGCTGTTTTCTGCGCGGTAGACCCAGGTTACCTTTAGTCGAATACCAATAGGAAGTAGATGATAACCTTCGACCTGCAAAAATTCTTGGGTGCTATTGAAGCAGGAAGGGTTATATCCATTGATCCTGGAAGGCGTATCGTAGGTGTTGCGGTCAGTGATCCCGAACTCAGGTATATACAGAACTATTTTCAGTTCACCTCCCACGGAAGAGGTGCTGATGCCTTTCATATTATGAAAGTCGTTTCAGATTTTTCAGGGATAATTGTCGGCACACCATTTTCACATATTAGGAACAACGGATGGTTAGATTTTATAGATAAATTTGCTCAAAAATTAAGTGAGGTAACTAGGAAGCCGATTCTTATGTGTGATGAGTCGTCGTCAACTAGTGACGTGATGATTTTACTTAGCTCTCTTTCCAGGTCAAGGCAAAAGGAGTGGAAGGATAAAATTGCTGCTTGTTGCATTTTGGAGAAGACACTATGTACAATCATGCACCACAATCTCTGCCATCAGAGGAGGTTCGACAGTGTATAAAAAACTGTATTACTTAGTACCAGTAATTTTAGTCAGCGTGCTGTTTTTTCTGTATGAAAAGCCTGTTCCTGCAGAAAATAAAGCCCCTCAATCAAAGGAGAATGTTGTTAACATTTATTCTTCAAGGAAGGAGGAGATGGTGAAAGATCTTTTTGCATCTTTCGCTGAACGTACCGGCATAAAAGTGAACTATATAACAGACGATGCAACGAAGTTAATTTCAAGAATGAAGAGTGAAGGAGTTAACACATCAGCAGACGTCTTTTTGGCAGCTGACGTGATAAATCTGGCTCTAGCAGAAGCTGAAGGACTCCTCCAGTGTATATCCTCTACTGTATTGGAAAATGCCTTACCACCAGAACTAAGAGACTGCTATTGGTTTGGACTAACGCGACGCATGGCAGTTATAGTTTATTCGAAGGAGAGAGTAGATCCTTCTGAGATTAGGAATTACGAAGATTTAGCCGATTCCAAGTGGAAAGATAGGCTTTTGCTCAGATCATCTAATTCTCCATACAACCGATCTCTTATAGCATCTGTAATACTTGCTAACGGTGAGGAAAAAGCTGAGGCATGGATAAAAGGCATCGTTAGGAATATGGCTAGACCACCATATGGAGGTGATACCGATCAGATTAAAGGCGTAGCATCTGGAGAAGGAGACTTGACTGTAGTGAACAGTTACTACCTGGCTAGGATTTTGTCATCCGACAAAGAAACACACAAAAAAGTTGCACAGAGAGTGGGCGTAATATTCCCGAATCAGGAGAATAGGGGCACATTTGTGAATATAAGCGGTGCTGGGGTTGCAAAAAATGCGAAGCATAAGGAAAATGCAAAAAAATTTCTCGAGTATATGGTAACTGAGGAAGCACAGAAGCTATATGTCAGTAGAAACTACGAGTATCCTGTTGTAGCGTCTGTTGAAATCCCGGAAATCTTAAAAAATTGGGGGGACTACAAAGTTGATTCATCAAGTCTCTCAAAAATCTTTCCGTATATGTCGGCAGCTGTGTACATGGCCGACCAGAACGGCTGGAAGTAGTTTTCTTGTTAAAGTACGTGAGGCTACACTGGGAGAACGGAGTCTAGCGTCGTCTGTTGTTAAGAAAAAATTCGACCGCTTCAGATGCTGAATTCACTGCATTTGCAGTTGTAAATGTTCCAGAACCAGATACAGAAAGATACTTCCCACTTAAGCTATCGCCGTGATTAATAATTGGTAAAGAATTATATGAAAGATTCCTTGGGCAGTTTCCATCAAGTAGAGTTACTTCCTTTCCAGGAAATAAATCTTTTATAAGTCTCTCGTTTCTTTTGATAAACTCGACATTTAAATGACCACTACCATAAATTGACCCTTTCCACATACAACCGGTACCTACAACTACAGCTTTTTTCCCATCTTGAGAGTTGGGATTTTCAGATTTGATAAAATCGTTATAGGAAACCGGAGTGTAGTTTTGCCAAAAAGTCAGGGTTGGACCAACATAGTTATTATACTTGCACGGATGTTTGAGATTCACATCATGTACAAGGTACCATGCACCAACAATTGGTTGAGTTAATTTTCGTAAATTGAAATAGTCATTATAACCAAAAGAGTTGGCTCCTATGGCAATAAAATAGTTTTTCCCATGGAAAATTTCGCCACGTGATGAAATCACATACTTAAGCTTCTTATTGCTGGCAAAATCTATCTTTGAAATCTCAGTATTGTAAAAAAAACTAATTCCATTTTTACTTAAGAAATCTCCTATTTTTTTGCAAAATTTAAGCGAGTTAAAGCTAAATCCGTCACTTTCGAAAGATACACTTCTTCCACAAATTAAATTCCTTTCTATGTCATCTATTCTTAGTGGCTGTGTGCTACCTTTACCACTTTCACAGTGATTGGAGATCGCATAGATGCCTTCGATTAAATCAATATCTGTAGAAAATTCTGGATGGCTAGATAAAAACTTTTTCCACAAGAGAGGACCTTTAAATGCCAAGTTTTTTAATTTGTAATCTAAATTTTGATAAAAAAAACGCCTTTCTAGAAGCCGTTTTTTTAGCCAATATTTTTCGTGCGTTCTCAGTGCCCTATCTATTCCATTCCATCCACCTGAAGGGACACTCCTAGAAAAAGCGTTTATATGAAATTTTGAAAGGAAATTTGTGTATTCCGATGTACTAACATGTCTAAGCCCCACCTTCGATAATGAAGAGTCCTTGGACATGTCAGGTGGACTTTTCGTAACAAAGGCTATGTTGCTTCTTCCAGTATTGTATAAAATCAGAAAACATAACAAAAAAGATTCTATCCCTCCCCCAACTACTACGTAATCGTACATCTCTGTGATTTAAACAAAAAGTTATATACTTTAATCGCTAACTTGATCGCTACTCAAAATGTTTAACTATATAAAGTCGTTCATCCTCATTGTAGTGACAATACTACTGACTTCTTTCCTTGGGTATATAAAGACAGAAAAAACCCTTCTCGAAAGCAGCACAGAGAGGAATGCGGTGAATATTAGGAATATTTTTAATAGACTAATATGGGAAAAATACTCCTTTATGCTTGAAATGTATGACTTTGAGCCTACAAAAATGTATGAAAAGCCTCAATTCATGTACTTTGAGAGCGAAGCGAAGTTACTTTTTGAACCACTGGATGTTATTCAAGTTGAAATATTTTACAAAGGTGAAACAAGAGTTTTTAGTCTCAACAAATATCTAGAACATGCACACCATCCGTATAATCATGACCTAAATAACAATATTTCTTCCACCTCTATCGACAACGCGGGAAATATAGTAGTCACAGTGGCTTTGAACCCAGAAGAAAATCCCCCGTCGGTTATTGAAATTACATACGATGCAAAGAGCCTTATAAGGCCTTTCCGCATTACATGGATAGGCTTCACACTTGTCGTATTGTTCATTTGCTCATCCTTATTTTTCTGGAGCGTAATGAAAATCAGGGAAAGCTCTAAGGTCTTGAACGAACAGTTTTCGATAAACACGAAACTAAAAAAAGCCAAAGAAAGTATAGAAGAAATAAGTTCCCAAAAATCACAATTTCTAGCGAATGTTAGTCACGAACTAAAAACACCTTTAAACGCAATAATAGGTTTCTCAGATCTGATACGCACAGCAGAAGTGCTTGGTACTGAACATAGAGAATATGCAAATGATATCTATTATTCAGGGAATCACCTGTTAAATTTGATTAACGACATTCTCGATTTTTCAAAGTCAGAGTTAAACAACTTGGAAATAAAACCAACATTGTTTGATTTAGTACGCTTGACTGAGACTTGTATCAGGATGACAACAACTAAAAGAAAAGAGATAAAAATAGTGAAGAGTTTCTTTTCAAATAAGATACTTATCAAAAGCGATCATAAGAGGGTAAAACAAGTAATCCTAAATATACTTTCAAACTCGATAAAATTCACGAATGAAGATGGCTTAATAAGAATTTCTATAATCAGATTACCTTCAGAGATTGAAATTGAAATTTCAGATAATGGTGTTGGTATACCAGAAAAAGATATAGCAAAGGCACTCTCTGTATTTGGCCAATCAAATACGGAGCTATCAAGAAAATACGACGGAGCTGGAATAGGGTTACCACTTAGCAAGAAACTGGTAGAGTTGATGGGTGGAGTATTCGAGATTGAAAGCAAGGAGGGAAGCGGCACCGTCGTTAAAATAAGGCTTCCGTATAGAGAAAGCAACGCCGCTTAAGAGACAAATCGGTTAGTTCTTTACTAGAGATTTCTAGATGCAGCCTTGCAACTGTATGGAACAAAATCATACCCTCCCGCTTTAGCTTCTGAGAAACCCGCGTCTTTAAGGTCTAATCCAAGAGTAGCTATCCCAGGTAGTTTTTTACTACTATCAGGTATAGGGCTCTCTTCACGTCCGTTAACTGTTGCTGTAAATGCACGTTCATTAAAAGAAATTATCTGATCCGCATAACATGTAGGATCTACCTCCTTACCAGCTAAAACACGAAAATCATCTCGCATTTCACAGAAGGGCTGTTTTATCAGAAACGAACCTGCGTAAAAGTAATCCGCATTTAGAGTTAAAATTCCGATCAAAAAGCTCGCGAGCGCCCGAGAAAAAGAACAACTAATATTAACCGCTCCTCTTACCACAGCCAGAAGACCATTAAACCCTACAGACGCTACATTAAGTGAACTGAGTACAACCTTTTTTAATCCCAAGTTTCTCTTCTCATAATCCGACATGTTGAGGGAGCCATCTGCCATACCCTCTAATTTTTTGTCTATGCTATTCGACTCAAGAAGAGCACTCTTTATGTAACTCATTGTCCCCATGAGAAACATATCGCGAGAAATATGTAGAACAGCTCGATAGTTTCCTAAGTATCCTTTTCTTTTATCCGGACCCATTAGAGGTAGTCCAACTAGTCCAAGCGTTAAAAAAAAAGAGGAAAAAATAAAAAAAGATAATGGAAAAACGACCCGTGTTACCACATTAACTAGTACTCCGGAAACTAACTCCAGTGCGAAATAGACAGAGTATTTTGCGACCAGAGTTGCAGTATAGATCGGAAAAGATATAAGAGTACATAGGATGTTAATACTTCTATCTCTTGGATTCCTAACAACAGGACTAAATGCTTTCACTGGGCCATTGAAAAACATTTTAAGATTCCCCTCAGTATTATACTCGTCTGAGACTCTGTTATCCGGATCTAGCCACAGGCAATAAACTGCAGAATCCTTTCTTGCAGTCGTCATGATGCCTCTATTTAACCCTTTTATCTCGTATAATCCTTTTCCTCTGGCAGTCTGACCTCCTCCTATTTTGACCCGTTCAAGCGTGTATGTTTTGCCACTGATTGAAATCTCCAGTTTTCCCCTGGTGGATTTGCGCGCAGTCTTGTTATCAATATCACCCAAAGCGGGGATTTTAACTACCCTATCTTTATGATAGAAATTTCTATTCGTTGTTAAGATAAATTTCTCAGCTTTTGAAAACCTATTTGCAATATCAGTATGAAATATCCTTTTGAAAGAAGAGTAGTATAAACTAAATGTAGCTTCCTTCTTCGTGCTTTCTCCGAAAAAGGAGTGCTTTAATTTTGAAAGGAGTCCATTACTATAGAACATAATTTAATCCAGACCGACTACATTTCCAATGGTTCATATGTTATCACAATCCTAAATATGTTTCATTAACTTAGTCTCTCTAGAATATCCTGGAGCTCATCTAAGTTTTTAAAGGTAATTTTAACATTTCCATTTTTCCTTTCACTGTCAGTTATTGTTACTTTCATCCCTAACCTCTCTGAAATTTTTTTTTCCAACATACATAGTTCATGACTTTTCTTATTTGCATGAGGGTTATTTTTTTTGCGCGCATCCCTCAAGAGGTTTTCAGCTTGTCTTACACTTAGTGAGAGGCGAGCTATCTTTTCCGCCATTTTCTCGCTATCTTCCACATTCGTTAGTAACTTAACATGCCCAAGCGAGATTCTATTTTCTTCTAAAAGTTCTTTTATTCTCTTTGGTAAAGAAAGTATCCTGAGATGGTTTGTAACATGAGATCGACTTTTACCAACTATACTTGCCAACTCTACATGCTTATAATTAAATTCGTCGATGAGTCTTTTGTATGCCTCTGCTTCTTCTAATGGCGTTAAATCCTTTCTCTGTATATTTTCTACTATAGCAACTTCAAGGGAAGTCTTATCTGTAAAGTCCCTAACAATAGATGGGATCGTTTCCGCTCCCAAGTTTCTCATAGCTCTAAGACGTCTTTCACCAGCAATTAGCTTGTATCTTTCACCAAATTTTCTAACTATTATCGGCTGTATCAAGCCATTTCTCTTGATAGATTCTTCCAATTCTGCAATAGACGCCTCATCGAAAACTTTACGAGGCTGAAAATCATTTACATCTACCTCATTTAACTTTAAATGAACGATATTCTCATTTAATCGCATATT